>NZ_CP061091.1:1402500-2047500 GCF_017654485.1 Roseomonas marmotae | reverse complement strand
CCTCGTCCAGCTCCTCCGGCTTGCTGTCCACCTGCATGCGCAGGCGGCTGGCGGCCTCGTCCATCAGGTCGATGGCCTTATCCGGCAGAAAGCGGTCGGTGATGTAGCGGTTGGAGAGGGTCGCCGCCGCCACCAGCGCGCTATCCGAGATGCGGACGCCATGGTGCAGCTCGTACTTCTCCTTGATGCCGCGCAGGATGGAGATGGTGTCCTCCACGCTCGGCTCACCCACGAAGACCGGCTGGAAGCGACGGGCCAGGGCCGCGTCCTTCTCCACATGCTTGCGGTATTCGTCCAGCGTGGTGGCGCCGATGCAGTGCAGCTCGCCGCGCGCCAGGGCCGGCTTCAGCAGGTTGGAGGCGTCCATCGCCCCATCTGCCTTGCCCGCGCCGATCAGCGTGTGCATCTCGTCGATGAAGAGGATGACCTCGCCAGCCGCGCTCTCGATCTCGGTCAGCACGCCCTTCAGGCGCTCCTCGAACTCGCCGCGGTACTTCGCGCCGGCCACCATGGCACCCAGGTCGAGCGCCAGCACGCGCTTGTCGCGCAGCGCCTCCGGCACGTCGCCATTGACGATGCGCAGCGCCAGCCCCTCGACGATGGCGGTCTTGCCGACGCCAGGCTCGCCGATCAGCACCGGGTTGTTCTTGGTGCGGCGGGCCAGCACCTGGATGGCGCGGCGGATCTCCTCGTCCCGGCCGATCACCGGGTCGAGCTTGCCGTCGCGCGCGGCCTCGGTCAGGTCGCGGGCATATTTCTTCAGCGCGTCGAACTGCTGCTCGGCATTGGCGCTGTCCACCTTGCGGCCCTTGCGCACGGCCTCGACGGCGGCTTCCAGCTTCTGGGCGGTGGCACCCGCATGCACCAGGGCGCGCCCGGCGGGGGTGTCGCTCGCGGCCAGGGCGACCAGCAGCCTGTCCTGCGCCACGAAGCTGTCGCCGGCCTTGGTGGCCTGCTGCTGCGCGGCATCCAGCACCCGCACGATCTCGGGCACGAATTGCGGCTGGCCGGCGCCGGCACCCTGAACCTTGGGCAGACGGCTGATCTCGGCGTCCACGGCGATCTTCACGGGGTTCGGGTCGGCACCCGCGGCGCGGATCAGCCCGGCGGCGGCACCCTGCTCGTCATCCAGCAGCGCCTTGAGCAGATGCTCCGGGGTCACGCGCTGGTGGTATTCGCGTATGGCGATGGTCTGCGCGGCCTGCAGGAAGCCGCGGGCGCGCTCGGTGAACTTCTCAATATCCATGAATGGCCCCTCCTTTGAGCGGACCGGCACTCGAGACCCTGCAAGGCGACCCCCGGGCACCGTAACGAGATTGAATGTGGTAAAGGGTTGGCGCCGGCTTCAAGGCCGGGGTGGGTAAAAAAGCCAGGGAAGGCAGCAGTGCATGCGCGTCGAGACGCTCTACCGATATCCCGTGAAAGGCCTGACCGCCGAGGCGCTGGAGGATGTGCTGCTGAAGGCCGGCGAATGCATCCAGGACGACCGCCGGTTCGCCCTGGCCCAGGGCGACGCGCCTTTCGACGAGGCCGCGCCCGGCTTCCTGCCCAAGCGGCATTTCGCCTGCCTGATGGTGAATGAGCGGCTGGCGCTGATCTCGGCCGCCTATGACGGTCATAGTGGCCAGTTGCTGCTGCGGATCCCGGGCGGGCAGGAATTGCTGGCAAGCACCCAGACCCCGACGGGCCGGAACGCCATCGCCGCCGCCCTGACCGCCTATCTGGGCGAGGAGGCGCGCGGCACCCCCCGCTTTGTCTCCGCCCCCGGCCATGCCTTCTCCGACGACCGGCGGAAGGGCGTGACGCTGATCAACCTGGCCACTATCGCGGCGCTGGAAAAGGCCACGGGGCTGACGCTCGACCCGCTCCGCTTCCGCGCCAATATCTATTTCAGCGGGCTGCCGGCCTGGGCCGAGTTCGATTGGGTGGACAAGGAGGTGCTGATCGGCGGCGCCCGCCTCTCCATCTACAAGCGGACGATGCGCTGCCCGGCGACGCAGGTGAACCCTGTCACCGCCGAGCGCGACGCCAATGTGCCGAAGCTGCTGCGGGAGCATTTCGGCCATGCCGATCTCGGCCTGCACGCGCTGGTGCTGGAAGATGGCAGGGTCTCGCGCGGGGACGCGCTGGAAGTGCTGCCCTGAGGGCAGCACGGGAGGCTGGCGCGGCGGCCAGCCTCGCGTCTTACTGAACCGTCTGCGGCTGCTCGTCAGAAGCCTCGGCGTCACTGGCGGGATCAGTGCCGCCATTGACCGAGATGGCTTCGCCGTTCCCGGCCTCACCCTGCTCTGCGCCATCGGGGCCGCCCTGCGGGCGCCGGCTCTGGGGCTGGTTCTGCTGCGCGGCCTGGGCCATCGCGTTCAGGATGCGGAAATAATGTTCCGCGTGCTGAAAGTAGCTCTCAGCCATGACCCGGTCGCCGGAGCCGGTCGCATCGCGGCCAAGCTGCAGATACTTCTCAAACAACTGCTGGGCCGTGCCCCGCAGCCGCATGTCCGGGCCACTCGAATCGAAGACGTGGTTGCGGTTCATCGGCTGGTTGCCGCCGCCGCCGCCACCACCTCCGGATTGCCGGAACTGGCCGCCGCCGCCCCCACCCTGACGATGGCCGCCACGGCCGCGCATGCGCTTAATGTTCATGGATATTGCGTTCGCCGTCTCATGCTCGCGTTGACCGGCGTGAGGGGGCAGCAGGCCCCCAACAGGCCGAAATGGTCGCGGATGGTGGTTATGTCGCTGCGGTGCCGGGCGGCCAAGGCCATCATGGCCGTACTGGCGTCCCCCGGCAGCTTCCAGGCCCGCTATCGCGTATCCTGCCGCTGAAGCCCACCCTAGCCTCGCCTTTCGTGTCAGCCAAACTGTTTTTTCATGGCTTCCGCAGGATCAGGGCGCGATCCACCCCCCCGAGATCTGCATGGGTCCCCAGCACTTCCAATCCGGCGGCCAGCGCCAGCGCCGCCACCGCGGGTGCCTGACCCTGGCCAAGTTCCAGCACCGCGCGGCCGCCTGGGGTCAGCAGGCGCGGCAGGTCGGCGACAATGACCCGGTAGGCCTCCAGCCCATCCGGCCCGCCATCCAGCGCCCGTGCCGGCTCATGCAGCGCCACCTCCGGCATCAGCGCGGGTATCGCCGCGCGCTCGATATAGGGGGGGTTGGAGAGAACGAGGTCGAAGCCGCCCAGCAGCGATTCGGCCCAGCTTCCGGCCAGGAAGAGCGCGCGCTCCGCCAGGCCGTTGGTCTGGGCATTGGCCGCCGCCAGCGCCGACGCCCCGGGCGAAAGATCCAGCCCCACCCCGAAAGCGCCCGGATGCTCCGAGAGCACTGCCAGCAGCAGGCAGCCCGTGCCGGTGCCGAGATCCAGCACGCGGCGGGGCGCCGGTCCCTGCAAGGCGGCCTCGACAATGGCCTCGGAGTCGGCACGGGGAATCAGCGTGGCCGGGGATACCGCGAGGTCCAGCGTCCAGAAGCCCTGGTGCCCGAGCACATAGGCCATGGGCTCATGCGCCAGCCGGCGCTTCAGCATCCCGGCGAAGCGGTCCGCGGCCTCGGGCGGCACCAGCGCGCGTGGGTCGCGCAGCAGGGCCGTGCTCTCCACCCCCATGGCGGTGGAGAGCAGCAGCCGCGCCTCCAGCCGGGGGTTCTCGATGGCCGCCGCACGTAGATGCTGGCCGGCCCGGCAGAGGAAGCTGCCGACGCTGCCCGCCGGATCAGCGCAGCTGTCAGACACCTTCGGCCGCCAGCCGCGCCGCCTCGTCCTCGGCGGTCAGGGCGTCGATGATCTCGTCGAGCTCGCCCTGCATCACGCGGTCGATCTTGTGCAGGGTCAGGCCGATGCGGTGGTCCGTCACCCGCCCCTGGGGAAAGTTGTAGGTGCGGATGCGCTCGCTGCGGTCGCCGGTGCCCACCTGCGCCTTGCGGTCGCCCGCGCGGGCGGAATCCACCGCCAGGCGCTGCTGGTCGTAGATGCGGGAGCGCAGCACCTTCATCGCCTTGGCGCGGTTCTTGTGCTGGCTGCGCTCCTCCTGCATCGCCACCACGGTGCCGGTGGGGATGTGGGTGATCCGCACGGCGCTGTCGGTCTTGTTGACGTGCTGGCCGCCGGCGCCGCTGGCCCGGTAGGTGTCGATCCGCAGATCATTCTCATTGATCTGCACATCCACCTCCTCCGCCTCCGGCAGCACGGCCACCGTCACGGTCGAGGTATGGATGCGCCCCTGCGTCTCGGTGGCCGGCACGCGCTGGACGCGATGGACGCCGCTCTCGTATTTCAGCCGGGCGAAGACGCCCCTGCCCTGCACCTCTGCCACGGCGCCCTTGATGCCGCCGACCTCGTTTTCGTCGTAGTCCATGATGTCGAAGCGCCAGCCGCGGGAAGCCGCGTAGCGCTGATAGGCGCCGAACAGCTCCGCCGCGAAAAGCCCGGCCTCATCCCCACCGGCGGCGGGTCGGATTTCCAGGATGGCGTTGCCCTCGTCCGCCGCGTCCTTCGGCAGCAGCATCAGGCGCAGCTCGCGCTCCAGCACCGGCACGGCGTCGCGCTGGGCGTAGTATTCACTCTCTGCCAACTCCCGCATCTCGGGGTCGGCCATCATGGTTTCGGCCTCGTCGCGGGCACGCTCGGCGGCGCGCAGGGCGCCAACCTTCTCCACCAGCGGCTCCAGCTCCGACAACTCACGCGCCAGGGCGCCGATCTGCCCGCCCTCGGCCGTCTCCAGCAGGGCGCGCAACTCGTCGGCCCGGTAGAGCAGCCGGTTCAGCTTCTCCGACAGGCCAGGGCTGGTGCCGCTCATGCCGTCTCGTCGTCGCTTTCGAAGCCGACCTCGATGCTGTCCATCATCTGCTCCAGCATCGCGTCCTCGACGCCGGCGGCGGCCAGGGCGGGCAGCAGGCCGGGAGCACCGACGCGCTCCTGCGAGCCGTCGCGCAGGTTGCGGACGACATAGACGCCCTCCGCCACCTCGCTCTCACCGATGATGACGGCAGCTTGGGCGCCGGTCTTGTTGGCACGCTCCATCCGCTTCTTCAGGTTGCCTTTATAGGCGATCTCGGCCGGGATGCCGCCCTGGCGCAGCATCTGCGTCAGCGCCAGCGCGGCGGCTTCCTGGGCTTCCGCCACCGGGATCACCGCCACGGGCCGCGTCGCCTCCGGCGCTTCCTCCAGCAGTTCCGCCAGCCGCTCGACACCTGCCGCCCAGCCCACGCTGGGGGTGGCCGGGCCTCCCATCTCCTGCACCAGTCCCTCGTAGCGCCCGCCGCCCATCACGGTGCCCTGGGCGCCAAGGCGGTCGGTGACGAACTCGAAGGCAGTGTGGCTGTAATAGTCCAGTCCGCGCACGATGCGGGGATTGCGGCGATAGGGGACGCCGAACTGGTCCAGGTAGCTCAGCACCCTGTCGAAGAAGGACCTGGCATCCGGCGTCAGGTGGCCGTCGATGGTCGGCGCGCCGGCCACCAGCTTCCTGTCGCCCTCATCCTTGCTGTCCAGGATGCGCATCGGGTTCTTTTCCAGCCGCGCCTGGCTCTCGGCCGAAAGCTGCGCCGCGTGGGACCGGAAATAGGCGACCAGCGCCGCGCGATAGGCGTCGCGGGAGGGGGCGTCGCCCAGCGTGTTGATCTCCAGCACCACGCCGTCGTCGATGCCGAGCTGCTGGATGATCTGCCAGCCCATCGCGATCACCTCGGCGTCGGCCAGCGGCTCGGCCGCGCCCAGGATCTCGGCGCCGATCTGGTGGAACTGGCGGAAGCGGCCCTTCTGGGGCCGCTCGTAGCGGAACATCGGGCCGGCATAGAAGACCTTGCGCGGCAGGCCACCCTGGGTGAGGCCATTGCTGACCAGCGCGCGGCAGACGCCCGCCGTGCCCTCGGGCCGCAGGGTCAGGCTGTCCCCGCCCCGGTCCTCGAAGGTGTACATCTCCTTGGACACCACGTCCGAGGTCTCGCCCAGGCTGCGCGAGAAGACGCTGGTGCTCTCGAAGATCGGCGTCGCCCATTCCTCCATGCCGTAGAGGCCGGAGACATGGCGGGCGGTGTCGATGACATGCTGGTGGCGGCGGAAGGTCTCGCCGATCAGGTCCCTGGTGCCGCGTACCGGCTGCATTCCGCTCACGTCTTCACTCCGCCGCATCGGCCGAAGCCGCCCGGGCCTCAGCCTGCTTGGCCGCCGCGATCTCGGCAGCCTTCTTCTCGACCAGTTCGACGATGTGATCGACCATCGCCTCGCCCTCGACCGTGTGGTCAGTCTTGCCGGCGTGATAGACCATGTGGCGCCCGGCGCCACCGCCCGTCACGCCGATATCCGTCATCAACGCCTCGCCCGGCCCGTTCACCACGCAGCCGATGATGGAGAGGGTCAGCGGCGTCTCGATATGCGCCAGCCGCTCCTCCAGCGTCTCCACCGTCCTGATGACATTGAAGCCCTGCCGGGCGCAGGAGGGGCAGGAGATGATCTTCACGCCCCGGTGGCGGATACCCAGCGACTTCAGGATGTCCCAGCCGACATGCACCTCCTCCTCCGGCTCGGCCGAGAGGGAGACGCGCATGGTATCGCCGATGCCGGCCCAGAGGAGGGAGCCGAGGCCGATCGAGGACTTCACCGTTCCCGTGCGCTTCCCGCCCGCCTCGGTGATGCCTATATGCAGCGGGTGGTCGCAGGCCTCGGCCAATTGCTGGTAGGCGGCGACCGCGAGGAAGACGTCGGAGGCCTTCACGCTGATCTTGAACTCGTGGAAGTCCAGTTCCTGCAGGTGGGCGGCGTGCCAGAGGGCGCTTTCCACCAGCGCCTCCGGGTTCGGCTCGCCGTATTTCTCCAGCAGGTGGCGCTCCAGGCTGCCGGCATTGACGCCGATGCGAATGGAGCAGCCATGGTCGCGGGCGGCCTTCACCACCTCCCGCACCCTCTCCTTGCTGCCGATATTGCCGGGGTTGATACGGAGGCAGGCGGCACCGGCCACGGCGGCCTCGATGGCCCTGCGGTAATGGAAATGGATATCCGCCACGACGGGCACATTGACCTCGTGGACGATCTCCTTGAGCGCCGCCGTCGATTCCTCGGTGGGGCAGGAGACGCGGACGATATCCACGCCGGCCAGCTCCGCCCGACGGATCTGCGCGATGGTCGCGGCGGCATCCTCGGTCGGCGTATTGGTCATGGTCTGCACCGAGATCGGCGCATCGCCACCGACCAACACCTTGCCGACGCGGATCTGCCGCGATTTGCGGCGCAGGATCTGCTGATACGGACGATAGGACATGGCGGCCGGAACCCTCCCGCTGCGGTCAGCCGCCGATATGGCAGCCCGCGGGCGGGAGGCCAAGGCACCTTTCGGGCGATCTCCCCGCCGGCGGGCGCTTAACGGGTCGGCAATTGCCCAGGCTCGGCATCCCGGAGGCGGGCCGGGTCCAGCAGAATGTCGCGGCGGACACCGACGAGCCCCTGCGAGGCGGCGGAGGGCTTGCCGTCTACCTCGATGGCCAGGCCTTCGATACGGCCGGTGGTCAGGATGAGATTGCCACCCTCCGGCACCTCATAGGTTTCCTTCGGCCGAAGGATGCGGCTGAGGACCGTGCGGCCGGTGCGGGTGTCGCGGATCTGCACCCAGGCATCCTCCGTGGCACGCAGCACGATCCCGCTGGCTGCGGGTGTGGCCGGCTCGGCGGCCGTCAGGGGCGGCGGTTCCGGCGCGGCGGGTGCCGGCTGCTCGGGGGTCAGGACGGCGCTTCCGGCCGGCGGCGCCGGCTGCTCCGGGCGCGGCTGACCCGCGGCCGGTGCCGGCGCGGTGACTGGCGCGGGCGCGGGCACCGTGGCCGGGAAACCGGCAACCGGACCGGCCGGCGGCGTTCCGGGGGGCAGCGCGGCAGGCGGCAGGGCCGTGGCTGGCGGCGGATTGATGCGCGGGGTAGCGCCCGTCACGGCCGAGGTGCCGGGCGGCAGGGCCTGGCCCGCACTGCCGGGCATCGCCGCGCCCGGCAGCGGCGGCGCGCCGGCCTCGCGTGCGGACTGCTCCAGCCGGGGTGGCAGGGCCGGCACAACGTCCACGGTGCGCTGGGAGGAGCCGCTCCAGTAATACCAGCCGGCATAGCCCGCGACCGCCAGCACGGCGCCCACCATCATGATGGCGCCCGCCGGAATGCCGCGCTCGGGCACCGGCTCGGGGAAGACGAGATCCTTGGAAGCGGCGGCAACGCCGGCTCCCTCCCGGAAGCGGCGCACCATCTCGGACGCGTCCAGCCCCAGCATCTGGGCATAGCTGCGGATGAAGCCGGTGGCATAGGTCACGCCCGGCAGGTCCCGAACCCGCCCTTCCTCCAGCGCCGCCAGATAGCGCCGGTTGATGCGGAGCCGGTCCTCGGCCTCTTCCAGGCTGAGGCCGGAGGCGAGACGCGCGTCGCGCAGCTCCTCCCCCACCCTTACCGCTTCGGCACTGGTCTCAGGGCGGGGATGACGCTTCATGTCATAGGCCACGTGGAGGGCACCTATCGCGCCGCGCGGGTTGCGGCGAACGGTTGCAGTGGCGGCCGCCCCCTGCTCCTACGGCCGTCGGCGGGGCATCGGCACGGCGGCCGCCCCCTCCACTTTCTTCAAGCGCCGGCGCGTCGCGCGGTCAATGCGGCGGAGGCCTGGTCCAGCAGTTCGGCGATGATCTCGGCCGCCGGCTGCTCCTTGGTCACCATGCCAACGCTCTGGCCCGCCATCAGGCTGCCATTCTCGACATCGCCATCCACCACCGCGCGGCGGAGGGCACCGGCCCAGAAATGCTCGATCTCAAGCTGCCCGGCATCCTTTGCCACCTCGCCTGCCTTGAAGCGGCGGATGACCTCGGCCTGGTGTTCCAGGAAGCGCTTGGTGCCTCCGTTCTGCAAGGCGCGCACCGGAATGACGGGGAAGCTCTCGTCCAGCTGCACCGTCGGCAGGGCGTCGCGCGCCGCGCCGCGGATGAAGGCGCGCTTGAAGTTCGGATGCGCGATGCATTCGGTGGCGCAGACGAAGCGGGTGCCGATCTGCACGCCCGCCGCGCCCATCTCCAGATAGGAGAGGATGGCCTCGCCCCGCCCGATGCCGCCGGCCACATAGACCGGCACGTCGCGGATATGCGGCAGGATCTCCTGCGCCAGCACGGTCAGGCTGACCGGGCCGATATGCCCGCCGGCCTCGGAACCCTCGATCACCAGCGCATCGGCGCCGGAACGCACCAGCTTCTTGGCCAAGGCCAGCGCCGGGGCGAAGCAGATGACCTTGGCGCCGCCATCCTTGGCCGCCTTGATGGCGGGCCCGGGCGGGATGCCGCCGGCGAAGACGATATGGCCGACCTTCGCGTCCAGGCAGACCTGCACCAGCTCCATCAGGTTCGGGTGCATCGTGATCAGGTTGACGCCAAAGGGCTTGTCCGTCAGCGCCTGGGTGGCGGCGATCTCCTCGGCCAGGCGGTCCGGCATCATGGCGCCGCAGGCGATGACGCCGAAGGCGCCGGCATTGGAGAGGGCGGCGACGAGGTTGCGCTCGCTGACCCAGCTCATCGCCCCGCCCAGGATGGCGTAGCGCGTGCCGAGGAAAGCGGCGCCGCGCGCCATCAGCGCCTCGAGCGAGGGGTCCATCACGGGGGCGAGCGCATCCATCGGCATCTGGCGTTCCTTAACCCGGGGCGTCCAGGCCATAGGCCGTGTGCAGGGCGCGCACGGCCAGCTCGGTGTATTCCAGGCCGACCAGCACGCTGGTCTTGATCTCGGAGGTCGAGATCACCTGGATGTTGATGCCCTTCTCGCTCAGGGCCTTGAACATGGTCGCGGCCACGCCGGCATGGGAGCGCATGCCGATGCCGACGATAGAGATCTTGGCGACCTCCGGATCGGTGATCATCGCTTCGAACTGGATGACCGGGCGGGCCTTCTCCAGCACTTCCTTCGCGCGCGGCAGGTCGGTCTTGCCCACGGTGAAGGTCATGTCGGTCGTGCCGTCGGCGCCCAGGTTCTGGACGATCATGTCCACGTTCACATTGGCTTCCGACAGCGGGACGAAGACCTGCGCGGCGATGCCGGGCTTGTCCGGCACCCGGCGCAGCGTCACCTTGGCCTCGTCGCGGGAATAGGCGACGCCCGTCACCAGCGGCTGTTCCACGATCTCATCCTCATCCACGACCATCGAGCCCGGCTTGTCCTCGAAGGAGGACAGAACCTGTACCCGCACCCGCTGCTTCATGGCCAGTTCGACCGAGCGGGTCTGCAACACCTTGGCGCCGACCGAAGCCAGCTCCAGCATTTCTTCATAAGCCACCGCCGGCAGCTTGCGTGCCTTGGGCACGATGCGCGGGTCGGTGGTGTAGACGCCGTCCACATCCGTATAGATGTCGCAACGGTCAGCCTTGACCGCGGCGGCGATGGCGACGGCCGAGAGGTCCGAGCCGCCACGGCCCAGGGTGGTCACGCGGTTGTCCGGGCCGATGCCCTGGAAGCCCGCCACCACCGGCACCTGACCGGTCTTCATCCGCTCGATCAGCACGGTGCCGTCGATCTCCTCGACGCGGGCCTTGCCATGGGCATCATCCGTCCTGATCGGGATCTGCCAGCCCTGCCAGGAACGCGCATCGACGCCGATGGTCTGCAGCGCGATGGCCAGCAGGCCGATCGTCACCTGCTCTCCGGTCGCGACCACGGTGTCGTATTCGCGGGCATCGTGCAGCGGCGACAGCTCAGTGCACCACTTCACCAGCTGGTTGGTGGTGCCGGACATGGCGGAAACCACCACGGCCACCTCGTTGCCCGCATCGACTTCCCGTTTCACGCGGTTGGCGACGTTGCGGATACGGTCCAGGTCGGCGACGGAAGTGCCGCCGAACTTCATCACGATACGGGCCATTGCGGTTCTGGGAGTCGATCCGAAAATGAAACGGAGTGCCTGCCGCAGTTGCGGCCGGCGAGGGGCTGCGACAGATAACGGGCACTGCGCTGCACCGCAACCGGGGAAGACGCCGCCATGACCGACATCACCCATGCGACCGCAACCCCGGAGGAGATCGCCAAGTTCGATGCCCTGGCCGCCGAGTGGTGGGACCCGCAGGGTCCCATGGCGCCTCTGCACGCCATGAATCCGCTGCGCTGCGGCTGGATCGCCCAGCACCTGGCCCGGGCGCGGGGCGGCGATCCGGCGCGGCTGGGCGGCCTGACGCTGCTGGATGTCGGCTGCGGTGCCGGCCTGGCCGCCGAGGGTATGGCCCACCTGGGGGCGAAAGTAACGGGGCTGGACGCCGCCCCGGCGGCACTCGCCGCCGCCCGCGCGCATGCGGCGGCGGAAGGGCTGGAGATCGACTACCGCGAGGGCATGCCAGAGGCGCTGGCGGCCGAGGGCGCCCGCTTCGACGCGGTGATGGCGCTGGAGGTGATCGAGCATGTCGCCGACCGCGCCGCCTTCCTGGCCGCGCTGGCCAAGCTGACGAAGCCAGGCGGGATGGTCTTCCTCTCCACCCTCAACCGCACCGCGCGGTCCTTCCTTTTCGCCAAGCTGGGCGCGGAATACCTCCTGCGGCTGCTGCCGCGCGGCACCCATGACTGGAAGATGTTCGTCACCCCCGCCGAGCTGGGCGCCGAGGCGCGCCGGGCCGGGCTGCGGGTGGTGGCGATCTCCGGCATGGCGCCCCAGGGGGCACCGGGCCGGGCCTGGCGCGCCACGCCCGATGTGGCGGTCAACTACATCGTGGCGCTGGCGCGGGACTGAGCCTCAGCCGTCCGCCCTTGGGACCCAGGGCAGGCGGGCGATGTCGATGCCCTCATCCCTCAGGGCCTCGGCATCGGTGTCGCTGGCCTCGCCATAGATGCCGCGGAACTCGGTCTCGCCCCGGTGCATCTTGCGCGCCTCCTCGGCGAAGCCGCTGCCGACATAGTCGCAGTTCTTCTCCACCTCGGCCCGCATCCGCTGCAGCAGCGCCACCATCTGCGCCGGGATCGGCCCGGCGGCGGCCTGCTGCTGCGCCCCAGCCTCCGGGGGCGGCGCGGGCTGCTGGGGCACCACAGGCTCGGCCGGCTCAGCCGCCTTGGTGCGGCCCTTCTTCGGAATGGCCGGCGCCATCAGGGCACGCGTGACCTTGGAGCCACCGCAGACCGGGCATTCCACCAGCCCGGCATCGGCAAGCTTCTCGAAGGCGGTGCTGTCCCTGTACCAGCCGTCGAATTCGTGGCCCTGGTCGCAGCGAAGCTGGTAGTGGATCATCAGGCAGCCTGTAGCAGCGGGTCCAGCTTGCCGGACCGGTCAAGCGCGAAAAGGTCGTCGCAACCACCGATCGCCTGATCATTGATGAAGATCTGCGGCACCGTGGTACGGCCGCCGGAGCGGCTGATAGCGTCCTGCCGCTCCTGGGAGCCATGCGGGGAATCGTATTCGGTGAATTCGACACCCTTGCGGCTCAGCAGCGTCTTGGCGCGCGCGCAGTAAGGGCAGAACGGGGTGGTATAGATTTCGACCTTGGCCATGGCGCACACATCGGTGTGTTACGCGCGCCGGTCAAGAGGATTGCGCGGGGATGGCACATCCATCCCGTCCTCCAGCGCGCGGTCCGGCACCCGCGCCGCGGCCAGCACGTCCACCGCCCGCGCGCCGGCCGCCAGCAACAGCCGCGCGCAGGCCGTGGCGGTGGCGCCGGATGTCAGCACGTCGTCCACCAGCACCAGCCGCCGCCCCCTCACCCGCGCCGCCGCACCGGGGGCAAGGGCGAAGGCGTCCTCCAGCAGCGCGGCACGCTCGGCCGCGCCGAACTCCCCCAGTGGCGGGGTGGCGCGGCGGCGGCGCAGCAGGTCCGGCACCCAATCCACACCCGACAGGCGCGAGAGACACCGGGCCAGCAGCGCCGCCTGGTTGTAGCGGCGGGCCAGCAGCCGGCGGCGATGCAGGGGCACCGGCAGCAGGAGATCCGCCCGGGCCAGCAATTCCCGCCCGGCATGGGCCATCTGCCTGGCAATCGGCCCGGCCAGTTCCGTACGGTCACCATATTTCAGGGGCAGCAGCAGGCGGCGGGAGCCGGCGTCATAGAGATAGGCGGCGCGGGCCTGCCCGTATTCCGGCGGGCGGCCGAGGCAGCGGGCACAATGCAGCGCCCCCCCGCCCGGCAGTGGCTCCCCCTGCCCGCTATGAATGAAGGCCACGCCGCAGCGGTGGCAGAGCGGTGCGCCGATCAGTGTGACCTTGCGGAAGCATTCGCCGCAAAGGGTGCCATCGGCCGGGACGACGACGGCGCAGCAGAGGCAGCGCGGCGGCAGCAGCATGTCCAGCGCCGCCCCGCACAACCACCGCAGACTCCGAGTCACCGCCCGACCATCCATGGCGATACCATTATCACGATTCCGTGATAATGATGAAGGGCTTGCACATTCCCCTTCGCCCGGCGCATCAGCCGGCATGAGCGATGCGATGCAGGTCTTCGACCGGACCCTGGTCCGGCTGCGGCGGGAGAAGGCGGCGCCTGGCGTCGGTGCCGTCTCCCCCATCCTGGACGCGGCCGCCGAGCGGCTGCTGGATCGGCTGGACGACACCACGCTGCGCTTCACCCGCGCGCTGGAAATCGGCGGGCGCGGCAGCGTGGCGCCGATGCTGACGGCGCGCGGCATTCCCTTCGTGGTCTCGGCCGATCTGGCGGCCGGAATGGCGCGCCGGGCCGGGGGTCTGCCTGTGGCGGCGGACGAGGAATGGCTGCCTTTCGCGCCCGGCAGCTTCGACCTGGTCGTCGCCAGCCTGTCGCTGCACTGGGTGAACGACCTGCCCGGCGCCCTGCTGCAGATCCGGCGGGCGCTGAGGCCCGACGGGCTGTTCCTGGCCAGCCTGCCGGCGCTCGGCACCCTGCAACCCCTGCGGGAGGCGCTGGCCGCGGCCGAATCGGAGCTGCGCGACGGCATCAGCCCGCGCGTCTCGCCCTTCCCTGAATTGCAGGACGGCGCCGCGCTGTTGCAGCGCGCCGGCTTCGCCCTGCCGGTGGCGGACCGGGAGAGGCTGGCGCTGCACTACCGCACGCCGCTGGCCCTTCTGCGCGACCTGCGCGCCGCCGGTGAAGGCAATGCCGCCCTGGCGCGCGACCCGCGTATCCCGCCACGGGCCCTGTTCCCCCTCGCCCTTTCGCGCCTGCCATCCGATGGGCAGGGGCTGCCGGTGACGCTGGAGATGCTGGTGCTGACGGGCTGGGCGCCGGCACCCACCCAGCAACAGCCCGCCCGGCCCGGCAGCGCCAATGCGAGGCTGGCCGATGCCCTGGGCACGGTGGAGCACAAGGCCGGGGACAAGACGGGGGGCGGCGGCCGTCCGCACTGACGGCGCCGCAGCCCAGCCATCCCCGCGCAAAACCTTGCAACCGGACGCGCTGCCGCGCATCTTTCGCGATTATGGAACAAACGGCTTCTGAGTCCCGCCGCATCGTGCTGCATGCGCCGGAAGATTTCGTCGGCATGCGGCGCGCGGGGCAACTGGCCGCCGCGACGCTGGACATGATCACTCCGCATGTGCGCCCGGGCGTGACCACAGGCGCGTTGGACAAGATCATCCTCGATTTCATCGAGGCGCAGGGCGCGACCTCCGCGACGGTCGGGTATCGCGGCTACCAGCACGCCTCCTGCATCTCGATCAACCATGTGGTCTGCCACGGCATCCCCGGCACCAAGGTACTGGTCGAGGGCGATATCCTCAACATCGACGTCACCGTCATCGTGGACGGGTGGTACGGCGACACCAGCCGCATGTATGTGGCCGGCACGCCCAGCACCAAAGCCAAGCTGCTGATGGACGTGACCTATGAAAGCCTGATGCGCGGCATCAAGGCCGTGCGTCCCGGCGCCCGGCTGGGCGATATCGGCCATGCCATCCAGAGCTATGTGGAGAAGCAGCGCTTCTCCGTGGTGCGGGACTTCTGCGGCCACGGCATCGGCCGCACCTTCCATGCCTCCCCCAATGTGCTGCATTTCGGCCGCCCTGGTGAGGGCGCGGTGCTGAAGCCCGGCATGTTCTTCACGATCGAGCCGATGGTGAATGCCGGCCGGCCCGAGGTGAAGGTGCTGGACGACGGCTGGACCGCCGTGACGCGGGACCGCAGCCTCTCCGCCCAGTTCGAGCACATGGTCGGCGTGACCGAGGACGGGTGCGAGGTCTTCACCTATTCCCCCGCCGGCCTGCACAAGCCCCCCTACGGCGCCTGAGCCCTGGACTTGCCTTTTGGTTCCGTCGAAGCTGGGCGGGACCAAGGAGGCCCCATGCGCAAGATGCGCGGCATGGCGGAAGCGGGGCTCGGCCTCGCCCCGCCGGATGAGACGAGCGGTGCATCCACGGCACCCCGACCAGCCGCCACTTCGTCCGAGGGCCACCGGGCCCGGATGCGCGCCAGGCTGCTCTCGGCCGGCCCCGAGGCGCTGCTGGACCATGAGCTGCTGGAAATGCAGCTTTTCCTTGCCCTTCCGCGACGCGATACAAAGCCCATTGCCCGTGCCCTACTGGCCCGCTTCGGCAGCTTCGGCAATGCCATCTCCGCGAGAGTGGAGGATCTGCGGCAGGTCGAGGGCCTGGGAGACGCAGGCGCCGCCGCGCTGAAGACCGTGCAGGCCGCGGCCCTGCGGCTGATGCGGGAAGAGGTGCTGGACCGTCCTCTGCTGAACAACTGGGACCGGCTGCTGGGCTATCTGAATGCCGCCCTGGCCCGGGAGAAGACGGAGCAGTTCCGCATCCTCTTCCTCGATTCCAAGAACCGGCTGATCGCCGACGAGGCGCAGGCTCGCGGCACGGTCAACCATACCCCCGTCTACCCGCGCGAGGTGGTGAAGCGATGCCTGGAACTACAGGCCACCGCGCTGATCCTGGTCCACAACCATCCCAGCGGCGACCCCACCCCGAGCGGAGCCGATATCGAGATGACCGGCGAGATCCGCGCGGCGGCAGCGACCCTGGGCATCGTCGTCCATGACCATCTCATCATCGGCAATGGCCGGCACCTTTCCTTCCGAAAGGAACGGCTGCTTTAGGTCACCGCCGAAATGAGGCTTCACCTGCCCCTGCCGCACCACCTGCACCCGCGCCGCGGCCTCGCCGCGCTGCGCCGCTGGGTGCGGCAGACGGAGGTCGGCATCATCCTGCTGGCCGTGGTGGTGGGCGCCGTCAGCGGGCTGCTGGCAGTGGCCATCGGCGGCATCGCGCGCGGCCTCCATGTGCTCTTCTTCGGGCCAGGTGCCTTCCATGGCCTTTCGACCCTGCGTGGCGCCTCGCCCTGGCTGCTGCTGACATTGCCGGCCATCGGCGGGCTCGTGCTGGGGGGGCTGAACTGGCTGCTGGCGCGCTATCGCCCCCGCAGCCCCGTCGATCCCATCGAGGCCAATGCGCTGTACGGAGGCCGCCTGTCCTTCAATGACGGGGTGGTGGTGGTGGCGCAGAACCTGGTCTCCAACGGCTTCGGCGCCTCGGTGGGGTTGGAGGCCGGCTATACCCAGATCGCCGGTGGCGCCGCCTCCCGCCTCGGGAGGCTCTTCGGGCTGCGGCGTGGCGATCTCCGGGTACTGGTGGGCTGCGGTGCCGCCGGCGCCATCGCCGCGGCCTTCGACGCGCCGCTGACGGGCACCTTCTATGCCTTCGAGCTGGTGGTGGGCGTCTATTCCATCGTCACCCTCGCCCCGGTTGTCACCAGCGCCGTGACCGCGGTGCTGGTGGCCCGGCTGATCCAGACCGAGGGAGCCGTGCTGGCCGTGGGCGGTGCCGTTGCCCCGGACTGGCAGGGCTATGGCCTGGCGCTCGTGCTCGGCCTGCTCTGCGGGCTGGCAGGGATTGTCGTGATGCGGGGCGTGACCCTGACGGAGCGGTGGCTGCGGCGCGGCGTGCCCTGGCCCAACCTGCGGCCGGCGATCGGCGGGCTGGCGGTGGGCGCGCTGGCGCTGATCACGCCGGGGGTGCTCTCCGCCGGGCATGGCTCCCTGCACCAGCTCTTCGTGACGGAGACGACCCTGGGCGCCGTGGCGCTGCTGCTGCTGCTAAAGGCCCTGGCCTCGGCCATTTCCATCGGCTCGGGGTTTCGCGGAGGCCTGTTCTTTGCCTCCCTGCTGCTGGGGGCGCTGATGGGCCAGCTTTTCGCCGCCTTCCTGGCCCTGGTGATCCCGCCGGGCGTGGACCCCATCTTCCTGATCACCGTCGGCACCAGCGCTTTCGGCGCCGCCGTCATCGGCGCGCCGCTGGCCATGACCTTCCTGGCCATGGAGATGACAGGCAATTTCGGCCTGACCGGCGCGGTCCTGGTGGCCGTCATCGCCTCCAGCGTCACGGTGCGGCGCCTCTTCGGCTACTCCTTCGCCACCTGGCGCTTCCATCTCCGCGGCGAGACGATCCGCAGCGCCCAGGACATCGGCTGGCTGCGCGACCTGACGGTAGGCAAGCTGATGCGACGGGATGTGCGGACGGTGAAAGCGGATACCCGCCTCAGCTCCTTCCGCCGCGACTTCCCGCTCGGCGCCGCGTCCCAGATCGTGGCCGTGGACGAGGCCGACCGCTACGCGGGCATCGTCAGTGTCACCGATGCTCATGCCGAGGCGTCGGATGAACTGGAAACCGTCGCGCCGCTGCTGCACCACGCCAAGACGCCCCTGCTGCCGGCGATGAACGCCAAGGAGGCCATGGCCGTCTTCGAGGCGACCGAGAGCGAGGCGCTGGCGGTGGTCGACAACCTCAGCAGCGGCAGGGTGATCGGCCTGCTGAGCCAGGCCCATCTGTTGCGCCGCTACGGCGAGGAGCTGGAGAAGCGCCGGACGGAGGAGCTGGGCGCCTGAGGCGCCGCTCCCCTGCCCGGCCCCGCGTCACACGGTCGGCGGAACCCCGGCTTCCTTCAGTGCCTTGGCCTGGCGATTGGCCAGCTTGACCTGGTCGAAATCCGCGATCAGCTCGTTGAACATGCGGTGCCAGTTCAACTCGGCGCCCAGCCGCATGAAGGCGCTGCCCAGGCCCACCGCGCCACGGTCCACCAGCACGAATTCACGCGGCGGCTTCACGCCCCCGGTGCGCTTCAGCCCCGCATGCACCTGGGCCGCGACCTTCCGCCCGTAATCCGGGTCGCCGCCGGACTGGATGGGGCGCACGCGGTCGTCCAGCAGCGGCTCGTGCAGGAAGCGCGCCCAGAGGCCGAGGACTTCCATCCTCTCCTTGGTCAGGTTGGTGAAGCCCCAGTTCGTATAGGCCTCGTGCGCCTTTTCCTCGTCGTTATCGCGGATGGCCTCGTAGAGCATGATCACGCCGCTGAGGAATTGCGGCGGGAAGACGCGGATGGCGCCGAAATCCAGCAGGTTGATGCCGGCAGGCTCGCTCTCCGTCGGCTGGCGCACCTGATAGTTGCCGAGATGCGGGTCCCCATGGATCACGCCGTAATGGTAGAAGGGCACGTACCACGCATGGAACAGGGCGCGCGCATAGGCGTTGCGCTCCTCCAGCGGCGGGTTCTCGGCCAGGCGCTCCATGATCGGGCGGCCTTCCAGCCAGTTCATGGTCAGCAGGCGCCGGGTGCAATAACCCTCCACCGGGGTCGGCGTGCGGACATCCGGGACATCGGCCAGCATGCGGTTGTAGAGGCGCATCTGCGCCGCCTCCCGCTCGTAGTCCAGCTCCTCCCGCAGCCGGTCGCAGAGTTCGACATAGACATCGTCATGCTGGATGGCGTCATCCATCCGGGCGAAGATGCCCATGGCGATCTTCAGCTGACGGAGGTCGGCCTCCACCACGCTGGGCATGTCGGGATACTGCAGCTTGCAGGCGACAAGCCGCCCGTCCGGCAGGGTGGCGCGATGCACCTGTCCCAGGCTGGCCGCCGCCGCCGCCTCCTGCCCGAAGCTGGCGAATCTGGACTGCCAGTCCGGCCCCAGTTCGCTGGCCATGCGCCGGCGGACGAAGGCCCATCCCATGGGCGGGGCATTGGCCTGCAGCGCCGCCAGTTCCTGCGCGTATTCCGCCGGCAGGGCGTTAGGCACGGTGGTCAGGAACTGCGCGACCTTCATCAGCGGGCCCTTCAGCCCGCCGAGCAGCGCCTTCAGGTCGTTGGCATGGCTGGCCTTGTCGGTCTTGATGCCCAGGAAGCGTTCCCCCGCCACCCGGGCGGCGATGCCGCCCACGGCGCCGGAGGTGCGGGCCATGCGGCGGAACTCGCCGAAGAAAGTACTCTCGTCCCGCTCGTTAGCCATCGGTGCGCTCAAGCTCGTCGATAAATCCGGAAATGACGTTCAGCCCCTTGTGCCAGAAGGCGGGATCGGCGGCGTTCAGGCCGAAGGGCGCCAGCAGCTCCTTGTGCCGCAGCGTGCCCCCGGCCTTCAGCAGCTCCAGATACTTGGCCTGGAAATCGGGGACGCTGCCCTCCTGGAAGACGCCGTAGAGCGCATTCACCAGGCAGTCTCCGAAAGCGTAGGCATAGACGTAGAACGGCGTGTGGATGAAATGCGGGATATAGGACCAGTAGATCTCGTAATCCGGCGTGAACTCGAAGGCCGGGCCGAGGCTCTCCACCTGCACCTGCATCCAGAGCGCGCCGATCTCCTCGCGTGACAGCTCGCCCTTGCCGCGGGCGTCATGCAGCAGGGTCTCGAAGCGGTAGAAGGCGATCTGCCGCACCACCGTGTTCAGCATGTCCTCCACCTTGCCGGCCAGCAGGGCGCGGCGCCGCTTCGGGTCCTTCTCGGCATCCAGCACGGCGCGGAAGGTTAGCATCTCGCCGAAGACGCTCGCGGTCTCGGCGAGCGTCAGCGGGGTGCCGGACATCAGGTAGCCCTGGTCGGCCGCCAGCACCTGATGCACGCCATGGCCCAGCTCATGCGCCAGGGTCATCACGTCGCGCGACTTGCCGTGATAGTTCAGCAGCAGATAGGGGTGCACGCTCGG
Organism: Roseomonas marmotae; assembly: GCF_017654485.1. NCBI lineage: Bacteria > Pseudomonadati > Pseudomonadota > Alphaproteobacteria > Acetobacterales > Roseomonadaceae > Roseomonas > Roseomonas marmotae. The sequence goes on along the minus strand of NZ_CP061091.1, from coordinate 2,027,651 downwards.
CACCGTCGGGTGGGCGAAGGCGCCGGAAGCCTTGCCCGGCCGCAGCGCCGCATCGATCCAGGGTGAATCGAAGAAGCGCCGGCCGATCTTGCCCAGCTCCGGGCTGAAGCCGTTATAGGCGGCCAGCACGCGGTCCCGCGCGGCATCCCAGGGGATGTCGCTGTCATCCTCGTCCGGCAGGGGCGCATTGCGATCCCAGTGCTGCAGCTTGGGCAGGCCCAGCCACTTGGCCTTCATGGCGTAGTAGCGGTGCGACAGCGCCGGGTAGCTGGCCACCACGGCCGAGACCAGCGCATCCACCACCTCGTCCTCGACCATGTTGGCGCGGTTGCGGCTGCTGCCGGGGCGCGGATACTGCCGCCAGCCGTCGATGATCTCCTTGTCCTTGGCCAGGGTGTTGGTGATCAGCGTGAAGAGCCGCGACTTCTCCCCGAAGGCGGCTGAGACCCCCTTGGCCGCCGCCTCCCGCACCTTGCGGTCGCGGTCGGAGAGCTTGTTTAGGGCGCCGGAGACGTTCAGCACCTCCTCCCCGACCTTGACCTCCATCGCCGCGATGGTTTCGTCGAACAGGCGGTTCCAGGCGCTGCGCCCCGTGACCTCCTTCTCATGCAGCAGCCGCTCCACCTCGTCCGAAAGCTGGTGCGGGCGGAAGACACGGAGATCGCGCAGGAAGGGGCGGTAATGGGCCAGCGCCTTGCTCTTGCCGAGCTTGGCCTCCAGCACCGCCTCCTCCAGCTTGTTCAGCTCCAGCGTGAAGAAAAGGAGGTGGGTGGAGATCGCCGTCACCCGCTCCTGCATCGTCTGGTAGAAGCGGCCGTTCTCTGGGTCCTGGGCATCGCCGGAGAAGACGAGTTGGGCATAGGACATCGCGCGGCCCAGCACCTCCTCGATCCGCTCATAGGTGGCGATGCCCTCGGCCAGCGCGTCGCCGGAAAGGTCGGCCAGCTTGCCGGCATAGCGTTCGGAGAAGGCGCGGGCCTCGGAATCGGCCTGCTTCAGGTCGGCTTCTAGCTTAGGGTCGCCTGAGCCATCATAGAGGTCGGAGAGGTCCCAGACCGGCAAGGCTGCCTCCCCTCCGGTACCGGAGGGGCGGGAGGCGGTGTCGCGGGCGGGATGGCGGGGAGTAAGAAGCTTCACGGCGCGCCTTGCGGTTGTGGGTTCCGGTCCTACCGATATAAGCCCAACAGGCGGCAGGCCAAGCGCCCGCCGCCAAAGGACTGCCACGGCAAAGGAAGAAGATGGCGTTGGAGGAGAACTGGAACAGCCTGCCGGGCATGATGCTCAGCCTGGCGCGCCGCTGGCCGGAGCGGTCGATGCTGCGCTTCTGGCGCGAGGGCGCCTGGCGGGAGATGAGCTGGGCGGAATACGCCATGGCCGTGGCCGCCATCGCCGCCGGGCTGCGCCGGCGCGGCGTCTCACCGGGCGACCGCGTGCTCATCGTCTCCGAGAACCGGCCGGAATTCCTGATCGCCGACACCGCCATCATGGCCATCGGCGCCGTGTCCGTGCCCACCTACACCACCAATGCGGTGGAGGACCACGCGCATATCCTGCGCGATTCCGGCGCCCGCACCGCCATCGTCTCCACCCCCCGCCTGGCCCGCATGGTGGCCGAGGCGGCGGGGATCGGCGGGCTGGACCTGCTGGTGGCCATGGAGGACGCCGAGAATACCGTCCCCTGGGCGGAGCTGGCCTCCACGCCGCCCGACCTCGCCATGCTGGTGGCCGAGGTGGACCATATCCCGCCGGGGCGGCTGGCCTGCCTGATCTACACCTCCGGCACCGGCGGCGCGCCCAAGGGGGTGATGCTGCCGCACCGGGCCATGCTGGCCAATCGGCACGGGGTCGCCAGCTTCATCGGCAAGCTGAACCTGCCGGCGGATGCCTGCTACCTTTCCTTCCTGCCGCTCTCCCACGCCTATGAGCATACGGTGGGAGGCTTCCTGCTGCCCTCCTTCGGCATCCAGGTCGTCTACAGCCGCGGCGCCGACCGCCTGGCGGCCGAGTTGCAGAGCTTGCGCCCCGCCGTGCTGACGGCCGTGCCCCGCCTCTTCGAGGTGCTGCGGGCCCGCATCCTGGCCGGGCTGGAGAAGGAATCGCCCTTCCGCCGCCGGATGTTCGAGGCCGCGCTGCGTCTCGGCCTGCGCAAGCTGGACGGCCCCAGCCTCAGCCCTTGGGAGCAGTTGCAGGACGCGGTGCTGGAACACTTGGTGCGCCGCAAGGTGCGGGCGCGCTTCGGCGGGCGGATGGTCGCGCTGGTCTCGGGCGGCGCGCGGCTAGACCCCGGCCTCTCCGGCTTCTTCATCGCGCTGGGCCTGCCGCTGATCCAGGGCTATGGCCAGACCGAGGCCGGGCCGGTGATCAGCGTCAATGTGCCCTGGGACAACCGCCGGCATACCGTGGGCAAGGTGCTGGACGGCGTCGAGGCCCGCATCGCCGCCGATGGCGAGGTGCTGGTGCGCGGCGACCTGGTGATGGACGGATACTGGAACAACCCGGAGGCCACGGCCAAGGCGCTGCTGGACCTGCGCGACGGCGGCGCCCCCTGGCTGCATACCGGCGACCTGGGGGAGATCTCCCAGGGCTACCTTCGCATCACCGACCGAAAGCGGGATATCATCAAGACCTCGGGCGGGGACATGGTCAGCCCGGCCAAGATCGAGGGCATGCTGATGGCGGAGCCGGAAATCGCCCTCGCCGTGGTGGCGGGCGAAGGCCGCCCCGCCATCGCCGCGCTACTGGTACCGGCCGAGGGGCAGGAGGACAGGGTGCCCGACGCTGTGGCACGGGTGAATGCGCGCCTCTCCTCGGTCGAGCGGGTGCGCCACAGCCTGGTGGTGCCGCCCTTCACCGTCGAGAACGGCATGCTGACGCCCACCATGAAGATCAGGCGCCGCGCGGTGCTGGAAGCCCATGCGGCGGCACTGGACAGGCTCTACGCCTGAGGCCGCCGCACGGAGTTTTGTTTCCATATCGAATCGTCATGGCGCTAGGCTCCCCATCGCGATGGACGCCCGGGAGCCCGCCATGCCGTCAGCCGGTTTGATCCTGCGCCATTGGTTCGAGGAAGTCTGGAACCAGAAGGACGCTTCCCGCATGGCTGACTATATCGCGCCGGAATGCGTGCTTCATTCCACCGACATGGCGGGGTCTGACCTGCGCGGGCCCGCGGCCTTCCAGATCTTCTTCGACCAGGTGCAGGGAAATTTCTCCGACGTCCAGTTCACCGTGCATGACGTGGTCGAGCAGGGTGACCGGGCAGCCGGACGCTGGACGGCCCGCATGACCCATACCGGCGACGGTTTCGGTGTCCCCGCCACCGGGCGGAGCGTGACCATCAGCGGGATGTCGATGGTCCGTGTCGAGGATGGAAAGGTCGCGGAAGCCTGGGACGAATGGGACCGCTTCCGGCTGGCCACCACCTGCGGGATGGTGGCCAGGGTCTGAACGCCGCGCCACCGAAAGGTGGCGGCGCGGCCGGGGCATCACATGCCCAGGGCGCGGCGGTAGAGGTCGAGCAGGGTCTCCTGCTCCTCCACGTCGGCGGGCTCCTGCTTGCGGATGCGGATGATCTGGCGAATCACCTTCACCTCGAAGCCGGCGGACTTGGCCTCGGCGAAGATGTCCTTGATGTCGTCGGCCAGCGCCTTGCGCTCTTCCTCCAGCCGCTCCACCCGCTCGATGATCGAGCGCAGGCGGTCGGCCGCGATGCCGCCCACTTCGGACTCGGGATCAGCGGCCTGGCGGTCCCGGCTGGCCTTCGCGTCCTGCTCGTCGAAATCGCTCATCAAGGGTCTCCGGACAGTGCCACCAAAAAAATCCGGCGCCTTGGAAAGGCACCGGGGCTGCGCGGTATAGCTGTCCGGAAGGGCCTCCGCAAATGCGCCAGACCCTCGTCACGACCCTGCAATGCAGGCTCGCCGGGCCTCCCTGGCATACCGTCCCGGGCAGGCCAGGGTTGCTGCCGGCGCCTCAGTGCTGGTGGTTGCCGGCGGTCAAGGCGGCCTTCTGCTCCGGCGTCGCTTCCTTCTGATACTTCGCCTGCCATTCCTTGTAGGGCATGCCGTAGATGGTCTCCCGTGCCTCCGGGTCCGGCAGGGCGATGCCCTGTGCCTCGGCGGCCTCGCGATACCAGCGGCTGAGGCAGTTCCGGCAGAAGCCGGCCAGGTTCATCAGGTCGATATTCTGCACATCCGTCCGCTCCCGCAGATGCTGCACCAGGCGGCGGAAGGCGGCGGCTTCCAGCTCCGTGCGGGTGGCGGCGTCGATCTCGGTGGTCATGGGTCTGGCCCTCCTCTACCCCGCAAGGTGGGGCGGGAGGGCCATCCGGTTCAAGCGTTGCCGGCGAGGTAGTCCATCGCGGCCTGCACGCCACCGGACCTGTGCGGCACGCCCGCGAGGCGCAGCCCCATCTCCACCCCCGTCAGCGTGCCCAGCACCTGCAGGTCGCCGATATCGCCGAGATGGCCGATGCGGAACACCCTGTCGTTCAACCGGCCGAGCCCGTTGCCGAGGCTCATGTTGAAACGCTCCAGGATAGTGGCGCGCAGCGCATTGGCCGAATGTCCCTCCGGCAGCCGCACGGCGGTCAGCACGGGGGAGAAGTGGCGGGGATCTTCGCACTGGACCTCCAGCCCCCAGGCGCGCACGGCGCGGCGGGTGGCCTCCCCATGGCGTTCATGCCGGGCGAAGACATTCTGCAGCCCCTCTTCCATCAGCATGTCCAGCGCGGTGTCCAGCGCGTAGAGCATGTTGGTGGCGGGGGTGTAGGGGAAGTAGCCGGTGGCGTTGGAGGCCAGCATCGGCTTCCAGTCCCAGAAGCTGCGCGGCAGCTTCGCGTTCTCGCTGGCCTTCAGCGCCTTGTCCGAGACGGCGTTGAACGACAGCCCCGGCGGCAGCATCAGCCCCTTCTGGCTGCCGGAAACCGTCACATCGACGCGCCATTCGTCGTGCTTGTATTCGACGGAGCCGAGGGAGGAGATGGTATCCACCAGCAGCAGCGCCGGATGGCCCGCCGCATCCATCGCGGCGCGCACCTCGTCGATACGGCTGGTGGCGCCGGTGCTGGTCTCGTTATGCACGACGGCCACCGCCTTGATGGCATGGGCCTTGTCGGCGCGCAGCCTCGCGCCGATCGCCTCCACATCCGCGCCACGGCGCCAGTCGGTCTCGATGAAGGTGGGCCTGAGGCCCAGGCGCTCCGCCATTTCCCGCCACAGCGAGGCGAACTGGCCGGTGTCGCACATCAGCACCGTGTCGCCGGGGGAGAGGGTATTCACCAGCGCAGCTTCCCAGGCACCGGTGCCGGAGGCGGGATAGATGATCACGGGGCCAGTGGTGCCGAAGACCGGCTTGATCTTCTCCAGCAGCTGCTTGCCGAAGAGACCGAAATCGGGGCCCCGGTGGTCCATGGTCGGATTGTCCATGGCGCGCAGCACGCGGTCCGGCACGTTGCTCGGGCCGGGGATCTGCAGGAAATGCCGGCCGGCAGTGGGCTTGGACTGGAAATAGGCCATGGGATCGTCTCCTCCGTTGCCTTGTCCCTAGCCGCCATTCATCTCATCCGCCAATGAGTTCGGCTTCTTGGATTGATGAGCATAATAGATCGGACAGCGCGGCCCGGTGCCGCTAGGCTTTCCACCAGAGAGGAAGCTGCATGAACGCCATCACCACCGCGAAGCACCGCCCCGGCGACCCGGCCCTGGCCGCCCGGCTTAAGCGCAATGTCGAGGGCGAGGTGCGCTTCGCCCCTGCGGATCGCGGCCGCTATGCAACCGATGCCAGCATCTATCAGGTGGAGCCCATCGGCGTGCTGGTGCCGAAGAGCATGGAGGATGTGGAGGCGGCGCTGGCCCTTTGCCGTGAGGAAGGCGTGCCCGTGCTGCCGCGCGGCGGCGGCACCAGCCAGTGCGGCCAGACGGTCAACCGCGCGCTGGTGATCGACTGCACCAAATACCTGCGCAACGTCCTCTCGGTCGATGCGGCGGCGGGCGTCGCGAAGGTGCAGCCCGGCATCGCGCTCGGCGCGCTGAACGATGCGCTGAAGCAGCACAAGCTGTTCTTCCCGGTCGATCCCTCCACCTGGGCGCGCTGCACCATCGGCGGCATGGCCGGCAATAATTCCTGCGGCTCCAAATCCATCCGCTACGGGCTGATGGCGGATAATGTGCTGGCCATCGACGCGCTGCTGCCCAATGGCCGGCGCTTCACCTTCGGCGAGGTCGCGGACAATCTGGGCGCCGATATCCCCGCCGATGTCGCCAGCCTCATCCAGTCCCTCCGCGCCCTCGGTGCGCGGGAGGCGGAGGAGATCGCCACACGCTTCCCGCGCCAGCTCCGCCGCGTCGGCGGCTACAATATCGAGACGCTGACCCCCGCCGCACGCGCGGAAGGCCGTGGCAACCTCGCGCGGCTGCTGGTGGGCAGCGAGGGCACCCTCGCCTTTTCCCAAGCGCTGGACCTGAAGCTCTGGCCGATCAAGCCTCGCAAGGTGCTGGGCATCTGCCAGTTCCCCACCTTCCGCGCCGCCATGGCCGCCAGCCAGCACCTCGTCACCCTGAACCCCGAGGCGGTCGAGCTGGTGGACCGCACCATGATCGACCTCGGCCGCTCCATCCCGATCTACCGCGCCACGATCGACGCCATCGTGCTGGGCGAGCCGGACTCGCTGCTCATCGTCGAATTCCATGGCGATGACGATGCCGCGCTGCTGCGTGACCTGGACCGGCTGGACGAGATGATGGGCGATCTCGGCTATCCGAAATCCGTTGTGCGCGTCACGGATTCCGCGTTCCAGGCGCAGGTGGCGTCGGTGCGCGAGGCCGGCCTGAACATCATGATGTCCATGAAGGGCGACGGGAAGCCGGTCTCCTTCATCGAGGACACCGCCGTCGATCTTCCTGATCTCGCCGACTACACCGAGCGGCTGAACGAAGTCTTTGAGAAGCACGGCACCAAGGGCACCTGGTACGCCCATGCCAGCGTCGGCTGCCTTCATGTCCGCCCCGTGCTGAACATGAAGGCTGGCGAGGATGTCGCGAAGATGCGCGCCATCGCCGAGGAATGCTTTGCCCTGGTGCGCGAATACAAGGGCAGCCATTCCGGCGAGCATGGCGACGGCATCGTCCGTTCCGAATTCCATGAGCCGATGTTCGGCGCCCGCATCGTGCGTGCCTTCGAGGCGGTGAAGGATGCCTTCGACCCCGCCGGGCTGATGAACCCGGGCCGTGTCGTGCGGGCGCCGCGCATGGATGACCGCACGCTCTTCCGCTACCCGCCCGGCTACCGCGCGGATGAGAGCATCAAGCCGGCGCTGGACTGGTCCGCCTGGCCGGGGCCGCAGGGCGGTTTCCTGGGCGCGGTGGAGATGTGCAACAACAATGGCACCTGCCGGAAATTCGATGCCGATGTGATGTGCCCCTCCTTCCGCGCCACGCGGGACGAGCAGCACCTGACGCGCGGCCGCGCCAATACACTGCGTCTCGCCCTCACCGGCCAGCTCGGCCCCGACGCGCTGGCGGGGGACGAGGTGGCGGAGGCGCTCTCCCTCTGCGTCTCCTGCAAGGGCTGCAAGCGGGAATGCCCGACCGGCGTGGACATGGCGAAGATGAAGATCGAGGCGAGCCATGCCCGCGCGAAGCGCCATGGCGTCCGACTGAAGGACCGCATCATCGCCGAACTGCCGCGCTGGGCGCCCTGGGCCGCCAAGCTGCCGGGCCTGGCCAATCTGCGCGACACCATCCCAGGGCTGGCGGGCCTGTCGGAGCGCGCGCTGGGCCTGGCCGCCGGCCGCCGCCTGCCACGGTTCCGGCGCGATGCCTTCCGCGATCCCGAGGCACGGCGGGATGGCGCGGGCCGCGAGGTCATCCTCTTCGCCGATACCTTCAACCGCTATTACGAGCCGGAGAACCTGCGCGACGCCGTGACGGTGCTGGGCGCCGCCGGTTTCCGCGTTACGCCCGCGGCCGCGCCGGACGGGCGTCCGCTCTGCTGCGGCCGCACCTATCTCGCCGCCGGCATGGTGGATGAGGCACGGGCCGAGGCGCGGCGCACCCTGGCGGCGCTGTCTGGCTCGGATGCCCCGGTACTGGGCCTGGAGCCTTCCTGCATCATGACATTACGGGACGAATTCCTGTCCCTGCTTCCGGGCCCGGAAGCCACGGCGCTGGCGGGACGCGCGCAGCTCGCCACCGAGTTCCTGGCAACGCAGGAATGGCCGGCCGGCCTGAAGCCCATCGGCACGACCCGCGCGCATATCCATGGCCACTGCCACCAGAAGGCTTTCGGCGCCTTCCTGCCGGCGGTGAAGACGCTGCGGCAGATCCCGGAGCTGACCGTCACGCCCATCGCTTCCTCGTGTTGCGGCATGGCCGGCTCTTTCGGCTATGAGGCGAAGAACCTGGAGGTGAGCCGCGCCATGGCCGAGCTGTCCCTGCTGCCGGCCGTCCGCGCCGCGGCGCCCGAGGATGCCATCGTCGCCGACGGCACCTCCTGCCGCCACCAGATCCGTGACCTGTCCGGCCGTGACGCCGTGCATTCCATCCGCCTGCTGGCCCGGGCCGTGCAGACATGAACACGCCGCGCGAAATCCTGGAATTCTGGTTCGACGGCAATCTCGGCCGGTCCCGGCCCATCTGGTTCGAGCGGAATGACGCCTTCGACGCCGCCATCTCCGCGCGCTTCGGCGATCTGGTGATTCCGGCGCGGGAGGGAGAGCTGGACGACTGGGCCGCGGATGCGGAAGGCGCCCTGGCCCTGCTGCTGCTGCTCGACCAGTTCCCGCGCAACCTCTTCCGCGGACAGTCGGCGGCTTTCGCCTCCGACCCCCATGCCCGCGCCGTGGCACGGACCGCGGTGCTGGAACGGCGGCAGGACCTCGCCTTCGGTCCGGTGCCGCGCGGCTTCTTCTACCTGCCCTTCGAGCATGGCGAGGCTATGGCCGACCAGAACCTGTCGGTCACGCTGTTCGAGGGGTTGCGCGATGATCCATCCGCCCGCAAGCCGGGCGGGGGCATTGACTATGCCTGGCGGCACTGGCAGGTCATTGCTCGCTTCGGGCGCTTTCCCCACCGCAATCGCGTCCTGGGGCGGCCCAATACCCAGGACGAAGCCGCCTATCTGGCGCTACCGGGTGCCGGCTTTTAAGCCGGCCTGCCATGCGTCCAGCGGTGGTCACATTGTTTTCACTGAAGGTCTCGTAAGCTTCACTGGCTGTGGCAGCTTAAACGGCGCAATAAGCGCCACGTGCGTGGTGGCCTTTTGGTGAGCCGAATGGCTGCCTAGCCACTGAGAGCCCGGGAGCATCTGTGAGCTATGGCATTTTTGTCACAGCGGCGGAGCTTCAGTCGAAATAAAGAAACTGGCGTGTGCAACCCGGGTTCATCCCCTCGCCCGCACACTGGGTTGCTGAGGAACAAGATCATGAAATTCCGTCATATGCTTCTCGCTGCCACCGCCGCGGTCGCGCTTCCCGGCGCGGCGATGGCTCAGTCCTCCTGGCTGCCGACCGCGGCGGCCCAGCCCATCTCCGGTGTCTATCTCGGCGCCGGCGCGGGCTGGAACCATCTCGACAAGAACAACCTGACGGCGATCGGCACGAACGCCCTGGCCCTGGATTCCATCGGTGCGAGCCGCCAGGGCAACATCAACTTCAAGGAAGGCGGCGTCGGCGTCCTCTCCCTGGGTTACGGCTTCGGCAACGGCTTCCGCGTCGAGGTGGAAGGCAACTATCGGTACAACGAAGTCGATAAGCTGGGTGGCTTCCCGGCCCGTGCGCCGGGCGCCGGCTTCGGCAGCGCCTTCCGCAACTTCGATGGCCAGCAGAAGCAGTACGGCGCGATGGCCAACGTCTACTACGACTTCCAGCTGCCGCAGTGGTTCCCGAACATGCCGGTCGCGGTCGTGCCGTATATCGGCGGCGGCGTCGGCTACATGTGGAAGGACGTGGATGCCCGTGGCACCCGCCGCGACGCACCGAACACCATTGTCTCGATCGACGACACGACGGGCGCCTTCGCCTACCAGGGCATCGCCGGTCTGTCCTTCCCGATCGCTTCGGTGCCGGGCCTCGCGATCACGGCCGAGTATCGCTACACCGGCTCGCTGCAGTCGAAGTTCGACGGTGTGGTCACCACTCCGGCGGGCGGCGTCAGCCGGGGCCAGTATCAGCTGGATCAGAACCACAACCACTCGGCTCTGATCGGCGTGCGCTACGCCTTCAACACGCCGGTTCCGGTCGCTCCGGCCCCGGTGGCGCCGATCGCTCCGGCCGTCGCTCCGGCTCCGGCCCGCACCTACCTGGTGTTCTTCGACTGGGATCGCGCTGACCTGACGGCCCGTGCCCGCCAGATCATCGCCGAGGCCGCCCAGGCCGCCAGCCGCGTGCAGGCCACCCGGATCGAAGTGTCCGGCCACACCGACAGCTCCGGCTCGCCGCAGTACAACCAGCGCCTGTCCCAGCGCCGCGCCGACGCCGTCGCCGCCGAGCTGGTCCGCCTGGGCGTGCAGCGTTCGGAGATCACGATCCGCGCCTATGGCGAGAGCCAGCCGCTGGTCGCCACGGCCGACGGTGTGCGCGAGCCGCAGAACCGCCGCGTCGAGATCGTCCTGCGCTAAGGCAGGCGGACTGGACGGGGGAGGTTTCCCCCGTCCGCCTCCACTCGTTCCACGAGAAGAAACTTGGGCGCCGAAAGGCGCCCATTTTTTGTGCCTGCCCCCCGGCCTCGCGCCGGATGGGCCTTGCCGCTCCTCGGCCAGGGCTTTGCCTGCGGCCTCCGGTGAATAAGGCCGTGATGACGATGGTCATCGGTCCGGAACCCAGCGCGCTCGCGTGACCCAGGTGAAGTGATGCACCATACGCAGGGCTGGGCCGCCTTGGCAGTGCCGTCGCTCCATGGGCAAGGTCGCTGGTCCCGGATCAGGGCGAATCCCTGTCCAGTATCCCGCCGGCCCGAGGAACTTCAGGATGTCTCAGGAAACCGATGGCCTGCCGCCATCCAAGCGGCGCTGGGCGATGGCTGCCATCGCTGTTTCCATCACCCTGGCGGTGATGGACAGCTCCGTCGCCAATGTCGCCCTTCCAGCCATCGCCGCAGACCTGAATGCCTCCGCCTCGGATGTCATCCTGGTGGTGAACGCCTACCAGATCGCCACCATCATGTCCCTGCTGCCCTTCGCCTCCATGGGCGAGAAATTCGGCTATGCCCGGGTCTATCGCGCCGGGCTGGTGGTCTTTACCGCCTCCTCGCTGATCTGCGCCCTTTCAGATTCGCTGCAGATGCTGATCATCGCGCGCGCGGTGCAGGGCTTCGGCGCGGCCGGGCTGATGAGCGTGAACACCGCCCTGGTTCGCTACATCTTTCCGCATAAGATGCTGGGGCGCGGGATCGGCATGAACGCGCTGATCGTCGCCACGGCCTCGGTGGCCGGCCCGCCGGTGGGCGCCGCCATCCTGGGCGTGGCGCACTGGCCCTGGGTCTTCGCGGTGAACCTGCCGCTGGGTCTGCTGGCCCTGGCGCTCACCCGCTTCCTGCCGCGCACCCCGCGCGGCAACCGCCGCTTCGATGCCGGCAGCGCCATGCTCAGCGCCGGCACCTTCGGCCTGCTGACGGTCGGGGTGGAGCAGTTCACCCGCGGCCAGTCCTGGTGGATCGTCGGCCTCTTCCTGCTGGGCTTCCTGGCCTGCGGCACGCTGCTGGTGCGGCGCCAGGCCGGGCGGGCGGCGCCGCTGCTGCCGGTGGACCTGCTGCGGATTCCGGTCTTCGCGCTGTCCATCGCCACCTCGGTCTGTTCCTTCGCGGCGCAGATGCTGACCTTCGTCGCCCTGCCCTTCCTGTTCCAGCACAATCTCGGCCGCACGGCGGTGGAGAGCGGATTGCTGATCACGCCCTGGCCGCTCGTGCTGATCGGTGTCGCGCCGCTCGCCGGCCGGCTTTCCGACCGCTTCAACCCGGGCCTGCTGGGCGGCATCGGGATGGCCGTCATGGCTATTGGCCTGGCTCTGATGGCCACGCTGCCGGTCGATGCCACCTACCCCGAAATCGCCTGGCGCGTGGCGCTCTGCGGCGCAGGCTTCGGCCTGTTCCAGAGCCCGAACAACCGGGTTCTGCTCTCCTCTGCCCCGAGGGAACGCAGTGGCGGCGCCAGCGGCATGCTCTCCACCGCGCGGTTGCTGGGCCAGACGGTCGGCGCCGCCCTGGCGGCGCTGGCGCTGGGCCCGATGGTCGGCGGCGAGAATGGCGCCTATATTGGCGTCGGGCTTGCGGCGGCCATCGCGGCTATCGCCTCCCTGATCAGCCTGAGTCGCCTGGCGGCAACCCGGCGGGCATGAGTGGCCTTCAACCAGCGGCCACCGGCTTCACCCTGCCATTTATGAGTTCTGTACCATGACCACGCCCAGCAATGCCGATCTCGCCGCCGAGATCCTGCGGCTCACCGCCGCCGCCCCTCCGGGCAAGTCCATCGCCCCCAGCGACGTGGCGCGCGCCTTCTCCCCGCCGGGCACGCCGCTGAGCGATGAAAGCTGGCGGCCGCTGCTGCCGCGGCTGCGCAAGGTGGCCCTGGCCTTACAGCAGGAAGGCCGGATCGAGATTCTGCGGAAGGGCAAGCCCGTGCCACCGGAAGAGGTGCGCGGCGTCATCCGCCTGCGTGCCGGGACCGCCGAACCCCCACCCGAGGCCTGAACACATGCGCCGCCTGTTGCCCTTCCTGCGTGATGCCTGGGCACTGGCCCGGCCCTACTGGAACAGCGAGGACAAATGGAAGGCGCGCGGCCTGCTGGCCGTCGTCATCCTGCTGAACCTCTCCCTGGTCGGCATGAACGTGCTGCTGACCTATTGGCAGGCGGCTTTCTACGATGCCTTGCAGGAGAAGGATTTCCCGGCCTTCAGCCAGCTCCTGCTCTGGGGACATTGGCGGGAGAGCGGGAGCTTCATGCCCGGCTTCTCCATCATCGCGGCGCTCTTCATCGTCGTCGCGGTCTATCAGCTCTACCTGAACCAGGCCCTGCAGATCCGCTGGCGGCGCTGGCTCGTGGGGCAGATGCTGCATGAATGGCTGGACCGGCACGCCTATTACCGCATGGGCCTGACAGAAGGCGGCGCCGACAACCCGGACCAGCGTATCGCCGACGATACCCGCCTCTATGTCAGCAGCACCCTCAATCTCGGGCTGGGGCTGATGAGCGCGGTGGTCACGCTGATCTCCTTCATCTTCGTGCTCTGGGGGCTGTCGGGGCCCATGGCGGTCTTCGGCATCAATATCCCGGGCTATCTGGTCTGGGTGGCACTGATCTATTCCGCCATCGGCACCTGGCTGGCGCATCTCATCGGCCGCAAGCTGGTCGGGCTGAACTTCAACCAGCAGCGGGTGGAAGCCGATTTCCGTTTCTCCCTGGTGCGCGTGCGGGAGAACATGGAGGGCATCGCCCTGCATGGCGGTGAGGCCCAGGAGGAAGCCGGGCTGCGCGCGCGCTTCGCCGCTGTCATGAACAACTGGTGGGCCATCATGACGGCCACCAAGCAGCTGACCTTCTTCACCGCCGGCTTCGGCCAGGTGGCGGTCATATTCCCCTTCATCGTGGCGGCTCCGGCCTATTTCGCCGGGCGCGTCGCGCTGGGCGGCCTGGTCCAGACGACCCGCGCCTTCGGCGAGGTGCAGGGTGCCATGTCCTGGTTCGTGACGGCCTATGACGAGCTGGCCGCCTGGAGGGCCACGGTGGAGCGCCTGACGGGCTTCCACTATGCCGTCTCCGCCGCCCGCGCCGCGGCGGAGGAAGGGCCGCGGGTCTCGCCTTCCAGCGGCGAAGCCCTGGAGGCAGAGGGCCTGCGCCTGGCCCTGCCCAATGGCCGCCCCTTGACCGAGGATGCCAGCCTGCGTGTCGAGCCTGGGGAGGCGGTGCTGATCACCGGCGTTTCCGGCAGCGGCAAATCCACCTTGTTCCGCGCGTTGGCGGGCATCTGGCCCTTCGGCTCCGGCCAGATCCACCAGCCCGATGGCGAGGTGCTGTTCCTGCCGCAGCGCCCCTATATGCCGCTCGGCACCCTCAAGCGCGCCATCTGCTACCCGCATGACCCGGCCGAGCATAGCGATGCCGAGGTCACGGCGGCGCTGGACAAGGCCGGGCTGGCCGCGCTGGCCCCCCGGCTGCATGAGACCGATGCCTGGGAACGCCGCCTCTCCGGCGGCGAGCAGCAGCGGCTGGCCGTGGCGCGGGCCCTGCTGGTCCGCCCGCGATGGCTCTTCCTGGACGAGGCGACCGCAAGCCTCGATACGGCGGCGGAGCGCATGCTCTACACGACGCTGCGGCGTGAATTGCCAGATACTGCGATAATCTCCATTGCCCATCGCCCCGCCGTGGTCGAATTTCACGACAGGGTGCTGCGGCTGTCCGAAGGCAGGCTGGCACCCTCGCAATTGCAGGAGACGCCGACGTGAGCGCCATTCCCCCGCCCCGCTTCGACCATGTCGTGGTCTATGTGGAAGACCAGCTCGACGCCTCGGCCGAGGCCTATCAGCGCCTGGGCTTCCAACTGACGGAGCGCGGGCACCACACGCTCGGCTCCAGCAATCACCTCGCGATCTTCGGCACCGATTACCTGGAGCTGCTGGGCTACGAGCCCGCGCGGATCACCAAGGACTCCGTCCTCTGGAACATGCCGAAGGGCCTGGGCGGCCTGGTGTTCAAGCCCGGTGCCGATGCCGGCTTCCGCGACGCCATCGTCGAACGCGGTGTGCCCGCCGAGGAGTCGCGGGAGTTCAGCCGCCCGGTGGATCTGCCCGAGGGCACGCGGGACGCGAAGTTCCGTGTGACGCATCTGAAGCCCGAGGTGTCCTTCAACGGCCGGGTCTTCTTCTGCCACCACTTCACGCCGGAACTGGTCTGGCGGCCGGAATGGCAGCGGCACGCCAATGGCACGACCGGCATCGCTGAATTCATCGTGGCCAGCGCCGAGCCGGAGCGCGCGGCCGAACCCTATCGCAAGCTCTTCGGCGATGCTCCCTTTGAGACGGTGGATGGCGGCGTGGCGCTGCGGACCGACAAGGGCCGCCTGCTGATCCTGACTCCGGAGGCCGCCCGCGCCCATCTGGGCGATGCTCTGCCGCCGCTGCCGGCGGATGGGCGCGACGCCATGGTCGGGCTGATCCTCCGCACCGCGTCCCTCACCCAGGCCAAGGCCGCTCTGGCCGCCGGCGGCGTGCCGGCGCGGGAGGAAGCGGGCCGCCTACTGGTGGCGGCGCCGGATGCCTTCGGGCTGGCTCTCGGCTTCGTCGAGTAAGCGGCCTCAGCCCGGCGCGAAATAGTCGGGATAGCGCGCCAGCACCGCCGGGATGCGGGAGAAGGTGGCGGAGAAGTGCTGGCGCAGTGCTGCCTCGGTGGCGGCTGTGTCACGGGCCAGGATCGCCTCGGCGATCCGGCCGTGCTCCTCCACCACCGCTTCCATCTTGCCTGGGCTGGGCAGGTTCAGGCGGCGCAGCCGGTCCAGATGGCCACTGCGGCTGCGGACCAGCGCCCAGAGGCCGGACATGCCAGCGGCCTCGTAGAGCCGGGCGTGGAAGGCATCGTCCGCCGCCGCGAAGCCGTCCTGGCCGATCAGCCGCCGCTGCTCCGCCAGATGCTCGGCCAGCCGCGCCGCCAGGGCCGGCGGCGGCGCGCCGGCCAGTTTCCGGCCCAGTTCCAGCTCCAGTGACACGCGGAGGAAATGCGCCTGCCGCGCATTGTCCAGGTCGATCCGCGCAACATGGGTCGAGGCGCTGGGGACCACCGTTACCAGCCCCTCATCCTGCAGCCGGCTCAGTGCCTCCCGCACCGGGGTCTGGCTGACCTGCAGCCGGGCCGCCAGATTCGCGCGGGAGAGCGGCATGCCCGGTGGCAGCGCGAGCGAGATGATCGCCTGCCGGAGGGTGGCGAAAGCGACCTCCCCCGCCGGGATACGCGGTGCGATGGGCACGAGCAGGGCATCGGGCGAGGGTTGAGGTGCTGCGGACATGGACCGCTTCTACCTGAACCATCCAGAATCCGAAATATCGGATACTTGTCTGACGAGTGACCCGAGGTTAGGAATCTCTCAACGGCCGTGCCAGAGGGCAAGAGCCATATTGGAAGGGAAACGGCCATGGCCGCACCGCGCCTCCTTCTCGCCCGCCGGGTGACCCCGGCCGCCGAGGACCGTGCCCGTCGCGAATTCGATGCGCTGGTGGCAGATCATGACCTCGATGCCGAGGAAACCATCGAGGCCGCTACCCGCCACAGGGCGGATGCACTGCTGATCGGCTCCCCCTGCAAGCTGGACGCGGCGGCCATCAACAGGCTGCCGGACTATGTGAAGGTCATCGCCAATGCCAGCGTCGGCTATGACCACATGGATGCCGATGCGGCCAAGGCACGCGGCATCATCGTCACCAATACGCCGGATGTGCTGACGGACTGCACCGCCGATCTGGCCTTCATGCTGCTGCTGGCCGCCTGCCGCCGCGCCCATGAATACGACGCCATGATGCGACAGGGCTGGGGCATCCGCATGGGTCTGGCCGACTGGCTGGGCGTGAAGCCCAGCGGCAAGACGCTCGGCATCGTCGGCATGGGGCGCATCGGCCGGGCCATGGCGCAGCGCGCGCGGGGCTTCGGTATGCGCGTCCTCTATCACAACCGCCACCGCCTGCCGGATGACCTGGAACAGGGCGCCGAGTATTTCGAAAGCCTGGAGGCGATGCTGCCGCATTGCCAGATCCTCTCCCTGCACCTGCCCGCGGGCGGCGCCACGCTGATGACGCGGGACGCCTTCGCCCTGCTGCCGAAGGGCGCCGTCTTCGTGAACACCGCCCGCGGCGCGCTGGTGGACGAGGATGCGCTGCTGGAGGCACTGAAGAGCGGCCACCTCTTCGCCGCCGGGCTCGACGTCTTCCGCAAGGAGCCCGATTTCGACAGGCGCTTCGCCGAGCTTCCCAATGTCTTCCTGACCCCGCACATGGCCAGCGCCACGCAGGAGACGCGTGACGCCATGGGCATGCTGGCGCTGGACAATATCGCCGCCGTCTGTGCCGGCCGCGAAGCCCTCACCCCCGTCTGAGCGGAAGCCCTGCCGTCATGACCGAATCGCCCCTGCCGAAAGTGAAGACCGTCGAGGAGCTGCGGAGCCGCCGCTGGTTCGGCCCTGCGGATCTCCGTTCCTTCGGCCACCGCTCCCGCGCCATGCAGATGGGCTACAGCCCGGAGGAATGGACCGGCAAGCCTGTCATCGCGATCATCAACACCTGGTCCGACCTCAATCCCTGCCATTCGCACTTCAAGCAGCGGGTGGAGGATGTGAAGCGCGGCATCCTGATGGCCGGCGGCTTCCCGGTGGAGCTGCCGGCGATCTCGGTCTCCGAGAGCTTCGTCAAGCCGACCACCATGATGTATCGCAACATGCTGGCCATGGAGACGGAGGAGCTTCTGCGCTCCCATCCCGTGGATGGCGCGGTGCTGATGGGCGGCTGCGACAAGACCACACCGGGCCTGCTGCTGGGCGCCACCAGCATGAATATCCCGGCCATCTTCCTGCCCGCCGGCCCCATGCTGCGCGGCAACTGGCAGGGCAAGTTCCTTGGCTCCGGCTCGGATTCCTGGAAATACTGGGATGAGTTGCGTGCCGGCAAGATCACGGACCAGGACTGGCTGTCCGTCGAGGGCGGCATCGCGCGCTCCTACGGCACCTGCATGACCATGGGCACGGCCTCGACCATGACGGCCATCGCGGAAGCGGTGGGCATGGTGCTGCCGGGCGGTTCCTCCATGCTGGCCGCCGATGCCGGGCATATCCGCCTGGCCAGCGAGAGCGGGCGCCGCATCGTCGGCATGGTCTGGGAAGACCTGACGCCGCAGAAGATCCAGACCCGCCCGGCCTTCGAGAATGCCATCGCCGTCGCCATGGCGATGGGCTGCTCCACCAATGCCATCATCCACCTGATCGCCATGGCGCGCCGCGCCGGGCAGGATATCGGGCTGGAGGATTTCGAGCGCTACAGCCGCAAGGTTCCCGTCATCGGCAATGTCCGGCCGTCCGGCAATGCCTATCTGATGGAGGATTTCTACTACGCCGGCGGCATCAAGGCGCTGATGAACCGTATCACGGAACATCTCGACCTCTCCTGCCTCACCTGCACCGGCCGCACGCTGGGCGAGAACATCGCCGGCGCCAAAGTCTTCAACGACGACGTCATCCGCACCACGGACAACCCGATCTACGGTGAAGGCTCGCTGGCCGTGCTGAAGGGCAACCTGGCGCCCGACGGTTGCGTCATCAAGCCCGCTGCCATGGACCAGCGCTTCCTGAAGCATTCGGGCCCCGCCGTGGTTTTTGACGACTACCCCAGCATGAAGAAGGCGGTGGACGATGAGAACTATCCCTTCACGCCCGATACGGTGATGGTGCTGCGGAATGCCGGCCCGCAGGGCGGCCCGGGCATGCCGGAATGGGGCATGCTGCCGATGCCGAAGAAGCTGCTGAAGGAGGGCCACCGCGACATGATGCGCATGTCCGATGCGCGGATGTCCGGCACCAGCTACGGCGCCTGCGTCCTGCATGTGGCGCCGGAAAGCTGGATCGGCGGTCCGCTGGCCCTGCTGCGCACCGGCGACATCGTCGAGATGGACGTGGACGCCCGCAGCATCAACATGCTGGTCTCCGAGGAGGAACTCGCGAAGCGCCGTGCCGAATGGAAGGCTCCGGAGGCACGCTTCGGCCGTGGCTATGGCTGGATGTTCACCAAGCATATCCAGCAGGCCAATGAAGGCTGCGACTTTGACTTCCTGAAGACCGAATTCGGCCCGCCGGTCGAAGAACCCGTGATCTATTGAGGTCCCGCGACATGAGCAGCCTGAAGCCCGAGACCCGCGCGAAGCTGAAGACCGTCAGCACCGCCACCCTCGCCACCGCGCTGTTCAAGCGCGGCCTCCGCAACCAGATGATCCAGGGCGTGCAGCCCGTGGGCGGCAAGGCCAAGCCGGAGACCATGGTGGGCGAGGCCTTCACGCTCCGCTACATGCCGGCGCGCGAGGATCTGAACCAGCTTTCCGTTTTCCGCGACCGTGGCCACCCCCAGCGCAAGGCGGTGGAGGAATGCCCGCCCGGCGCGGTGATGGTGATGGACAGCCGCAAGGACCCGCGCGCGGCCTCGGCCGGCGGCATCCTCGTCACGCGGCTGATGATGCGCGGCGTCGCCGGCGTCGTCACCGATGGCGGCTTCCGGGATTCGGCCGAGATCGCCGAACTGGAGATGCCGGCCTATCACACCCGTCCCTCCGCCCCCACCAACCTGACGCTGCATCAGGCCATCGACATCAACGTGCCGATCGGCTGCGGCGACGCGCCGGTCTTTCCTGGGGATGTCATCGTCGGCGATGCCGATGGCGTCATCGTCATCCCCGCGCATCTGGCGGATGAGATCGCCGAGGAGGCGGTGGAGATGACAGCCTATGAGGATTTCGTGACGGAGCGGGTGCAGGGCGGCCAGAGCATCCTCGGCCTCTATCCCCCCACGGATGAAGGCAATCTCGCCACCTTCACCGAATGGCGGAAGGCCAAGGGCCGCTGACCCGCCACCCCGCGCCGCCGGTACCGGCGGCGCGGGCCTTTCGCAGCCTCAGGCGGCCGCGCGGTCCAGGAAGCCGATGACTTCCTGGATGCGCCCCCGCCCGTCCAGCCGCAGCACGTCGGAGCCCTGGGCGACGGGCGCGCCGCCTTCCGGCGCCAGATCCCAGGAGAAGCGCAGGAAGGGCCCATGCGCGTCCGGTTGGCCGCGCAGCGTGAAACCATGGCCGGGAAAGCCGCTCCGCGCGGTCTCGATCATCCGGGCGATACCCTCGCGCCCTTCCCCCTGCATCAGCGGGTCGGCATAGCGCGCCGCTTCGGCCCAGCCTTGCGACAGCAGCGCCCGCCGCCGCCCGGCATCGGCCTCGTTCCAGGCAGCCAGATAGGCCTCGGCGATCTTCATCGGATCATGCATGGCGTTTCTCCTCGGTGAGCCGGAGACCCTCCCCGGCCCGCGAGGCTTAGAACAGGCGCCCGCCGCGCCGCGATAACCTCAGAGGTCATGGCCAGGCGCCGCGGCATTGCTAGACTTCCGGGCATGTCGATCACCCAGCCCACCGTCGGCGACCTGTTGCGGGAATGGCGCCTGCGCCGCAGGCGCAGCCAGCTTGATCTCGCGCTGGATGCCGAGGTCTCCACGCGCCACCTCAGCTATGTGGAAACCGGCCGTGCCTCGGCCAGCCGGGAGATGCTGCTGCGGCTGGCCGAGCATCTCGGCATGCCCCTGCGCCAGCGCAACCAGCTGCTGATGGCCGGCGGCTTCGCCCCGCATTATCCGGAACGCCCCTTGCAGGCGCCGGACATGGCGGCGGCGCGTGGGGCGGTGGAGGCGATCCTGAAGGGTCATGAGCCCTTCCCCGCCCTGGCCGTGGACCGGCACTGGCACCTTCTGGCGGCCAATGATGCGGTGGCCCCACTGCTGGCCGGCGCGGCGCCGGAACTCTTGGCGCCGCCTGTGAATGTCCTACGCCTCAGCCTGCATCCACGGGGGCTGGCGCCATGGATCGAGAACCTGCCCGAATGGCGCGCGCATCTGCTGGAGCGGCTGCGCGCGCAGATCGACCAGTCCGGCGATCCTGTGCTGGCCGCGCTACATGTCGAACTCTCCGCCTATCCCTGCCCGCCGGCGGGACAGGCGGAGCCGATGGGCGGCATCGCCGTGCCCCTGCGCATCCGCCCTCCAGGCCAGGACCGCGCGCTGTCCTTCCTCTCCACCACCACGGTCTTTGGCACGCCCGTCGATGTCACGCTCTCCGAGCTGGCGCTGGAATGCTTCTACCCCGCTGACGAGGCCACCCGGCGCGCCCTGACCGCCACCGTCCGAACGGAGCCATCCTCATGAGCGTCGTCTATGCCATTCAGTTCCAGGTCCGGCCCGGGCAGCTGGAGCGCTTTACCACCCTGCTGAACGGCCTGCTGGATGCCATGCGCGCCGAGGCCAGCTTCCGAAACGCGGTGCTGCACCGCGCCCCGGAGGACCCCTGCCGCTTCATGCTCTACGAAACCTGGGCGGATCATGAGGAGGTGCTGGCCGTGCAGGTCCACCGCCCCTATCGCGCCGCCTGGAATGCCGCATTGCCGGAGATCCTGGCCGGCCCGCGGGAAATCTCCGTCTGGCATCCCCTGCGCGCCGACGGCATCGCCGCCTGAGGTGAAAAGGCCTGGGCCTCATGGCGCGGGCCTCCACCACCCTCAGTCGAAGCTGAGAAAGCCTGGCATCTCGCTGATCGGGCCCGCGTCCCGGAGCTTTGCCAGGTCGGGCACCGGGCGGGCCAGGGTGGCGTCGCCCGCCACCGCGGCCTCGATGGCGGCAGCCACGGCCACGACCAGCGCGTCGCCGCCGCGCGGGCCGACGATCTGGAAGCCGAAGGGCATGCCCGCCTTGTCCAGGCCCAGCGGCAGGCTGATGGCGGGGTGGCCCGTGACCGTCACCGCATAGGCATTGGCCAGCCAGTGAAAGTAGCTTTTGGTCGCCACGCCGTCGATCTCGGTGGGGTACAGCTCGCTCCAGGGCCGGGGCGAGATGGTCATGGCGGGCGAGACGATCACATCCACCCCGCTGGCGAAGAACTGCTGCCAGCGGCGATAGATCTGCGTCTGCAACACCGAGGCACGCGCCACATCGGCCGCCGAATAGCCCCAGCCTTCCTCGACATTGGCGCGGACATTCGGGCCGACGCAGTTCGGGTCCTTCCGCACCTTCTCGTCGAAGCCGGCCAGGAAGCTGACGGCGCGCAGCACCGCGAAAGCCTCGTCCGTGCCGCTGCAATCGGGATGGCGCTGCTCGACCGAGGCGAAGAGCGGCGTCAGCGCCGCGAGGCGGCTGGCGAAGACCTCGCGGATATGCCGCTCCGTCGGTGCGAAGCCGAAATCCACGGTCGCGGCGACACGGATGGAGGAAAGGTCCACCGCCTCATGCCAGGCCATGCCGCGCCGCACATCCACATCCGGCAGGGTATAGGCCAGCGGGTCCACGCCATCGTCGCCGGCGATGGCGGAGAGCATCAGCGCCAGGTCGCCGACGTCCCGCGCCATCGGCCCGAGCACCGACAGCGCCGACCAGCCCAGCGCCCGCCGCCCATTCGGCACCAGCCCCGGGCTGGGGCGGAAGCCGACGATGCCGTTGAAGGCCGCCGGGTTCCGCAGCGAGCCGCCGGTATCGGAGCCGCTGGCCAGCGGCACCATGCCCGTCGCCAGCGCCACGCCCGAGCCGCCGGAGGAACCGGCGGCCGAGCGGGTGGGGTCGAAGGGATTGCCCGTGGCGCCATAGACGGCGTTGCGCGTATTCGCGCCCGCGCCGAATTCCGGCGTATTGGTCTTGCCCAGCACGATGCCGCCGGCGGCACGCAGGTCCGCCACCATGTGGTCGTCATGCTTGGGCACATTGTCCCGGAACAGCGGGCTGCCGAAGGTGGTGACCAGCCCCGCCGTGGAATCCAGGTCCTTGATCCCCAGCGGCAGGCCATGCAGCGGGCCCAGCTTGTCGCCGCGCATCACCGCCTCCTCCGCCGCCTGGGCGGCGGCGCGGGCACGCTCCTCATCCATCGCCACCATGGCATTGACGGCATGGTTCACGGCGCCGATGCGGCGGAGGCAGGACTCCAGCAGCTCGACCGGCGAGAGCTTCCTCGTGCCGATCAGTTGCCGCGCCTGGACGGCGGATAAATCGCAGGGCTCGGTCATGGTGGTCACTCCTTCAGCCGTCAGCGCGCCTCAGTAGCCGAGGGCGCAGCCATCCTTGCGGGGGTCGGAACCGCCGATCAGCACGCCCCGTTCACGGTCGATCAGGATGGCCTGGCCGCCGCCATGCGGATTGGCGATCAGTTCCGGCACATGGCCCATGCGGCTGAGCTGGTCGACGACGGAGCTGGGGATGCCCCGTTCCACCTGCAGCTTTCCGCCATAGGGGAAGAGGCGCGGCAGATCGAGCGCCGCCTGGACATCCAGCCCGAACTCAAAGTGGTTGGACAGGAAGAGCGTCTGGCCCATCGGCTGGAAATGACCGCCCATGACGCCATAGGGCATCAGCGGCTGGCCATCCTTCATCACCATGCCCGGGATGATGGTGTGCATCGGGCGCTTGTTGGGGGCGATGCAGTTCGGGTGCCCCTCCTGCAGGCGGAAGCCGAAGCCGCGGTTGTGCAGCATCACGCCGCTCTTCTCGGCCAGGATGCCGGAGCCGAAGCTCTCGAAGAGCGAGTTGATGAAGGAACAGACATTGCCGTCCGCATCCACCACGCAGAGATAGACGGTGTCCTTGTGGACCGGCAGCATCTCCGCGAGGCCGGCCGGCGGCAGCTCGCGCATCGCCTTCTCATCGCTGATCAGCGCGCGCAGCCCGGCCGTGTACTCGGCTGAGGTCAGCTTGGCGACCGGCACCTCCACCTGGGAGGGATCGGCCAGGAAGGCGTCACGGTCGCGATAGGCCAGGCGCGCCACCTCGGTATGGCGGTGCAGGCGGGTGGCGGAGAGCGGGCCGCCCTCCGGCGTCTCGAACCGCTCGAGCACGCCGAGCATGGAGAGCACCAGCATGCCCGAGCCATTGGGCGGGCACTGGAAGATATCCAGCCCCTTCCAGCGCGCCTGGATCGGCTCGACGAACTCGGCCACGTCCAGCCCGGCGGCGAAATCCGCCTCGGTATGGCTGCCGCCGGCGGCCCGCAGGGTGGCCACCATGTCGGCGGCGATCTCACCCTCGTAGAAAGCGCGCGCCCCTTCATTGGCGATGGCGCGCAGCGTGCGGGCCAGGGCCGGCTGGCGGAAGATGTCACCCACCTTCAGGGGCTGGCCGTCCTTCAGGAAATGGCGGGCCGTCGCCTCCCGCCGCGACAGCTTCGGCGTCGCATTCTGCCAGTCCGAGGCAACGCGCGGGTGGATGGGGTGGCCTTCCTCCGCCAGGCGGATGGCGGGCGCCAGGATGCGGTCCAGCGGCATGCGGCCATAGACCGCGTTCAGCTTGCCCCAGGCCGAGACGGCGCCGGGGACGGTGACGGAATGGGGCGAGGTCGGGTCCATCGCCGTCAGCCCGTCGGCGCGCAGCCGCTCCGGCGTGGCCCCGGCCGGCGCGCGGCCGGAACCGTTCATGGCGACCACCCGCCCCTGGCCGGCCGGCGCATAGAGGCAGAAGCAGTCGCCGCCGATGCCGGTGGATTGCGGCTCCACCACCGCCAGCACGGCCGCGGCGGCGATGGCGGCGTCCAGCGCGTTGCCACCGTTCCGCAGGATATCAATGGCCGCCAGTGTCGCCGCCGGCATCGAGGTGGCCGCCATGCCACGCGTAGCGAGGACAGGGCTGCGGCCGGGGGCATGGAAATCGCGCATCGGGTTCTCTCAGAGCTAACAGGGCCGGAAATCGCGGTACGCTGACATGCTCGCGGCCTCGCGTCCATCCATCCCCCTTCCTTCACCGCCAAGGAAGCGGTATCCGAAGTGCATGGACAGCACCGCGAGTATCGAGGATTTCGACCGCATCGACATCCGCGTCGGCACCGTGGTCGATGCCCAGCCGCTGGAGGGCGCCCGAAAGCCCGCATTGCGGCTGGAGATCGACCTGGGGCCGGAGATCGGGGTGAAGCGGTCCTCCGCACAGATCACCGTGCATTACCCGCCCGGAAAACTGATCGGCCGGCAGGTGCTCTGCGTTGTCAACCTCCCACCCCGCAAGGTGGCCGACGTCGAGAGTGAGGTCCTGACCCTCGGCCTGCCGGACGCCAATGGCGCGGTGGTTCTTCTCCGCCCTGATATCGCCGTCCCCAATGGCGGCAGGATGTTCTGAATGATGGCCCAGCCCCGTTACTACACCGTCTCCTGGGACCAGCTTCACCGGGATGGCAAGGCGCTGGCCTGGCGGCTGGTGGAGAAGGGCCCGCTGAAGGGCATCGTCGCCATCACCCGCGGCGGGCTGATCCCCGCCGCCATCGTGGCGCGCGAGCTCGACTGCCGGATGATCGAGAGCACCTCCATCGTCACCTATGATGAGGAAGTGAAGGGCGAGCCGGTCGTAGCCAAGCCCCCCACCGCCGCCGGGGATGGCGAGGGCTGGCTGGTGCTGGATGACCTGGTGGATACCGGCACCACGCTGAAGGTGGTCCGCAGGCTGCTGCCGAAGGCGCATTACGCCACGGTCTATGCCAAGCCCGCCGGCAAGCCGCTGGTCGATACCTTCGTGACCGAGGTCAGCCAGGACACCTGGATCCTCTTCCCCTGGGATACCGAGCAGCAGTTCGTGCCCCCCATCGCCAAGGCGAACGCCGCCAAGTAAGGCGGCGCCGCGCGCTCAGTAGCCCCTGGCGGTATCCACCCGCTGGGGCATGGGCTGACCCTGCCGCATGGCCCGCAGGTTCTGGAACAGCAGGTCCAGGCTCTGGTCGTTGTAGGTGGCGGGATCATCGGCCGACATATGCGGCGTGATCAGCAGGTTGGGCGCCGTCCAGAGGCGGTCACCCGCCGGCAGCGGCTCCTGCACCTGCACATCCGTCACCGCGCCGGCCAGATGCCCGGATTCCAGCGCATCGCAAAGCGCATCCTCATCCCAGACAGGACCGCGGGCGATATTCACCAGCTTGGCGCCACGAGGCAGCAGCGCCATGCGGCGGCGGTCCAGCAGCCCCTGCGTGCGCGGCGTCAGCGGACAGGCCAGCACCAGGAACTCAGCCTCCGGCAATACGCTGTCGATCGCGTCCTGACTGACTACGCGGGAGCAGGCGGGGTGAGGCGCATCCGAATTCCGCACGCCGATCACGGTCATGCCGAACTGCGCCGCGCGCTCGGCCACCGCGCCGCCCAGCGAACCCAGCCCGACGACGCAGACTGTCCGCCCCGCCAGCACCGAGCCGAAGCGCGGCGACCAGACCTGCTTCTGCTGGTCCTGCGCGAAGGTGGGGATGTGGTTGGCGAGCATCAGCAGCGCCATCAGCCCGAACTCGCCGGCCTTGGCCCCATGGGTGCCCCGGTTGTTCAGCAGCGCCACGCCCGGCGGCAGCCAGGCGAAGGGGGCCAGCCGGTCCACGCCGGCGGAGGTGCAGAAGATGGCCTTCAGCTTCGGCGCGGCGCCGGGGAGCACGCCCTCGGGGAAATGCCGGGCCGCCAGCCTGGTCCAGGTGACCAGCACCTCGGCCTCCGCCAGGGCGGACCAGAGCCCGGCCTCGTCATGGGCCAGGCTGATCCCGGCAGCGGCGAAATCGGGATGGCGCGCCAGGGCCGCCGCGACTTGGGCGGGCGTGATGGCGAAGAGGGCATCGCCCTCGGGATTCTGGATATGGATACGCATGGCGCGCAGCCTCCCGGCGGCGGCAGGTGGCGTCAAGCCACCTGCCGCCGCCGGGCATCAGTTGCCGCGCTTGCGGGCGCCGTTCTTGCGAAGCAGGAATTCGCGGCCCAGCTTCACCCGCGCCTGACCGTTATAATCGACGATATCGGCCGTGGCGTAGGTCTCGCTCCAGGTGTTCGGGATGAAGCTGCCGGTGCCCACGACATCGATCGGGACCTTGGCTTCGTTCATCACCCTACACTTGGAGACACCGAAGCCGGAGGAGGCGACGATGCCCACCCTGGGGAAGCCGGCCCGGTCCAGCGCCTCCCGCATCCGCCAGATGGCGGCGGCGGAGACTCCGGTGCCGACAAGGTGCCGCAGCTCGGTATCGGAACGGTAGCGGCGGATGGCGCCGGGCGCGTGCCGCTCCAGCACCGCGTAGGATTCCGCGGGGTCCAGGCCTTCCAGGAAGCGGCCGCCATGGGTATCCAGCCGGACGGAAAGCCGACCGGCCGCCGCCAGCTCGGGGAAGCGGCGGCAGACCTCCAGCCCGTCCGTGACCTCCCGGCCGAAGTAATCGACCAGCACGGTCAGATTGTCGTCGGGATAGGTCTCGTGGAACATCTCGGCCGCGCGCAGCGTGCTGCCGGCATAGCCGATCAGGGCATGCGGCATGGTGCCGAAGCCACGCTCATTGCCGAACCAATGGGCCGTGACGTCATTGGCATTGCCAATGAAGCCCTTGGCCCCTTCCCGCTTCGCGCTGGCCGAGCCGACGGCGGCGGCATAGGCCATCATCTCCTGCATCTCGGCCCCGGCGCAGTGCCGGGCCTCCATGGCCAGGAAGGCGGCCTTGGGCAGTTCCAGGCACATCTGATAGGCATTATGCGCGGCGACGCAGGCCGGCCCCAGCTTCTGGAGATAAAGCGTCTCCAGATCCGCGAGCTGCACAAAGGAGCCGGTGATGTAGAGGATCGGGTCGCCCGCGCCCACCCACACGCCTTCCTTGTGCATCAGCTCGATGCTGATCTCCGTCCCCCGCTCGGCGGCGATGGTCGCCAGCCAGTCCATGACCAGCCGCGGTGCCGAGACCACCGGCCGCCGCAGGAAGACCGCGTAGGTCACCTGGCAGTCGCCGAAGCGGGCGGCGATCTCCTTGGTGCGGTTGAAGTAGACATCCGTGCGGCCGGCGATATCGGCTTCCACCGGCTGCGGGGGCATGGGGCTCACAGGGCGCCTCGTTACTGGGCCGCGAGCAGGGAGAGCTGCGCGCCGTCGGGGCGGCGGGCCTTCAGCTCCTCCGCCACCAGGAAGGCCAGTTCCAGTGCCTGCTCGGCATTCAGGCGTGGGTCGCACTGCGTGGCGTAGTTCGAGGCGAGATCGGCCTCCGTCAGCCGGTGCGCGCCACCGATGCATTCGGTGACCTCGTTGCCGGTCATCTCGACATGCACGCCGCCGGGCCAGGTGCCGACTTCCTGATGAGCGTCGAAGAAGCCGCGCACCTCCGCCAGGATGCTGTCGAAGGAGCGGGTCTTGTAGCTGCCGGCGGTATGCGTGTTGCCATGCATGGGGTCGCAGATCCAGACCACCTCGCGGCCCGCGTCGCGCACCGCGCGCAGCAGCGGCGCCAGCTTCTCGGCCACCTTCTGGGCACCCATGCGGGTGATCAGCGTCAGCCTGCCCGGCTCATTGGCGGGGTTCAGGATCTCGGTCAGCCGCACCAGCTCGGATGCATCGGTGGTCGGGCCGACCTTCAGCCCCAGCGGATTCTTCACGCCACGCAGGAACTCGACATGCGCGCCATCCGGCTGCCGCGTGCGGTCGCCGATCCAGAGGAAGTGGGCGGAGCAGGCATACCAGTCGCCGGTCGTGGAATCGACGCGGGTCAGGGCTTCCTCATAGGGGAGCAGCAGCGCCTCGTGGCTGGTGTAGAATTCCGTCTCCCGCACCTGCGGCGCCTCGGACATGCCGCAGGCCGCCATAAAGCGCAGCGTCTCGTCGATCCGGTGCGCCAGGTCCTGGTAGCGGTCGGCCAGCGGGCTGCGGGCGACGAAGCCCAGGTTCCAGCGATGAACCTCATGCAGGTCGGCATAGCCGCCGGTGGCGAAGGCGCGCAGCAGGTTCAGCGTGCCGGCCGACTGCATATAGGCGAATTCCATCCGCGACGGCTCGGGCGTCCGTGCCCCGGCGTTGAATTCCGGCCCGTTGATGATGTCGCCGCGATAGGAGGGCAGCGTGACGCCATCCTGCGTCTCGGTGTCGGAGGAGCGGGGCTTGGCGAACTGTCCGGCCATGCGGCCCAGCTTCACCACCGGCAGCCCGCCGCCGAAGGTCAGCACCACGGCCATCTGCAGCAGCACCCGGAAGGTGTCGCGGATGGTATTGGCCTTGAAGTCGGAGAAGCTCTCGGCGCAGTCGCCGCCCTGGAGGACGAAGGCCTTGCCCTGCCCCGCCGCCGCCAGGGACTTCTTCAGACGCCGGGCTTCGCCGGCAAACACCAAAGGCGGAAAGCCGGCGAGCTTCGCCTCCATCGCCTTCAGCTTCGCCGCGTCCGGATAATCTGGCACCTGCCGGATCGGCATTTCGCGCCAGCTTCCGGGCTGCCACCCGCGCACCGTCATGACTTCAGGTTTCCTCGTCTGACCGTTAGTGAGCAGTCACGATAGACCGAGGCAGGGGCGAGGGCTACCACGCAAGCGTGAAAGCGGCGCGGAGCAGCCTTGCGGGCGGCAGGCCCTGCCCTCATGCCCGCGCCAGCCCCTGCCCCCCTGAAATCCAGCAGCCCGCCGCCGGTGATGGCGGCCATGCCCATGGTGATCGCCAGGATGGCCGATGAGAAGCGGCCCGGCCTCCGCCGCCAGGGCGAAGCTGAGGTCCCAGAGCACGCAGAGCAGGTACGGAGCCCCGCGGAGAGAAGCCCCAGCAGCGCCAGCTTCGGCGCCTCTTATGGGATCAGCCGCAGGCGCCGCCGCCAGGGCGCCAGCACCAGCGCGGCGGTGCCGAAGCGGATCATGGTCAGCAGCGCCGGGTGCATCGGCTCGGCACCCCGCATGGCGAAGCGGGTGCTGGTGATCCAGTTGGTCGACATCGTCACCGCCAGCAGCGCACTGCCAAGCCCAAGACGAAAGGAGGGAGCGATGCCTCCGATAGTCGCGGGTGAGGTCTGGGTCATGCGTTCCGCTCCGCGAATTGAGACGGCGATGCTGCCTTCCCTGGCCGGCCAGGCGCCTGCCCGCAAGCCTACCGACCCGCATCGCCGCCCGTGGCCACCGCATTCCTCTGCGCACGGATAGAACGCTGTTCCGGTTATTCAGCCGCGCGTCCAGGCTGTAGCATCCCGCCCGTCAGCACCTGGGGAGGAGACGGAATTGAACAAGCCACGCATCTGGGGCCGCGCCAACTCGGTCAATGTGCAGAAGGTGCTCTGGTGCTGCGAGGAGCTGCGCCTGGAATTCGAGCGCACCGATGCCGGCATGCAGTTCGGCAAGGTCGATACGCCCGAATACCGGGCGATGAACCCGAATGGCCGCATCCCCACGCTGGAGGATGGCGACGTCATCCTCTGGGAATCGCATTCCATCCTCCGATACCTCGCCATGCGCCAGATCGAGCGGCAGGCGGGGCCGGAAGGCAGGCGCCTCTATCCGGAGGGCGCCGCGACCCGCGCGCGGGTGGAGCGCTGGCTGGACTGGACCCTCTCCACGGTGCAGCCGGCGGAGCGGAACCTCTTCTGGGGCATGGTGCGCACGCCGCCGGAGCAGCGCGACATGGTGGCCATCCGCGCAGCCGCCGAGGCCTCGGGCGCGGCCTGGCACATCCTGGACAGCCACCTCGCGCATGGCCTGCCCTTCCTGGAAGGGGAGAATCTGACCCTCGCCGATATCGCGCTTGGCGCCTATGTGCGCCGCTGGTTTGGGGTGGAGGTGGAGGAGCGGCCGGAACTGCCCCGGCTGCACGCCTGGTACGACCGGCTGAACCAGCGCCCGGGCTACCGGCGATATGTCGCCCCGCCGATGACCTGAGGCGGGTGGCTTACGCCTTATGCCCGCCTCTGGGCCCCGGCAGGTGGTTCAGGGGCAGCGGCCCCGGCGGCTTCACCGTCTGGATGGCGAAGTTGCTGCGGATGTCGATCACCCCCGGCATCTTCAGCAGCGTGCCCAGCAGCAGGCGCTCATAGCCCGCGAGATCGGGCACGACGACCTGCAGGAGGAAATCGGCCTCGCCCGAAACCAGATGGCAGGAAAGGATCTCGGGCACCGACTGCACCGCCTCCCGGAAGGCGGCGGCGGTCTCGTCCCGGTGCCGCTCGACCTTCACGCCGACGAAGACGGTCAGCCCCAGGCCAATGCGCTGCCGGTCAAGCGCCGCCGAGTAGCCGCTGATGATGCCGGCGACCTCCAGCATCCGCACCCGGCGCAGGCAGGGAGAAGGCGAGAGTCCGACCTCCTCGGCCAGTTGCACATTGGTCAGCCGCCCGTCCCGCTGCAACGCGGCCAGAATCCGGCGGTCGATCGCATCCAGCTCCATCCCGGCATTCCCGCGGCCCCTGGCGGCAAGACCTAGCATATCCTGCCAACGCGGCCGCCCGGAACAAGCGACTTCGCAAGGACCTGCCCTGCCCCCTGGCGCTAGACCTCTCCCTTAAACGGGAGACCGGGCCATGAGGGAGTTCTGGATCTTCATGACCGCCCTGGCCATCGCCTACCTCCTGCCGGGGCCGGATATGGTGCTCATCCTACAGACCGCCGCGCGGCAGGGACGGAAGGCGGCACTGGCCACCGCCCTGGGCCTCGCCCTCGCCCGCGCGGCGCATGTCACCATTGCCGGGGCCGGGCTGGCCACGTTGCTCCTGGCCACGCCCTGGGCCTTCGATGCGGTGCGGATGGCCGGCGCGGCTTATCTCTGCTGGATCGGCTGGACGCTGCTGCGCCCCCTTGCCGCCCCGGCACCCGCGGCAGCCACGCCGCCATGGAGGGCGGCAGCCTCCTGCCGGGCGGCGCTGCGCCGGGGGCTGCTCACCAACATCTCCAACCCCAAGGCTCTGCTCTTCTGCTCCGTGCTGCTGCCGCAGTTCATCGAGCCGGCGGGCAGCGCGGCGGCGCAATTCATCCTGCTGGGCGCCGTCCTGGTGGCGGTCGGCGCGGGTTTCGACCTCGCCTATGCCTGGATGGGCGCGCGGCTCGGCCGCTGGATGGCGCGGCATCCGGCGGCCGAGCAGGTCCAGCGCTGGGCCTTCGCCTTCCTGCTGATGGGCTTTGGCCTGCGGCTGGCGCTCGCCTAGCGGCCGCGCGTCACCAGCCGGCCCGGCTTCTCGCCCGTCGCCTTGCCCTCGGAGAAGGAGAGGACGCCATTGGCCCAGACCTTCTCGATGCCCGTGCTCATCTGCGCCGGCTCTTCGAAGGTGGCGTTGTCGATGACGGTGCTGGCATCGAAGAGCACGAGGTCGGCATAGGCGCCCTCGCGGATCACGCCGCGGTCCACCATGCCGAAGACCTGGGCGCAGCGGCCCGTCATCTTGTGGATCGCCGTTTCCATGTCGAAGAGGCCGAGCTGGCGGGAATAGAAGCCCAGCACGCGCGGGAAGGTGCCCCAGAGGCGCGGGTGCGGCTTGGCGTCATGCGGCAGGCCGTCGGAGCCGATCATGGAGAGCGGGTGGCGCATGATGCGGCGCACATCCTCCTCGTCCATCTGGAAGGTGATGGCGCCGGCCGGCAGCAGCCGCTCGGCCGCGCCACGCATGTCGGTGTTCCAGCCGCGCGCGATCTCGGACAGCTCCCGCCCTGCCATCTCCGGATGCGGCACGGACCAGCTGATCAGGACGCGGGTATCCTCCCGCACCTTCTCCGGCATCAGCACGGTGGAGCCGGCGGGATAGGGATACATGTCGAAGGCCACTTCCTGCATGGAAGCGGCGGCCTCGATCAACGCCAGGGTCTGCACGCTGCGCCCGTAATTCTCGGGCATCGAGCACTTGTGATGGCTGATATGGACCTGCAGGCCCAGCTGCGTGCCAATCCGCAGCGTCTCCTCGATCGAGGCCAGGATGTGGTTCGCCTCGTCCCGCATATGCGTGGTGTAGAGGCCGTTGGTGGTCTTCAGCGCCTCGCCCACCGCGATGACCTCCTCGGTCGTCGCGGCCTTGTTCAGCGGGTAGTAGAGGCCGGTGGAGAAGCCCGAGGCCCCCTCCATCAGCGACTGCTTCAGCCGCGCGTGCATCCGGTCGATCTCGGCATCCTTGGCCGGGCGGTGCACGTCGCCGTTCATCGCCTCCACCCGCAGCGTCTGGTGGCCGACCAGGGCGTAGGTATTCACCTCGCTACCCTGCTTCTTCAGCGCATGGGCGTAGTCGCCGAAGCTGTCGAAGGTCCACCACTGCTCGTCGCCCAGCAGATCCAGCGGCGCGGGCGGGCGCTTGGCGGTGTGGCGCATGGGCGCGAGGCTGATGCCGCAATTGCCCACCACCACCGTCGTCACGCCCTGGCTGATCTTGCAGAGCATGCAGGCGGGGCCACAGAGCACGGCGCGGTCGTCATGCGTGTGCGAGTCGATGAAGCCCGGCGCGATGGCCTTGCCGGTGGCGATGATCTCGCGGTCCGCGCTGGCACCGCCGAGGTCGCCCACCGCCACAATGCGGTCGCCGGTGACACCCACATCCCCCAGCCGCCGGGGCGCGCCCGTGCCGTCGAAGATGGTGGCATCGCGGATGATGGTATCGCAGCGCAGCGCCATGGCGGGGCGGTCCTCAGGATGCAAAGATGCGGGGGATCATGCCCTGCTCTCGCTTCATGATCCAGCCGGGGGATGCATTGCGCCGGCCCGCCCGCCCCCCTAGCCTGCCGCCGCCTTTTGCTGTCGCGACAGATCGGGAGATCCTGACCCCATGACCGAAGCCACGCCCGCCCCTTCACAGGACACCATCGCGCTGAAGGGCCTGCAGGCACCAGCCTCGATCGTGGTGGACCGCTGGGGCATCCCGCATCTGCGGGCGGAGAGCGAGGCGGATCTCTGGTTCCTGCAAGGCTTCAACGCGGCACGGGACCGGCTGTGGCAGATCGACCTCTGGCGGAAGCGCGGCCTCGGCCTGCTGGCCGCGGATTTCGGCCCCGGCTACTTGGCGCAGGACCGCGCCTCCCGCCTCTTCCTCTATCGCGGCGACATGGACGCCGAATTCGCCGCCTATGCCCCCGATGCACGGGCGATCTGCGGCGCCTTCGCCGCCGGCATCAACGCCTATGTCGATCTCTGCGAGCGCGAGCCCGGGCGCCTGCCGCCCGAATTCGCGCTGATGGGCACGAAGCCCGCGCACTGGGCCGCCGAGGACGTGGTGCGCATCCGCACCCATACGCTGACGCGCAACGCGCTGTCCGAGGTGATCCGCGCCGCCGTGCTGGCCCGCGCCGACCTGGCCACCGACCTGCTGCGGAAGGATATCGAGCCGATGCGCGAGCCGGTCCGGCCGGAGGGGCTGGATCTCGGCAGCATCGGGCTGGAGTGCCTGGAGACCTTCAAGCTCGCCACCGCGCCCGTCACCTTCAGCCAGGAGCGGCTGGCCGCGCCGCTGGAGGACTGGCGCCGCTGGGCCCGCGTGCTCGACACCGGCGAAGTGCTCCGCAACGCGGAGATGGAAGGCTCCAACAACTGGGCCGTCCATGGCAGCCGCACGGAAAGCGGCCGCCCCATCCTGGCCACCGACCCCCACCGCGCCCATGCCGCGCCGGGCCTGCGCTACGTGGTCCATCTGGAAGCGCCGGGCTTCAACGCCATCGGCATGGGGGAGCCGGCGGTGCCCGGCATCTCCATCGGCCATAACGGCACGGCCGCCTTCGCGCTGACCATCCATGGCGCGGACCAGGAAGACGTCATGGTCTACGAGACCAATGACGACGGCAGCGCCTATCGCTATGGCGAGGAATACGAACCCTTCATCGAAGAGGTGGCGGAGTTCGCGGTGAAGGACCAGCCGGCGCAGAGCCTGACGCTGCGCTTCACCCGGCACGGCCCCGTCATCGCCGAGGGCAAGGGCCGGGCCATGGCCGTCCGGACCGTCTGGTCGCTGCCGGGCTCGGCGCCTTATCTCCGCAGCCTCTCCGGCATGCGCGCCACGACGCTCGACGCCTATGCGGAGGCCATGCGCGGCTGGGGCACGCCCTCGGTCAACCAGGTCTATGCGGATGTCTCCGGCACCGTCGCCTGGATGCCTGCCGGCTTCGCGCCGCAGCGCCCCAACTGGGATGGGCTGCTGCCCGTGCCCGGCGATGGCCGCTACGAATGGTCCGGCCTGCTGGATCAGGCGGAATACCCCACCATTGTCAACCCGCCGGAAGGCTTCGTCGCCTCGGCCAATGAGCTGAACCTGCCGGCGGACTGGCCGCACGACCAGAAGATGTTCGGCTTTGAATGGACGGAACCCTCCCGCGCCCGCCGCATCCGCGAGGTGCTCGGGCGCATCGGCGTGAACGAGCAGCCGTTGCACCGCGTGGAGGATTCGGCGGCCCTGCAGACGGATGTGCTCTCCATCCCCGCGCGGCGGCTCTGCGCGCTGCTGCTGCGGCTGCCGCGCACCGGCGCGGCGCCGGAGCTCTGGGCGGCGCTGACGATGCTGGAGGAGTGGGATTTCCAGCTCCGCGCCGACAGCCCCGCGGCCGCATTGTTCGAGGTCTTCCTGGCCAGGTTCCTGAAGCCGCGCATGCTGGCGGCGCTGGTGCCCGATGCCTCGCTGCGCCCGCTGCTGCTGCCGCAGGACAACGAGGTGCTGGCCCGCGTGCTGGAGGACCCCGACAGCCGCTTTGGCGATGACCCGAAGGCCGCGCGGGATGCGCTGCTGGCCTCCTGCCTGACCGATGCCTTCCGCGACTGCGAGAAGCGCATGGGCCCCTCCCCCTCAGGATGGGCCTGGGGGAAACTGCATCACGGCTACTTCTCCCATGCGCTCTCGGGCCTGCCGGACGCGCCGGCGCATCTGGATGTCGGGCCGCTGCCGGTGGGTGGCAGCTCCTCCACGCCGATGCATACGGGCTACCGCCCCAGCGACTTCCGCGCCATGCACGGCGCCTCGGTCCGGCTGGTGATGGATGTCGGCGAGTGGGACAGGAGCATCGGCATCAACGCGCCGGGGCAATCGGGCGACCCGCGCTCCCCGCATTATGCCGACCTCGCGCCGAGCTGGGCGCGCGGCGCCTATGTGCCGCTGCTCTATTCGCGTGAGGCGGTGGACGCGATGGAGATGCAGCGGATCGAGCTGACCCCCGGCTGAGCCCCCGCGCGGCAGGGCGGGGAAAGGAGGAACGGATGACGGTCTTTCTCTGCAAGGCCTGCGGCACATCCTATCCGGATGCGCCCAGCCCCCCCGCCCATTGCCCGGTCTGCGAGGATGAGCGGCAATACATCCCTGCCGGCGGCCAGGCCTGGATCCCGCGTGAGGCGCTGGCGGAATCCCATGTAAATGCCTGGAAGCAGCACGAGCCGAACCTGCTGAGCGTGCAGACCATGCCGGCCTTCGCCATCAACCAGCGCGCCTTCCTGCTGCGGACGCCCGCCGGCAATATCCTGTGGGACTGCATCGCGCTGCTGGATGCGGCGACAGAGGAGCTGGTGCGCGGCCTCGGCGGCATCCGCGCCATCGCCATCTCCCACCCGCATTACTACACCATCATGCAGGATTGGGCCGCCGCCTTCGGCGCCACCATCCACCTGCATGCCGCCGACCGCGAATGGGTGATGCGCCCCGACCCCGCCATCGACTTCTGGGAAGGCGAGACGCTGGAAGTCCTGCCCGGCGTCACGCTGATCCGCGCGGGCGGGCATTTCGCGGGCGGCACGGTGCTGCACTGGGCCGGCACGGAAGACGGCGCGGGCGCGTTGCTGCCGGGCGATATCGTGCAGGTGGCGCCCGGCGCGCGCCGGGTCTCCTTCATGTGGAGCTACCCCAACATGATGCCCCTGCCCGCCGCCGAGATCCGCCGCGTGGCGGAACGGCTGGCGCCGTGGCGCTATCAGCGCATCTACGGGGCCTTCAAGGGACAGGAGGTGCCGGCGGATGGGCCGGGCATCGTGGCGCGTTCCGCCGCCCGGTACATCGCGCTGCTGGAGAGCGACCCTCCGCAACCGAACCGGTGACGTTCCGGATCAGTTCGCGTCCGTGACCCTCAGGGGGCGCTGAACGTAGAGGCTCTGCCGCGCATAGCACAGCCAGAGCCGGCGCGCGCCGATGTAATCTTGGCCGAGCACGATGCCGAAGGGAAAGTCGTCCGGCCGCTCGACGACGCTGACGGGCATGTCGCGCAGCACTTCCTGGCCGATCCGGACGGTGGCGAAGCGGTGCACCCGTGCCTCCATCCGCGACGGGCCGATGCCCAGGAGCAGCCGGGCGGGTGCCACGGACAACATGGCCTCCGGCACGCCGAGCGCGACGGCGGTCGAACGCCGGATCGAGGTATGGCCGGCGCCGGTATCCAGCAGCGCCGGGACGGCCGTGCCATCCAGCTCCACCGTCATCAACACCCAGCCATTCTGCAGCACCTCCACGGGGATGGTGTCGTAGCCGCCGGGCCATGGCGGCGGGCTGGCCAGGCAGGTCCGGGCGTCATGCAGCACCACCCTGCGGCTGGGGATGTCCATCTCGACCTCCGAGGCGCGCAGGAGATTGGCGCCAAGGAAGCCCGCGATCAGCCGCTGGCCGGGCAAGGGGTGGGCCGCGACCGGAAGCGACAGGTTGCCGAACTGCCGCCGCCCGACGCCCATGCGCCTCAGCAGCGCGTTCTGCTCGACCGAGACCCCGCCGGTACCCCGCAGCTCCGTCTTCCGCACGGGATCGCGGGGCAGCCGGAGGAACTGGACGGCTTCCGGCGTCACCGCCACCGAGGTGCCGCCGGTATCCAGCACGAAGGGCATGCGCTGGCCGTTCACCTCCACCGGCACGACGGGGACGTTGAGCCGCATGTCGACGGGCAGCGCGTCGCCGGCGCGGTAGTCGCAGGGCGCGGCGCAGGCGGCGAGCGATCCGGCCAGGATCAGCGCGAGCCAGTGCCGCGGGGTCACCACTCGATCGGCTTCCAGAGCGCGACGGGCGGCGATGCTTTCGCCCGGATCGCCGCCTGCAACTCCGTCTCCAGCGCCGAGAGGAAGCGCGACTTGTCCGAGCCCTGCATGGGCGCCGGGCCGCGCGTCATGGCGCCGATCTCCCGCAGGTGCTGCGCCACCGCCCGCCCCGCCAGGGCGCTGCCGATATTGTCGGTGGTCCAGAGCTTTCCATCCGGCTTGATGGCCCGCGCCTGCTTCGCCAGGCAGCGGGAGGCCAGCGGGATATCGGAGGTGACGCAGAGGTCATGGGCGCCGATATGCTCGGCGATCCAGTCATCCGCGACATCCGCGCCCTCGGAGACGATGACGCGGCGGATCCAGTCCGCCTCCGGCAGCCGGATGCCGCGCGCGCCATTGCTCACCACATGCACGATGAGGCCGAGCCGCTCAGCGACGCGGAAGACCTCGTCCCGGACAGGACAGGCATCCGCGTCGATGTAGACCTCCGGCTTCAGCCCGCCACCTCCGCCAGCCAGCGCGTCACGACGGCACAGGCGCTGGAGAAATCCTCCATGCGCATGGCCTCATGCGGGTTGTGGCTGCCATTCTGGTTGCGCACGAAGAGCATCCCGGCGGGAATGCCCGCCGTGGCGAAGGCCGCCGCGTCATGCCCGCCGCCCGAGGCCATCTCGGTATGCCGCACGCCGATGGCCTGCGCCGCCCGCGCCAGCCCGGCGCGCACCTCGGCATCCATCGGCGCCGCCTTGGAGCCGGTCTCCGGGCCGAAGTCGAAGCGCACGCCGCGCCGCGCCTCGATCTCCCGCGCCAGCACCGCCATGCGGTCGAAGATGGCGTCCACGCTGGCGGGGTTCACGCTGCGGACATCCAGCATGAAGCTGGCCTCGCCCGGGATCTTGGTGAAGCCCGCTTCCTCGGTGGTGGCCAGGGTGCAGAAGGTGCAGACGAGGCGGTGCCCCCGCGTTTCCAGCCGCGCCCATTCCTCGTCCACGCCCACCGCCAGCTCCGCCAGGGCGATGGCCGCATCGCGGCGGTAGCGGCGCGGGGTGGCGCCGGAATGGTTGTATTCGCCCAGCACACGCCCCTGCCGCAGGCGGCGGGAGCCCGGGATGCCGGTGACGACGGCCACCGGGATTTCCTCCGCGTCCAGCACCGGGCCCTGCTCGATATGCACCTCCAGGAAGGCGGCGGTATTCTCGGGCGTCAGCAGCTTCTCGCCCCGCGCGGCGAAGTCGGGGTCGAAGCCCTCCTCCCGCATGTGGTCCGCCAGGCTGCGGCCGGTATCCTGCCGCTTCACCTGAAGCTCTTCGGCCTTGAGCATCCCCAGGGCGCCACGGCTGCCGGGATAGGAGGTGGGGAACCAGGCCCCCGCCTCCTCCGCCCGCGTCGCCATAACGGTGATGTCGCGCGAGGGCTGGAAGCCCGCGCGCTTCAGCCCGGCCACGGCGGCCAGCCCCGCCAGCACGCCGGCGGCGCCGTCGAAATTGCCGCCTTCCTTCACGGAATCCAGGTGGCTGCCCAGCAGCACGCGCTTCGCCGCGCGGTCGGTGCCGGGCAGCGTCATGTAGAGGTTGCCGACAGGGTCGGTGGTCACGTCCAGCCCCAGCGCCTCGGCTTCCCGCCGCGCCAGTTCATGCGCCATCCGCTCACCGGGGCCATAGGCGTCGCGGGTGACGCCCGGGCCGTCGGCGCTGTTGGCGCGCAGCTCATCGAACATCCGTGACGCCAGATCCATGTCCGGCGTCAGGTTGCTGCGGATAGTCTCAGACACAGCCAACGACCCCGCCATCGATCAGGTGGATGCGGCCGGTGGTATAGGCGGCGCGGTCGGACGCCAGGAAGGCACCCATGGGGCCGAACTCGGCGGGCTCGCCATAGCGGCCAGCCGGGATCGTCTTGCTGCGGGCCTCGATGATCTCCTCGGCCGTCTTGCCCGCCTTCTGCGCGGCGCCGGAGGCCAGCTCCACGCTGCGGTCGGTGCGGATGGCGCCGGGAGCCAGGATGTTGCAGGTCACGCCGTCACCCGCGACCTCGGCGGCCAGCGTCTTGTTCCAGCCGACGATGGCGGCGCGCAGGGTGTTGGAGAGCGCGAGGTTCGGCAGCGGCTGCACCATGCCGGAGGAGCCGATGGCGATGACACGGCCCCACTTCTGCGCCCGCATGGCCGGCAGCACCCGCGTCGCCACCCGGATGGGGGAGAGCACGATGCGCTGGAACCAGGTGGTCAGGTCTTCCTGCTTGATATCGGCCGCCGTGCACTGCGGCGGGCCGCCGTGGTTCAGCACGACGATGTCGATGCCGCCCAGCTCCGCCACGGCCTTGTCCACCAGCGCGTCCATCTGCGCGCCATCCGCCACGTCGGCCTGGATGCCGACGGCCTTGGCGGCACCCGCGGCCACCAGTTCCTGCGCCACGCGGTCCAGGCTCGCCTGGTCACGTCCGGAAACGGCAATGGCCACGCCCTCGGCCGCCAGCGCATCGGCCACTGAGCGGCCCAGGCCCTTCGAGCCCCCCATCACCAGGGCGCGACGCCCCTTGAGACCCAGATCCATACCTCTTCTCCCGCTCCAAAGCCGCGTAAACTGTGGCGGACGGTGAACGCAACGCCGCCCGAAGGCAAGCCCACCCCCTTGGCGTGGAGGACAACAGCCCCCAAGCTTGCCGGACGATCATCGCCATGCCTCGCGGAGCCCGTGATGTCCAAGCCCCTGCTGCTGATGACCCGCCATTTTCCCCCGGCGGTGGAGGCCCGCGCGGCCCGCGACTACGCCACCATCCCCAATGCCGCCGATACCGCCATGACGGGCGCCGAGATCGTCAGCGCCGCGCGGCAGGCGGAGCCCGCCGGCATCCTCTGCGCCGCCGGGGATGCGATGAATGCCGAGACCATCGGCCAACTGCCGGAGAGCGTGCGGATCATCTCCACCTTCAGCGTCGGCACCGATCATATCGACCTGGCGGCGGCGGCGGCGCGCGGCATCGCCGTCGCCAATACGCCTGACGTGCTGAGCGTCGCGACGGCCGAAATCGCCATGCTGCTGATCCTGACCGCCGCCCGCCGGGGCGGGGAGGCCGAGCGCATGCTGCGCGCCCGCGCCTGGACCGGCTGGGCACCGACCCAGCTTCTGGGCGTGACGCTGGAGCGCAAGGTGCTGGGCATCCTGGGCATGGGGCGCATCGGCCAGGAACTGGCGAAGATGGCGCGCGGCTTCGGCATGGAGATCCATTACCGCAACCGCCGCCCCCTGCCGGATGCCGAGGCGCAGGGGGCCGTCTACCACGACAGCGACGAGAGCTTCCTCGCCGCCATCGACGTGCTCTCCATGCATATCCCGGGCGGCGAGGCCACGCGGCGCTGGCTGAACGCGGCGCGCATCGCGCAGCTGAAGCGTGGCGCCATCGTGGTGAATACCGGACGCGGATCGACCGTGGATGACGAGGCGCTCTGCGCGGCGCTGGAGAGCGGGCATTTGCGCGCCGCGGGCCTCGACGTCTTCGATGGCGAGCCGCGCATCTACGAGGGCTACTACACCGCCCCCAATGTCGTGCTGCTGCCGCATCTCGGCAGCGCCACGGTGGAGACGCGGGACGCCATGGGCTTCCGCGCGCTCGACAACCTGGATGCCGTGCTGCTGCGCGGGGAGCCGCCGCCGCACCGCGTGGGGTGAGGCCGGCGGCGCCCGCGCCGCGGCTAGAATTCCAGGCAGATCTTGCCGAAATGCGCGCCCGCTTCCTGGTGGCGGAAGGCATCGGCGATCTGGGGCAGCGCGAAGCTCCGGTCGATCACGGGCTTCAGCCCCGTGCTCTCAATGGCGCGGACAAAATCCATCTGGTGGCGGCGGTTGCCGACGATCAGCCCCTGCAGCCGCGCCTGCCGCGCCATCAGGGCGGCGGTCGGCACCTCGCCGCCCCGCCCCGTCAACACGCCGATCAGCGAGATATGCCCGCCGACACGCACGGCGGCGATGGATTGCGGCAGGGTGCCGGGGCCGCCGACCTCGACGACATGGTCCACGCCACGCCCGCCGGTCCAGTCATAGGCCAGCCTTCCCCATTCGGGCTGCTGCTTGTAGTTGATGACATGGTCCGCGCCCATGCCGCGCAGCCGCTCCAGCTTCTCGTCCGAGGAGGAGGTGGCAATGACCGTTGCGCCCATCAGCTTGGCCAGTTGCAGGGCGAAGATGGACACGCCGCCGGTGCCGAGCACCAGCACCACATCCCCCGCCTTCAATCCGCCATTCACCACCAGGGCGCGCCAGGCGGTCAGGCCGGCGGTGGTCAGCGTGGCGGCCTCGGCATGGCTGTAGCCGCGCGGGGCATGGGTGAACCAGGTGGCCGGGCAGGCCACGGCCTCCCGTGCATAGCCGTCGATCCCGTCGCCGGGGACGCCCTTGAAATTGTCCACCACCGGCGGGCCGTCCTGCCAGTGCGGGAAGAAGCAGGAGACGACATGGTCGCCGGGCGCGAATTCGCTGACGCCCTGCCCCACCGCCTCCACCACCCCGGCACCGTCGGACATGGGGATGCGCCCATCCGCCGCCTTCATCCCGCCGCTGACGACGCCGTAGTCGTGATAATTCAGTGAGCTGGCATGCAGCCGCACGCGCATCTCACCGGGGCCGGGTGCGCCGGGCTCGGGCATGTCGATCAGTTCCAGGCGGTCCAGCCCGCCTGGGGCGCGCAGCACGATTCCCTTCACGATTCTTTCCTTTTCTGCCTGTCCTTGGGGAGCCAGGCGCCAATCAGCCGGTCGGCATTCTCGGCCACAGATTCCGCCGGCCCACCCTCGCCAAAAAGCTGGCCGGAGACGAAAGCGCCTTCGATCAATAGCAGCAGACCATCGCCCAGGGTTTCATCCGCGCCCATCTCGCGCGCCATGGCGCGCAGGCGGCGGCGCAGCTCGCGCTTATGCTCCTCGCTCACCTGGCGGGCGGGGTGGCCGGGTGCGGGGTGCTCCACCGCCGCATTGGTCAGGCCGCAGCCGCGGTAGCCGGCGCTGGCGGCGCGCTGCCCGAGTGGCCGCAGAAAGGCAGCGATCTGCGCGCGCGGATCGCCGGGATGCGCGGCCACGGCGGCATCGAAGCGCGCCCAGAATCCTACCTCGAAGTCCCGCAGGTAGCAGGCGGCCAGTTCATCCTTGGAGGAAAAGGCACGGTAGAGGCTGGGCTTGGTGACCCCGGCGCGGGCGACAATCTCGTCCACCCCCACG
This sequence comes from Roseomonas marmotae, assembly GCF_017654485.1. Lineage (NCBI taxonomy): Bacteria > Pseudomonadati > Pseudomonadota > Alphaproteobacteria > Acetobacterales > Roseomonadaceae > Roseomonas > Roseomonas marmotae. The sequence continues at coordinate 1,985,086 of NZ_CP061091.1, read as the reverse complement.
GCCCCGATGCCACGCCGGTAGAACAGCTCTCCCGCCGTCTGGCGGATGCGGTCGGCGGCGCTGGGCTTGCGAAGGGTCATGCGGCCACGGCTCTTGACGATTCCGGCTGGAGGATAGCTAGTATGCCATCCGAAACATACCGGTTAGTCACATGGATATGGCCCGTCGCCGGCCTTTCGGCCAGAAATACGCCTTCGTGGTCCTTGGCGTGACCTTCGTGGCGCTGCTGGCGGCGGCCGGGCTCCGCGCCACCCCAGGCGTGCTGATCCTGCCGCTGGAGGAAGCCTTCGGCTGGGGGCGCTCCACCACCGCCCTCTCCGCCGGCATCGGCATCTTCCTCTATGGCATGGTCGGCCCCTTCGCGGCAGCGCTGATGGCGAGCTTCGGCCTGCGCCGCACCGTGCTGGGCGCGCTGGCACTGATGACGGCCTCCACCTTCGCCAGCAGCTTCATGAGCGAGCCCTGGCACCTGATCCTGAGCTGGGGCGTGTTTTCCGGCATCGGCAGCGGCGCCGTGGCCATGGTGCTGGGCGCCACCATCACCAACCGCTGGTTCACCACGCATCGCGGGCTGGTCATGGGCGTGCTGACCGCCAGCACCGCCACCGGCAGCCTGGTCTTCCTGCCCCTCCTCGCCTCCCTGGCCGAGGCGGGAGGATGGCGCCCGGTGGTGCTGACCGTCTCGGCCGCCATCGCCGCCGTCATCCCCCTGGTCTGGTGGCTGGTGCCGGAGCGGCCGGGCTCGATCGGGCTGGTGCCCTATGGCGCGGCGCCCGGTACCCCGCCCCCGCCGCCGCCCCAGGGCATGCTGGCTGCCGCCTTCGGCAGCCTGAGCCGCGCCGCGCGCACCCGCAGCTTCTGGTACCTCTTCGCCACCTTCTATATCTGCGGCTTCACCACCAACGGTCTGGTGGGGACGCATCTCATCGCCCTTTGCAGCGACATGGGCATCCCGGAGGTGCGGGCGGCCAGCCTGCTGGCGCTGATGGGCATCTTCGACCTCATCGGCACCACCCTCTCCGGCTGGCTGACCGACCGCTACGACCCGCGCAAGCTGCTCTTCGTCTATTACGGGCTGCGCGGCCTTTCGCTGATCTACCTGCCCTATTCCGATTTCTCGCTCTACAGCCTGACCTTCTTCGCCGTCTTCTACGGGCTGGACTGGATCGCCACGGTGCCGCCCACCCTGCGTCTGGCGACCGAGGCCTTCGGGGAACGCGACGCGCCCGTGGTCTTCGGCTGGATCGCCGCCGGCCACCAGATCGGCGCCGCCAGCGCCGCCCTGCTGGGCGGGCTGCTGCGCGACACCCAGGGCAGCTACCTGGAGATGTTCATCCTGGCAGGCATGACCGGCCTGGTGGCCGCCGGCCTCTCCCTGGCCATCCGCCGCCACCGCGTGGTGGCTGTGCCGGCCTGAGCATGGGGCGGCTGGACAGTACCCGCCGCCCTGCCCACCATGCCCATCATCCCAGTGAGATTTGCGTCCCCATGCTCTTCGACTTCGCCGAGACCTCGGCCAGGAACCGCTACAAGCTGCTGATCTCGACCATCGTGCCACGGCCCATCGCCTGGGCGGTGACGCAGGATGCGCGGGGCGTGGTCAATGCGGCGCCTTTCTCCTTCTTCAACGCCCTGTCGAGCAATCCGCCCGTGCTGGGACTCAGCATCGGCGGCGCGGACGTGGAGGAGGACAAGGACACGCTGGCCAATATCAAGGCCACGGGCCAGTTCGTCGTCTGCCTGGTGCCGGAGCGCGCGGCGCATGCGATGACCGTCACCGCCATCGACCTGCCGCCACATGTGGACGAGTTGGCCGAGGCCGGACTGACGCCGGTGCCGAGCCGGATGGTGAAGCCGCCGCGCATCGCGGAAAGCCCGGTGGCTTTCGAGTGCGAAACGCATCAGCTGGTGCCGCTTGGCGGCAATACGCTGGTGCTGGGCCGCATCCTCGCCATGCATATCGACGACGACTGCATGCTGGATGCCGAAAAGTGTTACGTGGATACGCCGAAGCTCGGGCTCATCGGCCGCATGCATGGTGGCGGCGGCTATCTGCGCGCCCGGGAGGATCTGAACATCCCGCGCATTCCGCTGGCGGAATGGGAAGCCCGGCACAAGGGATGAAAGCTTGGCGCCCCCGCCCGGCGCGACGGCCGGGCGGGGGCGCATGCAGGATCAGTCGCCGGCGACGGCGCGCAGGCGCGGCGCCTTCGCCGCGTCGATCAGTTCCTGGTACAGGTCCACATAGTCCTGCGCCATGCGGCGCGCCGTGAAGCGCTGGTCAAAGCGGTTGCGCACACGCCCGCGGTCCAGTTCCGGGACGCGCTTCAGCGCGGCCAGCGCCTCTTCTTCCGTCTCCACGATGAAGCCGGTGAGGCCGTCTTCCATCACTTCCGGCACTGAGCCATGGCGGAAGGCGATGACGGGCGTGCCGCAGGCCATCGCCTCGATCATCACCAGGCCGAAAGGCTCGGGCCAGCGAATCGGGAACAGCAGCGCCTGGGCGCCGGAGAGGAATTCCGGCTTCTGATCGTCGTTGATCTCACCGATGAACTCGACATTCCCCACGGAGAGGAGCGGCTTGATCTCGGTGTCGAAATAGGCCTTGTCCGCATTATCGACCTTGGCGGCGACCTTCAGCTTCATGCCGGCGGCGGCGGCGATGCGGATGGCGCGGTCCAGCCCCTTCTCCGGCGAGACACGGCCGAGGAAGGCAAGGTAGTCGCGCTTCATCTCCAGCGGCCGCAGCCGGTCCGCGGGCATGCCGTGCAGGATGGTGCGCGCCCAGTTCAGCTGCGGGATCGGCAGCCGCTGGTGGTCGGAGATGGAGACGAAGGGCGTATGCGCGTAGGTGCCGTAGATCTCGTTGAATTCCGGCAGGTCCAGGCGGCCGTGCAGCGTGGTCAGGAAGGGCGTGCGCTGGCGGTCCAGCAGGCCGAGCGGGAAATAGTCGATATGGGAATGGATGACGTCGAACTCATCCGCGCGGCGCCCGACGCGCTCCACCATCCGCATGTAATGCGCCACCCAGTCCTTCACAGTCGGGTCCAGGCGCAGCGCCTCCGGCCGCATCGCGGCGAGCTTCGCGCTGGTGATCGAATCGCCGCTGGCGAAGAGAGTCACTTCGTGCCCCATCGCGACCAGTTCCTCGGTCAGCGAATGCACCACCCGCTCAGTACCGCCATAGAGTTTCGGCGGCACCGCCTCGAACAGCGGAGCAATCTGAGCAATACGCATCAACAGCGATCCTTTTCCACGACCCGCCGCAGTCGCGGGACGCATGAACTCGGATGATACCGGATGGATGGGCCTGTCTTACCCGGCCCTGAAGCCCCCCGGTACCCCAGCGGACCCTATAGAAATCGAATATGGCGGAATTTGGCCGGGGGCGTGACGTTTCTGTCCCGGATCGCTTGCGGCCGCGCCCCGGTCATTGCGCGATGGCGGCGTATTTTCGCCCGATTCCTCTGTCCCTATGGCTTTGAAACAGCCTCGCCAGGGCGCCACGCATGTCCCGTCTCATCGTCGTCTCCAACCGCGTTGCCCCGATCACGGAGGGCGAACCCACGGCCGGCGGCCTCGCCGCCGGAGTCATGGACGCGTTGCGCCAGAAAGGCGGGCGATGGTTCGGCTGGAGCGGCCATGTGGTGCCGGACATCGTCACGCCGCCCCTGCCGGTGGTGGAACAGCGCGCCGGCCCCATCAGCCTCTACACCACCGACCTCAACCAGCGGGACTACGACGACTATTACCGCGGCTTCTCCAACGGAACGCTTTGGCCGGTCTTCCATTACCAGACAGACCTCGCGCGCTTCGACTGGACGGAGTTCGAGGGCTACAGGCGCGTCAACCGCCATTTCGCCGAGTGCCTCAGCGGCTTCATGGCGCCGCAGGACGTGGTCTGGGTGCATGACTACCACCTGCTCTGCCTGGCCGAGGCATTGCGGGAACGTGGCGCGCGCAACCGCATCGGCCTGTTCCTGCATACGCCCTTCCCGGCGCCGGCGGTGATGATGAACATCCCCGCGCATGCCGAGCTGCTGACGGCGATGTGCCAGTACGACCTGATCGGCTTCCAGACTGAGGCCGACCGGCTGGCATTTTCGGATTACCTGGTGCGGGAGATGGGCGCGTCTTCCCTGCCGGATGGCGTGCTCTCCGTTGGCGGGCGCAGCATCCGCACCGGTGTCTATCCGATCGGCGTGCATGTCGACATGCTGCGGGCCGAGGCCGAGGCGGCCGCCGAGTGCCCGCAGTTGCAGGCGCTGCGTGCCTCACTCGGCCAGCGCGCGCTGATCATGAGCGTGGACCGACTGGATTATTCCAAGGGATTACCACAGCGCTTCAGTGCCTATGAACGCTTCCTGGCGGAGAATCCCTCCTGGCATGGCGGCGTGGAATTCGCGCAGATCGCCGTGCCCTCCCGCTCCGACGTGCAGGCCTACCAGGAGATCCGGCGCCAGCTGGAAGGCGAGGCCGGGCGCATCAACGGCCGCTTCGCCGAGCTGGACTGGACGCCGCTGCGCTACCTCAACCGCAGCTTCGCGCGGCGGGAGCTGATGCCGCTCTTCGCCACCGCCCAGGTGGGTCTGGTGACGCCGCTGCGCGACGGCATGAACCTCGTGGCCAAGGAATATGTCGCGGCGCAGGACCCGGCCGCACCGGGCGTGCTCGTGCTCTCCCGCTTCGCCGGCGCGGCGCGGGAGCTGGATGCGGCGCTGCTGGTCAATCCGCACGACGAGAAAGCCATGGCCGATGCCCTCGCCCGCGCCCTGTCCATGTCCGTGGAGGAGCGGCGGGAGCGGCACGCGGCCATGATGGCGGTGATGCGCCTCAACAGCCTGGAACGCTGGCGCGACCGCTTCGAGGCCGACCTGCGCCAGCCGGCGGCGCTGGACAGCGCGGCCTGACGCCCCAGGTAGGGAACTCGGTCAGGAAAGGCCGCCTCGGGTGGAAAACGGACCTGTTCCGCCGCTTCAGCGGGGACCGCGTCGAACTCGAAGAAGAATGCGTCTTCTGCCTGGAGGGCATGGCACGATGGTAAGCACACATAGCGGCTCCTGCCACTGCGGCGGCATCAGGTTCAGCGTGGCACATGATCCGGTCGAGCTGACGACCTGCGACTGCTCGCTCTGCGTCAAGCGCAATGCCCTGATGGCGAAGGTACCGGAAGCTGCCTTGCGCATCGACCAGGGTGAGCACCTGCTCACCCTCTATGAATGGAACAGCAGGCGTGCGAAGCACTACTTCTGCCAGCGCTGCGGCATCTATGTGTTTCACCGCAAGCGCGCAGCCCCAGACCATTTCGGCGTCAACATCTTCTGCCTCGACGGGTTCGACGTGACGTCCCTTCCTGTTCGGGCCACTGAAGGTATCGGCATGACGCTGGTGTGCGAGGAACCGCGCGCGGAATGGCCCGGCCCCCGCGAGCCGCAACATGCAGCAGGCTGATAACCCATGCCGATGCGCTGAGGCGCCGGGGCCAGCAATGACTGCTATGGGTCGGAAGCCGTCCGCCTGACTGGGTTTTCGCCCTGGGCGGGAGGCTGGCGGAACAGGTAGTCGGCCGGCAGGCCGAGACGCAGGCAGGATTGCACCGGGGCGCTGGAATGCAGCGGCACCCGGTCCGCCGTGGCGCAGATGCGCCGCACCAGCGCTGCCTGCCAGGGCCGCAGGCCGAATTTCGGCCCCAGCCCGAGCCTTTCGCGCAGCCAGCCCGGCGTCGCCTCCACCGCTGCGCGCAGCAGCAGGCCCTGCAGGGGGCGCAGCGGCGCCGGAAGCACGGCTGCGCCACGCATCAGTGCCAGGAACTCGAAGACGATGGGCGACGGCTCCAGCCTCGGGCGCATGGCGTCGAACAGCGTCTCTCGCTCCTCCTCGGAACGGGGCGCATCCACCGCGCCGTAGAGGCGGGCGACGGGAATGCTCTCGTCATAGAGCCGGTCCAGCTCGGCCCGGCTCATGGGGCGGACATAGCGGTGATAGGCCTCGGCGAAGCCGAAGCTGGCGGTCGCCTGCACCCAGGTCAGCAGTTCCGGGTCATCGGCGCGGTAGGCCCGGCCGTCCGGGGTCTCTCCCCGCACCCGCGCATGCATCCGTCCCACGCCCGCGATCATCGCCTGCGCCCGGCTGCGGGCGCCATAGACCGTGATCATGGCGGCCAGGCCGGTGCGCTGCAGCCGCCGCACCGGCGCGGCGCGGAAGGATGAATGTTCCCAGACGCCGCTCCGCACCCCCGGCTCCGCCAGTTCCAGGATCACCGCCGTCACCCCACCGATGAAGAGCGTGACGGGATTCTTGTAGATGCGCCAGGAGACGGAACTGGCCGGCACCAGCGCCGGCTCGCCCGGCGGCTGGCTGAAGTCGAAACCCGGCCCGTCGCTGGGGCGCAGGAACGCCTCGGCCATATGGTCCAGACGCCGGATGAGCGAACCCGGCAGGGACAGGGGAACAGCCTGGGCAGCGCTGGTCATGCCTTCTCCTCAAACGGTGATGCCACAGCAAGGCCTGGGGCGCCGGCCGGGTTGCCGGAGCCTCTAGGCACCAGGAGGACGGCGGGGCAAATTGGCGGCATGCGTGTTTATCTTGCCGGACCCGACGTCTTCCTCCCCGATGCCGCCGCGATCGGCACGGCCAAGAAGGCCATCTGTGCCCGCCATGACCTGACCGGAGTCTTCCCGCTCGATGCGATCGAGGATGTGGCCTCGGCCGCCGCGCCCGAGCACTTCATGCAGATCTACTGGCAGAACGAGGCGCATATCCGCAGCTGCGATGCGCTGATCGCCAACCTCACCCCCTTCCGCGGCCCCTCGGCCGATGTGGGGACGATCTATGAGCTTGGTCTCATGCGGGGGCTGGGGCGGCCGGTCTTCGGCTACACCAACGCCGCCCTGCCCTTCCGTGAGCGCACCCTGCGGTTTCTGGGCGACGCGGCCGTGCGGCGGGCGGAGGATGACTGGGAGGATGCGGAGGGCCTGCATCTCGAGAATTTCAGCCTGCACGACAACCTCATGATCGACGGCGGCATCCGTGCCTGCGGCGGAAAGGTGATCGCGCGCGCGGTGCCTGAGGAAGATCGCTGGACCGATATGGCTGCTTTCGAGGAATGCGTGGCCGCGCTGGCGGCGAAGCTGCGGAACTGAGGCGACCCGCCCTGGCATGCGGGGCCGGGCTGCGGCACAAGGGGGGGCCGCGTCTCAGGGAAGCAAGCCACATGACCAGCCGGAGCCCCGTCGTCTCATCTCAGCGCGAGGCGACGCCGGCCAGCTCGACTTTCTCGCCGCTCCGGCATCCGTCCTTCCGGCTGCTCTGGATCGCGAGCCTGGCCAGCAATACCGGCATCTGGGTGCAGAACACCGGTGCGGGCTGGCTCATGACCAGCCTCGCGCCCTCCCCCATCATGGTCAGCCTGGTGCAGACGGCCTCGATGCTGCCGATCTTCCTGCTGGCGCTGCCGGCCGGGGCCATCGCCGATATCCTGGACCGCCGGCGCCACCTGATCATGGCGCAGGGCTGGATGTGCATCATGGGCGCGCTGCTGTGCCTCCTGACCGCCCTGCACATGATCGGCCCCTGGGGGCTGCTGGCGATCACCTTCTCCATCGGCATCGGCAGCGCCATGAACTCGCCTGCCTGGCAGGCGACGACGCCGGAGCTGGTGCCGCGGCACGACCTGACCCAGGCCATCGTGCTGAACAGCATCGGCTTCAACATCGCCCGCTCCATCGGGCCGGCGCTGGGCGGCTTCATCATCGGGCTGGCGGGTACCGAGGCGGCCTTCGCCTTCAACGCCGTCTGCTTCCTGGTGCTGATCATGGCCCTGATCGCCTGGAAGCCGGAGGCGCCGCGCAACACGCTGCCGAAGGAGCATTTCCTGTCCGCGATGCGGGCGGGGATGCGCTTCGTGGGGGCCTCTCCCCTCATGCGGACCATCATCCTGCGGTCGGTGGTCTATGTCTTCTTCAGCGCCGCTGTCTGGGGCCTGCTGCCGCTGCTGGTGCGCTACCGTCTGGAGTTGGGACCCGAGGCCTACGGCCTGCTGCTGGGCGCCATGGGCGTCGGCGCCGTCTGCGGCGGGCTGGCGATGACGCGGCTGCGCCGGAGGATGGGCGCCAATGGCATGGTCTTCATGGCCACGCTGCTGAGCGTCGCCGCCCTGCTGATGCTGGGCCTGGCACGGCACTGGGCGCTGGCCGGGGGCGGCATGCTGCTCTACGGCGCCTCCTGGATCATTGCCACCTCCACCATGCAGGCCCAGGCGCAGATGATCGCGCCGACCTGGGTGCGGGCCCGCGCCATCGGCATCTATCAGCTCTCCTTCAACGGCATGCTGGCGCTGGGGGCGACCCTGGCGGGCTGGCTGGGCGACATGGTGGGCGTGCACTGGGCGCTGCTGGGCTCCGGCATCGGCGGGCTGGTCGCGGGCGTGGCGGTGCGCGCGGTGCGGCTGGAGGGGCCCATGGCGCGGGAGGTCCCCAGCGCGACCATTCCGGTGCCCGAGGCTCCGGCGCCGGAACTGGCCGGGCTGCTGGCCAGGGACCGGGGCCGGGTGCTGGAAGGGGTGCGCTACTGCATCGACCCCACCAACCGCGCCGAGTTCCTGGCGGCCATGGCGGATCTGCGGCGGGTGCGGCTGCGAAGCGGCGCCCTCTGGTGGAAACTCTATGAGGATGTCGCGCATCCCGAGTTCTGGGTGGAATTCTGGTCGGTGGAAAGCTGGACCGAGCATCTGCGGGAGATGAGCCGGCTGGAGCCGGACGACCGTGCGGCCATCGCCCGCGCCACAGCCCTGCACCGCGGCGAGACCCCGCCCCAGGCCTTCCGCTACCTGGCCCAGGATCCCTGAACGACGCAGGGCAGCCATTCTTGAGCTTGGCAGGACTTGGCAAGCCGCAGGGGGCAACCCTCATTCCAGAGGCAGCGTTTAACGCGCCAGAGCATGGAGACTGAAATCATGGCCCTTCGTAAGTCCCCCAACGACCTCGGCGAGAATGCCAAGAAGACGTCGATCAACGTCCTGAACGGCGTCCTGGTCGATACCATCGACCTGACCAACAGCGTCCGCATGGCCCATTGGACGATGCGCGGCCCCAACTTCATCGGCCTGCACACCATGCTGGAGGGTTTCTACAACGACCTGTTCCAGTTCGGTGACGACATCGCCGAGCGCCTGGTGCAGCTGGGCGGCACGCCGGACGGCACGAGCCAGATCGTGGCGGAGAAGACCCGCCTGAAGGCCTATCCGCGTGACGTGACCTACACCATGAAGCATGTCGAGGAGCTGGTGGAGCGCTTCGCCGCCAATGCCAAGACGGTGCGCGCGGGCATCGAGGCTACCGAGGAAGCCGGCGATGCCGATACCGCCGACCTGCTGACCGAGGTCTCCCGCGACCTCGACAAGAAGCTGTGGATGCTGGAAGCGCATACCGGCAACGCCGAGAATTGAGGAGCTGATCCGGGGCGCCGGAGTGCGCTCCGGGTTGCGGTTCCCCCCCCTCCGCCGCTACCGTGCGGCGCGAGGGGTGTGAACAAGACATGAACGATCTCTTCGGCGGCAAGGGTGCCAAAGCCCCTGCCCAAGCAAGCTATTCCGCCAAGGACATCGAGGTCCTCGAAGGTCTGGAGCCAGTCCGGCGCCGGCCGGGCATGTATATCGGCGGCACCGACGAGAACGCCCTGCACCATCTGGCTGCGGAGGTGCTGGACAACGCCATGGACGAGGCGGTGGCAGGCCATGCCGACCGCATCGAAATGTCATTGGAAGCCGGCAATGTGCTGGTGGTGCGCGACAACGGGCGCGGCATCCCGGTGGACCCGCATCCGAAATTCCCCAAGCTCTCGGCGCTGGAGGTTATCCTCACCACCCTGCATTCGGGCGGCAAGTTCTCCGGCAAGGCCTATGACACCTCTGGCGGCCTGCACGGCGTCGGCAGTTCAGTGGTCAACGCGCTTTCCGAGACGCTCCAGGTGGAGGTGGCGCGTGACCGCACGCTGTTCACCCAGAGCTATGCGCGCGGCAAGCCGACCACGAAGCTGAAGAATGCCGGCGCGGTCCATAACCGGCGCGGCACCACCATCCGCTTCAAGCCGGACCCCGAGATCTTCGGCAGCCAGCAGTTCTCGGCCACGCGGCTGTTCAGGCTCTGCCGGTCCAAGGCCTACCTCTACCGGGGCGTCGAGATCCGCTGGTCCTGTGACCCGGCGTTGATCAAGGATGACACCCCCAGCAATGCCACCCTGCACTTCCCGGGTGGGTTGCTGGACTTCCTGGCGGCCTCGGTCGAGGGGCAGGCCACCGTCATTCCCGCCCCCTGGGCCGGCGACGCCACCTTTCCCAAGGGTGCGGGCCGGATGGAATGGGCCGTCACCTGGACGGAGCGTGGCGACGGCTTCGTGCATACCTATGCCAATACCATCCCGACCCCGCAGGGCGGCACGCATGAGGCCGGTCTGCGCGCGGCGCTGGTGAAGGGCCTGCGCGCCTATGGCGAACTGAAGAAGGAGAAGCGGGCCGCCAACGTCACCGCCGAGGATGTCTTCGGCGGGCTTGCGGGCATGCTCTCGGTCTTCATCCGCGACCCCCAGTTCCAGGGGCAGACCAAGGACAAGCTGACCAGCCCCGAGGCCAGCAGGCTGGTCGAGGCCGGGCTGCGCGACCATTTCGACCACTGGCTGGCCGGCGACCCCGCCACCGCCGACAACCTGCTGGCCTTCGCGATGGAGCGCGCCGAGGAGCGCATCCGCCGCCGGGAACAGAAGGATACGCCACGCAAGAGCGCCACGCGCCGGCTGCGCCTGCCCGGCAAGCTGGCCGACTGCGCCCGCGAGGCGGCCGAAGGCACCGAGCTGTTCCTGGTGGAGGGCGATTCGGCCGGTGGCTCGGCCAAGCAGGCGCGGGACCGCGAGACCCAGGCCGTGCTACCCCTGCGCGGCAAGATCCTGAACGTGGCCTCCGCCAGCGCGGATAAGCTTCGGCAGAACCAGGAGCTGAAGGACCTGATCGAGGCGCTGGGCTGCGGCGCCGGGGACCGCTTCGACATCAGCCGCCTGCGCTATGGCCGCATCATCATCATGACCGATGCCGATGTTGACGGGGCCCATATCGCCACGCTGCTGATGACCTTCTTCTACAAGGAACTGCCGGAGCTGGTGAAGCAGGGCCGCGTGCATCTGGCGCGCCCGCCGCTCTACCGTCTCGCCGCCGGCGGCAAGACCATCTACGCGATGGACGATGCCGAGCGGGAGAAGCTGCTGAAGAAGGCCTTCAAGCCCAATCAGAAGGTCGAGGTCAGCCGCTTCAAGGGCCTGGGCGAGATGCCCGCCGCCTCCCTGAAGGAGACGACGATGGACCCGAAGCGGCGCACGCTACTGAAGGTGGTGCTGCCGCCTGAGGAACGCGCCAGCACCGCCGAGCGGGTGGAGGAGCTGATGGGGCGCAAGCCGGAGCTGCGCTTCCGTTTTATCCAGGAGAATGCGTCGAAGCTGGACCTGGAGGAAGTGGACGCCTGAAGGGCACCACCTTCTCCCGGGGCTTCAGCAGCACCGGGTGAGCTTCCAGCGCGGCCATCGCCACCGCATGGGTCGGCTGCGCCAGCACCGGCCCGCTGGCCACCTCCAGCTCCCAGTCCCCGTTCAGGCGGCTGGGGCCGGTGCGATCGTCGGAGGCCGCGACATCCCGCCCGACGGCGCGTGACAGGGCGGCCACCAGCCGCGCGCCCACCGCGCCGGCGCCGATCTCGCAGCCCCAGAGCAGCAATGCCCCACCGGGGACGATGCCATGGCCGACCCGGGCCAGCTCCGCTGCTCGCCCGGCCAGGGACTCGGGGTCCAGTATTAGGCTGCCCAGCCGCAGCCGCCCGGGCTCGCCTCGGTCGGCGATATGGATGGCCTGTAGCGGTCCGAATTCCTCCGCCACCTCGGCCAGTTGGGTCAGCCCGTCCCGCTTCGGGTCCAGGACCAGCACGGCGACGCCCGGTTGGGCGCCCGCCAGCAGGCGGCCCCAGCCTTCCAGGCGCGGGTCCAATACGAGAAGCTGCGTGTTGCGCGACATGATGTTCTCCCCCTTTTGGGTGCCCTGCATCATGCGCCTCTCCTCCTTGCCAAACCGTCAATCATCACCCAGGCAAATTCACGGCGAAGCCCGGGGTTGCGGCGCGGCGGCTTCGGGGGCATCCCGCGCCGCATGCATGACGTCGCTCAGGCCACCAGCCTTGCCCTTTCCCTGATCCTGGACGGCGATGCGGAGCTGCTGCAGATCGTGCTGCTTTCGCTCCGTGTCTCCGGCTCCGCGGCGGCAGTGGCCTTCCTGGCGGGTCTGCCCATCGCCCTGATACTGACGGCCAACCGCTTCCGGGGGCGGGACACGCTTCTGCTGCTGGCCAATGCCGCCCTGGGCCTGCCGCCGGTGGTGGTCGGCCTGGTCTGCTACCTCCTGCTCTCCCGCAGCGGACCGCTGGGGAGCCTGGGCTGGCTCTTCACCCCTTTCGCCATGGGCATGGCACAGACCATCCTGGCGCTGCCCATCGTGGTGGCGCTGGCCAGCCGCGCCCTGGCGCCTTTCTGGAACGAGCACCGGGACGCCCTGGCCATCGATGGCGCCGGATTCTGGCAATGCCTCTGGCAGCTGACGCGCATGGCGCAGTCGCCGCTGGTCACGGTCTTCCTGGCCGCCTTTGGCCGGGCCATCGCAGAGGTCGGCGCCATCCTGATCGTCGGCGGCAATATCCGCGGGGAAACCCGCACCATGACCACCGCCATCGCGCTGGAGACGCAGAAGGGCGACCTGCCCATGGCGCTGGCGCTGGGCCTGCTGCTGCTGCTGCTCTGCCTGGGCGTCAGCATGGTGACACTGCTGCTCGGCCGGCGGGCATAGGCTGCCCAAAGGGCGTTCAGGCCCCGTTCCGGAACTCGTGAATAAATCGACACAGTCTCTCCCTGCACACGGGATGGAGAGCTATCCTGCGCGCTGAAGGCGGGCCACCCGGCCCTGAAGGAGACGACATCATGCTGAACCGCCGCCTGCTGCTGTCAGCCACTGCCGCCCTGCCGCTGGCGAGGCCCCACCTGGCCCGTGCCCAGTCCATGCCGAAGATCACCATCGGCATGTCCGGCTGGACCGGCTTCGCGCCGCTGACCCTGGCCGAGCAGGCCGGTCTGTTCAAGGCGGCCGGGGTCGAGGTCGAGACCCGCTTCGTGCCGCAGGTGCAGCGCAACCTGGCGCTGGCCAGCGGCGCGCTGAACTGTGTCGTCACGACCGTGGACACCATGATCCTCTGGGCCAGCACCATGCCGCTGGTGCAGGTTCTGGTGCTGGACAAGTCCCGGGGCGGCGACGGTGTGGCGGTGCGGCCGAATATCGGCGGCTGGTCCGACATGAAGGGCAAGACCTTCGCGGTCGACGGTGCCGGCACCACGCCTTATTTCGTGCTGGCCTACATGCTGCGGGAGAACGGCATCTCCATCAAGGACGTCAAGACCGCCACCCTGGCGCCGCAGCCGGCCGCGCAGGCTTTCGTCGCCGGGCAGTTCGACGGCTGCTCGACCTACGAGCCCTATCTCTCCTCCATCCGCACCCTGCCCGCCGACAAGGGCCGCATCCTGGCGACCACCACGGATCATCCCTGCGTCGTGGATACCCTGGCCTTCACGCCGGATTTCATCGCCAAGAATGAGGATGCGGTGCGGGCCGTGGTGAAGGGCTGGAACGCCGCCCTGGAGATGATCCAGAACGAGCCGGACAAGTCCTTCGAGATCATGGGCAAGCGCGTGAACCAGTCCGCCGAGGCCTTCAAGGCCAGCGCCGGGTTCATCGACTGGCAGGACGCGGCGGAGAACAAGGCCTATGTGGCCGGCGGGCTGCAGGAGTTCATGGCCAAGGCCCTGGAAGTGCAGAAGGAGACGGGGGTCGTGCGCGGCTCGCCCGATCTTTCCAAGCTTCTGGACACGCGCTTCGTTGGCTGAAGGCGCGCGGGGGCACCCTGCCCCCGCCCGTTCAGGAGCCGGGGCGGGACAGCGGGCAGCCACCCGGCCCGCTCCCGTGCCGGCCGCGGCCTCCCTCACCATGCGCCTTGCCACATTCCCGCGCTGCAACCCGAACCCGCCGATATACCGACGGGAATCCCGGATGCTCCGAGAGCTTATCCGTGGCATGGGGCGGCAGCCTGACTCCTTCCTGCCGAGGTCTCGACCCTGGAACCGCTAAAACCTGTCTCCCCCGCCGCGCGCGTTGTCCTCGGCCTGGGGTTCTTCGTCCTGTTCATCGGCCTCTGGGGGCTCGCCACCTATGGCGGCTTCGTGCAGCCGCTCTTCCTGGCATCGCCCGGGCAGGCGCTGATGTCTGGCTGGACGCTCTTCACCGAATACGGCTTCATCGGCGATGTCGGCATGACCATCTGGCGCGTGCTGGGCGGCTTCCTGCTGGCCGCCATCGTCGCGGTGCCGCTGGGGCTGCTGATGGGCGCCTACAAGCCGGTTGAAGCCTTCTTCGAGCCCTTCATCTCCTTCGCCCGCTATCTTCCGGCCTCGGCCTTCATTCCGCTGCTGATCCTCTGGGCCGGCGTGGGGGAGGCGCAGAAGCTCTCCGTCATCATCATCGGCTCCGTCTTCCAGATCGTCATCATGGTGGCCGTGATCGCCGGCGCCACGCGGGTCGATCTGGTGGAGGCCGCCTATACGCTGGGCGCGCGCAGCCGCGGCATCCTGCGGCGCGTCATCATTCCCGCCGCCGCGCCGCAGGTGATGGAGGCGCTGCGCCTGGTGCTGGGCTGGGCCTGGACCTACGTGATCGTGGCCGAGTTGATCGGCGCGCAGAGCGGCATCGGCCACATGATCATGGACAGCCAGCGGCTGCTGGATACCGGGCAGATGATCTTCGGCATCGTCGTCATCGGCCTGATCGGCTTGGTGACTGACTTCCTCTTCAAGGCGCTGAACCGGCGCCTCTTCCGCTGGGCTGCCCTGTCATGACCCTGACGATCCGCGGCCTGACCCGCACCTTCCCTGGCCAGGGCAAGACCGCGCCGACCCTGGCGCTGCGGCCGACCGACCTGGACGTGGCGCCGGGCGAGTTCGTCTCCATCCTCGGCCCTTCCGGCTGCGGCAAGTCCACGATGCTGCGCATCGTCGCCGGGCTGGACCGGCCCAGCGGCGGCAGCGTCACACTGAATGGCCGCACGGTCTCGGGGCCGGGGCGGGACCGGGGGATGGTGTTCCAGTCCTATACGCTCTTCCCCTGGCTGACGGTGCGGCAGAACATCGAGTTCGGCCTGCGGGAGCGGAAGCTGCCGGAGGACGAGATCCGCGCTATCTCGGCCAAGTTCATCGCCCGCACGGGGCTGGTGGGCTTCGAGGACCATTGGCCACGCCAGCTCTCCGGCGGCATGCAGCAGCGCACCGCCCTGGCCCGCGCCCTGGCCAATGACCCGGAGGTGCTGCTGCTGGACGAGCCCTTCGGCGCGCTGGATCACCAGACGCGGGAACTGATGCAGGAACTGCTGCTGGAGGTCTGGGAGGCGGATAGCGCGGGTGCGCGCAAGACCGTGCTCTTCGTCACCCATGATATCGACGAGGCCATCTTCCTCGCCAACCGCGTGCTGGTGATGTCGGCCCGCCCGGGGCGGATCAAGGCGGAACTGCCGGTCCCCCTGCCCTATCCGCGCGACTGGACGGTCAAGACCAGCCCGGTCTTCGCCGAGCTGAAGGCACGGCTGATGGCCGAGATCCGCGAGGAGGTGCGCAAGGCCGCCATCGGCTGAACGCGCGTCCCTCTGGACGGGATGGGGGGCTCGCCCCCACTCTCCGCCCCATCATGCCCATTCCCGACAGCATCCCCCGCGTCGCGCTGGTCACCGGCGCGGCCAAGCGCCTGGGCCGGGCCAGCGCCCTGGCCCTGGCCGGCGCCGGCTTCGACATCGCCATCCATCACCGCGCCAGCGCCGCGGAGGCCGAGGAGACGCGGCAGGCCATCGCCGCCCTCGGCCTCCGCGCCGTGGTATTGCAGGCCGACCTGGCGCGGGAGGAGGAGACGAACCGCCTCCTGCCCGAGGCCAGCGCCGCGCTGGGGCCTGTCGGCGTGCTGGTGAACAACGCTTCCGCGTTCCAGCGGGACGAATGGCACGATGCGACGCGGGAGAGCTGGGACCGGCATCTGGAGCCCAATCTGCGCGCGCCCTTCGTGCTGATGCAGGCTTTCGCCCGGGCCCTGCCGGGCGGGGCCGAGGGCGTGGTGATCAATATGCTGGACCAGCGTGTCTGGTCCCTGACCCCGCATTTCGTCAGCTACAGCGTCTCCAAGGCCGCACTCTGGGCCCTGACGCAGAGCATGGCCCTGGCCCTGGCGCCACGCATCCGCGTCAATGGCATCGGGCCAGGCCCGGCCATGCGCACCCCCGGCCAGAGCCCGGAGCATTTTGCCCGGCAGAATGCGAGCGTCCCCCTGGGCCACGGAACCAGCCCGGAGGAGGTGGCGGCGGCCGTGCTGAGCATCCTGCGCCTGCCCTCCATGACCGGGCAGATGATCGCGCTGGACGGCGGTCAGCACCTGCAATGGTCCCCTACCCGGCCGCCGGAGACAGCCTGATGAGCAGTTATGAACCCGATGCCCGCGCCGGCCTGCGGCGTGTCTTCGTGCGTCGGCTGGCGGTGCAGGCGCGCCTTGGCATCTATGAGCACGAACAGGCCCCTCAGTCGGTGCTGATCGATATTGAGCTACTGGCCGAGGATGATGCCGCGCCGCATGGCGTGGGAGAGGATCGGTTCGAGCGTGTGGTGGATTACGAGGCGGTGGTGAACCGGGCCCGCGCCATCGCCACCGCCGGGCATGTGCTACTGGCGGAAACCCTGGCCGAACGGATCGCCATGGCCGTCCTGGCCGACCCCCGGGTACGGGCCGCGCGCGTGACGGTTGAAAAGCCGGATATCATCTCCGATGCCGCTGGCGTGGGCGTGACGGTGGAGCGGCTGCGGGCGCCCTGATCCATCCACCGGTGCGGGAGACGCGGCAGCGCCCTTCAGTGACACGGAGGGCGCATGCGGACCAATCAGCGAGGAGCCTTGATTTTGCTAGGTTCTTCTGAATTTCAATGGCTTAGCTTCTGTGCCTAGAGCTTGGGCAAAGCTTTGTAACGCCAGGAAGACCGCCGCTTTCCGCCATTGATCCCCTGGATTTCCCCAGGCTTATCCACATGAGCGGTGGGTAACTTCAAGGAGTGGCAGTCTCTCGGAAATCCACCGGCATCCGCGATGATGCGGACAGGAGATTCAGGAGGCATCCGGCAGGCGGTCAGGGCTGGGATCTTGTCCACGGCGCGTCCCGGGCTATCCGCCCTATGTCCACAGACCTGTCCACGAGAATGGTGGAAAACCCCGGCCTTGGCTGTATGCCGCCAGGCCGGAAAGGGGCGCCGTGACCGCCAAGCAGGGGTTGGGCACATTTGCCCCGCGACGATCCACATCTTCATCCACGGAAACGGTGGATAACGGAGCCGTTACCTCAGCGCCCGGCACGCTGCTGCGATGCAAAACATGGGGCTTGCGTGGAAATCATCCACCGCCGCGCGTGGCACGCCCAAAACCCCGCCTTCGTCAATGCCATTCATGAACTTGACATCTCAAGGTCACAAAAGAACCAGCTAACCCTTTGATTTTCATTAGCAGGCTTGAATGCCCAAAGGATGGGCACCATCGTGTGAATGGCAGATGGCCGCGGATTTCCTGTCATTCACCCGCCCACGTCCACAGAGTTATCCACACCTTCGGTGGAAAACCTCACGTTCCCTTTTTGCCCCTTGAGCCCTGCCGGGCACCGTGATTGATCCCCCTCATGCAGAGCCCTGACGCACCGCCCGCCGAGGAAGCCATTGCCGCGGAAGGAACTCCCCTTCAGGGCGTCGCGGTGATCGAGGCCGCGCTGCAGCATATGCCCGCCGCCCCTGGCGTCTACCGGATGCTCGATGCCAAGGGGGATGCCCTTTATGTGGGCAAGGCGCGCGACCTGAAGAAGCGCGTGGTCGCTTATACCCAGATCGCCCGGCTGCCGGAGCGGCTGCGGCGCATGGTCGCCGGCACCCGGCGCATGGAGATCGTGACCACCGGCAGCGAGGCCGAGGCGCTGCTGCTGGAAGCCAACCTCATCAAGCGGCTGCGCCCGCGCTTCAACATCCTCTTGCGGGACGACAAGTCCTACCCGTGGCTTCTGCTGACCGAGGATCACGACTACCCCATGATCGGCAAGCATCGGGGGGAGAAGCAGAAGGGCGCCAGCTATTTCGGCCCCTTCGCCAGTGCCTGGGCGGTGAACCAGACCATCACGGCCCTGCAGCGCGTCTTCCTGCTCCGCTCCTGCCGCGACACCGTCTTCGCCAGCCGGGACCGGCCCTGCCTGCTCTATCAGATCAAGCGCTGCTCGGCGCCCTGCGTGGAGCGGATCAGCCGGGAGGACTATGCCGGGCTGGTCCGGCAGGCCAAGCAGTTCCTCTCCGGCGAGACGCCGAGCATCCAGAAGAAGCTGGCCGCCGAGATGGAGCAGGCGGCCGAGGCGCTGGAATTCGAGCGCGCCGCCAGCATCCGCGACCGTATCCGTGGCCTGACGCATATCCAGGGGCAGAACAGCATCAACCTGGAAGGCGTGGGCGACGCGGATGTGGTGGCGCTGCACCAGGCTGCCGGGCAGAGCTGCGTGCAGGTCTTCTTCTTCCGGGGGGGGCGCAACAACGGCAATCGCAGCTTCTTCCCCAGCCATGCCAAGGATGATGCCGGGCCAGAGGATGTGCTGACCGCCTTCCTCTCCCAGCTCTATGACGACCTTCCGCCACCGCCACTGGTCCTGCTCTCCCACAGCCTGCCCGAGGCAGGGCTGATCTCCGAGGCGCTGTCGATCAAGGCCGGGCGCAGGGTGGAGCTGCATCACCCCCAGCGCGGCGAAAAGCGCGTGGCGGTGGAGCATGCCGCCATCAACGCGCGGGAGGCGCTGGAGCGCCATCTGGCCGAGAGCACTGCCCAGGCGAGCCTGCTCGAGGGTGTGCGGACGCTCTTCGACCTGTCGGATTCGCCGAGGCGGATCGAGATCTATGACAACAGCCATATCCAGGGCAGCCATGCCTATGGCGTGATGGTCGTCGCCGGCCCGGAGGGCTTCATGAAGGGCGCCTACCGAAAATACGCCATACGAGGCGAGACAGGGCTGGTGCGGAATGGCAGCCGCGCCGCCCCGGCCGAGGGCGGGGACATCGTCAGCGCCGAGGATGGCGAGGCCGTGCCCCTGCCCGGCATCGGCGAGGGACGCTCGCCGATCCCCGGCGGCCTGGGCCGCGCGCCGATGGGCGGCGGCTCCCGCGCCGCCAGCGGCGGGGGCGACGACTTCGCGATGATGCGGGAGGTCTTCGAGCGCCGCTTCGGCAAGGCCCTGAAGGAGGATCCGGAGCGCAGCGGCGAGGGCTGGCCCGACCTGGTGCTGATCGATGGCGGCGCCGGCCAGCTCTCTGCCGCACGCGCCATCATGGCGGAGCTGGGGCTGGAAGACCTGCCGATGGTGGCCGTAGCAAAGGGCCCCGACCGCGACGCCGGGCGCGAATGGTTCCACCGTGAGGGCCATCCGCCGTTCCAGCTGCCGCCGCGCGACCCTGTTCTCTATTATTTGCAGCGCCTGCGGGACGAGGCCCACCGCTTCGCCATCACCACCCACCGCGCCGGCCGCAGCAAGAGCCTGACCCGCAGCGAGCTGGACGAGATCCCCGGCGTGGGCAGCGCCATCAAGCGGCGGCTGCTCAACCATTTCGGCTCGGCGCGCGGGGTACGGCAGGCCGGATTGAACGACCTGAACAACTGCCCGGGCATCGGCCCGGCCATGGCCACGCGCATCCATGAGCATTTCCACCCTGGCGCGACAGGTCCGAATTTGGGAAAGGGCTGAAGCCAGACCATGAAGGGTATCGGCTTGCCGACTGACCTGCCTAACCTGCTCACGCTCTCCCGCATCGCGGCCATCCCGCTGCTGGTGCTGTTGGCATGCCTGCACACGCCCTGGGGCGATGCGGGCGCCTGCGCCGTCTTCTCGGCGGCCGCCATCACCGACTATTTCGATGGCAAGATCGCGCGGGACCGCAAGCTGGTCTCCGCCTTCGGGCGCATGCTGGACCCGATCGCGGACAAGCTGCTGGTCGGTGCCGCGCTGATGCTGCTGGCGGGGCTGGAGCGGCTCTCCCCCTGGGGGCTGCTGCCGGCCATCGTCATCCTGCTGCGGGAGATCCTGGTCTCCGGCCTGCGGGAATACCTGGCGGCCCTGGCCATCAGCCTGCCGGTGACGCGGCTGGCCAAGTGGAAGACCGGCTTCCAGATGGGCGCGCTGGGCACGCTGCTGGCCGGCGACACGGCGGCACGGGTGCTGGGACTCGGCTTCCTGCCCGTGAGCGCCATCGGGGAGGCGATGCTCTGGGTGGCCGCCGTGCTGACCCTCGTGACGGGCTGGGACTATCTCCGGGCCGGGCTGCGGCATGCCGAAGCGCAGGATATCTCGCGCGGCACCGCCCCCCGGCCGTAAGCAGCGCCGGATGCCCTTGAGGGCGGGGCATTCCGCACGCATGTTGGAAGCATAATCTCGATCAGGAGCGGAGCATGGGCGAGCCACGGAAGGTAGTGCGGATGGTGGCGGTCGGCGCGCTGGCGACGCTGGCCGCCTGCTCGGTCCGGCCGATCGAGCCCCCGGTGGACAGTCTCACCGTCGCACGTGTGATGGGCCAGCATGTCGAGGTGCCACCACTGCTACCGGAGCATGGCAGCGTCTGGCCGGCGACGGAGGATTCGCCCCGCGGCACCATCGGCAACCCCGATGTCGGGGTGCAGCCCAGCCAGCTGGAGGGCCAGGGCCGCAACCGCCAGTCCCGGCGGCGCGGCAGCACCACGCCGCCGGACCTGCTGATGACGCCCGAGCCGGCCCCTGACCTGCGCCTGGCCGACCCGCCGCCCGCACCTGCCCCGCTGAACCGGCGCCGCGCATTTCGCGATGGCTCGGTGATCCCCACCCCGCAGGGCCCGGCGATCACGACCGGCGGCGGCGCGGGCTACAGCACCTACACCACGCCGGGCGGCGGCAGCGGCATCGCCATCCCGCAGGGCGGCACCACCACGCTGCTCGATTCGGATGGCGGCGTGCGGCAAGTGCCGACGCCGCGCTGACGCCATGCAGGTGCTTTATTTCGCCTGGGTACGGCAACGCGTCGGCACCGGGGCCGAGGAGATCTCGCCACCGCCGGAGGTGACGGATGTCGGCGGGCTGATGCGCTGGCTGGCCAGCCGCAGCCCCGGCCATGCCAGTGCCTTCGCCGACCCCCGGCAGATCCGCGCCGCCGTGAACCAGGAGTTCTGCGGCCCGGACCATCCGCTGCGCCCGGGGGACGAGATCGCGTTCTTCCCGCCCGTGACGGGGGGCTGAGGCGCCATGGCCACCATCCGCGTGCAGGAGGCGCCCTTCGACCTGGCGGCTGAGACGGCGGTGCTGGCGGAAGGCCGTGTGGATGTCGGCGGCATCGCCAGCTTCCAGGGCCTCTGCCGCGCCGATGACGGGCTGGCGGCCCTGGTGCTGGAGCACTATCCCGGCATGACGGAGAAGGCCCTGGCCGGCATCGTGGCCGAGGCCGAGGCCCGCTGGCCGCTGACAGGCTGCACCGTTATCCACCGTGTCGGCCGTATTCTGCCGGGCGAGCCCATTGTCCTGGTGCTGGCCGCCAGCCGCCACCGCACCGCCGCACTCGAAGCCTGCGCCTTCCTGATCGACTGGCTGAAGACCGGCGCCCCCTTCTGGAAGCGCGAGGAATTCCCGGACGGCGACAGCCGCTGGGTGGAAGCCCGCGCCAGCGACGACGCCGCGGCGGCGAAATGGGGGTAAGAGCCGCGCTGGCCATCCTGCTGGCCGGCGTGATGCTGGTTTGGCCGGCTTTCCTGAACGGCTACCCCATCCTGTTCAGCGATACCGGCGCCTTCCTGGCGCAGACGGTGCAGCCGCTGATGATCTGGGACAAGCCCTGGATCTACGGCCCCGTGCTGCATGCCTTCCACTGGGGCGTGACGCTCTGGCTGCCGCTGCTGGCGCAGGGGCTGGTCCTCTCCCACCTGCTCTGGCTCTGCCAGCGGGTGCTGCGCGGGCAGGCCAGCGCGGGGCTGCATCTGCTGCTCTGCGCCGCCCTGGCGCTGCTGACCGCCCAGCCCTGGGTCACGGCGCTGCTGATGCCGGACGTGCTGACGCCGATGGCGGCACTCAGCCTTTTCCTGCTCGGGCTGGGGCGGGCTTCGCTCTCGCGGGGCGAGGCGGCTTACCTCACGATCCTGGCCGCACTGGCCATCGCGGCGCATCTTTCCAACCTGCCGCTGGCGGCGGCACTGCTGGTGGCGACGGCGCTGCTGGCACGCCGACTCTGGCCAGTTCTGCGGGTGGCGGCGCCGCTCGCCCTGGCGCTACTGCTGCTGCTCGGCACCAACTGGGCCGGACATGGGCGGCTCTCGGTCTCACCCTACGGCTCCACCTTCCTGCTGGCGCGGATGATCGGCGACGGAACCGCCGCCCGCACCATCGCCGCCCGCTGCCCGCAATCCGGCTGGTATCTCTGCTTCTGGTCCGGCCGCCTGCCTGCGGATAGCGACGATTTCCTCTGGCAGCCGGACAGCCCGCTGAACCGGGACGAGCTGGGCCGCCCCATCTTCCTGGGCGGTGTCCGGCTGGCGTCCGAGGCGCGGGAGATCGTGGCGGAGACCATCCGGCGTGAACCTTTCGGCGTCGCCTGGGCTGCGCTTCGCAACGCCGCGCATCAGCTCGTGCTGGTGGAGGTGGGGGATACGCTGGGGCGCGAGAACCTTGGCACGGCCGCGCGGCCGCGCATCGAGCAGGGTTTCGGCCCGGGCGAACTGGCACGCTATGACGCCTCGGCCCAGTCCAGGGATCTGCTGCGGGCCCGGGCAGCGCCTTTCCTCTGGCCGCATGGGCTGGTGCTGCTGGCCAGCGCGGCGGGGCTGGCCGTCATGGCCTGGGGGCGGCGCGGGCCGGCGCGGGCCTTCGCGCTGTGGATCTTCGTGGCGGTGGCCGCCAATGCCCTCGCCACCGGGGCGCTCTCCAAGCCGCATCACCGCTACCAGGCGCGCATCGCCTGGTTGATGCCGCTGGGGGTGGCGCTGCTGGCCATGCCGCGGCGGCAGGTGGAGGCGCCACCGCCCGCCGCCGTGCCGGGGTAGAGTGTTGCCGCCGGACCTTAGAGCCAGCCGGCCTTGCGGAAACGCAGGTAGAGCACAGCGCAGACCACCGCGATGACCACGAGCACGGTCGGGTACCCATAGGCCCAGTTCAGTTCGGGCATATGCTCGAAATTCATGCCGTAGATGCCGGCGATGGCCGTCGGTACCGCCAGCATGGCCGCCCAGGCCGCCAGCTTGCGCGTGACGATGCTCTGCTGCTGCTGCTCGATCAGCATCCCAACATCGAAGACCGAGCGCAGCACCTCCCGCAGCCCTCCGACCCGCGCCTCCACGCGCCGCACATGATCATTGATGTCGCGGAAATAGGGCCGCATCTCCGGGTCCACGCAGGGCAGATCCAGGTGCTCGAGCTTGGCGCTCATCTCCTGCATCGGCCCGAGCATGCGGCCAAAGCGTGTCAGGTGGCGGCGGTGACGGAAGATGCGGTGGATCTCGTCCTTGTCCAGCGGGCAGTCGAGGGAGCGGCTTTCCAGCGCCAGCACCTCCTCCTCGATCGCATCGATGATCGGGGCATAGCCATCGACGATGAAGTCCAGCACGCCGTGCAGCACGAAATCCACGCCGTGCTTCAGCCGTTCCGGCGAGGCCTCGAGCTGCTTCCGCAATTCGGTATGCGCGCGGGCCGAACCGTGGCGGACGGTGATGATGAAGTTCGGGCCAACGAAGATGGCGGTCTCGCCATAGCAGATTTCGTCACCCTCCAGCCGTGCGGTACGGGCGACGATGAAGAGCTGCTCCCCGTAGACCTCCAGCTTCGGGATCTGATGCGCCACGCGCGCATCCTCCACCGCCAGCGGATGCAGGCCGAAGCGTTGAGCCAGAGTGACGAGTTCATCCTCCTCCGGCTCGAACAACCCGATCCAGACGAACTCGCCATGCCGCAACAGCCATGGCGCCTCCGGCGGCTGGGACGGGTCCGGGACGGCATGGCCATCCCGGTAGATCGATGCGGCTACGACACTCATCCGCCGCGCTCCTCCGCTGGCGGCGCGTTCAGCCCGCCGCCTGGATCAACCTCTGCTCCACCCGGGCGCGGGTGATCAGGGGCAGGAAGAGCTTCAGCTCCGGCCCGTGCTCCTCGCCCGTCAGGGCTCGGCGCAGAGGCAGGAACAACGCTTTGCCCTTGCGGCCGGATGCAGCCCCCAGGGCGCGGGTCCAGCTTCCCCAGGTATTCTCGTCCCAGGGCTCAGGCGGCAGGCAGTCCAGCGCGGCGCGGAGGAATTCCGTCTCCTCCGGCTGCGACGCGATCTCGGGCTGGCCCTTCGCGATCTCGAACCAGTCCCGCGCCTCGGAGAGCAGGTCGAGATTGCCGCGCACCGCCAGCCAGAAGGCTTCGTCCGCCCCCTCCGGCAGCCGGTGGCGCACCTGCTCGAAGGAAAGGCCATGCAGGTAGCGGCGGTTCAGCGCCAGCAGCTGCGTCGGGTCGAAACGGGCCGAGCTGCGGGAAAGCTTCTCGAGCGAGAAGCCGGCCACCAGTTCCGCCGGCATGCCCGCCACCGGATCGGCCGAGGAGCCCAGCGCCGCCAGGTAGCCCGCCAGCGCCGCCGGCTCGATCCCGTCCCGCCGAAGCTGGCGCAGGCCCATGGAGCCGATGCGCTTGGAGAGCTGGCTGCCATCGGCATCCGTCAGCAGTGGCAGATGGGCGAAGTCCACCTGCCCCGGGCGCATGCCCAGCGCCTCCATGATGTCGATCTGCACGCCGGTATTGGTGACGTGGTCCTCGCCCCGGATGATGCCGGTGACGCCGGTCTCCAGGTCATCCACCACGGAGGTGAAGGTATAGAGGAAGGAGCCATCGGCGCGGATCAGCACGGGGTCCGAGATCGGCGGCAGCTTCACCTGGCGCCGGCCCAGCACGCCGTCATGCCATTCCATGATGCGGGTGGAGAGCTTGAAGCGCCAGTAGGGCTTCTTGCCATTGGCCAGGGCACGCTCCAGCTGCTCCGGCGTCATCTTCAGGGCGGCGCGGTCATAGACGGGCGGGCGGCCCTGCTTCTGCCGCTGCTCCCGCTTGAAGCGAAGCTCCTCCTCGCTCTCCAGGCAGGGATAGAGGCGGCCGGCGGCCTTCAGCTTCGCGGCCGCGGCCTCATAGGCGGGCAGCCGGTCCATCTGACGGAAGCTCTCGTCCCAGTCGAGGCCGAGCCAGCGCAGGTCTTCCTCGATCGCCGTCTCGTATTCCGGCTTCGATCGCTCCACGTCGGTATCGTCAAAGCGGAGAACGAAGGTGCCGGCGGCCTTGCGGGCCACCAGCCAGTTGGCCAGGGCAACGCGGGCATTGCCGACATGCAGGTAGCCCGTGGGGCTGGGGGCGAAGCGGAACTTCATTCCTCGTCTCCTCCCTCGGCGTCGTCTTCGTGCCTGCGGGGGTCCAGCACACGCCAGTTCCGCTCCTCGGCATCGGTCGCCTTCTTCGCGGCGAAGTCGCGGATCTCGGTGCCGCTGTTCCAGGCGGAACCGTCCTTGCTCACCACCTCGGCGTCCTCGCCGAAGGCGAACCAGGCGGCCAGCACCTCCTCGGCCGTCATGCCGGGGGCGCGGCAGCGCTCGATGCTGTCGCGGACATAGCGGCGGGCGAAGGCATTGGCCTGCGCCAGGGTGAGGAAGCCGCGGACGGTTTCCACCGGTTCCGCGCCATTGCCGCCGGAAAGGTCGCGGATGCGGACGGCGAAGCCGCCCTCGGGCGAGAAGAGGGAGTTATCGAAAGAACCGCTCATGGGATGAGGTCAGTGAATCCATTGGTCAGGGGATAGCGGCGGTCTCGCCCGAAGGCATGGCGGCCGAGCCTTACGCCCGGCATGGCTTGGCGTCGCTTGTACTCGGCCCGGTCCAGTAAGCGCCAGATCCGCGCCAGTGTAGCGCGGTCGAAGCCGCGCGTCGCCAGCGTCTCGACATCCAACCCTTCCTCTAACAGACCCCGCAGGGGCGGGTCGAGAGTCGCCAGGGGCGGCAGGTCGGACCAGGGCCTGGCAGCGGCCTCCGGCAGCGCCGGCGCGTCCGGCCCCAGGGCGCCCGCCGGGCGCTGCGCCTGCCGCCAGAGGGCGAGGTCCCGCACCTCGCTGGCCCAGAGTTCCTTGAGCAGAGAGAAGCCGCCAATGATGCCGTCGGAAAGGCCCTGGCCCAGCGCCAGCGCCGTGCGGTCATCGCTGGCCAGCGGCAGCGTGCCGGAGGTTCCGGCCAGCGCCATCAGCGCCGTGGCGCGGATGCGAGGCGGCAGCAGCGCCGCCGCCTCGCCCAGCATGGCACCGAAGCCCCGCAGGGCCGGGCCGATGGGAATGGCCTGGCAGTCCAGGCCCAGGCTGGCGGCGAAGGCCTGAGCTTCCTCCGCCCCCTCCCCCGGCAAAGGCAGCACCACGGTCCGCACCCGCCCCGCCCCCAGCGCATCCACGGCGCAGAGGGCGGTCAGCGCGGCACCCAGGCTGCCATTCAATTCGACCACCACGCCGGGGCAGCGGCGCTTTTCCAGGTAGTCCGACAGGCCCAGCATCATCGCCTGCCAGAGCTGCTCGGCCAGGTCCATGGGCGCGGGCAGCGGCTGCGGCGCGCAGGCCCAGCCATCCGGGCCGCGGCGCCATTCCGTCAGCGCCAGCGCCTGGGAGAAGAGCGGCTGGCGCCATGCCAGGGAGCGGTCGGCATTCAGCACGAAGCCGCCGCTGTCGAAGACCCATTCATCCTGGCCACCGGTCTGGCCCAGGGCGACCAGGGGCAGCCCCGTCTCCACCACCCGCGCCACGGCCGCATCGATCCTCCGCTCCGGGGCGCCGGGCCGGAAGGGGCTGGCATGGATGGCGAGCAGGATCTCGGCCCCGGTTTCCGCCAGGGTTTCGGGCACTTCCGGCTCCTGCCACTCCGCCCCCGCCATCAGCCCCAGGCGAAGGCCGCGGAAGGCCACCGGGCCGGGTGCCGGGCCAGGGTCGAAGGCCCCATCCGGTGGCGGCGCGTGCCGGGCGCGGCGGGCGACGACCTTGCCGCCCTCCAGCAGGAAGGCGGTGTCGTGCAGCCTGCCGTCCTCCGCCCAGGGGCCGCCGAGGATCAGCCCGGGGCCGCCATCGGCGGTTTCGGCGGCCAGTTCCGCCAGGGCGCAGGCGCAGTTGGCCTGGAAGGCGCGGTCGCGCGCCAGATCCTCGATCGGGAGGCCGCCGAGGGAGAATTCGGGCGTCACCAGCAGATCGGCGTCCAGCGCCGCCGCCTCGGCGCGCGCGGCGCGGATACGGGCGGCATTGGCGTTGACGGCGCCGGGATGCGGATTGAGCGGGGCGAGCGCGATGCGCAGCCGTTCGGTCATGATTTCCGTACCCTAGACCGGATCGCCCCCTGCCGGAACGGGGCCGTCATCACCGCCGCGCCACGCCCAACACCATGCCGGCCGAGACCAGCGCCACGCCGGCCAGCCCGGCCATGCCCAGCGGCTCGCCCAGCAGCGGCCAGGCCAGCAGCGCCGCCAGGGCCGGCGCCAGGGCGGTGATGGTGGTGGTGCGGGCCGGGCCCAGCAGGTTGACGGCGCGGGAGAAGAGGAAGCCCGCCACCACCACGGCCATGAGGCCGTGATAGACGAGCTGGAAACTCAGCACGCCCAGGGGCGCCTCGGCCATGCGGCTGGGCAGGAAGAGCCACCAGACCGGCAGGTAGAGCGGCGCTGGGTAAAGCGCCAGGACAAGGGTGGCCGTCATGGCCGGCACCCGCCAGTAGCGGATCAGCAGGGTGAAGCTGGCCCATGAGAAGCAGCCGATCAGGAAGATCAGGTCCCCCCGCCAGGCGCCGGGATGCGCTCCGAAGGTATCCGTCGCCAGCAGCCCAATGCCCAGTCCCACCACGCTCAGGGACAGCAGCTTCCGCGCATCCCAGCGCTCGCCCATGAACAGGGTGGCGAGGCCGGTGGTGACGAAGGGCAGCAGCCCCGTCATCAGCACCGCGCCATGGGAGGTCGGTGCGAAGCCGAAGCCGATATAGGAGGCAAAGGGGAAGCCGAAGGCCGCCCCCGCCAGCAGCGCCAGCGAGCGGCGGAAGGGCAGCCGTGGCCAGCCGAAGCGTGCCACCAGCACCAGCCCGACCAGGAAGGCGCCGGAGTAGCGCAGCGCCGCGACATCCCATGGCGTGAAGGGCTGCTGGGTGGAGAGGCGGGAAGCCAGCAGGAACCCGGCCCAGACCAGTGTGACGCCAAAGGCACAGGAGAGGCCGATTAGCGACTCCCGCGCGGCGAGAGGCGTCGAAGGGGCGGGAATCGCGTCGGGCATGGTGCAACCTATCCGGCCGGCCCCGGATTGCCCATGTCAGGGAACAGGCTGGTATCCGGGAAAATGGCAGGGGGACGACAGACTCGGGTCTTGGCCCTTGCGGTGCTATTTCGCGGCGCGATATCGATATCTAGGTGGTGGATTTCTCCGCTGGCCCAAGCAGAGGTATCCCGCACCGCTCCAACCAGGAAGGAGGTGCCACGATGTCCGGCCTGCACACCGTAGACCGAGACCGTTCCGCCAATCCGCTGGACGTCCTGGAACAGATCGTCACAGCGAATGAATGGGTCTTCGAGCGCCGCTCCGACGGCGAAATGGCGGCTGAGGCACCCGGTAAATGGTGCAACTACGGCATGTTCTTCTGTTGGTCGAAGGACATCAGCGCCATGCATTTCACCTGTGCCTTCGACCTGAAGGTGCCTGCCGGGCACCGCCAGAAGCTTTACGAATTGCTGGCTTTGGCCAATGAGAGGCTGTGGATCGGCCATTTCGGGATTGACCACGAGGATGGCGGGCCGGTCTTCCGCCATGCCGTGTTGCTGCGCGGCGCCCGTGGTGCCAGCGCCGAGAGCCTTGAGGACATGATGGATATCGCCCTGACTGAGTGCGAGCGTTTCTACCCGGCCTTCCAGTTCGTCCTCTGGGGCGGCAAGTCGCCGGCCGAGGCGCTGGAAGCGGCCATGCTGGACTGCGTGGGCGAGGCATGAGCCAGCAGGTTCTGCCGCCGCTTCTGCTGGTCGGCTGCGGCAAGATGGGCGGCGCCATGCTGGAAGGCTGGCTGGAGCGCGGCGTGGAGCAGGTGGTGGTGGTGGAGCCCTATCCCGCCGCCACCGCCGCCTTCGCCGGCCGCGTGACGGTCTGCGACAGCGTGGAGAAGGTGCCGGCGGGGTTCGCCCCCGCCGCTGTCATCCTGGCCACCAAGCCGCAGCAGGCGGATGGTGCCCTGCCGGGCTATGAGCGTTTCGCCGGTGGCGGGGCGCTGTTCATCTCCATCATGGCGGGCAAGACCGTCAGCGGCATCACCGCCGCCCTGGGTGGTGGCGCGCGGGTGGTGCGGGCCATGCCGAATACGCCGGCCGCCGTGCGCCAGGGCTTCACCTGTGCCTTCGCCGGGCCCGGTGTGTCGGATGCGCAGAAATCCCTGGCCGATACCCTGCTCTCCGCCGTGGGCGAGGTCGCCTGGCTGGAGGAGGAAGGGTTGATCGACCCCGTCACCGCCGTTTCCGGCGGCGGGCCGGCCTATGTCTTCCTGCTGGCCGAGGTGCTTGAAAAGGCCGCCATCAGCCAGGGCCTGCCACCCGATCTGGCGCGGCGGATGGCGCGGCGCACCGTCTCCGGCTCAGGCGCCCTGCTGGCGGCCAGCGAGCTGGATGCCTCCCAGCTCCGCATCAACGTCACCAGCCCCAAGGGAACGACCGAGCGGGCGCTGAACGTGCTGATGGCCCCCGATGCCTGGCCGAAGCTGATGGAGGAGGCGATCGCCGCCGCCACCGCCCGCTCCCGCGAGCTGGCCGGCTGATGGCCCGCCCCTGGTCAAACCGCGCCACAGCCCCAACCTGCCGAGCATGAGCGACAGCACCTCAGCCATTCTCCCCTCCCTCCCCGATTCCACCCTCTTCGAGGCCTTCTGGAAGCTGGTGGCCGATCAGGGCTGGCAGCGCCTGACGATGCAGGCCCTGGCGGCGGAGGCCGGCATCACCCTGGCGGAACTGCGCGACCGCGTGCCGCACAAGGGCGCCCTGCCGCTTCTCTTCATGAAGGCGGTGGACCGGGACGTGCTGCGGGACGTGCCGGCGACGCCCATGGGCTCGGCACGGGACCGGCTTTTCGACGTGCTGATGCGCCGGATCGACGCCTTGCAGCCGCATCGCGCCGGCGTCATCCGCATGGGGCGGGAGATGCGGACCGATCCGCTGCTCACGCTGATGCTGATGCCGCAGCTGATGGCTTCCATGTCCTGGATGCTGGAAGCGGCGGGCATCGGCACCAGCGGCATCGGCGGCACGCTGCGCGTGAAAGGGCTCTGCGGCGTCTGG
This sequence comes from Roseomonas marmotae, assembly GCF_017654485.1. Taxonomy (NCBI): domain Bacteria; kingdom Pseudomonadati; phylum Pseudomonadota; class Alphaproteobacteria; order Acetobacterales; family Roseomonadaceae; genus Roseomonas; species Roseomonas marmotae. Next base: position 1,954,584 of record NZ_CP061091.1, on the reverse strand, counting down.
ATCGCGACCCTGCGGGCCTGGGAACAGGATGAGGGCGCGGATCTCGGCCACACCATGGCGGCGCTGGACCGGGCATTGGACCGGGCGGGGCAACTCGCCCGCACCTTGCACCTGGATACCAGCGAAACGGAGCCCGCGGGGCCGCTGCCCGAGGGACCATGAGCCGGGCGTGAGGGCGCGTGGACGTCACGGCATTTTATTCCTTTTCCGGCTCTGACGGCGTTAAGCTGCGGTGAAGTCCAAGAAAGGAACGTGAATGCCGGACGAGCCGAAACCAGCACCGGAGAAGGACCTGATGCGCCTGCTCTCTGATTTCCGGCTGCCGACCATGCCGGATGTGGAGAGCCTGGCCGCAGCGCAGCGCCGGAACTTCGAGGCCCTCTCCGCCGCCAATCGCATCGCGCTGGAAGGCGCGCAGACGGTGGCGCGGCGGCACATGGAAATCCTGCAGCAGTCGATGACGGAAATGACGGACGCGGTACGCTCCGCATCCGTCACCGGCTCGCCCCAGGATAAGGCGGCCAGCCAGGCGGAAATGCTGAAGGCCTCCTACGCCCGTGCCGTCAACAACATCCAGGAACTGGCCGACCTCATCCAGAAGTCGAACAGCGAGGCGCTGGCTCTGCTGAACCGCCGCTTCGCCGAGGCGATGGACGAGGTGAAAGGGTTGATCGCCAAGAGCGGCGACAACAACAACCGCCCACCCCAGGCCTGATCAGGCCGGCAGCCGGATCCGTGCGCGCAGCCCGCCCAGCGGGCTGCCTTCCAGCAGGACATCCCCGCCATGGGCCCGCGCGATGTCGCGGGAGATGGCGAGCCCCAGACCTGTGCCACCGGCTGAGAAGCTGGCGAAGGGGCGGAAGGCCTCCTCCCGCGCCGCCTCCGGGATGCCGGGGCCGTCGTCATCCACCGTGATCTCCACCCAGCGCGTCTGCCGCCGCTCGCTCTCCGCCAGCGGCAACTCCCGCAGGGAGATGACGATGCGGGCGGCATGGCGGCGGGCATTGTCCAGCAGGTTGCCCAGGCAGCGCCGCAGCGCATCCACCCGCAGCGGCAGCACCAGGGAGGCCGGCGCCTCCACCGACAGTTCCGCGCCATCCTTCGGCGCCTTGGCCGCGACTTCCCGCACCAGCTCGGCCAGGTCGGCGGGCTGGGACTGCTCCGTTCCTTCCCCGCGCGCGAAGGCCAGGTAGGTGGCGATCAGCCGCTCCATCTCCGCCACATCCTCGCCCATGGCGGCGGCGTCCTCCTCCGTGCCGGGCGGCAGCATGGCCAGGCCCAGGCGCAGCCGCGTCAGCGGCGTGCGGAGGTCGTGGCTGATGCCGGCCAGCATATCCGTGCGCTGGTTGATGAAGCGGCGGATGCGCCCCTGCATCTGGTTGAAGGCAGCGGCTGCCTGCCGCACCTCGGCAGCGCCTTCCGGCTTGATGGGCCCGTGCTGGCGGCCGATGCCGAAGGCCTCCGCCGCGCTGGCCAGCCGGCGGATGGCACGCACCTGATTCTTCATGAACAGCGCCGCCACCAGGAAGAGCAGGAGGGAGGTGCCCACCATCCAGATGACGAAAAGATAAAGCGTGCCGAAGAAGAGCCGCTTCCTCGGCGCCTCCACATGCAGCACGCCATTGGGCAGCTGCACGCGGATGATGACGCTGCGCGGGTCGCTCTGCCAGTCCGTGTCGAAGGGCAAGCGCACGCGCTCCACCATCGCCTGCACCAGATCCTCCTCCAGCGGCAGGATCGGCAGCCAGCTTGGCCGGTTGCCGCTGCTGGCAAGGCTCGCGCCGCGCTCGAAGGCCAGGGAAAGGTCGAAGCGCCAGGCGGCCTCGTGGAAGATCCAGCTCCGGTTCTCCTCGCCCGGGAAGCGGGTCAGGAGTTCCGTCACCATGCCGATATCGCCGGCCACGCCGCCTGCCAGGCGGCGGGAGATGACGTCCAGATGCCCGCCATAGAACAGCTGCAGGGCCACGCCCTGGAGGATCAGCAGCGGCAGCAGGATGATCAGCAGCGCCCGTCCCAGCAGGCCGCGCGGCAGCAGTCCGCGAATCAGGCGGGCCAGGCGTTTCATCGCGCCTCAGGCCCCCGGGCGAAGTACATAGCCACGGTGGCGGATGGTCTGCAGGAAGCGCGGTTCGCGCGGGTCCGGCTCGATCTTGCGGCGCAGGCGCGTGACCTGGACATCCACAGCGCGCTCCCCCGCCTCGGGGGTGCCCAGGGCGGCGGCGATCTCCTCCCGCGTCAGGACCTCGCCCGCGCGGCGGGCCAGGGCGGAAAGCAGCGCGGCCTCCCCCCCGGTCAGGCGCTGCGTGCCGTCCTGCCCGCGCAGCTCCCCCCGCTCCGGGTCGAACCAGCGGGCGCCCAGTTGCACCGGGGCCAGCGGCAGCGTGGCCGGCAGGGCCGGCGCCGCGCGCTTGAGGATGGTGCGGATACGCAGCGCCAGCTCACGCGGGTCGAAGGGCTTGGCCAGGTAGTCGTCTGCGCCGCGCTCAAACCCGGCGATGCGATCATCGGGGGCGCCGGCGGCCGTCAGCATCAGGATCGGCACCTCATGCCCGTCGCGGCGCAGGCTCTCGGTCAGGTCCAGCCCGCTCTCGCCCGGCATCATCACGTCCAGCACGATCAGGTCGAAAGCCATGCTGGCCAGGGACTGGCGTGCCGCGGCGGCATCGGCGGCGCCGGTCACACGGAAACCCTGCTCCGAGAGGAAGCGCTGCAGAAGGTTCCGCAGCCGGGCATCATCGTCGACAACCAGCAGATGGGCGTGCTCCATCAGGCGGCGCTCTCCGGGGAGGGCGCCTGATGCGCCCGGTCCAGCTGTGCCCGCGCCTCCGGCCCCATCAATCCGCGCATGACGCGGCGGAAGCCCTCCACCGCCACCGGACCGGCCTCGCGATAGGCACGCATCAGCCATTCCCGCTGCCGCTCGAAGAGCCGCCGCTCCAGCTCCTGGCCCTTGGGAGTCAGGGAGAGCAGGCGCTGGCGCCGGTCGTTTCGCCCGGGCACCTGCATCACATAACCCTCCTCGATCAGGGGGTTCAGCACGCGGCCCAGCGACTGCTTGGTGATGCCGAGGATGGTCAGCAGCTCCCCTACCGTGATGCCGGGACGGCGGCCCACGAAATGCAGCACGCGATGATGGGCCCGGCCCATGCCCATATCCACCAGGATAGCGTCCGGGCCGGCGGTGAAATCCCGGTAGCCGAAGAACAGCAGGTTCTGCGCCAGGCGCAGCTCCTCCTCCCGCAGGAAGAGAAGCTGGCGGCCGGCGCCGACGGGCTTGTTGCCCCCGGGGAGGGTGTCTGTCGCTTCCGGCATCGCTGTCATGCTCGCCTGTTGGGTCAGCTTCGTTGACACTTAAGGGAATGGAGTTCTAGCGTATGCCCATTACACGCAATGATATTGCGCGAACAAGCTTCCAAGGATTGCACACATGGCTTTGGTTCCTTTTGACGACCGCGACGGCTGGATCTGGTTCGACGGGGAGATGGTCCCCTGGCGCGATGCCAAGCTGCATGTCCTGACGCATGGCCTGCATTATGCCAGCGGCGTCTTCGAAGGCGAACGGGCCTATGAGGGCAATATCTTCAAGCTGCGCGAGCATACGGACCGCCTGATCGCCTCCGGCAAGATCCTGGGCTTCGACATCCCCTGGACTGCCGATGAAATCGATGCGGCCTGCATCGAGGTGCTGCAGAAGAACAACTTCACCAATGCCTATCTGCGCCCTATCGCCTATCGCGGGTCGGAGATGCTGGCGGTTTCCGCCCAGCATACCAAGATCCATCTGGCGATCGCCGCCTGGGCATGGCCGAACCTCTTCGGCGACAACCGCATGAAGGGCGTCCGCCTGGGCATGGCGCAGTGGCGCCGCCCGGCGCCGGATACCGCGCCGACCGCCAGCAAGGCCGCCGGCCTCTACATGATCGGCACCCTCTCCAAGCATCAGGCCGAGGCCGAGGGCTTCGACGACGCGCTGATGCTCGATTTCAAGGGCGACGTGGCCGAGGCAACCGGCGCCAATGCCTTCTTCGTCTTCAATGGCGAGGTGCATACGCCGACCCCCATCTGCTTCCTGGACGGCATCACCCGCCGCACCGTCATGAAGCTGGCGAAGAACCGGCAGATGAAAGTGGTGGAGCGCACCATCCGCGCGGATGAGCTGAAGGACGCCACCGAGGTTTTCCTGGCCGGCACCGCGGCCGAGGTGACGCCGGTCCGCGCCATCGGCGACCATAGCTATACCCCCGGCACGATCACCGAGACGCTGCTGAAGGATTACGAGGCGCTGGTGCGCATGAGCCCGGACGAGGTGGCCCGGCGGGTCGCCTGACCCGGCGCGATCCTGGAAGATGTGGCGAAGGGGCCTCCGGGTCCCTTTTCCATGCCCGGCGGCAGCCCGCCTTTCTGGCAATGGCACCCCTGCGCCGCTCCGGCTTGACCTGACCCACCTTCCGCCTCACTCCCGGGCGGGCCAAGATGCGGCGGCTCCGGCAGACGGGGGGAGAAGCAGTCGAGATGACCTGGGACGATACCAGCGCGAGGGCCGCCCTACGGCGCCTCTTCGAGACCGGCATCCGCGCAGCCGATCCCCGCACCATCCTGGCCCGGCACCTGCCTGAGCGGCCACGCGGCCGCGTCATGGTGGTGGGCGCCGGCAAATCGGCCTCCGTCATGGCGGCGGCGGTCGAGGCCGCCTGGCCCGATGCCGATCTCTCCGGCCTCGTCGTGACCCGCTATGACCATGCCGTGCCCACCAGCCGGATCGAGACAGTCGAGGCCAGCCACCCCGTGCCCGACGCGGCCGGCGAGGCGGCGGCGCGGCGCATCCTCTCCCTGGTGCAGGGCCTGGGCGAGGATGACCTCGTCCTCGCGCTGATCTCCGGGGGCGGCTCGGCGCTGATGGCCCTGCCCGATGGCGGGCTGACGCTGGAGGACAAGCAGGCCGTCAACCGCGCCCTGCTGGCCTCGGGCGCCAGCATCCAGGAGATGAACTGCGTCCGCCGCCACCTCTCCGCCATCAAGGGTGGACGGCTCGCGGCAGCGGCGCATCCGGCGCGGGTGTTCACGCTGGCCATTTCCGACGTGCCGGGGGACGACCCGGCGGTTATCGCCTCCGGCCCCACCGTGCCGGACCCCACCAGCTTCGCCGATGCCCAGGCCATCATCGCCCGCTATGAGGTGGAGACGCCGGCCGCCGTGGCCGCGCACCTGGCCGCCATGGCCGATGAGACGCCCAAGCCCGGTGATCCGCGCCTGGCCCGCGCCGAGTTCCGCATGATCGCCGCCCCGCAGATGGCGATGGAAGCGGTGGCCGAGGAAGCCCGCGCCATGGGCCTTCAGCCCCTCCTGCTCGGTGATTCGCTGGAAGGCGAGGCGGCGGTGGTCGGCACCGTGCTGGCCGGCATCACCCGCAGCGTGCGTGCCCATGGCCACCCCCTGCCCGCCCCCTGCCTGCTGGTCTCGGGCGGGGAGACGACGGTGACCATCCGCCCCGGCACGCCCAAGGGCGGGCGCGGCGGCCGCAACTCGGAATGCCTGCTGGGCTTTACCCTGGCCACGGGCGGCGCCGCGGGCATCTGGGCGCTGATGGGTGACACCGACGGTATCGATGGTTCGGAGGACAATGCCGGCGCCATCGCCACCCCGGATACCTTGGCCCGCGCCCGTGCCGCCGGACTGGACGCCCATGCGGCCTTGTCTTCACACGACAGTTATGGGCTCTTCGCTACCCTGGGCGACACCGTCAATACGGGGCCGACGCTGACCAACGTGAACGATCTGCGCCTGGTTCTGATCGCCCCATCCGCGTAGCTAAAAGGGATACTGCCTTGCCCCCGCGCATTCCGCTCCGTCGCCGTCGCCGCACCAAGATCGTCGCCACGCTGGGTCCGGCAAGCTCCACGCCCGAGGTGATCGAGCGGCTCTACCGCACCGGCGCCGATGTCTTCCGGCTGAACTTCAGCCATGGCAGCCATGAGGACCACGCGGCCCGCATCAGCATCATCCGGGCGCTGGAGAAGAAGGTGGGGCGGCCCATCGGCATCCTGGCCGATGTGCAGGGCCCGAAGCTTCGGGTCGGGCGCTTCCAGGCCGGGCGGGTGCAGTTGCAGGCCGGGCAGAGCTTCCGCCTCGACATGAGCGCGACGCCCGGCGACGTGCGCCGGGTGCAGCTGCCGCACCCCGAGATCATCGAGGCCGCGCGCATCGGCACCACGCTGCTGCTGGATGACGGCAAGCTGCGCCTGCGCGTGGTGCACAAGCGCGACGACCACCTGGAGACCGAGATCCTGGTCGGCGGCGCGCTGTCGGACCGCAAGGGCGTGAACGTGCCGGATGTGGCGCTGAACATCCCCGCGCTGACGGAAAAGGACCGCGCGGACCTCGACTTCGTGCTGCCGCTGGGCATCGAGTATATCGGCCTCTCCTTCGTGCAGCGGCCGGAGGACGTGGCGGAGACCCAGGCCATCGCCGATGGCCGCGCCTGGGTGATGGTGAAGATGGAGAAGCCCCAGGCGGTCGAGAATCTCGACGGCATCCTGGCGCTGGCCGATGCCGTCATGGTGGCGCGCGGCGACCTGGGCGTGGAGATGCCGCCCGAGGAAGTGCCGCTGATCCAGAAGCGCATGGTCCGCGCGGCGCGGGAGCTGGGCAAGCCCGTGGTGGTGGCCACGCAGATGCTGGAGAGCATGATCAGCGCGCCCTCCCCCACCCGCGCCGAGGCCTCGGACGTCGCCACGGCGGTCTTCGACGGCGCCGACGCGGTGATGCTTTCGGCCGAGACCGCGGCGGGGCAATACCCCTTCGAGGCCGTGAACATGATGGACCGCATCCTCTCCCGCGTGGAGCAGGACAGCGGCTGGCGGCAGCTGACCGACGCGGCGCGGCCCGCGCCATTGAAGACCTCGGCCGGCGCCATTTCCACCGCGGCGCGGCAGGTGGCGGAGACGATCGACGCCAAGGTCATCGCCACCTTCTCCGCCACCGGCTCCACCACGCTGCGCGTGGCGCGGGAGCGGCCGGGCAGCCCGATCCTGGGCCTGACCAGCAGCGAAGCCGTGGCGCGGCGCATGGCGGTGGTCTGGGGCGTGCACCCCATGACCTCGCAGGAGCCGAACAGCATGACGGACATGGTCACCAAGGCCGTCCGCGCAGCCGCGCTGGAAGGCTTCGCCGAAAGCGGGGATGAGATCGTGGTGACAGCCGGGGTACCCTTCGGCACCCCCGGCACGACCAATGCGCTGCGGGTGGCGGCGCTGAAGTAGCGCGCGCCTAGGTCGGCTGTCCCTCGACACGGCGGCGCAGCTCGCGCTGCCGTTCCTCGCCATTATCCATCTTCGGGTGGATCTTCAGCGCGGCCTCCCAGCTCAGGAGAGCGCCGCGCAGATCTCCCTCCTGCTCCCGCAGGCGGGAGAGCAGCGCCAGGGCATCGAAGCGCCGGGGCTCCAGCACCAGGGCCTGCTGCACGTCCTTCACGGCGCCGACGGTGTCGCCCAGGGCATTGAGGCCGATGGCGCGCAGCAGCCAGGCATCGGCATAGTCGGGCTGCAGGATCAGCGCGGCGTCGAAATCCTCCACCGCGTCCTCATTGGCCTCGGTTTCCAGGTTGCGCTGGCCGCGATGCATCAGCAGCGTCACGGCTGGCGAGGCCTGCTGCATCCAGAGGCCGCGGATGCGTGCTTCCAGCGCCGCGGCCGCGATCTCATCCGGCGCGGCCGCGAGTGCGGCGAAGAGGCGGTCCAGCTCCGCCTTGCGGGCCGTGGCGCCAGGGGGTGCCGGCTGCGCCGCCGCCAGCAGGGGCGGCGTGCAGGCCAGGACGGCCATCAGAAATAATCCAGCGCGCATGGACCCAAAGGTTGGGCCCCTGCGCGCCGGGCGCAAGGAAATTCCGTGTCAGCGGGTCTCGCTGCGTGGGTCCAGCGCGTCCCGCAGCCCGTCGCCCACCAGGTTGAAGGCCAGCACCACCAGGAAGATGGCGATGCCCGGATAGATCGACATCCAGGGCGCCTGGGTCAGGAAGCGCTGCGCCCCGTTCAGCATCGAGCCCCAGGAGGGGTTCGGCGGCTGCTGCCCGAGACCGAGGAAGGAGAGCGAGGCCTCGGCGATGATGGCCTCGGCGATGGCCAGCGTCGCCTGCACCAGCAGCGGCGCCAGGATATTCGGCAGCACATGCCGCAGCGCCGTGACGAAGGGCGGGTTGCCGATGGCGCGGGACGCATCCACCCATTCCGAATTCCTGGCATCCAGCGCCATGCCACGCGCGAGGCGCACGAAGATCGGCGTGGCGGAGATGGCGATGGCCAGCATCGCATTCTCCAGCGCCGGGCCCAGGAAGGCGGCGAGCGCGATGGCCAGGATCAGGAAGGGCACGGAGAGCATGGAATCGGCGATACGGGAGATCAGCGCATCCACCCACCCCCCGGCCATGCCCGCCAGCAGCCCCAGCGGCACGCCGAAGCAACTGGCGGCGAAGACGGAGATCACGCCCGCCATCAGAGAGGCCCGCGCGCCCCAGACGACGCGGGAGAAGACATCGCGCCCATTCTCATCCGTGCCGAACCAGTGCAGCGCGGATGGCGGCTTGCGGATGTTGGTCCAGGAGGTGGCGATGGGGTCGTAGGGCGCGACCCAGGGCGCCAGCAGCGCGATGGCGACGAAGATGACGACGACGGCCATCCCCAGCATGGCGAGCCGGTGCCGGGCGAAGCGCCGCGCGGCGCGCCAGCCCGGGCTCTGGAAGCGGCTCTCGGCAACGACGGTCGTGGCACTCATGACGCGCGCAGCCGGGGATTGATGGCCATGTAGAGCAGATCCGCCAGAAGGGAGAGCAGGACGAAGATCAGCGCCGTGGCCAGCACCACGCCCTGCACCACCGGATAGTCACGATTGAAGACCGCATCGACGATGAGCTTCCCGAAGCCCGGGATCGTGAAGATCTGCTCGGTCAGCACCGCGCCGGCCAGCAGGCGGCCCAGCTCGATGGTGCCCAGCGTCACCACCGGGATCAGCGCGTTCCGGAGGGCATGGGTCAGGATCACCCAGACCGGCGCCACGCCCTTGGCGCGGGCGGTACGCACATAGTCCTGGCTGAGCGCGGAGAGCATGGCGGCGCGGGTATGGCGCATCAGCACCCCCGCGACGCCGGTGCCCAGCACGATGGCCGGCATAATGGTGGTGGCCAGCGACTGCTTCCAGTCCTCCGTCAGCGGCACGTAGCCCGAGGGCGGCAGCCAGCCGAGATTCACGCTGAAAAGCAGGATCATCATGATCCCCAGCCAGAAATTCGGCGTGGAGATACCGGCCAGCGCCACGCCATTGGCAGCCCAGTCCGCGGGCTTGTCCCGCCACACGGCCGAGACGACACCCAGCGGCACGCCGATGATCACGGCGATGATGAAGGCCATGACGCCCAGTTGCAGCGTCACCGGCAGCTTCTCCAGGATCAGCTGGGCGACCGGCAGGCGGATGCGCCAGGAGAAGCCGAAGTCACCCACCAGCACCCGGCCCAGCCAGGCCAGGTACTGCCGCCAGATCGGCTGGTCGAGCATCAGCTCGGCGCGGATCTGGGCCAGCACCTCGGGGTCTCCCCGCTCCTCGCCGGCCAGGATCAAAGCGGGGTCGCCCGGCATCAGCTGCTGCAAGGCGAAGATCATGATGGAAAGGATCAGCAGCGTGGGGATGATCTGCCCCAGCCGCCTGATAAGCCAACGCGCCATCGGGTCAGTTCAACTTCATGTCCTGTGGGCGGATGATGCCGTCGGGCAGCAGGGCGAAGCCCTGGAGCTTGGCGTTGTACGCCTGGATGATCTTGCGGTGCCAAAGATAGGTCCGCATGTGGTCCTGCTTCAGGGCCACCTGATAGATCTGGGAATAGATCGCCCGCCGCTTCTCCTCGTCATTCTCGGCGCGGGCGTCGTCCAGCAGCTTGTCCACCTCGGGGCTGCTGTAGCGGCCGTCATTGTTGCCGCCCTTGGTATGCATGAAGGTCCAGACATTGCCGTCCGGATCGGGGCGGCCGGACCAGGCGGAGAGATAGGTCTCGAAATCGCCCCGCTGCGCCGCCTGCAGGGAGGAAGCGAATTCCTGGGTGGCGATCCTCAGCTCGATCCCGGCCTCCTTCAGCATGGCCTGGATCACCTCGGCCGCCTGGCGCAGCTCGGGGTTGGTCGGCACGGTCATCTCCACCTGCAACGGCAGGGTGACGCCGGCTTCCTTCAGCAGGGCCTGGGCACGCGCCACGTTGCGCGGCTCCGGCTTGAACTCGGTGTCATGGAAGGGGCTGGCGGGGGGCACGGGCTGGGCCGTCGGCGTCATCAGCCCCTCGAAGACCACCTGGTTCAGCGCCTCGCGGTCGATCGCCAGCTCGAAGGCCTTGCGGATGCGCGGGTCGCTGCCGATGGGCGTCTTGGCGCGAGCGCCATTGCCGATGTTGTAGACGATGCTCTGGTAGCCCAGGTCGTCCCGCAGGATGGTCTTGATGTTGCGGTTGTTCTTGATGCTGTTGAAGTCGCTCGGCGCGATCTCCACGACATCGAGGGACCCCGATTGCAAATTGGCCAGCCGCACGGAACTGTCGGGGATTGGCAGGTAGGTGATGCGGTTGATGTGGATGCGGCCGGCATCCCAGTATTGCGGGAACTTCTCCACCACGATCCGGTCCTGCGCCACGCGCTCCGCCAGCCGGAAGGGGCCGGCGCAGACGGGCCTGAGGCCGAAATCCTTGCCCGCCGCCTCCGCCGCCTTGGGGCTGACGATCATGCCGGCACGGTCGGTCAGCTGGGAGAGGAAGGGCGCGGAAGGTGCCGACAGGTGCAGGCGCAGCGTCAGCGGGTCCACCACCTCGATACGCTCCAGCGTGCCGATCTCGCCGCGGCGGAAGCTGCCGGAGAGGGTCAGGTGCCGGTTCAGCGTATACTTCACCGCCTCGGCGTCCATCTTCTCGCCGTCGTGGAAGATCACGCCGTCGCGGAGCGTGATCCGTAGCGTCTTCGGATCCTCCCAGCTATAGCCGGTGGCCAGCTGGGGCACGATCCGCAGCTTGTCGTCGATGTCGAAGAGCTTGTCGCAGAGGCTGGCAAAGACGATGCGGCCGACGAAGGTGCGCGCCAGCGTGGGGTCCAGGACATCCGGATCCTCCCGCAGGCCGATGCGCAGGTTCTGGGCCTGGGCCGTCGCGGAGAGAAGCCCGGCGCCAAGCACCAGCGCCACAAGAGTCGTTTTCTTCATATCCAGCTTCCCGGTACTGACAGATGGCCGAGGGGAGAAGCCCCATCCACCCGGCCCGGCGCCGCGCGAATGGGCAGACTGCCCGCGCCGACGCGCCCGGGCCGTGCAATTCCGAGCATGGAATACTCTGGTTTGGCAACGGCATGCGGACAGGCGGCGATCAGCCCCAGGGAGGGAAGCAGGAACCGGGCCAGGGCCGCCCCCTTTCCGGCGGCCCTGCTTTCCGCCACTTTGCCAGCGGATATCCTCAGGAGACACGGCATGACCACGCCCGAGACCCGCATCACCGAATGGCTGGCGACCCAGCAGGACGCCATGCTGGCCGAGCTGGAGGCGATGGTGAACATCGACGGCGGCAGCTACGACAAGGCCGGCGTCGATGCCGTGGGCGAGCGCGTGCGGGCCTTCCTGGCGCGGCATGACGTGGCGGTGGAAGTCCTGCCCCAGAAGAAGCACGGCGACTGCCTGCGCGCCGTGGTGGAAGGCGAAGGCACCGGCACCGGCAATGAGCGCCGCAACATCGTGCTGATGGGCCACCGCGACACCGTCTTCCCGAAGGGCGAGCCGGAGCGCCGGCCCTTCCGCGTCGAGAATGGCCTCGCCTACGGCCCCGGCGTCTGCGACATGAAGGCCGGCATCGTGATGAACATGTTCGTCCTGGCCGCCTTCAGGAAGTTCGGCGGCGCGCCGGGCCCCGTGGTCGGGCTTTTCACGGGCGATGAGGAAATCGGCTCCCCCGAGGGCCGGCCGGTGATCGAGGCCGAGGCCCGCGCTGCCCGCGTCGTCTTCAATTCCGAGCCGGGGCGGCCCAGCGGCAACGTGGTGACGGGACGCAAGGGCGGCGTCTTCTCCGTCATCGACATCACCGGCAAGGCGGCGCACTCGGGCGCCAATTTCGAGGCCGGCATCAGCGCCATCGAGGAACTGGCCCGCAAGGTGCAGGCGCTGCATGCGCTGACGGACCTCAGCCGCGGCATCACCGTCAATGTCGGGCTGGTCAGCGGCGGGCAGAGCGTGAACACGGTGGCCCCCTGGGCCCAGGCGCAGATCGACATGCGCTACGTGGACCCGGCCGACCGGGATGAGGTGATGGGCGCCATCCACGCCATCGCCGGCAAGAGCTACGTGCCCGGCACCAGCGCGACCCTGACCATCCGCGGCGAATTCGTGCCGCTGAAGCAGAACCCCGGCACCGACGCCGTCTTCAAGCTCTACAAGGACGTGGCGAGCTTCGAGACCGCGGGCGAATTCGCCGGCGGCTGCGCCGACAGCGGCTTCACCGCGCTGGTCGGCGCGCCGACGCTCTGCGCCGTGGGTCCGGTGGGCGGCAAGGCGCATAGCCCGGAGGAATACATGGAAGTCGCCACCATGGTGCCGCGCGCCCAGGCCGTGGCGCGCGCCATACTACACCTGGACGACGCGGGCGTCTGACTACTCGTTGTTCTCGACGGGCGGCGAGGTGGCACAGCCCTCGCCGTCGCGCTTGAAGACCTGCAGCCCGTCCAGCGTGGCGATCTGCTGGTAGCGGGCCCAGACCTCGGCGAATTCGGCATCGGCCTGGGCCAGCACGCTGGGGTAGTTGATGTCCTCGGCGCCCCGGCGGCGGTCCACGACGACAAGGTCGGGGCAGCCACGGATGAAGTCCTGCGCCACCCAGAGGCGCATCGGCCATTCCGCCGGCGGCTTGCCGTCCATTCGGGCGCGCCACAGCTCGCCCCGTAATGCCCACATGGAATCGAAGCGGCTTGCCCAGGTGACACCGGTATCGTCCACCACCGGGAAGCCCAGGCCGATCCATTCGGAGAAGGCGACATAGGTCCGCACCTTCTCCCGCTTGATCAGCCGCTCCAGCTTCACCTCGGTCGATTGCTCGGGCTCCACCGCCAGCACCAAGTGGTCATGCAGCCGCGTGCCCAGCTTGTCGGCCTGCAGGGCCAGGGGCATGAGCGCCAGCAGCATCAGCGCCTTGCCGCGCAGCCCGGCGGAAGCGCCCCGCCGGCGCCGGGCCAGCGCGGCCTCGGCGCACCAGTAGAGCAGCGCCAGCACCACCGCCGTGCTGCCGGGGATGCGGTGGTAGAACCAGTTCTTGCCGTCCAGGAACATGGCGATGGTGGCGGCTGCGGCGAAGCCGGTCAGCACCGCCATCACCGTCCGCCCGGCGGATTCCCTGGGCAGGGTGAAGGTCAGCAGCGCCGTCACGCCCAGCCCTGCCAGCAGGCGCCAGGATTCCAGCATGAGTTGCGGCAGGCTGGTATCGGTGCCGCCATAGAGGGTGACGGCCAGCGGCACCGCGCGGTCAATGAAGCTGGGATAGAAGACCAGGATGGAGAGGGCATAGAGCCCCGCCACGCCGAAGGCGACCACCGGCGCCAGCCGCAACCGGAAGCCGCGCCGCAGCCAGCCAGCCAGTTCCACCGCCGCGAGGCAGAGCAGGTAGCGCGGCTTCAGGGAGATGCCGAGCCCCGCCATTGCCGCGCCGCCGAGCACCAGCCGCTTTCCCGTCCGCTGTCCCTCCAGCCCGCGCAGCAGGATGCAGAGATGCGGCAGGACGGCGATGGTCAGCAGATGCTCCCGCTGTCCGAATTCCACGCCGGGCATCAGCATCAGCACGCAGGCGACGGTGGCGAAGGTCACGGGCGGGCAGGCTAATGCCGGCGCCACCCCGTGCAGCAGCCGGGCCGAGAGCCAGGAGGACCAGAGGGCCGAGGCGGCGAAGAGCACCACCGCCACCGTCTTGGCGGAGACACCGATGGCGTCCCCGATCAGCACGGGAATGGCGCTGATCCAGACGATCAGCGGCGGATTGACCTCCACCACGTCGATATAGAGGCGCTGGCCCTTCAGCCATTGCCGGGCCACCCAGAGCAGCCAGGCGATGTCGTCCTTCATCGGCGCGCGCAGTAGGGTGAAGAGTACCAACGCCAGGGCGGCCAGCACGATGCCGCCGCAGATCACGCTGGTTCGAGTGCTGGCGCGCAGCACCGGCCGCGGCGCGAGGCCGTCGGGAAGCCCAGGAAAGCTAAAGCTCACGCCGCTCAATCCCCCTTGGACGGGCCCCCCGGCCCATTCATTCCGGCATCAAAAAGCTATGCTCGCAATTTGTTTAGATTGGGGCGGAATGCTTCTCAAGAAATAACCTTTTCTCACCCCATGCGTTCGATCTCGGCGGGCAAGTCGAGCAGGCTGCGCGCCACCGCCTCGGCCGTCTTGATGCCGTCCACCCCGGCGGAGAGGATGCCGCCCGCGTAACCAGCCCCTTCGCCGGCCGGGAAAAGGCCGAGGGTATTCAGGCTGTGCCCGTCGGGCCGACGCTTCACCCGGATGGGCGAGGAGGTGCGGGTCTCCACCCCCGTCATCACCGCATCCGGACGGGCGAAGCCACGGATCTGCCGGTCGAAGGCCGGCAAGGCCTCGCGAATGGCGGCGATGGCGAAATCCGGCAGGCAGGGCGCGAGGTCGGTGGGCGTGACGCCCGGCTTGTAGGAGGGCACCACATCCCCCAGCGTGGTGGAGGGACGGCCAGCCAGGAAATCCCCCACGGTCTGGGCCGGGGCACGGTAGCCGCCACCACCGGCCCGGAAGGCGCGTTCCTCCAACTCCCGCTGGAAACCGATGCCGGAGAGGATGCCGCCGGGATAATCCTCCGGCGTGACGCTGCAGACGATGGCGGCATTGGCGTTCCGCTCGGCGCGGGAATACTGGCTCATGCCATTGGTCACGACACGGCCCGGCTCGCTGGTCGCGGCGACAACGGTGCCGCCGGGGCACATGCAGAAGCTGTAAACCGTGCGGCCTTCCAGCCCGGGCCCCTTGCAGTGATGCGTCAGCTTGTAGTCGGCAGCGCCCAGGGTCTTGTTCCCCGCGAAATCGCCGAAGCGGCAGCGGTCGATCATCCCCTGCGGATGCTCGATCCGGAAGCCGACGGAGAAGGGCTTGGCCTCCATGTAGACGCCGCGCTCCTGCAGCATGGAGAAGGTGTCGCGCGCGCTATGGCCCACCGCCAGCACGACATGGCTGGCCTCCAGATAGCCGCCGCCTTCCAGGTGCAGTCCCCGCATCCGCCGCGTGCCATCGGGCGCCGTCTGGATGTCCAGGTCCACCACCTTGGTGCCGAAGCGGTATTCGCCGCCCAGTTCCTCGATGGTGCGGCGGATGCTCTCCACCATCGTCACCAGCCTGAAGGTGCCGATATGCGGCTTGGAGACGTAGAGGATCTCCTCCGGCGCCCCGGCCTTGACGAATTCCTCCAGCAGCTTGCGGGAATGGTGCTGGGGGTCCTTGATCTGGCTGTAGAGCTTGCCGTCGGAGAAGGTGCCGGCGCCCCCTTCCCCGAACTGCACGTTGCTCTCCGGGTTCAGCTCGGACCGGCGCCAGAGGCCCCAGGTATCCTTGGTCCGTTCCCGCACCACCTTGCCGCGTTCCAGGATGATGGGGCGGAAGCCCATCTGCGCCAGGATCAGCCCGGCCATGAAGCCGCAGGGACCGGTGCCGATCACCACGGGGCGGGCGGTGAAGCCCTCGGGCGCCTTCGCGACGAAGCGGTAGGCCATGTCCGGCGTCGGGTTCACATGCGGGTCCTGCGCGAAGCGGCGCAGCACGGCGGCCTCGTCCCGCAAGGTCAGGTCCAGCGTGTAGATCAACTGGATGGCGGTGCGCTTGCGGGCATCATAGCCGCGGCGGAAGACGTGCAGGTCCAGCAGGTCGGGCCCGGCGATGTCCAGGCGGGCGAGCACGGCGGCGCGCAGGGCCTCCGGCGAGTGGTCGAGCGGCAGCTTCAGTTCAGTCAGGCGCAGCATGGCAAGGGCTTCCGGATGGGCGGTGGTGATCCGCCGGGGCGGGCATGCAGGGCATGGCCCGGGAACGGGCGCGATATAGCGAGCGGCGCCGCGCTTCGCCAGAAATCCCGATAGTGCTTCTATCAGTCAATAGAATGACCTATTGGTTGTTGAGAACCGCTGGCTTGAGAGTCCGGCGGAGCCGGAGGAAGCAACCAATGACGGAACATTATGCCAGCGGGCGCCGGGCGATGATGCGGGGCACCCTGGCCGGACTCGGCCTCGCCGCCAGCGGCACGGGCGCACTGGCCCAGGGCGCCGCGAGCCCCGCGCCGGCCCGGCCGGCGGCCGACCCGACGCGCGCCATGATGCAGCCGCTGCCGGAGCAGCGCCCGGTCACCAGGGGCAGCATCGACCTCGGTGGGGCGAAGCTGGGCTACTGGGATACCGGCGCGCCCAGGCCGGACGCGCAGACCATCATCCTGCTGCATCCCGGCACCGGCAGCCACGCCATCTGGGGCTACCAGCAGCCGGTGATGGTGCAGGCCGGTTACCGGGTCATCAGCTATTCCCGGCGGAGCTACCGGGACTCGCCGGCGGGCGAAGGCCCCCCGGGCACCGCGGCGGGAGACCTGCTGGCGCTGGTGGACCAGTTGAAGATCGACCGCTTCCACGCGGTCGGCTCGGCGGCGGGCGCCATCGTGGGCGTGGATTTCGCCCTGTCCCATCCCGCGCGGCTGCACAGCGCGGTCTTCGCCTGCACGCATATGGGCATCACCGACCCTGAATACCTCGCCATGAGCACCGGCCTGCGCCCCAAGGGCTTCGCCGAGATGCCGGGTGAGTTCCGCGAGGTCGGCCCCTCCTACCGCGCCGTGAACCCCGAGGGCGTGAAGCAGTGGGTAGAGCTGGAGCACAAGGCGCTGGAGGACGGCAAGCGGGTGAACCAGGGCACGCTGAACCGCATCACCTGGGCAGCGCTGCGGCAGATGAAGGTGCCGGCCCTGCTGATCGGCGGCGATGCCGATCTCTGGGCGCCCCCCTCGGTCTTCCGCCAGTTCGCCGCCGCCATTCCAGGCAGCGAGCTGCTGATCCTGCCGGAGACCGGCCATTCCGGCTACTGGGAGCAGCCCGAGGCCTTCAACCAGGCGGTGCTGGGCTTCATCGGCCGGCACCGGTAGCGATTGCCGGCGCGGAGGTAATGGCGGCAGTCTCGCCGCCATGTGCCTCACCGCCGCCACCCTGCTGGATCTGGCCCTGGCCAATCCGGTCAATGCCGAGATCCTGCGGCGGCTGCCGGCCCTGGGCGCGCCGCAGGCGCATCTGGTGGCCGGCTGCCTCTTCCAGGCTGTCTGGAACCACCGTGGCGGGCATGAGCCGGGATGGGGCGTGAAGGATTACGACGTCTTCTATTTCGACGACGCCGATCTGTCCTGGGAAGCCGAGGACCGCGTGATTCGCCGTGCGGAAATGCTCTTCGCCGATCTCGGCGTCACGGTGGAAGTGCGCAACCAGGCCCGGGTCCATCTCTGGTACCCGGAGCATTTCGGCGAGCCTTATCCGCGCCTCACATCGGCACGGGACGGTATCGACCGCTACCTGATCGCCTGCACCTGCCTTGGGGTCGCGGCGGAGGATGGCGCGGTCTGCGCGCCGGACAGCCTGGAGGATCTTTGGGAAGGGCGGCTGCGGATGAACCCGCGCCACCCGCAGCCCCGCCTCTTCCCTGCCAAGGCCGGGAGCTACCGTGCCCGCTGGCCCTGGCTGACGGTCACCGGCTGAATCAGCCGGCCACCTGCCGCAGCGCGGCGCAGACCCGCGCCACTTGCTCATCCGTCAGTTCCGGGAACATCGGCAGGCTCAGCACCTCGCGCGAAGCCGCCTCGGTTTCGGCACAGCGGGCGGGGCCGAGGGCGACGCGGTTGAGATAGGCGGGCTGCAGATGCACCGGCACCGGGTAATGGATGCCGGTGCTGATGCCGAGTTCCTTCAGCATCGAGGCCATGGCGTCGCGCCCGGCGCTGCGGACGACATATTGGTGGAAGACGTGGGTGGCATCCGCCCGCCGCGCCGGCGGCGTCAGAGAGGTGCCGGACAGCGCCGCGTCGTAGGCCTCCGCGATGGCATTGCGGCGGGCGTTCATGCCGTCCAGCAGCGGCAGGCGCACGCGCAGCACGGCTGCCTGCAATTCGTCGAGGCGGCTGTTCACGCCGACCATGTCGGAGATGTAGCGCGACTTCCAGCCATATTGCCGGATGGCGCCGATCCGCTCCGCCAGTTCCTCGTCCGCCGTGGCCAGAATGCCGGCATCGCCCAGGGCGCCCAGATTTTTGGTGGGATACAGGCTGAAGGCCGCCGCGGCGCCCAGCGTGCCCAGCTTGCGCCCGTCCAGCGTGGCGCCGTGGCACTGGGCGCAATCCTCGATCAGTGGAATGCCGGCGGCCTCGCAGGCGGCCAGCATGGGCTGGAGGTCGCAGGCCTGGCCATAGAGATGGACGGCGATGACGGCGCGGACCGGCGGCAGGCCCGGCGGCGGGTCCTCCAGCACCGCGGCCAGCTCATCGGCATCCATGGTGTAGGTATCGGGGTCAATATCCAGCAGCAGCGGGGTCGCGCCCACCATCTCGATGGCGGCGACCGTGGCAACGGCGGTGTGGGAGACGGTGCAGACCGTCATGCCCGGGCCGATACCCATGCCCCTCAGGATCAGCGCCAGCGCATCCGTGCCATTGGCGCAGCCCACGGCGCGCGGCAGGCCGAGCCAGGCGGCGAATTCGCGCTCGAAGGCAGCGCCTTCCCCGCCCAGGATATACCAGCCTGAATCCAGCGCGCGGCCCAGCGCATCATCGAGCGCATCGCGCTGCGCGCGGTAGGCGGCACCTGGGTCGGCCAGCGGAATGAGGCTCGGGCGGGGCGGCGAAACAGTTTCGGGCAGATCCATCTTGCCCTTCTCCTCGGGAGGTACGCGGCGCGGTTCAGAGATAAGCGGAAAGTCGGGGGCGGAACCAGTCCAGGCTATGGCGCAGCCCCTCCTGCAAAGACACTTTCGGTGCCCAGCCGGTTGCGGCGCGGAAGGCCCCGTCATCGGCATGGTAGCTGCCGATGTCGATCGCCGCCCGCTCGGCCGGGAATTCCTTCAGCAGGAAGCTTCCGCCACCATTGGCCTCCACGGCGGCACGGGCCAGTTCCAGCAGGGAGACCGGGGCGGCACCGCCGAGGTTGAAGGCACGGCCGGCGCAGGCCGGCGTCTCGGCCGCCAGCAGGAAGGCCTCGACCACGTCGTCAAGATAGGCGAGGTCCCGCAGCTGCGCGCCACCCCAGACCTCGAAGGGCTCGCCTTCCAGCAGCCGGCGGAACCAGATGCCCAGGAAGGTCTGCCGCGCATCCTTCACGCGCAGGCGCGGGCCGTAGCAGTTGGTCAGCCGCAGCGAGACCACGGGGCGTCCCAGGACCTTTTGCTCCAGCAGCCAGTACTGCTCCCCCGCCAGCTTGGAGATGCCATTGGCATCGGGCGGCGAGAGCGGATGCGCCTCGTCCACCGGCAGATAGCGGGGCGGGCCGTAGAACTGGCGGGTGGAGGCATGGACCACCGTGGCGCCGGGCGAGCCCGCGCGCAGCGCCGCGATCAGCCGCAGCTGCGCCGTGGCATTGATGGCCAGGTCCGTGAAGGGGTCGGCCATGCTGCCGGCGTGGCTGGTCTGGGCCGCCATGTTGAAGACGGCATCGAGTCCGCGGGTGAAGGGCGCGAGATCGGCATCGCGCAGATCGGCCACGACCAGCGTCGCCCTGCTGCCTTCCAGATTGGCCGGATGCGCGCCTGTCTCCGGCAGCATGGCATCCAGCGCCGTGACGCAGGCGCCACGCTCCCCCAGGGCGTGGCAGAGCCCGCTGCCGAGGAAGCCCGCCCCGCCCGTGACCAGCACGCGCTTGCCGCGCCAGAAGTCCGCCCGGCTCATGCCACGCCACCCAGGCGCTGCCCGGCATAGCGGGCGGCGCGGATCGGGCCCCACCAGGCCTCATGCTCCAGATACCAGCGCAGTGTCTTCTCCAGCCCCTCCTCAAAGCCATGGCGGGCCTTCCAGCCCAGCGCGGCCTCGGCGGCCGTGGGGTCCATGGCATAGCGGAAGTCATGGCCGGGACGGTCAGCCACATAGGTGACCAACCGTTCCCGCGGGCCGGCCGGGTCGGGGCGCAGCCGGTCCAGGATCGCGCAGATGGCGCGCACCACCTGAAGGTTGCTCCGCTCCTGCCGCCCGCCGAGGCAATAGGTCTCGCCGGGGCGGCCGCGCAGCAGGGCCAGAACCAATGCCTCGGCGTGGTCCTCCACCAGCAGCCAGTCGCGGATATTCTCGCCCCGGCCATAGACCGGCAAGGGGCGGCCCTCCAGCGCGTTCAGCGTCACCAGCGGGATCAGCTTCTCAGGGAATTGCCAGGGGCCGTAATTGTTGGTGGTGTTGCTGACGAAAGCGGGCAGCCCATAAGTGTGCTGCCAGGCCCGCACCAGATGGTCGGAGGCTGCCTTGGACGCGGCATAAGGGCTGCGGGGATCATAGGGCGTCGCGGCATGGAAGGGTGGATCGCCCGCCTCCAGCGCCCCGAAGACCTCGTCGGTCGAGACATGGTGGAAGCGGAAGGCCTCCCGCCGCGCGGGCGGCAGGGCCTGCCAGTATTCCCGCGCCGCCTCCAGCAGCACCTGGGTGCCGACGACATTGGTGGAGATGAATTCGGCCGGGCCGTCGATGGAGCGGTCCACATGGCTCTCGGCCGCCAGGTGCATCACCGCATCCGGCTGCCATTCCGCGAAGGCGGCGCGCATGGCCGCGCCATCGCGGATATCGGCCGGGATCAGCGTGTGCCGGGGATGATGGCGGGCTTCCTCCAGCGCCTCCGGGCTCGCGGCGTAGCTGCCGCGGTCGACATTCACCACATGGTGGTCGCTGCTGCGGATCAGGTGCCGGACCACGGCGGAACCGATGAAGCCGAGGCCCCCGGTGACGAGGATACGCATAGGTGCAGGTCTCTCGACTGCCAGAAGGCTGGTGATGTGCCCGTGGATTGCGGCGGAAGCGGGTCGGCTCCAGGGCAGGCCAAAGGCGATGAATGGGCAGAATGCGGCGCGCGCCCTGGTTGAAGGAAGGGCGCGACACCTCCGGCGGTCAGGTCATCAGCGTGGCGCCAGGGCGACGCCAATGATCTCCACCTTGTATTCCGGACCGACCAGCCGGCCTTCGCTGGTCATGCGCGCGGGCTTGGCGGAAGTGTCCAGCCAGCGGTCCCAGGCGCGGTTCATGGCCGGGGCATCGGCAATGTCGGCCAGGGTAATCTGCACCTGCAGCAGAGCCCGCTTGTCGGTACCGGCCTCAGCCAGGAGGGCGTCGATCTGCGCCAGGATATCCGCTGTCTGGCCTTCGGTGTCGAGGCTCGTGTCGTCGGCGATCTGGCCGGCCAGGAAAATGAAGCCGCCGGCGACGGTGGCACCGGAGAGGCGCTCCTCCTCGGCCAGTCGTTGGATCTGCATGCGATAGGATCTCCAGGTTCTTACCGGATCTTTTTCAACCCTGGGACGCACCGAGGCAACGCCCAGGAACACCGCGCATTCGCTTTCCGGACAAACTGGCGGACATCCCGATGACGCCGCTGATCGACCGGGCCATGCTGGCCAGCCGCCACCTCCTCTCGATCTTCTTCCTTGGTGTGATGCTGGGGCTGGCGCTCTACGCGCTGCGCTTCCTGACCAGGCTCTGGGCATTCGCGACCCAGCTCTTCACCCTGTCGGAGAATGAAGACCTGCTGATGCTGCTGCACCTGACCGATTCGGCGCTGGTAGCCTCGATGGTGGCGATGGTCGCCATCTCCTCCTACGACAGCCTCGTCTCCCGCCTGCATGAGAAGGCGCAGAAGCGGCGAATGCACTGGGTCGGCGGGCTGGACACCGGCAACCTGAAGCTGAAGCTGGTGACCAGCATCGTCGCCATCTCCTCCATCCACCTGCTGCAGATCTTCCTGAAGCCCGGCAGCTATGACGACCGGGAGACGATGTGGGCGCTGATTATCCACGGCGCCTTTCTGCTGGGCGTGCTGGTGCTGGGCCTGCTGGAACGCATGGCACCGAATGTCACGCCGGAACCGGAGGTGCATGACGCCGGGCCGAAGGAGGTGCGGCAGGAGAAGGAGTGAGCCTCCCTTCCCTGCCCCGCCCGCTAGAGCCGCACGCGCAGCCAACGGGCGATCTCGCCCACGATTCCGGCGCGGAAGGCGATGACGCAGACCACGAAGATGGCGCCCTGGATGATCGTGACCCAGGCGCCGAATTCCGCCAGATAGTTCTGCATGGTGACGATGACGGCGGCGCCCACGGCGGGTCCGAAGACGGTGCCGAGCCCGCCCAGCAGCGTCATCAGCACCACCTCCCCCGACATGGCCCAGTACACATCGGTCAGCGTGGCGATGCCGAAGACCAGCGCCTTGGTGGCGCCGGCGATGCCGGCCAGGGTGGCGGAGAGCACGAAGGCCAGCAGCTTGTAGTCATCCACCCGGTAGCCGAGCGAAATGGCGCGCGGCTCATTCTCCCGCACCGCCGTCAGCACCTGGCCGAAGGGGGAATGGATGACGCGGTTGATGAGCAGGAAGCCGATCAGGAAGACCGCCGCCACCAGCCAGTACATCGACATATCCGCGGACAGGTCGAAGATGCCGAAGAGGCGGCCACGCGGCACGCCCTGGATGCCGTCCTCACCGCCCGTGAAGCGCATCTGCAGGCAGAGGAAATAGATCATCTGCGCGAGCGCCAGGGTGATCATGGCGAAGTAGATGCCCTGCCGCCGGATGGCCAGCCAGCCGGAGAGGAGGCCGAGCAGCGCCGCCGTGGCGCCGCCAGTCAGGATCGCCAGTTCCGGCGAAAAGCCCCAGACCTTTGCCGCATGGGCACCGAGATACCCGCCCATGCCGAAGAACATGGCATGGCCAAAGGAGAGCAGCCCGACATAGCCGATCAGCAGGTTGAAGGCCGAGGCGAAGAGGGCGAAGCACAGCAGCTTCATCAGGAAGACCGGGTAGAGCACGAAAGGCCCGATCGCCAGGAAGGCCAGCAGCATCAGGAATGCGATGGACTGCGCCCGGTTGAACCCCAGCGCCTGCAGGCCGGGAAGGCCGCGGATGCGGGAGGTCTCGGGCGGCGCGGTCAGGCTTTCGCTCGGCATGAGGTCATGCCCTTCCGAAAAGGCCGGCGGGGCGCGCCAGCAGGACGACGGCCATGATGACGAAGATCACGGTGGAGGAGGCCTCGGGGTAGAAGACCTTGGTCAGCCCCTCGACCAGCCCCAGGCCGAAGCCGGTGACGACCGAGCCGAGGATGGAGCCCATGCCGCCGATCACCACCACGGCGAAGACAGTGATGATGAGGTTGGAGCCCATCTGCGGATTCACTGAGTAGATCGGCGCCGCCAGCACCCCCGCGAAGGCGGCCAGCGCCACGCCCGCGGCATAGGTCAGCGTGACCATGCGCGGCACGTTGACCCCGAAAGCCTGGACCAGCGCCGCATTCTCCGTCGCGGCGCGGAGATAGGCGCCGAGGCGGGTCTTCTCGATCACCAGCCAGGTGGCGAGGCTCATGACCACGGCGGCCACCACCACCCAGAGCCGGTACTTCGGCAGGAACATGAAGCCGAGATCGACCGGCGGTCCGCTCAGCAGCTCCGGCGGCGCGTAAGGCAGGCCGGAGGAGCCGAACTGGTTGCGGAAGAGCCCTTCGATGATCAGCGCCAGACCGAAGGTCAGCAGCAGGCCGTAGAGATGGTCCAGCTTGTAGAGCCGGCTGATCAGCCCTTTCTCCAGCACCACGCCGAAGGCGCCGACGATCAGCGGTGAGAGGATCAGCGCCGGCCAGTAGCCGATGCCGCCCCAGGCCAGCAGCATCCAGGCCACGAAGGCCCCCATCATGAACTGCGCGCCATGCGCGAAGTTGATGACGTTCAACATGCCGAAGATGACGGCCAGGCCCAGCGACAGCAGCGCGTAGAAGGCGCCATTCACCAGCCCCAGCACCACCTGCGGCAGGCCCAGTTCCAGTTGGAACAAGATATCTTCAAGCACCGGCTTGCGGCCCCGCGTGACAAGGAGAAGGCGGCGGGGCCCTATGGCCCCGCCGGGAGATCAGGCACGGATCAGGCTGCAGCCGCCTTCGGACACCGGGCGCCAGGCTTCCTCGGGCCCCGTGGTCTGCAACAGCTTGTAGTAATCCCAGGCCCCCTTCGATTCGCCCGGCGTCTTCACCTCGAAGAGATAGGCGGGGTGCAGCTTGCGGCCATCGGCGCGGATGGTGCCCTGGCCGAAGCAGTCGTCGTCCGTCGGCATCGCCTTCATGCGGGTCACGACATCTGCGCCGCTGGCCTTGGCGGCGGCGAAGCCCATGTCGTTCACCGCCTTCAGGTAATGCAGCACGGAGGCATAGCAGCCGGCGTGGGACATGGCCGGGTAGTTGCCGCCCAGGCTGCCCTTCACGCGGTTGGTGAAGGCACGGGTGCGGTCGTTCAGGTCCCAATAGAAGCTCTCGGTGCAGACCAGCCCCTGCGCGGCATTCAGGCCCAGCGCATGCACATCGTTGATGAACATCAGCATCACCGCGATCTTGGTGCCGCGGCGCGTGACGCCGAACTCGGCTGCCTGCTTCACGCTGTTGATGGTATCCGTGCCGGCATTGGCCAGGCCGATCACCTTCGCCCGGCTCTGCTGCGCCTGCAGCAGATAGGAGGAGAAATCGGTGGATTGCAGCGGATGCCGCACAGCACCCAGCACCTTGCCGCCGGCGGCCTGCACGAACTTCGTCGTGTTCTTCTCGAGGTCATGGCCGAAGGCGTAGTCGGCGGTGATGAAGAACCAGGAGTCTCCGCCTGTCTTCACCATGGCGGCGCCCGTGGACTTCGCCAGCATGTAGGTGTCGTAGGTCCAGTGGATGGTGTTCGGGCTGCACTGCCCGCCGGTCAGTTCCGTGGTGCCGCCGGTCGAGTTTAAATAAGCCTTGTTCTTCTCACGCACGATGCCGCTGATGGCCAGCGCGACGGCGGAATTCGGCACATCGATGATGACATCCACGCCGTCCCGGTCGATCCACTGGCGGGCGATGGTGGCGCCGACATCAGGCTTGTTCTGGTGGTCGGCCTGCACGACCTCCACATTGATACTCTTGGCGGCGATGCCGGAATCCAAGACGGCCTGCCGCACGCAAGCCGTCGAGGTCGGGCCCGAGACTTCCCGGTACACGCCGGACTGGTCGTTCAGAACGCCGATCTTCAGCGTATTGGACTGTGCCCGGGCACTGGCCGGCAGGCCCACGGCAGGCAGCAGCGAAGCAGCCGCCGCTGTCTTGAGAAGCGTGCGACGATCCTGGGTCATTCTGTTCTCTCCCGTGTTGGTCAGCAGCCGTTCAGACGCCGAGATACTGGTGCAGGCGCTCCGCCGAGCCGGCCAACTCGGCATTGGCGATCTGGTCCACCACCTGGCCGTGTTCGACGACGTAGTGGCGGTCGGCCACGGTCTGGGCGAAGCGGAAATTCTGCTCCACCAGCAGTACGGTGAATCCGCGCTGCTTGATCTGCCGGATGGTGTGCCCGATCTGCTGCACGATGACGGGGGCCAGGCCTTCCGTCGGCTCGTCCAGCATCAGAAGCTTCGCGCCGGTGCGGAGGATGCGGGCGATGGCCAGCATCTGCTGCTCGCCGCCCGAGAGCTTCGTGCCCGGGCTGCGGGCACGTTCCTTCAGGTTCGGAAAAAGCGTGTAGATCTCTTCCACGCTCATGCCACCCGGCCGCACCACCGGCGGCAGCATCAGATTCTCCGTCACGTCGAGGCTGGCGAAAATGCCGCGCTCCTCCGGGCAGAGGGCGATGCCGGCCCGAGCGATGACGTCGCTGCGGGCGGAGATCAGCTCCCTGCCCTCGAAGCGCACGCTGCCGCTGCGGCGGCCGATCAGCCCCATGATCGCGCGCAGCGTGCTGGTCTTGCCGGCGCCGTTGCGGCCCAGCAGCGTCACCACCTCGCCTTCGCGCACCTCGATATCAACGCCGTGCAGCACATGGCTTTCGCCATACCAGGCCTGAAGGCCCGCGACCTTGAGGAGTGGATCAGCCATGGGCGCTGGCCCCCGCGATGCTGGGATCGGTGCCGAGATAGGCTGCCACCACCTCCGGATTGCGCGAGACGGTGGCATAGTCCCCTTCCGCCAGGATACGGCCACGCGTCAGCACGGTGATGGTATCGCAAAGCCCTTCCACCACCTTCAGGTTATGCTCCACCATCAGCACGGTGCGTCCGGTGGCGACGCGGCGGATCAGGTTGACGATGCGGTCCACATCCTCGGCCGTCATGCCGGCGGTGGGCTCGTCCAGCAGCATCATCACGGGGTCCAGCGCCAGGGTGGTCGCGATCTCCAGCGCCCGCTTGCGGCCATAAGGCAGTTCCCCCGCCGGGCGGTGGGTGAAACCGATCAGCCCGACATCCTCCAGCAGTTCCATGGCACGCTCGTCATAGGCGCGCAGCACGCTGTCGGAGCGCCAGAAATCAAAGCTGCCGCCACGGCTGCGCTGGAGCGCGACACGCACATTCTCCAGCACCGTCAGATGCGGGAAGACCGCCGAGATCTGGAAGCTCCGCACCAGCCCCAACCGCGCCACCTCGGCCGGCCTCATACGGGTGATATCGCGACCATCGAACCGGATGCTGCCGCGCGTGGGCTGCAGGAACTTGGTCAGCAGATTGAAGCAGGTGGTCTTGCCGGCTCCGTTGGGGCCGATGAGCCCGTGGATGCTGCCACGGCGCACGCGCAGCGACACATCGCCCACGGCGACGAAGCCAAGGAATTCTTTCGTCAGGCCATCCGTCTGCAGGATGACGCCCGAATCGCGGTTGGTGTCCTGCACCCTTCGCACCCTGCCTTCCTGAACCCCTCACCAAGCCTTTTGCGGCCCGTTGAGGCGGAGCATGACGGTGGGTTGTCAGCGATGCAAGGGTGCTTTGCGGGAAGTGGGATGGTCTCTCAGATAGCGAAGTTGAGGGCTTCTGGTGTGGGGCGTCGCAGGCCCTGTGCGGCGGCGCGGCGCAGCAGTTCGGCCAGCGTCAGCTGCTCCAGGATGGCGGCGAGGCCCGCCTCCAGCTCCGCCCAGAGCGGCACCACCACCGCCTCATTCAGCGGCGAGCCCGCCGCCTCCGCCGCCTCGTCCTCCCCTACTCCGCCGCTCACCGCCGCCACCACCTCCGACAGCCGGATGTCGCGCGCCGCCCGCCCCAGCCGGTAGCCGCCCTTCGGCCCCCGCGTGCTGCCCAGCAGCCCCGCCCGCGACAGCGCCTGCAGCACCGGCTCGATGCCCCGCCGCGCCTCCCCCAGCCGCTCAGCGATGTCGCCCGCCGGCACCACCGACCCGCGTCCCGCGTGGAACCCCACATCCAGCATGATCGAGACCGCCACCATCGCCCGGTCCCGCCGCAACATCATCCCAACCACGCGCCTGCCTTCCCTTTCACCCTGATCCACGCCCCCTCCTCGTGGTATAGCCCTCCCATGCCCGCAGGTCACACCCCCAGCACCGCCCCCCGCCCCGGCCGCCTCCATGACAGCATCCTCGACACCATCGGCCATACCCCGCTGGTCCGCCTGCCCGCATCGAGGCCACTTGCGGCCTCTCCGCCCGCCTCGCGCTCAAGCTCGAATTCTTCAACCCGCTCGGCTCGCTGAAGGACCGCATCGGCCAGGCCATGATCGCCGAGGCCGAGGCCGCCGGCACCCTCACCCCCGGCGCCACCATCGTCGAGCCCACCTCCGGCAACACCGGCATCGCGCTGGCCTTCGCCGCCGCCGCCCGCGGCTACCGCCTCGTCGTCACCATGCCCGACGGCGCCTCCACCGAGCGGCGCAAGATGCTCCGCCTGCTCGGTGCCGAGGTCGTCCTCACCCCCGCCCGCCAGGGCATGGCCGGCGCCATCGCCGAGGCCGAGCGCATCGCCGCCCAGACCCCCGGCGCCTGGATGCCCCGCCAGTTCGACAACCCCGCCAACCCCGCCATCCACGCAGCCACCACCGCCGAGGAAATCTGGGCCGACAGCCACGGCCAGGCCGATGTCATCGTCGCCGGCCTCGGCACCGGCGGCACGCTGACCGGCATCGCCCGCGCCCTCAAGCCCCGCCGCCCCGGCCTCACCCTCGTCGGCGTCGAGCCGGCCGAATCCGCCGTCCTCTCCGGCGACGACCCCGGACCCCACGAAATCCAGGGCATCGGCGCCGGCTTCAGGCCCGGCGTCCTCGAACTCGAACGCATCGACCTCCTCCGCCGCGTCACCGAACGCGAGGCCTTCGCCGCCGCACGCCTCTGCGCCCGCACCGAAGGCATCCCCATCGGCATCTCCTCCGGCGCCGTCCTCCACGCCATGCTCGACCTCGCCGCCCAACCCCAGCACCACAACCAACTCATCATCGGCATCGCCGCCTCCTTCGCCGAACGTTACCTCTCCACCGAACTCTTCCACGGGTTGTGAAAAACGCCCTTGACGGCGGGCGAAATCGGGCGCCTCTCTAGGGCATGAACGCCATCCTTCCTGCCCTGAGCTGGTATTACCGCACGCTCCCATAGCGCGCGGCAGGATCGATCTTTACCGAAACCATGCCGCCGCGAGGCGGCATGTTCGTTTCTGGACCTCCCCCTCGCAGTAGCAGCGCCGCCTGGACGAGGGACTTCATGTTTGACCTGGCCGATATCGCCACGCTGCCGCGCCCCGATCGTGCCCGGCCCCGACCATCATTGGGGCTGATCGGATGCGGGGCCTTCGGCGCTTTCATCCTGCCGCATCTGGAACGCACCTTCGATGTGCTGGTGCATGACCCCGCGCGCGACGCCGCCGACCTGCCCGGCACCACCGCCGGCCTGGCCGGGGTCGGGAAGCAGGAGATCGTGGTGCTGGCGGTGCCGCTTGCGCAGATGCGGGCGGTCGCCACCGCCATCGCGCCGCATCTGCGGCCGGGCACGCTGGTCGTGGATGTCTGCTCGGTGAAGGTCGCGCCGCTGGCGGTGCTGGAGGAGGTCCTGCCGCCGCATGTCGATATCCTCGGCACCCATCCCCTGTTCGGCCCGCAGAGCGGGAAGAACGGCATCGCCGGGCTGCGGATCGCCCTCTGCCCCGGGCGCGACCGCGCGCGCGCGCGGCTGGCGAAGCGCTTCCTGCAACGGGCCTTCGGCCTGGAGGTGGTGGTCACGACGCCGGAGGAGCATGACCGGCAGATGGCCTATGTGCAGGGGCTGACGCACATCATCTCCCGCATCGTGCTGGCCATGGACGTGCCGCCGCTGGAGCTGCGCACCACCACCTTCGACCACCTGACGCGCATGGTGGATACGGTCCGGCATGATTCGGAGGCGCTGTTCCGCACCATCGCCCGCGACAATCCCTTCGCTGCGGAGGTGCGCGAGCGCTTCGCCGAGGCGACCGGCGAGGTGCTGGAGCGGCTGCGCCCGACTTGACGCGCGGCGCCGCCTGCCATCACGTCAGCATCAGCTGGACAGTGGGAGAGGAAGATCCATGCGCGCCGTATTTGTCGATGCCAACCCGACCCTGGGCGCCGTGGCGGAGCGGCTGCGCCGCGCCGATGACGTCGCGCTGCAGGTGAACCTGCAGCCGGACATCAAGCCACCGGCGATCCCGGCCGCAATGGGCGACGCGGAGATCGCCATCATCGACCACACCTACCTGCCGACCGATATCGCGCGGCAATGCGCGGGGCTGAAGCACGTGGTGTTCCTCGGCACCGGGGCGCGCAGCTACATGAGCCCGGAGGAACTGGCGGGGCTCGGCATCGAGGTGCACATCATCAAGGGCTATGGCGATACCGCCGTGGCCGAATGCGCCTTCGCGCTGATGTGGGCCTCAGCCAAGGGGCTGGCGCGGATGGACCGGGAGATGCGCGCCGGCAACTGGCTGCGCACGGACGGCATGCAGCTGACCGGCAAAACCGTGGGGCTGCTGGGCTTCGGCGGCATCGCGCAGGAGATGGCCCGGCTCTCGCTGGGCGCGGGCATGAAGGTGCTGGCCTGGAACCGTAGCCCGAAGACCTGCCCTGGCGTCGAATTCGTCCCGCTGGAGCGGCTGCTGGCGGAGAGCCACATCCTCTCCGTGCATCTGCTCCTGAACGACGAGACGCGGGGCTTCCTCTCCCGTGAGCGGATCGCGATGCTTCGCGACGGCGCCATCCTGATCAACACAGCCCGCGGCGCTGTGGTGGATGAGGCGGCGATGCTGGAGGCGCTGGCCTCCGGCAAGCTCGGGCATGCAGGGCTGGATGTGTTCGACATCGAGCCGCTGCCGGCGGATCACCCGCTGACGCGGATGCCGAATGTGACGCTTTCCGCCCATTCGGCCTTCCGCACGCCGGAAGCCGGCGACAACCTGATCGAGGCGGCGCTGGAACATTGCCGCCGGATCTCCCGCGCCGGGTAACGGCGCGGGCGGGCGGCCCTCAGTGCTCGCTGGCGTCCTGCAGCTCGGCCATCCGGAAGTGGCGGATCACCGCCACATCTTCCGGCGTGACCCGCGCCTCAGCGATGTAGGAGGCCAGCATATCCTCGGCGAGCTCCTGGAGGGGCCCTTCCGGGTAGCGCGAGACGACATAGGCCATCATGCACAGGGCGGTGATGCGCGAATGGAGGTCTCCCTCCTGAATCACACCACCGGTGATCTCCATGGCTTCGTTCAGCTCAGGTAACGATGGCGTGTGATGATAGGGAGACATCGGAAGAGCCTTGTTTTCGTTGGCCGCCCAAGACCAACTCACGTGCTTGTGATGTCGAGAATATGTGGCCCCTCGCGCCAGGTGCAAGACCCAGGAAACAGCCGGCATCATTTTTCATGGAAAAAAGCAGGCGTCGCGTAGCGTGCCGTCGCCAGAGGGGGCGCCGGTAGCGGGGCGAAGATGCGAAAGGGTTGATCCTCGGCAGCCAGGGATCGGCTGCGGCACAACACCCAGGCCCAGAAAGCCGACCGAAGGGGAAGGATCAGATTGTGCGAAAAATGGTCGGAATGGCGGGATTCGAACCCACGACCCCTTGTCCCCCAGACAAGTGCGCTACCAGGCTGCGCCACATTCCGTTGGCCGGGGCATAGCACCGGCCTTCTCCGGCCTCAAGCCCCCATGCCCGTAAATGGTGATGGCTTAGCTCGGAAGGTAAGTGCGGATCAGCGCATGGAGTTCCGCCGAGAGGACCTCCAGCTCCGCCATAGCCTCGCGGAGCGCCATCTGGCCCGGCTCTACGGGCAGGGACTCGGGGGCGGGAAGCTCGGCCTCGGCATCCTGGGGCTCGGCGGCATCGAGCCCGCCTTCGCGCAGCAGGCGCTGGACGCCCTTGATGGTGTAGCCCTGCGTATACAGAAGGTCGCCGATGCGGCGCAGCAGGGCGATATCCTCGGGGCGGTAATACCGACGGCCGCCACCCCGCTTCAGCGGCTTCAGCTGCGGGAACTTGGTTTCCCAGAAGCGCAGCACATGCTGAGGGATGTTCAGGTCCTCGGCCACCTCGCTGATGGTACGGAAGGCCGTCGGCGCCTTGCGAAGGCGCCCCGAGGCCTCGGCTGCGGGTTCCTGTTCCTCCCCCGGGCCGGGCAGGTCTTCGTCACTCATCACTGGCCGGGACCGTCTCGCCGTTCAGCCGGGCTTTCAGCACCTGGCTGGGACGGAAAGAAAGCACTCGCCGGGGCATGATGGGCACCTCGACTCCGGTTTTCGGATTACGGCCGACGCGCAGCCCCTTCTGGCGCACCGTGAAGGTGCCGAAGGCCGAGATCTTCACGGCCCGCCCGCTCTCCAGCGCGGCGGCCACGCGTTCCAGCACATCCTCCAGCAGCTCGGCGCTTTCGTTGCGGGAGAGGCCGACCTGGGCGTAGATCGCCTCGGCCAGCTGCGCGCGCGTGATGGTGTTCATGACCGGTCGCGGCCCATGCCAGAAATCCCTCGCAACCCACTCTACTGGAAAGAAAACCGGCAAGGGCTGCTGGCGTCAACCGCGTCGGGCCATCTGGGCGGTCCTGCCCAGGCTCCAGGCGCATGTAGTCGTTCACCGTGGCAGATTGGCCACAGCGTGTCCCACCCATCACGCTATCGGGATGCTGGAGTCAACTCCGCCTTTGCAGCACGGCGGTAAAGAATCCGTCCGTACCGTGCCGATGGGGCGAGAGCTGCATCCAGGGGCCGTCAACGGCCGGCGGCGGCGTGTCGGTGGCCTCGGCCCAGGCCTGGGCGAAAGGCACGGCCTCGAACTCCTGGTGGCGGGCCAGGAATCCCTCCACCTGCGTGACATTCTCCTCCGGCAGGACAGAGCATGTGGCGTAGACGAGGCGCCCGCCCTTCGCGACCAGGCTCGCGGTGCTCTCGAGGATGTCGTGCTGCTTGGCGGTAAGCTCCGCCACATCGCGCGGCGTGGTGCGGAGCCGGGCATCGGGATTGCGGCGCCAGGTGCCGGTGCCCGTGCAGGGCGCATCCACCAGCACGCGGTCGAACTGCCCGGCGCGGCGTTTCACCCAGCGGTCGCCGGGCGTCAGCAGATGGCGTTCGGCATTGTCCACGCCGGCACGGCGCAGGCGCTTGACCGCGCCTTCCAGCCGGGTCGCCGAAACGTCGCAGGCGACGATCCGGCCCTTGTTGGCCATGGTGGCCGCGACGGCCAAGGTCTTGCCGGCGGCACCGGCGCAGTAGTCGGCGACCCGCATGCCCGGCTTCGCCCCCGTCAGGAGGGCGATCAGCTGGCTGCCCTCATCCTGGATTTCCACCAGCCCATCCGCGAAAGCCTTGCTGGCCAGGATGGGGCGGCGGTCCGGCAGGCGCAGGCCCCAGGGCGAATATGGCGTGGGCTCAGTCTGGATTCTCTCGGCAGCCAGAGCGGCGGCGGCCTGTTCCCGCGTCGCACGCAGCAGATTGACGCGCAGGTCCAGCGGCGCCGCAGCATCCATCGCCTCGGCCTCCGCCGGAAGTTCCTCGCCGAAGCGGGCGCGGAAGGATTCCAGCGCCCAATCCGGCAGGTTTAGGCGGGTAGCCTCAGGCATCTCGGATGAGGCGAGCGGGCGCCCGGCCAGCGCGGCCACGGCCTTGCGCTCCCCTGGGTCCAACGGCGGCGGGTTGAAGCGGCCGCCGGGGAAGCCCTGCTCGACGCCGTCGGGCGTCCAGCCTTCGGCCAACAGCAGATGCGCCATGACGAGGTGGCGCGCATCCGCCGGCAGGCCGACCTTCTCCAGGTGCCAGGTGAGGCGCAGCCGCTGGCGCAGCACGCCCCAGGCCCGCTCCGCCACCGCGCGCCGGTCGCCGCTGCCGATATAGCGGCGGCCGCGGAAGAAGTCGTTGGCCGTGGCATCGGCGGGGCGTCGCGGCGAGGCATCGACATCCGCCACCAGAGCGATGGCGGCGGCGATACGGGCGGAGGGAGTCAAGGTCTGTTCAGCCTTCCTGGCGGTAGTTCGGCGCTTCCCGCGTGATGGCGACGTCATGCACGTGGCTCTCGCGCAGGCCGGCGCCGGTGATGCGGCGGAAGGTGCAGTTCTTCTGCATGTCGGTGATGGTGGCGTTGCCGGTATAGCCCATGGCCGACTTCAGCCCGCCCACCATCTGGTGGATGACATTGCCGACCGGACCCTTGTAGCCGACGCGGCCCTCGATACCTTCCGGCACCAGCTTGAGCTGGTCCTGCACATCGGCCTGGAAGTAGCGGTCGGCCGAGCCACGCGCCATGGCGCCGATCGAGCCCATGCCACGATAGGCCTTGTAGGAACGGCCCTGGTAGAGGAACACCTCGCCCGGCGCCTCGTCCGTGCCGGCGAACATGCTGCCCATCATGGCGCAGTCGGCGCCGCCGGCGATGGCCTTGGCGAGGTCGCCGGAGGAGCGGATGCCGCCATCGGCGATGGCCGGGATGCCCTTCTCATGCGCCGCGGCCGAGCATTCCATGATGGCCGTCAGCTGCGGTACGCCCACGCCCGCGACGACGCGGGTGGTGCAGATGGAGCCGGGGCCGATACCGATCTTGACCGCGTCGGCGCCGGCATCAGCCAGGGCGCGCACGGCGTCCGGCGTCGCCACGTTGCCGGCGATGACCTGCACGGTGTTGGACATGCGCTTCACGCGCTCCACCACCTTCATCACCCCCGCCGAATGACCATGGGCGGTATCGACCACCACCACATCGACCTCGGCCTCGATGAGCAGCTCGGCGCGGCGGATACCGTCCTCGCCCACGCCCGTCGCGGCGGCGGCGCGCAGCCGGCCCAGCGCGTCCTTGGCCGCGTTGGGGTTCGCCTGGGCCTTGTCCATGTCCTTGACGGTGATCAGGCCGATGCAGCGATACTGGTCATCGACCACCAGCAGCTTCTCGATCCGGTGCTTGTGCAGCAGGCCCCGGGCCTGCTCCGGCCGCACATCGGCGGTAACGGTGATCAGGTTCTCCCGCGTCATCAGCTCATAGACGCGGGTATTCGGATCGGTGGCGAAGCGGACATCGCGATAGGTCAGGATGCCGACAAGGCGGTTGCTGCCGGCCTCGACCACCGGAATGCCGCTGATGTGGTGGGCGGCCATCACCGCCTGCGCCTCGGCCAGGGTCTGGTCGGGGTGGATGGTAACGGGGTTCACCACCATGCCGCTCTCGAACTTCTTCACCTGCCGCACCTGGGCGGCCTGCTGCTCGGGCGTCAGGTTCTTGTGGATGACCGCGATGCCGCCGGCCTGGGCCATGGCGATGGCCATGCTGCCTTCGGACACCGTGTCCATGGCGGCGGCGACCAGCGGGATGTTCAGGGAGATATCGCGCGTCAACCGTGTGCGGACATCGGCCTGGGCCGGCAGCACGGTGGAATAGGCCGGCACCAGCAGCACGTCGTCGAAGGCGAAAGCCTCCTCGATCAAGCGCCGGTGCGGCGTCGTTTCAACAGGGGTGGAATCGAGTGCCATGGCGGGGGACCTTCTCGCAGAACCGGGGCGCGTTCCGCTGCCTTGGCGCTGCGTCCTACTCTGGATGGTCCCACCGCCGCAAGCGTCACGACCGTGACGCTTGCGCACCCCTCACCTGCTCCCGTCGCGTGCCCCCTGCCCGCGATAGCCCTGGGCGACCACATACATCTCCGCGCTGTCCTTGCGGCTGGCCGGCGGCTTGGCGTGCTTCACGCTGGAAAAGTCACGCTTCAGACGGTTCAGGATGTCGCGCTCCGTGCCGCCCTGGAAGACCTTGGCGACAAAGCCGCCACCGGGCACCAGCACCTTGCCCGCGAAGTCCAGCGCCAACTCGATCAACCCGAGGATACGCAGGTGGTCGGTGGCATTATGTCCGGTGGTATTGGGCGCCATGTCCGACAGCACCAGGTCAGCGGGCCCATCCAGCGCGTCCAGCACCGCCTGTTCCACCGCCTCGTCCTGGAAATCGCCCTCCAGCAGGATGGCGCCGGCGATCTCATCCATCGGCAGCAGGTCCAGGCCGACCACCTTGCCGGAGTCACCGACCCGCTGCACCGCCACCTGGGTCCAGCCGCCGGGCGCGGCGCCGAGGTCCGCCACCCGCTGTCCCGGGTGGAAGAGTTTGTACTTCTCGTCCAGCTCCAGGATCTTGAAGGCGGCGCGGGAGCGCCATCCGGCGGCCTTGGCGGCGCGGACATAGGGGTCGTTCAACTGCCGCTCCAGCCACTTCTGGCTGGCGGTGGTGCGGCCTTTGGCAGTGCGCAGGCGGGTGGAAAGGCCGCGCCCGGCCTCGATTGGCGGCTTCACAATAACGGTTCCTCAGGAAAGGGGGCGCTGGGCCTGGCGGTGCTGGAAGGAGGGGCGCGTCCGGCTGCCTTCTTCCCGCATCATCCGCTGCAGCATTCCCTCCCGCAGCCCGCGGTCGGCGACCGTGACGCAGGAAGAGGGCCAGACCCGGCGGATGGCGGCATAGATGGCGCAGCCCGGCAGCACGAAATCGGCACGCTCGGGGCCCACGCAGGGGTGGGCGCGCAGTCCTTCGCGGCCGAGCGAGAACAGGTCCCGCAGCGCCTGGTCGGCATCCGCGCAATCCAGCACGCGGCCATCGACCATGGGGCGGGAGTAACGCGGCAGGTCCAGGGCGACGCCGGCCAGGGTGGTGACGGTGCCGCTTGTGCCCATCAGCCGCACACCGCCGGCGCGCATTTCCTGCCCGATGCAATGCACGGCGTCGAAGCGCTGCAAAGCCTCAGCCACCTCATCCACCACGGCCTCGAAGCCCTGGCGGGTAAAGCAGCAGAGGCCGGCGCGCTCGGCCAGGGTGACCACCCCCAGGGGCAGCGAGACATAGCCGATGAGCGAGGCGCCGCCGCCGTCGCGGCGGATCCAGGCGATCTCGGTGCTGCCGCCGCCGATATCGAACAGAAGCGCCCGCCGGTCCCCGGCCCGCAGCAGGGGCATGCAGGACTCCATGGCCAGTTCCGCCTCCTCCCGCGCAGGGATGACGCGTAACGGCAGGCCCGTGGCCTCCCGTGCCCTGGCAACGAAATCGGCGCCGTTGCCGGCCTGGCGGCAGGCCTCGGTGGCCACGGCCAGCACCCGGCGCAGAGGCCGGCGCAACAGCTTCTGGGCACAGGCTTGCAGGGCGGTGATCGCCCGCTCCATCGCATCCTCGGAGAGCAGGCCGGTGGCAGCCAGCCCCTCCCCCAGCCTCACGACCCGGCTGTAGCTATCCACCACCCGCACCCCGCCCGAGGCTGTGGGCGTCCCGACCAGCAACCGGCAGTTATTGGTGCCAAGGTCGATGGCCGCGAATGCCCCCCCGTGATGCGCGGAGGAAGAGCAGGAGCGAAGCGCCGAACCGGCGCGAAGGAGGACAGGTTCTGACATGGCATTATGGTCCGGCGTTCTCCTCAGGCCATCCATCCGGGAGGACCGAGAGAGGCGCAGGCGTGTTCAATGATCCGGCCTGGGAGGCAATGGGGCAAGCGATTTCGCATACCCCTCGAAAATGGGCACTCGACCGGGTTGCATCCACCCCAGGCCGATGCTATTTGCCCGCCACGCAGACAGCAGCCGCCGCTAAGGCGCTGTTGGGGAATAGTTTAACGGTAGAACTCCCGACTCTGACTCGGGCAGTCTTGGTTCGAATCCAGGTTCCCCAGCCAACCTTCTCCTAGAGCATTGTAGTTGCTGGCATCAGTAGATCGGCTTTTGGTCGGAAGCCGCACTTGCCGTCTACAGTCCCACAAAAGTCCCACATCACTCGCAAAAGCGGTATCTACCGCTACCGGCGGCGCCTCCCCCAGCAGCTTGGGCTGGAGGTCGCAATCAGCCTCCGTACGCGCCATTCCGCGAGGCGGAGTTCCTGGCAGGAGTGATGGACCGTGCGTTTGATGGCGCGCGGGCAAGGTCAGCAGTGACAGCAGACAGCGGTGACCTGAACGCCATCTCCGGGCTTACCTGAAGGAGGCCGTGGAGAAGCATTCACTACCTCTATTGGCCCTTCCGGTGCGCTCCCCATGGGGCTGCGGCCCCTCGGCATGCTGGAGATGGAGGCAGCAGATACCGCGACGCCTTCAGCCGCTTGGCTGCCGACACACCAAGACCGCCGTGCTTGGCCTTCCAGGCATAGAAGGTCGCTTCCGGGATCCCGTGCTTGCGGCAGAGACCCGCCGTCTTCAGCCCAGCC
Organism: Roseomonas marmotae; assembly: GCF_017654485.1. Taxonomy (NCBI): domain Bacteria; kingdom Pseudomonadati; phylum Pseudomonadota; class Alphaproteobacteria; order Acetobacterales; family Roseomonadaceae; genus Roseomonas; species Roseomonas marmotae. The sequence goes on along the minus strand of NZ_CP061091.1, from coordinate 1,916,933 downwards.
TCCTGCTCCCGCAACACCCCGATGATCTGCTCTTCCGTGAACCGTCCGCGCCTCATCTCCGTCTCCAAACGGGTGACGGACTCTACCTCCACTTGGTAGAAATCTCGGGGTTCAGGTCAGCGCGGGTCCAGGTGCTGGCAGTCGCGGCCAAGTCCGAAGAGATGGAGATGCCAGCATAGGATTGGCCGTCCTGCCGGCCTACAAGCTCGGCCACCGGCAGGGCGATGTGCAGGGCCTGACTTTTGGATGGCACTGAACGAGGGCATGCGGGAGACAAGTAAGACACAGGCCGCGGTGCCGCTGGTGCCAGCCACATACCCGAGCTTGCCGCAGCCATCGCAAAGGCGCGCTGCCCGGCGGCTGGCGCCCCCGAACCACATACTGGTCTGCCTGACGGCAGGGCAGCCTTATGAGCACCCACACCCGTCACCTCGCGACGCAGGTTGCGCGGCGCCACACCCGACGCAGGGCTGGGCAGTTCGAGGGTGCCACGGAGAAGCGAGTCAAACCGTGGCGGGAACAGGGCAGGAATGCCTGACGGAACTCGCGGCGGAGCAACTGAACTCAACGTCGGGCGTCAGAAAAACCGAGGATTAAGAAAGAGATGGTGGGCGCTCACGGGCTCGAACCGTGGACCTACTGATTAAGAGTCAGCTGCTCTACCAACTGAGCTAAGCGCCCTTCTCTTCCTCTGGGGCAGCGTGGCCGCCCCGTCGGTGGAGGGGGCTTTTAACGCCTCTGGCGGGATTGGCAACCCCTTCAATCGCGTGCTGCGCCAAATTCTGCATCGCGATGCACATGCACGGACATCAGCAGCCCGAAGCCCAGCATGGTCGTCAGCATGGCGGAGCCACCATGGCTGATCAGCGGCAGCGGCACACCGCCCACGGGGATGCTGCCGCTGACCATGGCGATGTTGACGAAGATATAGAGGAAGAAGTTGACCCCCAGCCCGATGGCCACCAGCCGCCCGAACTGATGGCGGCAGCGGAGGGCCACCATCAGCGCGAAGGCCACCACCAGCGCCAGCAGCAACAGGGTGGTTAGCGCCCCTACCAGCCCGAATTCCTCCGAGATCATGGTGAAGATGAAGTCGGTCTGCTTTTCCGGCAGGAAGTTCAGGTGGCCCTGCGTGCCTTGCAGGAAGCCCTTGCCCCAAAGCCCGCCCGAGCCCAGCGCGATCTTGGACTGGATGATGTTGTAGCCCGCGCCCAGAGGGTCGCTCTCCGGGTCCAGGAAGGTGGTGATGCGGGCGCGCTGGTAGTCATGCAGATGCTCGTAGGCAATCGGCGCCGCCACGCCCGCCATGCCCAGGATGGCGGCGAATTTCCACCAGCGCACCCCCGCTGCCCAGAAAACGGCGCCAGCCACCATCAGCGTGATCAGCCCGGTGCCGAGATTGGGCTGCTTCAGGATCATCCCCACCGGCACCAGCGTCAGCAGAACCGGCGGGATCAGGAAGAGCGGGTTGCCCACCCGCTCCCAGGTCGCGCGGTGGAACCAGGCGGCCAGACCCAGCACCAGCATGATCTTCATCAGCTCGGAAGGCTGAAGCTGGACCGGTCCCAGCTCGATCCAACGCTGCGCCCCCTTCCCCACCTGGCCATGCAGGGCCACCAGCACCAGCAGCCCCACCCCGCCCGCGTAGCCGAGCCAGGAGAGCTTCGCGATCAGGCGGATATCGATCATGGCGATGGAGAGCATCATCACCAGCCCGAAGCCGAAGCGCAGGGCATGCTTGCTGGCATAGGGTTCCGGCGCCCCGCCACCGGCGGAATAGAGGGCGACATAGCCCACCGACGCGACGGCGCAGAGCAGCAGCACGAAGCTCCAGGGAATCAGCCAGAGCTTCTCCAGGATGCCCGCGCCACGGTCGCGGGTCAGCAGGCGGCGCTCGAAGAAGGTGCGGGTCATCATGGGCGGGGGGTTCCGGTGCCGCGCCGGGCCTCGGCGACCTGCGGTGGGGTGGCCTCGGCGGTGCGGCCCGCAGGGGTGGGCGTGGCGCCGGGGCGGAAGCGGTTCAGCACCTCGGCCATCACGTCCCGGGCCAGCGGCGCGGCGGCGCTACCGCCGCTGGTGCCATGCTCGACCACGACGGCGATGGCGTATTGCGGGTCGTCATACGGGGCGAAGGCCACGAAAAGCGCATGCGGCAGCCATTCGCGCGGCATGGTCTCCACCCGGAATCCGCGCTCACGCTGCTCACGGGACACGCGGCGCACCTGGACGGAGCCGGTCTTCCCGGCCAGCACGCCCACCGAACCGGGCAGCCTGCCACCCCGACCGGTGCCGCCCTCCTCGTTCACCACCGCCCACATGCCCTCCCGCATCAGCTTCAGGTCACGTTCGGGGATACCGAGTTCCGGCCAGTCCTCCGCCCTGACACCGCGCAGGGTGCGGCCCTCGATGCTGCGCGTCAGGTGCGGCTGCACCGCGCGGCCGGTGGCCAGGCGCGCCGCCATGGTGGCAAGGGAGAGCGGGGTGAACTGGTAGAAGCCCTGGCCGATGCCATGCACCACGGTATCGCCGAGGTTCCAGGGCTTGCCCTGCTTGATGCGCCAGTCCCGGGTGGGCGAGAAGCCGCTGCGGGTGCCGGGCAGCTCGATCTCCAGGTCCACGCCCATGCCGAAGCGCTTGGCCATGGCGGTGATCCGGTCGATGCCCGTGCGCTTGGCGACCTCGTAGAAATAGACATCGCAGGAATGCTTGAGCGCGCCCCGCATATCCAGGCCGCCATGGCCAAAGCGCCGCCAGCAATGGAAGCGGGTATCGCCGAGGTCGTAGTGGCCGGGGCAGAAGATGCGTTCGCCGGGGGTGATGGTCTTGGCCTCCAGCGCCGCCAACGCCACCACCATCTTGAAGGTGGAGCCCGGGGCATAAAGGCCGTTGGTGGTCTTGTTGATCAGCGGCGTGGAGCGGCTGCGCGTCCATTCCCGCCACTGCGCGGAGGAGATGCCGGAGCTGAAGAGATTGGGATCGAAGCTGGGCTGGCTGGCAAGCGCCAGCACCTCGCCATTGCGGGCATCCAGCACCACCACGCTGGTGCCTTCCTCGATCCTGTCTCGCACCACCTTCTGCAACTCGGCATCGATGGAAATGCCGACATCCTTGCCCCGCACGCCCTCACGCCTGTCCAGCTCCCGGATCACGCGGCCGACGGCGTTGACCTCGAACTCCACCGTGCCGGCATTGCCGCGCAGCGCCTTGTCGTGGAACTTCTCGATGCCGGAACGGCCGACACGGATGCCCGGCAGTTCCAGCAGGGGGTCGCCATCCATATCGGCTTCCGCCGGCGGGGCCACGTAGCCCACCACATGCGCCAGATGATCGGCCCAGGGGTACTGGCGGGTGGTGCCGACATCGATGCTGATGCCCGGCAGGTCCGGCGCATTCACCTCGATCCGCGCCATCTCCTCCCAGCTCAGGAACTCCCGCACCGTCACCGGCACGAAGCGGCGGCGGCGGCGGATCTCGCGCTCGATCCGCGCCCGTTCCTGTTCCGTCAGCGGGATGAGGTTGCTGAAGGTCTCCAGCGTGGCCGCGACATCCTGCGTCTGCTCAGCGGTCAGCAGGGCACGCCAGTTCAGGTCGTTGGCGGCGATGATCCGCCCGGCGCGGTCCAGCACCCGGCCGCGCGGCGGGGCGATCAGCCGGGCGGAGATGCGGTTCTCCTCGGCCATGGTGGCATAGCGCTCACCCTCCTCCAGCTGCAGCTTCTGCAGCCGGTAGCCCAGGAAGCCGAACAGCCCCGCCTGGCCTGCCCCCAGCAGCAGCGCCCGCCGCGTGAAGACGGCGCGACGGCGCTCTTCCTCTTTCTTGCTCATCTCAGGCCAGATCCTCGGCCCGCTGCATGGCCTTGTGCAAGCGTGTCAGCAATGCGGCGGTAGCAGGATAGAACCCCGCCGCCAGCGCCCAGAGGACCACCCCCGGCATCAGGGGCGGCAGCCGCCCCATCAACGCCGACTGCAGCACATAGCCCAGCACCGCCGCGCCCGCCGCGAAGCCCGCGAAACTGAGCCAGACGACCAGGAAGGACTGACGCGCCAACACCCTGCGGAGCCGCAGCACGAGACCATGCACCACCAGCAGCGTCAGGATGCCGCTTCCCAGGGGCGCGAAGCCCAGCAGGTCCTGCAACAGGCCCAGCAGGAAACAGACCGGCGGCGACATGGCCGCCGGGCGGAAGATCGACCAGAAGAAGACGCAGGCCAGCGCCAGGGCCGGCATGGCCGAGGGCAACCCGACCGGCGCCGCGGCCAGCACCATGACCAACGCCGTGGTCACCCCAGGAAATGCGGTGCGCGCCAGCGCATCCAGCCGGCGCAGCAGGCCGGGGGCGGGTTCGGGCCGTCCTTTGATTGACATGGGGCGAGGCTCAGCGCCGCCCGCGTGGCTCGGGCCGGGCCACGGATTCCGGGGGCAGGATGCCGGAGAGGCCGAAATCGAAGATCCGCAGAATGTCCAGACTCTCCAGCCGCGCGAAAAGCTCCACCTCGGCCGTACCGCCCTCAGTCCAGCGCACCACGCCCACCGGCAGGCCCGCGGGGAAGACCGAGGCCTCGGCGCTGGTCACGACCCGCTCGCCTTCCTGCGGTTTGGCGCCTTCGGGCCAGTGCTGCAGGCGCGGGCGGTTTCCATTGGTGCCGGCCATGATGGCGCGCGCGCGGCTGCCCTCCAGCGTCACGGGGATACGGCTGTTCATGTCGGTCACCAGCAGCACGCGGGCGGAGCGGTCGCCCACCTCCGTCACGCGCCCGGCCAGGCCGCGCTCGTCCAGCGCCACCTGGCCCTTGCGGATCTCGACCCCCGGGGCGAGCGCCAGCAGCACGGCGCGGGCATAGGTGCCGCCGGCATCGGCCACCACGCGCGCGGTACGCAGGTTCCAGGGCGCCTCCGGCATGACGTTCAGCTGGCGGCGCAGCAGGTCGTTCTCCGCCTCCAGGGAGAGGGCGGCGGCCTGCCAGCGGTGCAGGCGCTCGTTCTCCTCGCGCAGCCGGGCATTCTCTTCCCGCATGGCCCAGAGCATCCGGGCCTCCTGTGCCGCGTCGCGCACGGCATTCAGCGGCTGCGCCATGACGGCGTAGATGGGGGAGAGCGTGTCGGCCAGCGTCATCCTCGCCCGCTCGACCAGCGAGGTATCCGCCTTGCCGACCAGCATGGCGCCAAAGGCGAGCGCCACCAGCACCGGCAGGGACAAGCGCGACAGGGCCAGGCGCAGCGGGATGCTGAGACGGATCAAGCGCGGCCTTCCTCAGGGACAGGTTGTAGGAAGAACGTCCAGTATAAGGATTCGTCAGCGGGACCCGAGCCTGAGCCCCACTTTTTCAGTACATGGAGGAGAGGACGTGGCGAAGCCGCTTCATCTCATCCAGCGCCCGCCCGGTGCCGAGCGCCACGCAGGCCAGCGCATCCTCGGCCACCGAGACCGGCAGGCCCGTGGAATCCCGCAGCACCTGGTCCAGCCGCTGCAGCAGCGCGCCGCCGCCGGTCAGCACGATGCCCTTGTCCACGATATCGGCAGCCAGCTCCGGCGGCGTGTTCTCCAGCGCCACCTTCACCGCCTCGACGATCTGGCTGACCGGCTCCGCCAGGCTCTCGGCGATCTGGCGCTGGCTGACCACCACCTCGCGCGGCACGCCGTTCATCAGGTCGCGGCCGCGCACTTCCGTCACCGGGCCTTCCTCGCCCCAGTCCGGCAGGGCGGCGGCGCCGATCTCCATCTTGATCCGCTCGGCCGTGCTCTCGCCGATCAGCAGGTTAAACTGGCGGCGGATATAGCTGATGATGGCCTCATCCAGCTTGTCGCCACCCACGCGCACGCTGCGGGCATAGACGATGCCGCCCAGGCTGATCACCGCCACCTCGGTCGTGCCGCCGCCGATATCGACGATCATGGAACCGGAAGGCTCGGTCACCGGAAGGCCGGCACCGATGGCGGCGGCCATCGGCTCCTCGATCAGCAGCACCTTGCGGGCGCCGGCACTCTCCGCGCTCTCCTGAATCGCGCGCCGTTCCACGGCGGTCGAACCGGAGGGCACGCAGACGATGATCATCGGCGAGGTGAAACTGCGGCGGTTATGCACCTTGCGGATGAAGTGCTTGATCATCTCCTCCGCCACCTCGAAATCGGCGATGACGCCGTCCCGCAGCGGGCGGATGGCCGCGATATTGCCTGGGGTGCGGCCGAGCATCTGCTTGGCTTCCTCACCCACCGCCAGCACCTGCTTGCGGCCGCGGATATCGGCGATGGCGACCACGGAGGGCTCGTTCAGCACGATGCCCCGACCTTTCACATAGACCAGCGTATTGGCCGTGCCGAGGTCGATGGCCATGTCGGCGGAGAGGAAGCCGAACAGGCGAGAGAACATGCTAGGAACCTTCCGGGAGATGAAGCCGCACGTCAGGCGGGAAAAGGCGCCGTGGATTACCGCCCGCGGCGCTCTTGCTCAAGCTGCAATCCATGTATGGCTGCAACCCGCTGCTTAAGCCCGCGTTTAGCGGCCATAGATTCCACAACTCCGGGAAACCCAATCCATGCGCAAAACCACCATCGCCCTGCTCGCCATCGCCGGCCTCAGCCTGACGGCCTGCGGCTACTCGACCGGCGATCGTGCGGCCTCCGGCGGTCTGCTGGGCGCTGGCGCGGGCGCCGCGGTTGGCTCCCTCTCCGGCAATGCAGGCACTGGCGCGCTGATCGGTGGCGCGGCGGGTGCCCTGGGCGGTGCCGCGACCAGCCCGAACACCGTCAACCTCGGCCGCCCTGCCTGGCGCTGAACCCATCTGGCCGCCCCGGAAGGGCGGCCACCTGAAACGAAAGACGGCCGGCCCATCGGGACCGGCCGTTTTTCATGGCCTCACCCCGCCTGGGCGGGGGTCAGGATCTCCGGCGGCGCGGTGCGGACGCGCTTGGCCAGCAGCTTGTTCAGCGCATGCACATAGGCGCGGGCGGAAGCCACGATGGTGTCGGTATCGGCGCCCTGGCCGTCCACCAGCTTGCCGTCCTCCTCCAGCCGCACGGTCACGCGCGCCTGGGCATCGGTGCCGCCGGTGACGGACTGCACGGCATAGAGCTTCAGTTCCGCCTTATGCGGCACGACCTGCTGCAAGGCGTTGAAGGTGGCGTCCACGGCGCCATCGCCACCAGCCACGGCCTCGCAACGCTCGCCATCCACTTCCAGCACCAGGCTGGCGGTGGGACGGGTGCCCATGCCGGTGGCAACCGTCAGCGCCAGCAGCTTCACGCGGTCCTTGATGCGGACCACCTCGTCATCCACCAGCGCGACGATATCCTCGTCGTAGACGACCTTCTTGCGGTCAGCCAGGTCCTTGAAGCGGCGGAAGGCGTCGTTCAGCTGGTTGTCGCCCAGCGTGTAGCCCAGCATCGACAGCTTGTCGCGGAAGGCCGCGCGGCCGGAATGCTTGCCCATGACCAGGGAGTTGGTGGTCCAGCCGACGCTCTCCGGCGTCATGATCTCGTAGGTTGCCTTGTCCTTCAGCACGCCGTCCTGGTGGATGCCGCTCTCATGCGCGAAGGCGTTGCGGCCCACGATGGCCTTGTTCGGCTGCACGTCGAAGCTGGTGATCGTGGCCAGCAGGCGGCTGGTGCGCAGGATGTTCTGCGTCACGATGCCGGTGGAGAAGGGAATGACGTCCTGGCGCGTACGCAGCGCCATGGCCACCTCTTCCAGCGCCGCGTTGCCCGCGCGCTCGCCGATGCCGTTGATGGTGGCCTCCACCTGCCGCGCCCCGGCATGCAGCGCCGCGATGGTATTGGCTACCGCCAGGCCCAGGTCGTCGTGGTTATGGGCGGAGAAGATCACGCCATCGGCGCCCGGCACGCGCTCGCGCAGCATGGTGAAGATGCGGGCGATATCCTCCGGCACCGCGTAGCCGACGGTATCCGGGATGTTGATGGTGGTGGCGCCGGCCTTGATGGCGGCTTCGACGCAGCGGCACAGGAAGTCCGGGTCGGTGCGGCTGCCGTCCTCGGCGGACCATTCCACGTCGGCCACGTGGTTGCGCGCCAACTCGACGGACTTGGTGACCGCCTCCAGCACCGCCTCGGGCGTCATGCGCAGCTTGACGCGCATATGCAGGTCGGAGGTGGAGATGAAGGTGTGGATGCGCTGGCGGGCGGCGGGCTTCACGGCCTCCACGGCGCGCAGGATGTCGCCGGGCGCGGAGCGGGACAGGCCGCAGACCACCGGGCCATCCTTGGCGAAGCGCTGCGCGATGGACTGCACGCTCTCGAAATCGCCCTGGCTGGCGATGGGGAAGCCGGCTTCCATGACATCGACGCCCAGTTCCGCCAGGGCCTCGGCCATCCGCAGCTTCTCCTCCAGGTTCATGGAGAAGCCGGGGGACTGCTCGCCGTCGCGCAGCGTGGTGTCGAAGATGATGACGCGGTTGTCGGCGATGGTGCCGAAGCTGGGATGGTTGATGGCCATGATAACGCTCCTTCGATGACTTGCCGTGCAGCGCGGGGGCGCGCGGGCCCCCGGGGGTCCCCCTGAGCGATGCCGGCAGGTCAGCCGGGCGTCACGCCCAGGGGCGGCTAAGTCGAAGGAGGAGGCCGGAAAGCGCGCGTGCGCCGATGCCGGCGGGAAGGCCGGTCAGCAGCGGAGCGTGGCACGCGGCGATGGTCATGCCAGCGACGATAGGGACCCGCGCCGGGTGCCGCAAGGGCGGAATCGCCGGATCACGGCTGGACGATGTGGAAGGGATGTATTCTCATCCCGGAATGAGCCTGACCAGCCAACGCCACCTCTTCGATATCCCGCGCCGGATCGCCTATCTGGACGGGGCCGCCTATTCCCCCGTGCCGCGCAGCGTCCGCGCCGCGGGCGAGGCCGGGATGCTGACCAAGAGCGAGCCATGGGCGCATCCCTCCCGCGCCGCCGAATGGGCCGAGCGCACGCGCTCCGCCGCCGCCCGGCTGATCGGCGCCGAGGCGGGGGATATCGCCATCATCGGCTCCATCAGCCACGGCATGGCCACGGCGGCGCGCAACCTGGAACTGGCCGCCGGCACGCGCCTGTTGCGGGTTCAGGACGAGTTCCCCTCCGTCAGCATGATCTGGGACCGGATGGCGGCTGAGCGCGGCGCGGTGCTGGATGTCGTCCCCCGGCCCGCCGATGGCGACTGGACCAGCGCGGTGCTGGAGGCCATCGCCCGCCCCGGCGCCCCGCCTGTGGGCGTGGCCTGCCTGACGCCGCTGCACTGGTCCGATGGCGCCATCATCGACCTGGACCGCATCGCCCCGGCCCTGCGCGCCCAAGGCGCAGCGCTGGTGGTGGATGCCACCCAGGCCGTGGGCGCCATGCCGGTCGAAGTCGCGCGCTGGCGGCCGGATTTCCTGGCCTTCCCGACCTATAAATGGGTGCTGGGGCCCTACAGCCTCGCCTTCCTCTATGCCGCGCCGCACCGGCAGTCCGGCCTGCCTCTGGAGGAGAACAACGGCAACCGCCCTGGCGGAGACTTCGCCCCCGGCGCCCGCCGCTATGACAAGGGCGAGCGGAACGATCCGGTCAACCTCCCCATGGCCGCCACGGGGATGGAGCTGGTGGCCTCCTGGGGCACCGGGGCCGTGGCGGACAGGCTGCGCGCCCTGACCGACCAGTTGGCCGGGGCGGCGGAGGCGTTCGGCCTCGCCGCGCTGCCACGCCCGCTGCGTGCCCCGCATATCCTGGGCCTGCGTATCCCGGGCGGCATGCCCGCCGGGCTGATCGACGCCCTGGCCGCCGAGGGGGTCCATGCCAGCGACCGGTTGGGGGTGCTGCGGGTCAGCCCGCATGTCTGGGCGGATGCAGAAGATCTTGAGCTTTTCCAGGCGGCGCTAAGCCGCTGTCTGCCCACGCTTCTGGTGTAAAACACGGCAGGAATTCCCCGTTTCAGGCGATCATCACGCAGCTGTTACTACCGTGAGCCTGACACTTTAAGCTTGGGCGGAAGTTATCGAGCGGCATCCCATCCTCAAGGAGGTCCCCGAAGGTGCGTATTCTTCCGACCCTGGCTGTTCTGACCGCATCCATCGGCCTGGCGGCCTGCTCCGTGAACACGGCGCCCCCGACGGTCGTCTCCGCCCCGGCCCCGACGCCGCAGCCCACCACCGTGATGACAACCCCGGCCCCCATGACCACGGGCCCGAGCGTCACGGTCCGTCCGTGATCTGACGCGGGCGGCGGCCCCTCCCGCCGCCCGCAACTCCCGCCGGCCTCAGGCCGGTGGATGTGTGCTGAGCCAGTGCCGCGCTATCTCCTCCCGCGTCGCCACCCAGATGTCCGGGCAGGACTTCACGTAATCCAGCACGCGCGCCAGGGCCGCGGCACGGCCGGGACGGCCCACCAGGCGACAATGCAGCCCGACGCTCATCATCTTCGGTGCCGTCTTCCCCTCCTCCCGCAGCAGGTCCACGGCATCGCGCAGATGCTGCTCGAAACCGTCATTGCCGGAGAAGCCGGGCGGCACGGCGAATTTCATGTCGTTGTTGTCGAGGGTATAGGGAATGATCAGCAGGGGCTTGCCGGCGACAGTGACGTAATAGGGAAGATCGTCGTCATAGGCGTCGCTGTCGTAGAGAAAGCCGCCATGCTCGGCCACCAGCCGGCGCGTCCGCTCGCTGATGCGGCCCGTGTACCAGCCGACCGGGGGTTTTCCCACGGTGCGCGTGATGGTCTCCACGCATTTCGCGATATGCTCGCGTTCCGTCGCCTCATCGACATCCTGGTAGTTGATCCAGCGCCAGCCATGGCTGGCCACCTCATGCCCGGCCTCCGCGAAGGCTCTGCCCACCGCCGGGTTCAGTTCCAGCGCCCGGCCGACGCCATAGACCGTCAGCCTGAGGTCCCGCTGCGCGAACAGGCGTAGCACGCGCCAGACGCCGGCACGGGCACCGTAGTCGAACTGGCTCTCCTTGCCGATGTCCCGCGCCCCGAGCACGGGGTTCCCGCCCGGTGTCTCGTTCAGATAGATCTCGCTACCGGCGTCGCCGTTCAGCACGGTATTCTCGCCGCCCTCCTCGTAGTTCAGCACGAAGGACAGCGCGAGCCTCGCGCCGCCGGGCCATTGCGGGTCCGGCGGGTTGGGGCCGTAGCCCTGGAAGTCGCGGGGATAGCAGCTGTCTGGAGCCAGGATCGTCATGCGGCGAGCTTGGCGGGGCGGCGGCCAGGGCGTCAACGAAAGAGCAGCGGCCTTCGCGAACCTCCATGCTCCATGGCTGTTCAACCCGGGAACGCAGGTCCAGGGAACAGAGACATGGCCGAAGATCACTCCCCCTCTCGCCGGAACGTCTTCCGGGGGATCGCCGCCGCGGGCATCGCCTCGGCGGCGGCGGCCCCGGCCCTGGCGCAGGGGGCGCCGGATGCGGGCGCGGCCCCGGCGCTTTCGAACCCGCAGGACAAGTATCCCAGACCCCCCTTCCCCATGCAGTCCCAGCCCTGGCCAGGGCTACAATCGAGGATGACGCCTGTCCCCGATTGCGGCGAGGCCAGCTACAGGGGCTCAGGCCGGCTTGCGGGGCGCCGCGCGCTGATCACCGGCGGCGATTCCGGCATCGGGCGGGCCGCCGCCATCGCCTATGCGCGGGAGGGGGCGGATGTCGCGATCAACTATGTCCCCAGCGAGGAACCCGACGCGCAGGAGGTCGCGAAGCTGATCCGCGACGCCGGACGCAAGGCCGTGCTGATCCCCGGTGATATCCAGGACGAGGCCTTCTGCCGCAGCCTGGTCGAGCGGGCGGTGCGGGAACTCGGCGGTCTGGATACGCTGGTCAGCAATGCCGCCTATCAGCACGCGCAGACCTCGCTGCTGGATATCTCCACCGAGCAGCTCGACCGGACCATGAAGACCAATGTCTACGCCATGTTCTGGATCGTGAAGGCGGCGCTGCCGCATCTGCCGCCAGGATCGGCCATCATCTGCACTAGCTCGGTCAATGCGCAGACGCCTTCTCCACAGATCCTCGACTATGCCTGCACCAAGGGCGCGATCATGATCTTCGTGCGCGGGCTGGCGAAGCAGCTTGTGGACCAGGGCATCCGCGTGAACGGCGTCGCGCCCGGCCCCTTCTGGACGCCGTTGCAGGTCTCCGGCGGGCAGACGGAGGAAGGGCTGAAAAACTTCGGCAGCACCACGCCCATGAAGCGCCCGGGACAGCCGGTGGAGCTGGCCTCCGTCTATGTTGAGCTGGCCGCCGCTACCTCCAGCTACACAACCGGTCAGATCTACGGCGAGACCGGAGGCGTGGGCTGGCCCTGAGGCGTGAGCTGGACCATTGCTTCCTCAAGATCACGCAATCCCCGGCCATTCCCCGCAGCGCGGCCCCCGGCGGGGCCGCCGGCACGATAGGGCGCGCTGAAACCATCCTCCGCGCCCGGCGTAAGCCCGTGATCAGGGACAGCGACGGGGTCAGTGCCATGCCGAAGGAAAAAGGCACCGTTCACTACGATTCCCCGGCGGGCGGCTGGGGTTCCTTGCGCGGCATCAGCACGATCTTCGGCAAGGAATGGTCGACGCCGCTGGCGATCGAGACACTGATGCGGCAGAACAAGCCGCACGGCTTCATGTGCGTCTCCTGCTCCTGGGCCAAGCCAGCCAATCCCCACCCCTTCGAATTCTGCGAGAACGGTGCGAAGGCAACCCTGTGGGACCTGACCAGCCGCCGCTGCACGCCGGAATTCTTTGCCACGCATACGCTGGCCGAGCTGCGGGAATGGCGGGATTACGACCTGGAGCAGGAGGGGCGGCTGACCCACCCGTTGCGCTACGACGCCGCCACGGACCGCTACGTGCCCTGTGGCTGGGACGAGGCCTTTGCCGCCATCGGCAAGGAACTGCGCGCGCTGGAACCGAAATCCGCCGTCTTCTACTCCTCCGGCCGGGCGAGCCTGGAGACTTCCTACCTCTATGCGCTGTTCGCGCGGCTCTATGGCCACAACAACCTGCCTGACAGCTCGAACATGTGCCACGAGACCACCTCCGTCGCGCTGAAGCAGGTCATCGGGACGAGCGTCGGCACCGTGGTCTTCGACGATCTCTCCAACTGCGATGCGATGTTCTTCTTTGGGCAGAATACCGGCTCCAACAGCCCACGCTTCCTGCACCCGTTGCAGGAAGCCGCGAAGCGTGGCGTTAAGATCATCACCTTCAACCCGGTGCGGGAGCGGGGACTGGAGGTCTTCACCAATCCGCAAAACCCGGTGGAGATGCTGACGGGGCAGGAAACCGCCATCAGCAGCCAGTATCACCAGGTCCGGCCGGGCGGCGACATCGCCGTGATTCTCGGCATCTGCAAGCACGTCCTCGCCGCGGATGACGCCGCGCAGCAGCAGGGGCGGCGCGTGCTGGACGAGGACTTCATCCAGCAGCACACCCATGGCTTCAAGGCCTTCGAAGCAAAGGTGCGTGGGACCGGCTGGGAGGAGATCGAGGCGCAGTCCGGCCTGTCACGGCGGGATATCGAGGCAGCCGCCCAGGTCTATGTCGAAGCCGACCGCGTCACCGCCTTCTACGGCATGGGGCTGACCCAGCATGTCCATGGCTTCGAGAACGTGGCGATGCTGGTGAACATGCTGCTGCTGAAAGGCAATATCGGCCGCGATGGGACCGGCATTTCTCCTGTCCGGGGCCATTCCAACGTGCAGGGGCAGCGCACCGTCGGCATCGCGGAAAAGCCGGAGCTGGTGCCGCTCGACAGGCTGGCGAAGCAGTTCAACTTCAAGCCGCCGCGCGACAAGGGCCTGAACACCGTGGAGGCCTGCGAGGGTATCATCTCCGGCCAAGTGCGTGCCTTTATCGGCCTGGGTGGCAACTTCGTTCGCGCCATCCCGGAACGCGACCGGATGGAAAAGGCCTGGAGCGATATGCGCCTGACCGTACAGGTCGCCACGAAGCTCAACCGCAGCCACCTGGTGCATGGCCAGGTAGCCTATCTCCTGCCCTGCCTCAGCCGCACCGAGGAAGATATCCAGGCCAGCGGTCCGCAGGCCGTCAGCATGGAGGATACCTTCAGCTGCATCCATGGCTCGATCGCCCGCCGCAAGCCCGCCAGTGATCACCTGCGTTCGGAGGTCGCGATCGTCGCCGGTATCGCCAAGGCGACGCTGCCGGTCAACAACCGGGTGAAATGGGACGAATGGGTCGCTGATTACAGCCTGATCCGTGACCTGATCGCCGAGACCTACCTTGAGGAATTCCACGACTTCAATAACCGCATGTTCACTCCCGGCGGCTTCTATCGCGGGAATTCGGCGCGGGAGCGGATCTGGAAAACCAAGTCCGGCAAAGCCGAGTTCACCGTAGCCAAGCCGATGTCGGCGACCGGATTCGAGGATGCGCCGGGCCGCTTCCGCCTCATCACCCTGCGCAGCAACGACCAGTTCAACACGACGATCTATGGCTACAGCGACCGTATGCGCGGCATCGAAGGCACGCGCGACGTGGTGCTCATCAACCCCCTGGAAATGCGGCGCCACAACCTGCGGGAGGGCCAGGTTGTCTCCCTTGTCAGCGATGCAGGAGATGGGGTTGAGCGGAAGGTCAGCGGCCTGAGGGTGACGCCCTTCCGTCTGCCGGATGGCTGCCTCGGCGCTTATTACCCGGAGATGAACCCCCTCATCCCCCTCTCCCACCATGACGAGCAGTCCAAGACGCCAGCCGCCAAGTCGGTTCCGGTGAGGATCCTGCAGGAAGATGGCAGGGAAGATACCGGCAACGGGCGGGAACCCGTGGGCCACGCCACGCATCCGCTGTGACCGCCGCGCGGCGTCATCCGCCTTGCCGCGTGGCCGCGCGGTCGAGCAGGTCGATGACCACCGCGTCCTCGACCTGCGTGAAGTCCTCGTAGAACCGTCCGACAGCGCCGAACGGGTCCGGAAGCGCCAGAAAGACGGCGTCGTCGCAGAGGCCGCGCAGCATGGCGGCGACTTCCGGCGCGGCTACGGGAACCGCCAGCACCACGCGCCGCGCGAGGCCCGCCGCCCTCAGCATTCGCAGCGCGACCCTGGCCGTGGCACCGGTCGCGGCCCCGTCATCGACCACGATGACAGTCCGGTTCTCGACCGGCAGAGGCGGGCGGCCGCGCAGATAGGCGTCACTTCGCCGCGTGATCTCGGCACGCTGCCGGGCGGCTTCCCGCTCCAGATAAGCTTCGGAGATACCGAGTTCGCGGACCACCGCCTCATTAATCACCGTGCCGGGATGGGCACCACCCAGCACGGCACCAGCCGCCAGTTCCGGGAAGTGTGGCGCGCCGATCTTCCGCACCAGCAGGATGTCGAGCGGCGCGCCCAATGCCGCCGCCACCTCGAAGGCCACCGGCACCCCGCCGCGGGGCAGAGCCAGCACCACGGGCGCCGCATCGCGCAGATGCATGAGGCGCGCGGCCAGCGCGCGCCCCGCCGCAGCCCTGTCCTCGAGCATCACGAAGCCTGGTTCCGCATCAGCCATGGGCCCCTGTGGCCCGTGGGCGCCATGGCGCCCATCTCCGTCACCGGGGCTGGACCCGCGGAGAGCCTCCCGGCGAGCCGGGCAGCGGGACCACCGGCGTCGTCGTTCCGACGTCGTTATCCGGCGCGGCCTCCGGCATGTCCGGGTCCACGTCTCCGGGGGGCCGGATGACTCCGTCCCGGGGGCCTTCCGAAGGCAGGCCCGCTGGAGGAGCCGGCCTCTGCGGCTCGATCCGCTCCGGCACGGTAGGCCCAGGTGTATTGGGGGGCACGGGCTGAGCCACCGCCGGCAAGGCTGCGACGGCCGCGGAAAATGCCGTCAGAAAATACCGTTTCATGTGTCAGGAACCCCTTTACCAATCCTGAAAAAACAGCGCCCCCGGCATGAGGTTCCTCCCGGCACCTCACAGGCGGGACCGGCAGTGTCAGGAGAGCCGCACCAGCACCAGTTCCGGCGCCACGCCGAAGCGGATGGGAAAGACGCTGCAACCGAGGCCGCCGGAGACGATCAGCCGCCGCCCCGCCTCCTCCACCAGCCCATAGGCGAAGCGGTTGCCGTAGCGGGAGCCGACGACCGGCGACCAGCCGAGAATCCGCACCTGCCCGCCATGGGTATGGCCGGACAGCGTCAACGCCACCCGGCGCGGCACATTCACGAACTGGTCCGGCTCATGCGCCATCAGGATGGCGGGGGCATCGTCGGCGGCCAGCGGCGCCAGGGCGGCCTGCAGATTGTCGACACCGACGAAGCGGCGCCGCCCCAGGCGGAAGGCCAGCATGCTGTCCGTGCCGCAGAGCCAGACGCCGTCGCCATGCGGCAGCCGAACGGCGCCGTTGGCCAGCAGCGTGAAGCCCGCGCCGCGCAGCAGACCGAACAGCGCCGGCACGCCCCGCCGGGTCAGCTGCACCTCCGGGTCGTCCCACCATTCATGGTTGCCGGGCACGGCGAACTTGCCCAGCGGCGCATGCAGCCCGGCCAGGGCCTCCACCACCTCCGGCATCGGCAGGCGGCGGCGGACCCAGGGGAAATGGCCGGGAATGTCGCCCAGCAGCAGATGCGCGTCGGGCTGCAGCGCATTGGCCGTGGCGACGATGCGGCGGATGCGGTCCAGCGGCATCCAGGGCTCGTTGGCATGAAGATCGGTGATGACGCAGAGGGTCAGCGGCGGCCGCGCGCCCCATCCCGGCAGGGACAGCCGGTACTCCCGCACCGTCAGCAGCAGGCTCGGCTCGATCACCAGCCCGAAGCTGGCCACCGCCACGCCGCCCGCCAGCAATGCCGCGCTGCCTTCCAGCAGGGACCTGCGCGTCAGCAGCGGCCCGCGCTCAGCCGGCAGGGAGCTTGTCATGCACCAGGGACTGGATGAAGCCGAGCTTCGCCACGACGGCGGCGGAGAGCACGAAGGGATAGAGGTCCGGGATACCCATGCTGCGGTTCAGGCTGTTCACCGCCACTGTCAGCGGCACCCAGGCTTCCATCACCGCATGGATATCGGTGATGCGGTAGGGGTCGAAATCCACCCCGGCCGAGAGATCCCCTTCCCTGTCCAGGCGTGGCGCGATGCCGATGCCGAGGGCGCGGGCCATTTCCAGCGTATCGACGATGTGCAGGTAGTGCGCCCAGGTCTCCGCGAAATCCTCCCAGGGGTGGGCAGTGGCATAGGTGCTGACGAAGTTCTCCTGCCAGTCGGCGGGTGTACCATGCTGATAGTGGCGCTTCAGCGCTTCGCCATAGTCCTGGCGGTCGTCGCCGAAGGCCGCGCGGCATTCCTCCAGCCGCCCGCCGTCGCGCACCAGCCGGTCCCAGAAGTAATGGCCGGATTCATGACGGAAATGGCCGAGCAACGCGCGGTAAGGCTCACCCATCGCCGTGCGGCGGCGGGCACGCTCGGCATCATCTGCTTCGGCCAGGGCCAGCGTGATCAGTCCGTTGTCATGGCCTGTCATCACCTGCGGCCCCTGCGGCATATCGGCCAGGAAGTCGAAGGCCAAGCCTTTCTCCGGGTCCTCCGCGCGGGTCGGCATGGGCAGGCGCAGGCGAATGAAGCTGTAGATAGCGCGACGCTTGGCGATCTCGATCTTCTGCCAGTGCTCCTTGTTCACGGGGTCGGAAATATCGGGAATGGTGCGGTTATGGCGGCAGGCCAGGCAGAAGCGGTGCTCGCTCTCGCCGGGCACAAGCCAGTTGCAGGCCTGCTGCCGCGCATTGTCGCAGAAGCGGTATCCGCGCCCCGCCGCCGCGCGGGCGGACCAGAGCGCCTCCTCGCCGCCAACGGGGTCCAGCGCGGAGAGCGTGTTCTGCTCTGGCAGATAGCCCAGTGTCGTGTCGCATTTCACGCAGCGCGTATTCTCGAAATGCAGCACATTGCCGCAGACCTGACATTTGAAGAGGCGCATTGGGGGGAAAGTCCTTTTCAACCGGCGGTGCGGCGTCCGCTAGCAATGCCAGCCCAACTGGCAGGTTGCACTATCCCACGCCCGCCCGGCAGCTTCGTTACGGAGGTTGACGGGTATCGATAAGACATCCATCGTTCGTGTATTATGGGAATTTACGCTCCATCCCGCCGATCCGTCCTCGCCGCAGCACTGGCCAGCGGCATGGCCGCGCCGCGCCTGGGGCTGGCGCAGCGCGCCAAGCCCCTGCGCTTCGTGGCCCAGGCGGACCTGACCATCCTGGACCCGGTCTGGACCCCGGGAATCGTGACCCGCAATCACGCGCTGATGGTCTTCGACACGCTTTATGGCGTGGACACCGCGCTGCGTCCCCAGCCGCAGATGGCGGCGGGACATGAGGTCGAGGACGACGGCCGGCGCTGGACCATCACCCTGCGCCCCGGCCTGCGCTTCCATGACGGGGAACCTGTGCGGGCACGCGACGCGGCGGCCAGCATCCGCCGCTGGGGGGCGCGCGATACCTTCGGCATCGCCCTGATGCAGCTCGTGGACGAGATCTCCGCTGCCGACGACCAGCGGCTGGTCATCCGTCTGAAGCGCCCCTTCCCCATGTTGCCGGATGCGCTGGGCAAACCCGGCACCATGAATGCCTTCATCATGCCGGAGCGTCTGGCGCTGACAGACCCTGGCACGCAGGTGACGGAGATGGTGGGCAGCGGCCCCTATCGCTTCGTGGCCCGCGAATATGTCGTCGGCGCCCGCGCGGTCTATGAGAAGTTCGCCGGCTATGTGCCCCGCGAGGGCGGCGAGCCCAGCCTGCTGGCTGGCCCGAAGGTGGCGCATATCGAGCGCGTCGAATGGCTTTCCATGCCTGACCCCGCCACGGCCGCCGCCGCCCTGCAGCAGGGCGAGATCGACTGGTGGGAACAACCGCCAGCCGATCTCTCGGAGGCGCTGAAGCGCAACCGCAATATCCGGCAGGAGGTGCTGGATACCACCGGCTCCCCCGCCTTCCTGCGCTTCAACCAGCTCCACCCGCCCTTCGACCGGCCGGAGATGCGGCAGGCGCTGCTGGGCGCGGTGGCGCAGGCGGATTTCATGCAGGCGGTGGCCGGCGCCGACCGGTCGTTGTGGCGGGACGATCTCGGCTACTTCCTGCCAGGCTCGCCGATGGCCAGCGACGAGGGGATGGCGGCGCTGACCGGCCCGCGCGACCTCGATGCCGTGCGCCGCGCGCTCGAGGCCGCCGGCTACAAGGGCGAGCGGATCGTGCATCTCCAGCCCACCGACTATCCCTCCGTCAGCGCGCTGAACCTGGTGGCGGCGGATATGATGCGCCGCTGCGGCATCAACGTCGAATTGCAGGCGATGGATTTCGGCACCTTCATCCGCCGCATCGCCAACCAGGATCCGCCGGAGCGCGGCGGCTGGAACACGGTCTGCGTCAGCACGGCGGGGGCGAGCTGGGTCAACCCGGCGGCGCATAACTACCTGCGCGGCAATGGCCGCCGCAGCATCGTCGGCTGGCCGACCAGCGAGCGGCTGGAGGCGCTGCGCGACCAGTGGTTCGAAACCCCGCCCGAGCGCCAGGGAGAGATCGGCCGCGCCATGCAGGCCGCCGCCTTCCAGGACCTGCCCTTCATCCCCGTCGGGCTCTTCTACCAGAACACCGCCTATCGCAGCGACCTGACGGGCATGGTGAAGGGCGCGCCGGTCTTCTGGAACCTGCGGCGCGCATGAAAAAGGGGCGCGCCGGCCAAAGCCGGCGCGCCCCCTTCCCCTGGGCCTGAGGCCTTAGTTCTTGGCCTTGTCCACCAGCGCGCCCTTGGTGATCCAGGGCATCATGCCGCGCAGGCGGGCGCCGACTTCCTCGATGGAGTGGTCGGCCAGCTTGCGGCGGGTGGCCTTGAAACCGGCCTGGTTGACCTTGTTCTCCAGCATCCAGTCGCGGGTGAACTTGCCGGTCTGGATGTCGTTCAGCACGCGCTTCATCTCGGCCTTGGTCTCGGCGGTGATGATGCGGGGGCCGGTGACATACTCGCCGTATTCCGCGGTGTTGGAGATGGAGTAGTTCATGTTGGCGATGCCGCCCTCATAGATGAGGTCGACGATCAGCTTCACTTCGTGCAGGCACTCGAAATAGGCCATCTCCGGCGCATAGCCGGCCTCGACCAGCGTCTCGTAGCCAGCCTTGATCAGCTCGACCAGACCGCCGCAGAGGACGACCTGCTCGCCGAACAGATCGGTCTCGCACTCTTCCTTGAAGGTGGTCTCGATGATGCCGGAGCGGCCACCGCCGACGGCGCAGGCGTAGGAGAGCGCGATCTCCAGCGCATTGCCTGAGGGGTTCTGGTGCACGGCCACCAGGCAGGGCACGCCGCCGCCCTTCTGATACTCGCCGCGCACGGTATGGCCCGGGCCCTTCGGCGCGATCATGAAGACGTCGATGTCGCTGCGCGGCTCGATCAGGTTGAAGTGCACGTTCAGGCCATGCGCGAAGGCCAGCGCGGCGCCTTCCTTCATGTTCTCGTGCAGGTGGTCGCGATACAGGTCGCCCTGGCCCTCATCCGGGGTCAGCACCATCACGACATCGGCCCACTTCGCGGCCTCGGCCGGGGAGAGGACCTTGAAGCCGGCGGCCTCGGCCTTCTTGGCGGAAGGGCCGGGGCGCAGGCCGATGACCACGTCGGTCACGCCGGAGTCACGCATGTTCATGGCATGGGCATGGCCCTGGCTGCCGAAGCCGATGACCGCGACCTTCTTGGCCTTGATCAGGTTCACGTCGGCATCACGGTCGTAGTAGACGCGCATCTCTCGCGCACTCCCCAGTTCAGGACTCGAAAAAAAGCTCAGGGCCGCAGGCTGGCGGTGCCGCGCGCGATGGCGACGGCACCGGTCCGGCTGACTTCCGCCAGCCCGATCGGCCGCATCAGGTTGATGAAGGCATCCAGCTTCTCGCCGCTGCCTGTCATCTCGAAGACGAAGCTCTCGGTTGTGGCATCCACCACGCGGGCGCGGAAGGCATCGGCCAGGCGCAGCGCCTCCATCCGTGACTCGCCCCGGCCAACCACCTTGATCAGCGCCAGCTCCCGCACGAGGTGCGGGCCTTCCAGCGTCAGGTCGGCCACCTTGTGGACGGGCACCAGGCGGTCCAGCTGCGCCTTGATCTGCTCGATCACCATTTCCGTGCCGCTGGTGACGACGGTGATGCGGGAGAGCCGCCCCGCATCATCCACCGGTGCCACGGTCAGGCTGTCGATATTGTAGCCGCGGCCGGAGAAGAGGCCGATGACGCGCGCCAGCACGCCGGCCTCATTCTCCACCAGCACGGCGATGGTCGCCGCGCGCTGCAGGGTGTCGTTCTGGTCAGCCATGGGTCGTTCCAGTCGAAGGAAGAGGGAAAGGTCCGGAAGCCGGCCGGGTCAGACCAGCACCCTTCCCTCATCCGTGACGCCGGCGATGCCGCCTTCCTGACCCGGGGCCAGCAGCATCTCGTTATGCGCGGCGCCGGAGGGGATCATCGGGAAGACGTTCTCCTTCTCATCCACCGCGCAGTCCACGATCACGGGGCGGTCGATGGCGATCATCTCGCGGATCACGCGGTCCAGGTCATCCACGCCCTCGATCCGCATGCCGACGCCATGGAAGCTTTCCGCCAGCTTCACGAAGTCCGGCAGCGCGGAGCTGTAGCTTTCGGAATAGCGGCCACCATGCAGCAGCTCCTGCCACTGGCGCACCATGCCCATGTACTGGTTGTTCAGGATGAAGACCTTCACGGGCAGGCGGTACTGCGCCAGCGTCGCCATTTCCTGAATGTTCATCAGGATGCTCGCCTCGCCGGCCACATCGATCACCAGCGCGTCGGGATGCGCGACCTGCGTGCCCATGGCGGCGGGCAGGCCATAGCCCATGGTGCCCAGCCCGCCGGAGGTCATCCAGCGGTTCGGCTTCTCGAAGCCGAAATACTGGGCGGCCCACATCTGGTGCTGGCCGACCTCGGTGGTGATGAAGGTCTCGCGCCCGCTTTCCTTCGTCAGCTCATAGAGCCGGTGGATGGCGTGCTGCGGCTTGATGATCTTGCCTTCCTGGACATAGGACAGGCACTTCCGGCCGCGCCATTCGTCGATCTGGCGCCACCATGCGGCCAGGGCCTCGCGGTCCTGCTGCGCCGGCTCATCTTCCCAGGCGGCGATCATGGCGCGCAGCACGGCGGCGGCATCGCCCACCACCGGCACCTCGACCTTGACGTTCTTGTTGATGGAGGAAGGGTCGATATCCGCGTGGATCTTCAGCGAGGTCGGCGCGAAGGCATTCAAGCGGCCGGTCACCCGGTCGTCGAAGCGGGCGCCGATGTTGAACATCACGTCGCAGCCGTGCATGGCGAGATTCGCCTCGACGGTGCCGTGCATGCCCAGCATGCCCAGGAACTGCGGGTCGCTGGCGGGATAGGCGCCGAGGCCCATCAGCGTGTTGGTGCAGGGCAGGCCCGCCATGCGGACGAACTTCGTCAGCAGCTCGGAGGCCTCGGGGCCCGCATTGATCACGCCGCCGCCGCTATAGACCACCGGGCGCCTGGCCGATTTCAGCATGGCCACGGCCTTGCGGATGGCCGCCGCATCCGGCTCCACCTGCGGGCGGTAGCTGCGGTGCTCGGCCTTCGGCGCCTCGCGGTAGGGGGCCTTGCCGATCAGGATGTCCTTCGGCAGGTCGATCACGACCGGTCCAGGGCGGCCCGAGCGCGCGACGTAGAAGGCCTCGTGCACCGTCTCGGCCAGCTTGTCAGACTTCTTCACGAGGTAGTTGTGCTTGGTCGCCGGCCGGGTGATGCCGGTCGTATCGGCTTCCTGGAAGGCGTCGTTGCCGATCAGATGCGTCGGCACCTGCCCGGTCAGGCAGACGATGGGGATGCTGTCCATCAGCGCATCCACCAGCCCCGTCACGGCATTGGTGGCGCCGGGGCCGGAGGTCACGAGCACGCAGCCCACCTTGCCGGTGGAGCGGGCATAGCCCTCCGCCGCATGCACCGCCGCCTGCTCATGCCGCACCAGGATGTGACGGATGGCATTCTGGTTGAAGATGGCATCATAGATCGGCAGTACGGCGCCACCGGGATAGCCGAAGATAACCTCTACGCCCTGCTCCTTCAGCGCGCGCAGTACAACCTCGGCACCCGTCATGGACAGGGTGTCGGATGCAGCGGGAAGGGTCTGGGGGGACATGGTGGTTACGGGCTTCCTGACATGGTTGGCCGCGTGCGGCGCAAAAAAGCGCCGGCGGCAGGCCGGTCTAACGCGTCCACCCCAGGCCCGTCAACGGCAGCAATCAATAAAAGTGAAGATTTGGCTCTGCTCACTTTCTGAAAATTGCTCAAGTCCCGCCACACGCGCATGGATCGTATGCGTATGGCTCACATCCGCGAGCGGATGATGGCGGAACCAGGTGGCCTGCCGCTTGGTATATTGCCCGATGGCCAGGCAGGCGCGCCGCCCGGCTTCCTCAATCGGGATCTCGCCGCGCAGCACAGCGGAGATCTCGGGCACCCCATGCGCGCGCATGGCCGGCAGGGCCGGGTCCAGCCCACGCGCCACCAGCGCCCTCACCTCCTCCACCGCGCCGGCATCGATCATCGCCTGCCAGCGGGCGCCGATGGCGGCGCGCAGGGCGTCGCGCGGCGGGTCCAGCCGGATGGCGGCGAAGCGCCAGGGCACCCCGTTCCGCCGCGCCGGCCCCGTGCCTTCCTCCCGCTGCCAGGAGGCCAGCCCCCGCCCGGTGCCGCGCCAGACTTCCCAGGCGCGGGCCAGCCGCTGGCTGTCGCTGGGGCGAAGGCGGGCGGCGGTTTCGGGGTCGGCCTGCGTCAGACGGACATGCAGCGCGGCGGGGCCTTCCGCCGCCAGCAGGCCACGCGCCTCCTCTCGCGCCTCGGGCGGAACGGCCGGGATCTCGCTCAATCCTTCCGTCAGCGCGCGGAAATAAAGCCCCGTACCCCCGCAGAGGATCGGCAGCCGCGCCGCCGCCATCTCCTCCAGCGCCCTGCCCCGCCACCAGGCCACGCTGGCCGCCCGGTCGGGTGGGTGCACGCCATAGAGGCGGTGCGGCACGCGGCCCTCCTCCTCCTCACTGGGGCGCGCGGTCAGCACGCGCAGGCCGTCATAGACCTGCATGGAATCGGCATTGATGACGGTGCCGCCCAGCCTCTCGGCCAATGCCAGCGCCAGCGCTGACTTACCGGAGGCCGTCGGCCCCGCCAGCAACAGCGCGAAAGGTTGATCGCTCATGCCCATGCGGGCATGGTCCCGCCCCGATGTCTCATATTCTCACCCTGATCGCGCCGCCGGGAATCCTGCAGGCGCCTCTCGTCGCGCGGCTGCGCACGGCCCTTCTAGACCTCGGCGGGCAGGTTGGCACGCCGGACTGGCTGGCGGAGGCCGAGGCAGTGGACCTCCCCTTCTCCCTGCTGGCGCCGGAGCAGGCCAGCGCCATCGCCCGCGCCGCGCTGGACGGCGCGCCGGTGGACTGCATCGCGCTACCGGCCGAGGGGCGGCGCAAGAAGCTGCTGGTCGCCGATATGGACAGCACCATCGTCACGGCCGAGACGCTGGACGAACTGGCCGCCTATGCCGGGGTGCAGGACAAGATCGCCGCCATCACCCAGCGCAGCATGAACGGTGAGATCGACTTCGCGACCTCGCTGCGGGAGCGGGTGGCGATGATCCGGGGCCTGGCCCTGACCGCGCTCGAGGAGACCTGGGCGAAGATCGAGCTGATGCCGGGTGCCGAGGTGCTGGTCCGCACCATGGCCGGGCACGGCGCGCATTGCGCCATCGCCTCCGGCGGCTTCACCTGGTTCACCGCCCGCGTGGCGGAGAAGGTCGGCTTCCAGAGCCATCACGCCAATATCCTGCTGGATGATGGCAAGGCGCTGACCGGGCTGGTGCGGGAGCCGGTCTTCGACCGCGATGCCAAGCTGACGATCCTGAAGACGCTGGCGGCCGAGCTGGGCCTGCCGCTCTCCGCCACCGCCGCGGTGGGCGACGGCGCCAATGACCTGGCCATGCTGGGTGCCGCAGGGCTGGGCGTGGCCTTCCGTGCCAAGCCGGTCGTCGCGTCCAGCGCCCGCGCACGGATCGACCATGCCGATCTGCGGGCGCTGCTCTATGCCCAGGGCTATCGGAAGGCCGAATTCCTGGGCTGAGCACCCAAAGAAAAGGGGGGCCGAGGCCCCCCTTTCCGTTCCAGGCGAAGCCTGTGCGTCAGCCCGGGCTGCCGCTCTCCGGGCGCAGGCGCAGCGGCACGAAGCGCTGGCCCTGGCTGGTCTCGATCAGCAGCAGCGCGCTGGGGCGGTTCTGCCGGCGCAGGCGCTCCAGCTGGTCGCGCACCTCCTGCGGCGTGGAGACGCGGTTCTGCTGCACCTCCAGGATCAGGTCGCCAGGGCTGATGCCACGCTCGGCGGCGCTGCTGCCCGGGGCGACCTCGGTCACCACCACGCCACGGGCATCGTCACGCAAGCTGAAGCGCTCCCGCAGCTCCGGATTGACCGGCGAGACCTTCATGCCGAGGCCGGAGAGCTCCATTGCCGCGCCGGGCCGGGTCTGCTCGGGCGCCGCGGTGGCGGCGGCCTGCTGGTCGGCGGGCAGCTCAGCCACCGTCATCTTCAGCTGCTCTTCCTTGCCGCCGCGCCAGACGGTGACGGGCACCTCGGTGCCCACCGGCGTCTCGGCCACGATGCGCGGCAGGGTGCGCATCTCCCGGATGTCCTGGCCATTGAACTTGAGGATCACATCGCCGTTGCGGACGCCGGCCTTGGCGGCCGGGCCGCTCTCCTCGGCCCGCGCCACCAGGGCGCCATGGGCGCCACCCGGCAGTGCCAGGCTCTCGGCGATGTCGTCCGTCACCTGCTGGATGTTCACACCGATCCAGCCGCGCCGGACGCGGCCGCTGTCGCGCAGCTGCGCGACGATGTTCTTGGCCAGGTTCGACGGGATGGCGAAGCCGATGCCGATGGAGCCGCCGGACGGGGAGACGATGGCGGTGTTGATGCCGATCACCTCGCCCTGCAGGTTGAAGAGCGGGCCGCCGGAATTGCCGCGGTTGATTGCCGCATCCGTCTGGATGAAGTCGTCATAGGGGCCGGCGTTGATGTTGCGCCCGCGGGCCGAGACGATGCCGGCCGTGACGCTGCCGCCGAAGCCCAGCGGATTGCCGATGGCCAACACCCAGTCGCCGACCTCCGCCCGGTCGGAATCGCCCATGGACACGGTGGGAAGCGGCTTCTCGGGCTTCACGCGCAGCACGGCCAGGTCGGTGCGCTGGTCCACGCCCACCAGCTCGGCCTTCAGGGTCGTGTTGTCCTGCAGCACGACGTTGATCTCGTCGGCACCATCCACGACATGGTTGTTGGTGACGATGATGCCTGCGGCATCAATGATGAAGCCGGAGCCCTGGCTCTGCGCGCGCCGGGGCGGCTGTCCCGGACGCTGGCCAGGGCGCTGACGCTCCAGGAAATCGCGGAACAGCTCCTCGAAGGGGCTGCCCGGCGGGGCCTGCGGCATCTCCGGCGCATCCGGGCGGTTGGCACGCGCGCCGCCGATGGTCTGGGTGGTCTGGACATTGACCACCGCCGGCAGCAGGCCGCGGACCAGCGGCGCGAAGGTTCCCGGCAGGCTCGTCCGGCTGGCGGCGGGGGGCGTGGCGCTGGGTGCCTGGGCTGCCGCTTGCGCCAGCACCGGCAGGGGTGCCGCCAGCGGAGCAGCGGCCACCGCGGCGGCCAGCATCATGGGGGCGAGACGCATTGGCAGAACCTCGCTTTCGACCAGTATCGGCCGCGTGGACAGAGATTGCGATGGAAATGGGCTTATCGCCGCCCAATGCCAAGGTTGCGAAGGAGAACCATCACGAGAAAGCCCAACTCGGCACGGGCCGCAAGAGATGCGGCCCGCCTCGCAATAATTCGATACGCACCGGCATCAAGGTGCCGGCGTCGCCTCCGGGGCCGGAGCCGGAGCCGGAGCCGGAGCCGGAGCCGCCTGGGGCGCCACCGGGGTCGGCACGGCGGGAGTCGGCCGGACCGGCTCGCTCACCCCGGCCAGCGGGACACCCGGCTGGCTGGAGCGGAAGTAGCGGAAGAACTCCGAATCCGGCGTCAGCACCAGCCGGGCATCCCCTTCCGAGAAGGCCTCCCGGTAGGACTGCATGGTGCGCCAGAACTGGAAGAACTGCGGGTCGCGCTGGAAGGCCTCGGCGAAGATGCGGATCGCCTCCTCCTCGCCCTGGCCGCGCAGCACATCGGACTGCGCCTGGCTCTCAGCCAGCAGCACCGTCCGCTCGCGGTCGGCGCCGGCGCGGACGCGGGCGGCCACCTCGGCACCCTCGGCACGGGCCTCACGCGCCACGCGCTCACGCTCGGACTGCATGCGGTTCAGCACGGCCTGGGTATTCTCTTCCGGCAGGTCGGCGCGGCGGATGCGGACATCCTCCACCATGATACCGAACTGCGTGGCCTCGGCGTTCACCTGCCGCTTGATCTCGTCCATGATCTTCTGCCGTTCGGTGGAGAGAACGGCCAGCAGCGGCTGGTTGCCCAGCACGCGGCGCAGCGAGGACGAGACGATGGAGGACAGCCGGGCCCGGATGCCCGCCTCCTGCGCGCCCGAGGTCTGGAAGAAGCGCAGCGGGTCGGAAATGCGGAAGCGGGTGAAGCTGTCCACGATCAGCCGGCGCTGATCGCCCAGGATGATTTCCTCACCCGGGGCATCGAAGTCCAGCAGCCGCCGGTCGAAGGAGACGACGGACTGGACGAAGGGGATCTTGGCGTGCAGGCCCGGCGTGCTGATGATGCGGATCGGCTCGCCGAACTGGGTGATCATCACCTGTTCGGTCTGCTGCACGGTGAAGAGGGTGGAGGCGGCGGCGGCCACCGCCACGACGGCAACGCCCGCCAGCAGGAGCATACGGTTCATCGGGCGGCTCCCTGGTTCGGGGCAGGCGTGGGCGTGGCGGCCGGACGGGTCGGGCGGTCGATCAGGCCCGGCGGCGCCGGCGGGGCGGCGCGCGGCGTATTGCCGGCACCCTGGGCGGGCCCGCCATCCAGCGGCAGATAGGGCACGATGCCCTGGAGCCGGTCATCCACCACGATCTTCGGGTTGCGGCGCAGGATCTCCTCCATCGTCTCCAGATAGAGGCGGCGCACCGTCACGTCCTGCGCGGTCTGGTAGGCGGACAGCACACTGAGGAAGCGCGCGGCTTCACCGCGGGCGCGGGCGACCTGGGATTCCTTGAAGCCCTCGGCCTCCTGGATCAGGCGCTGCCCCTCACCGCGGGCGCGGGGGATGATGTCGTTGCGATAGGCCTCGGCCTCGTTGCGGGCGCGCTCGCGGTCCGCATTGGCGCGCTGCACGTCGCGGAAGGCGTCGATGACAGCCGGCGGCGGGTCGACCTTCAGCAACTGGATCTGCGTGATCTCGATGCCCGAGCCATACTGGTCCAGGATGAACTGCGTGCCCTGGCGGACCGCCTGCTCGATCTGCGCGCGCGCCTCGGTCAGCGCCGGCTGGATGGGGGTGCGGCCCACCACCTCACGCATCACACTCTCGGCTGCCGACTTCACCGTGGCATCGGGGCTGCGGGTATTGAACAGGTATTCGCCGGCATCACGGATGCGCCAGAAGACCGCGAAGTCGATGTCGATGATGTTTTCGTCACCCGTCAGCATCATGCTCTCCTCCAGCACGTCCCGGGCGGAGACCGGGCGCTGCAGGGGCGAATCATTCGGGGCGCGGAAGCCGATATCGATGCGGTTGATGCGCGTCACGCGGGGCGTCGTCACGCTCTCCACCGGCCAGGGGATGCGGTAGTTCAGGCCGGGCTGGGTGGTGCGGTTGAAGGCGCCGAAGCGCATCACCACGCCCTGCTCGTCCGGCTGAACGCGGTAGATGCCGCTGGCCGCCCAGACGGCGATCAGCGCGACGATGCCCAGGCCGATCCACTTGCCGTTGCCGCCACGGCCACCGCCCGGCAGGATCCGCCGTAGCGCGGCCTGCGCCTGGCGGATCGCGTCATCCAGGTCCGGGCCACTGCCGCCCCCCGGGCCACGTCCGCCGCCACCCTGCGGCGGCTGGCCCCAGGGACCACCTGGGCGCGGATTGCCCCAGGGGCTGCCTCCGGAGTTCGAACCACCATTATTGTTCCAGGGCATCGGCCGGCACATCTCCCGTAGGTGTCACCGCACCATAGCCCAGGCGCGGCAATTCATCTTCCAGCCGCTTGCGCCAGGCAGATGCATGGGCGACAGGGCCAGACCATATGTCGCCCTGTCCGGGCCATGGCGCAATGCGGTTGCATCACGCCGCGGCGAGGGCGTGGCCGATATTGTCCGGATAGAAGAGGTTTTCAAGCGATGTCGGAGACTCTGATTCAGGCCATCCGCGCCGCGCTGGCCGCGGTGCGCGACCCGGAGACCGGCAAGGACGTCGTTTCCTCCGGCATGTTGCAGAGCCTTTCGGCACGGGACGGACTGGTGCAGTTCGCGCTTTCCGTGCCGCGTGAGCGGGCCCGGTCGCTGGAACCGCTGCGAGCGGCGGCCGAGCGGGCGGCGATGGCGGTGCCGGGCGTGCTTTCCGCCACCTGCGTGCTGACCGCGCACCGGGACATCGGCACCGCGCCCGCCCCGCATGAACATGCCGGGCATGGCCATGCCGCACCGCCGCCCGGCGGCCCCGCGCCAGGCACCGCCCGGGCCAGCCGCCCGGCGCCGGGCCAGGGGCCGATGCTGCTGCCGGATGTGAAGGCCATCGTCGCCATCGCCTCCGGCAAAGGTGGCGTCGGCAAATCCACCACCGCCGTGAACCTGGCCGTCTCCCTGGCCGCCGATGGGCTGAAGGTCGGGCTGCTGGACGCGGATATCTATGGCCCCTCCCTGCCCCAGATGCTCGGCACGCGGGAGCGGCCGCGTGCCACCCAGGGCAGGATCATCCCCCTCTCCCGCTGGGGGCTGAAGGCCATGTCCATCGGCTTCCTGGTGGAGGAGGAGACGCCCATGGTCTGGCGTGGCCCGATGGTGATGGGCGCGCTGGAGCAGATGCTGGGCCAGGTGGAATGGGGTGAGCTGGATGTGATGGTGGTGGACATGCCCCCCGGCACCGGCGACGCGCAGCTGACCATGAGCCAGCGCGTGCCGCTGGCCGGCGCCGTCATCGTCTCCACGCCCCAGGACGTGGCGCTGATCGATGCCCGCCGCGGCATCCGCATGTTCGAGAAGGTCAATGTCCCCGTGCTCGGGCTGATCGAGAACATGTCCTACTTCTGCTGCCCCAACTGCAACCACCGGACCGAGATCTTCGGCCATGGCGGGGCGCGGGCGGAGGCGGAGCGGATGGGCGTGGAATTCCTGGGCGAGCTGCCGCTGAAGCTGGCCATCCGGGAGCTGGCCGATGCCGGCACCCCCATCTCCATCGCCCGGCCGGAGAGCGAGGAGGCGAAATCCTACCGCGCCATCGCCGCCCGGCTGCGGGAGAAGCTGCAGCAGGGCGGCGCCGCGCCCGCCGGGCCGCGCTTCGTGGTGGACTGACCCCTCCCGGCGCTGGCGGGCCGCTTCAGGAGCTGCCGATGAAGATGCCCGCCAGCAGCACCAGCACGCCACCCAGCACCACCTGCACCATGGCCGAGAAGATCGGCGTCTCCATGTAGCGCCAGCGCACCCAGGCGATCACGAAAAGCTCCACCGCCACGACCAGGGCGGCGATGGTGGTGGCCAGCCAGAAGTCGGTGATCAGATAGGGCAGCGTGTGCCCCAGCCCTCCCAGGGCCGTCATGACGCCGCAGACGGTACCGCGCAGCCAGGGGTGCCCGCGCCCGGTGATCGCGCCGTCGTCCGATAGCGCCTCGGTCAGCCCCATGCTGATGCCGGCGCCGATCGAGGCGGCGAGGCCCACCAGGAAGGCATCCTCCGAACGGTGAGTGGCGAAGGCGGCGGCGAAGATGGGCGCCAGGGTGGAGATGGAGCCGTCGATCAGCCCGGCGAGGCCCGGCTGCACCACCTGCAGCAGCAGGGCGCGGCGGGCCTCGGCATCCTCGGCGCCACGGGCCTCGGGGGTCAGGTAGGTGGCTTCCAGCTCCTCGGCGCGCTGCTCGTGCCTGGCCTCACTGGCGGCAAGGTCGCCCAGCAGGCGGCGGACCTCTGTGTCATGCACCCGCCCGGCCGCCTGGGCATAGAAGCGGCTGGCCTGCCGCTCCATCAGCGCCGCCTGGCCCCGCACCGTCTCGATCCGCAGGTCCTTCATCAGCCAGACCGGGCTGCGGCGCATGAAGCCGCGCACGTCCTGGCGGGTGATATAGGGCAGCTCCGTGCCGAACTTCTTCTCGTAGAGGCCGAGCAGGCGCTGCCGGTGCTCGTCCTCCTCCACCGCCATATCCTCGAACACCCTGGCCGAGGCGGGATAGGCGCCCCGCAGCCGCAGCGCGAAGTGGCGATAGATCCGGGAATCCTCCTCCTCGCTGGCGACGGCCAGGGCGAGAATCTCGGCTTCGCTCAGTTCCTCAAGGCGTCTCATACGGCAGACCTCCTGCCGCCTTCTTGCCCCGCGCGCCGGGGCGCGCAAGCCGATTCCCGAAAATGTTCCTTTATTTTCAAGAAGATATCGAGAATGAGCCGCGTTCGCAACAGGCCAGGTCTGGCTTACTCCGTCAGGACCTCATAATCGGCGGCCACGCGCAGGTCGCGCAGCGGGCGGACGCGGTCGATGGATTCCTGGTAGGTCGGGTGCGCCTTGAAGGCGGCCAGGGCCGCCGCATCGGCGAATTCGCCATAGACCACCACGTCCACATCATTGCCGATCTGGTCGAGCTTGCTGTTCAGCGTGACCTCGAAGCGGGTGGAATGCGGAATCGTCTTGAGGATGGAGAGTCCCTCCAGCACCGCCGGCACATCCTCGCGCCGCCGGGCGCGGAAGAAGACGATATGGCGGATCATGGCTCTCTCCTCGGCGGTACCGGCGGCGGGATAGAACCTGCCGGCGCCGCTGGCTAGCCGGCGGCGGCCAGCAGCGCCCCGGTCTCCGCCGCGCTGGGCATGGCGGCGGCCGCCCCTTCCCGTCCCACGGCGATGGCCGCCGCGGCCGCGGCCTGCCGCATGGCGGCCGCCAGATCCATCCCGGCATCCAGCCCGGCGGCCAGGGTGCCGCACCAGCAGTCGCCGGCGCCGGTGGTGTCCACGGCCGTAGCCTGGAAGGCCGGCTGGCGCAGCAGGCCGCCGGCGGTGGCGGCCTCCGCACCCTGCTCGCCCCGTGTCACGACCACGTCGATGCCCAGGGCGGAGCGCAGCGCCATGGCATCCGGCGCGGCGCCCGCCTCGGCGGCCAGCCAGGCGGCCTCATGCTCATTGACGATCAGCAGGTCCAGTTGCCCCAGCATGGCGGGCGGCACGGGGCCGGGCGGGGCCAGGTTCAGGATAACGCGAGCGCCGGCCTTCCGGGCACGCTCCACCAGGGGCGCCATTTCCGCCACCGGCACTTCCATCTGCAGCAGCAGCACGGTGGAGGGGCCAAGCGCCGCATCCTCCACCTGCGCGGCGCGCACGGCCATGTTGGCGCCGGAGGCGACGGCGATCTGATTGGCGCCCAGAGCATCGACGCAGATGGCCGCGGCGCCGGTCGGCCGGTCCACCCAGGCCAGCCCCGCCAGGTCCACCCCGGCGGCCCGCATGCCGGAGAGCGCGACCTCCGCCAGGGAATCCGTGCCGACGGCACCGATGAAGGCGGTCCCGGCACCCGCCAGCGCCGCCGCCGTGGCCTGGTTGGCCCCCTTGCCGCCCGGAAGGGCGCGCCACCCCTCACCCAGCACCGTCTCCCCGGAGGCCGGCAGCCTGGGGGTGGTGAAGACGAGGTCGGCATTGGCCGAGCCGAAGACCAGGACGCTCATGCCTGCTGCCGCCTCTTCCCCCAGCCGTAGCCGAGGGCCAGGGCGAGCACGACCAGCAGGGCCGTGCCGGCGTCATGGAACACGAAGGTCAGCACCGCCCAGACCAGCCCCAGCACCGCGCCCGCCAGCCAGAGGCCGAAGGAGAGCGCGGCAAAGAACATCATCAGCGGCAGGCCGAAGACCAGCAGGATCATCAGCATCAGAAACCAGAACATCACGCCTCCCCTTCCCGGCGTTTCGGCGCCTTCGCGCGCAGGGTCCGTCCGGGTATTTCGTGCCGCGCCGTGGCCCGGCCAAGAGCGAAGCCGCCGACTCCCACCAGCAGCAGCAGCGCGCCCAGGTCACCCACCAGCGCGACAGCCAGGGGGATGCCGACCAGCAGCACCGCCACGATCACCGCCACCGCCAGCCAATGCCGCGGCAGCAGGGCCAGCCACAGGCGGAAGCGCCGCCCGCCGCTGCCCGCCGCCTTCCTGGCCCGGCTGGCGCGGGAGGCCGGACGCGGCGTGGCGCGCGCGGCACCGGCCGCGCGGGTCGGGCGGGGCGCGGCGGCCAGGGTTCAGCCCTCCCGCCCCAGCACCGTCATCAGCTCGCGCCATTCGCGCTTGGACAGGCCGCTGCCGGCCTGCTCCACCGCCTCCCCAGCCAGCAGGCGGCGGGTGATCTCCAGCATCTGGGCGGAGAGGGTCACGGCGCCCAGGCGGTAGTCGCGGAAGGCCTCGGCCACCGCCGGCACCCAGGCCTCCAGCACCTTCAGCATGGCCTCCGCATAGACACGGATCTCATACTGCGCGTGGGCATCGGCCCGCAGGCGCAGGAAATGCATGAGGTTGTGGAGGTCGATCTTCCAGTACCACTGCGTATAGGTGTTGAGCGTCAGGTTCATCCGCGCCAGCTCACGCGCCAGTCCCTGGCGGGCCGGGTCGAGCGGGGCACCGGCCTCGTCCTCGTTCAGCATCTCGGCATAATGGTCATAGGCGGTGCCGGCATCCTGGCGCAGCAGGTGCAGCACACGCGCCGCCTCATCGCCCTCCAGCACCTCGCCCCGCCCCTGGCGGTTGCTGCTGGACTGGGCGGCCAGCTGCTCGGGCGCGGGGATGTAGAATTCCCGGTCCATGATGGAATAGCGGGCCGAGTATTCGTTCACATTCGCCATGCGGTGGCGGATCCACTGCCGCGCCACGAAGATCGGCAGCTTCACATGGAACTTGATCTCGCACATCTCGAAGGGCGTGGAGTGCCAGTGCCGCATCAGGTAGCGGATCAGGCCACGGTCCTCCGTGACGGCGCGGGTGCCGCGGCCATAGGAGACGCGCGCCGCCTGCACCACGGCCGAGTCGTCGCCCATGTAGTCGATGACGCGGATGAAGCCGTGGTCGAGCAGCGGAATCGGCTCGAAGAGCAGGGCTTCCAGGGCCGGCACGGTAGGGCGGCGCGTCTCGGCGCGGGCGGCCTTCGCCTCCGCCAGTTCCTGCTGCTGTGCGTCCGTCAGTGCCATCACTCTGCCCCCAAGCCCAAGTCGGCGCCCGTCCTAGCCTAGCCCGGCCCTGCCCGCCAGCGCGACTTCCGTTGGCTTTCCTCGGTGGCGGCGTGGTGCTTGCATAGCTCCAGCCGCCATCTCGCAGAGGATTCCCGCATGTCCGTGATCGACCACATCCGCCGCTATCAGGACGACCTCACCGCCATCCGCCACGACTTCCACATCCACCCCGAGCTGGGGATGGAGGAGCACCGCACCGCCGGCATCGTGGCCAAGAAGCTGGAATCCTGGGGCATCGAGGTGCATCGCGGCGTCGGCAGGACGGGCGTGGTGGGCGTGCTGCGCTCCGGCAAGGGCAACCGCGCCGTGGGGCTGCGGGCCGACATGGACGCCCTGCCCATGACGGAGAAGACGGGCCTGCCCTATGCCAGCCAGACGCCGGGCAAGATGCATGCCTGCGGCCATGACGGCCACACCACCATGCTGCTCGGCGCCGCCAGGTACCTGGCGGAGACGCGGAACTTCGATGGCACGGTGCATTTCATCTTTCAGCCTGGCGAGGAAGGCTGCGGCGGCGCGCTGGCGATGCTGGAGGACGGGCTTTTCGAGCGGTTCCCCTGCGATGCCATCTTCGGCATGCACAACCGCCCGGGCATGCCAGTGGGCGAATACGGCATCCGCCCCGGCCCCACGGCCGCCGGCGGCGCCTTCTTCGACATCACCGTGCGGGGCAAGGGCGCCCATGGCGCGCGGCCGGAGGTCAGCCAGGACCCGGTGCTGGCGGCCTGCCAGATCGCCACGGCCACGCAGTCCATCGTCGCCCGCAACATCTCGCCCTTCGAGCCGGCGGTGATCAGCATCACCAAGGTGCAGGGCGGCGATGCCTATAACGTCATCCCCGATACCGCCGTGCTCTCCGGCACCGCCCGCTTCTTCTCGCGCGAGGTCGCGCAGCAGATCGAGGCCGGGCTGAAGCGCGTGGCGGAGGGCGTGGCCGCCGGCATGGGCTGCGAGGCGGAGCTGGATTTCCGCCTGATCTTCGCCCCCACCGTCAACGACCCCGAGCTGACCACCGCCTATGCCGATGCCGCGGCCAGCCTGGTGGGCGAAGGCCAGGTAGCGCGGAACAAGGAGCCCGGCATGGGCTCGGAGGATTTCAGCTTCATGATGGAGAAGGTGCCCGGCGCCTATATCCATGTGGGCAACGGCCCCGGCGCCACGCCGCACAATCCCGCCTACAACTTCAACGACGAGGCGACGCCCTATGGCGCCGGGCTCTATGCGCGGATCGTCGAGACCATGCTGCCGAAGGGCTGATTCCACCCATAACCCCGGAAGGGAGGGAAATCGGCGTGGAAGGGGCTCACCCCCCTCGATTTCCTGCTGAGCTTCGCCTATATAGGCCGGGCTCACCTTCGGGTGGCTATGGCGATAAACGGTGCGTGAAATAAGCATTGCGGACCCGGGGGCAGTGCCCGGCGTCTCCACCAATCCGGCCCCGCGAGGGGCCATCCCGCCAGGGATCGTATGGCGGGGCGGTATGGGGACGACACAGCTTCGACGCGTGCGGTAAAGACGTATCTTTTGCCCGGCATTGTACCGCCGTTATCGGGCTATATCACAAGTGCCAACGATAACAGCCGCGAGGCTGTGGCGCTCGCTGCCTAAAAATAGGTAAGCGCGGCCCGGGGGGAGCCGGGCAACAGAATCCCCCCACTTCGCTCGAGGTAAGTTGGCGTTTTAATCCGCGCCCCTCTTTCCGCACTGCCGCACGATCTATTACTGTGGTCCCGCTGCGGGGATTGCATGAATGACGAATGAAATAAAGCAGGTCGAAAGCCTTCTACCTTACGACCGCTGGACGGAAGACGCGATGCGCGAGGTCGCCTTGCGCGCGCTGGATTACGCCGGCAGCCATGGCCTGCCAGGCGAGCACCATTTCTACCTGACCTTCCGCACCGACCATCCCGGCGTGGCCATCCCTGGCCATCTCAAGGCCCGCTACCCGGAAGAGATGACGATCGTCATCCAGCACCAGTTCTGGGACCTGAAGGTGGACCGGGTGGCGCAGACCATCTCGATCGGGCTTTCCTTCGGTGGCGTGCCGGCCAAGCTGATGATCCCCATCGCCGCCATGACAGCCTTCTGGGATCCTCATGTCCGTATCGGGCTGCGGTTCGGCCCTCCCGAGGATCAGCAGGAGCCGGAGGAGGCAGCCTCTGAGGCGACCGCTGCCACGGAGCCCGAGGCGCAGCAGGAGGAAGCCGAGGCACCTGCCCAGGTGGTCAGCCTCGACGCCTTCCGGCGCCGTCCCACCCGCGAATAAACCCAGGCGGACGAGCGCAGAGCGGGGCTGGCATGCCAGCCCGGGCATGGCCCGAGGTCCAGGCCCACCCCCTTTCCCCGTTGGCTTGGGGGCTCCTCTGCGCTACCTGCCTCGTAAGCGACGCCGTGACCTGCCGGTATGCGGCGCCGGGACCCCATCGCCCCGCCGGAGCGCCCGATGACCTCTGCTCTCGATAATCCCGCGGCCGCACAGGCCGCAGCGCCGCTGGCCGATACGCCCATCCAGGAAACGGATGCCGGCATGCCGGTTTCCCAGCGCAGCCAGGGCTTCACCTATTCCCCCATGCTGCCGCTTGGGGAGGACAGGACGGTCTGGCGCAAGCTGGACATCGATGGCATTCGCACGGTCGAGGTCGAGGGCAAGACCGTCCTGAAGATCTCCCCCAAGGCGCTGGAGGAACTGGCCTTCACCGCCTGCCGCGAGGTCTCCCACTACCTGCGCCCCGGCCATCTGGAGCAGCTGGCCAAGATCCTGAAGGACCCCGAGGCGAGCGCCAATGACCGCTTTGTGGCGCTGGACCTGCTGAAGAACGCCTCCATCGCCGCCGGCGGCGTGCTGCCGATGTGCCAGGACACCGGCACCGCAATCGTCTTCGGCAAGAAGGGCCAGCGCGTCTGGGTCGAGGGCGATGAGGAGGAGGCGCTCTCCTACGGCGTCCACCGCACCTATACCGAGACCAACCTGCGCTATTCGCAGATGGCGCCGCTGACCACCTTCGACGAGGTGAACACCGGCAACAACCTGCCGGTGCAGTTCGACATCTATGCCTCCCCCGGCGACCATCATGCGGATGAGTTCCACATGATGTTCGTGCTGAAGGGGGGCGGCTCGGCCAACAAGACCTTCCTGTTCCAGCAGACCCGCGCGGTGCTGAACAAGCCGAAGCTGCTGGCCTTCCTGGAAGACAAGATCAAGTCGCTGGGCACCAGCGCCTGCCCGCCCTACCACCTGGCCATCGTCATCGGCGGCACCTCGGCCGAGACGACGCTGAAGACGGTGAAGCTGGCCTCCACCCGCTACCTGGACGAGCTGCCGACCCAGGGCAGCAAGGCCGGCCACGGCATCCGCGACCCGGAGCTGGAAGCCGAGATCCACAAGCTGACGCAGAATATCGGCATCGGCGCCCAGTTCGGCGGCAAGTATTTCTGCCACGACGTGCGCGTCATCCGCCTGCCCC
Organism: Roseomonas marmotae; assembly: GCF_017654485.1. NCBI lineage: Bacteria > Pseudomonadati > Pseudomonadota > Alphaproteobacteria > Acetobacterales > Roseomonadaceae > Roseomonas > Roseomonas marmotae. Next base: position 1,879,182 of record NZ_CP061091.1, on the reverse strand, counting down.
GCCATGGCGCCAGCCTGCCCATCGGCATCGGCGTCTCCTGCTCGGCCGACCGGCAGGTGAAGACCAAGATCACGCCCGAAGGCGTGTTCATCGAGGCGCTGGAGCACGACCCCGCCCGCTTCCTGCCCGAGGCGACGGATGAGATCCTGGGTGGCGAGGTGGTCAAGATCGACCTGAACCAGCCGATGGACGCCATCCGTGCCACGCTGAGCCAGCATCCGGTCAAGACCCGCGTCTCGCTGACCGGCACCATCGTGGTGGCGCGCGACATCGCCCATGCCAAGCTGCAGGAGCGGCTGGACCGTGGCGAGGGCCTGCCGCAATACATCAAGGACCACCCGGTCTATTACGCTGGCCCCGCCAAGACGCCGGAAGGCATGCCCACCGGCAGCTTCGGCCCCACCACGGCCGGGCGCATGGACAGCTATGTGGAGGCCTTCCAGGCGGCTGGCGGCAGCCTCGTGATGCTGGCCAAGGGCAACCGCAGCAAGGCCGTGCGGAATGCCTGCAAGACCTATGGCGGCTTCTATCTCGGCTCCGTCGGCGGCCCCGCCGCCCGGCTGGCGCAGGACTGCATCAAGAAGGTCGAGGTGCTGGAATATCCGGAACTCGGCATGGAAGCCGTCTGGCGTATCGAAGTGGAGGACTTCCCCGCCTTCATCGTGGTGGACGACAAGGGCAACGACTTCTACGACGGGCTGGAGTAGGCCCATGGCCCGCCGCCTGATCAGCTCCGGCAGCCCGTTCGAGGAGCAGATCGGCTATTCCCGCGCGGTGGTGGACGGGGACTGGGTCTTCGTCTCCGGCACCACCGGCTACGACTACGCCACCATGAGCATCGCCGATGACGTGGTGGCGCAGTGCGAGCAGTGCTTCCGTAATATCGACGCGGCGCTGCGGGAGGCCGGGAGCGGCATGGGTGACGTGGTGCGCGTCACCTATTTCCTGCCTCACAGGGCGGATTGGGAACCCTGCTGGCCCGTGACCCGCAAATGGCTGGGCGATGTCCGCCCGGCCGCCACGCTCATCCATGCCCAGTTGATGGATGATGCCATGAAGATCGAGATTCAGGTCACCGCCCGGCTGCGCCGGCCGCAGGGGGATGCTGTCTGATGCGCTTTTCGGTGGATCGGCTGGACCATCTGGTCATCACCTGCCGGGACGTGGAGATCTCGGCCTCCTGGTACCAGCGCGTGCTGGGCATGGACCGCGAGGCCTTCGGGGAGAAGCGGCGCACCGCCCTGCGCTTCGGCGGGCAGAAGATCAACCTGCGCCCGGCGGCCGCCGACCAGGAGGACTGGTCCAGCAGCCGCAACGCCCAGGTCGGCACGATGGACCTCTGCTTCGTGGTGGCCGTCTCGGGCGAGGATATCGTGACGCATCTGCGCGAATGCGGGGTGGCGATCGAGGACGGGCCGGCCCCGAAGGTTGGAGCGCTGGGGCCCATCATGTCCGTCTATTGCCGCGACCCTGACGGGAACCTGATCGAGATCTCGACCTACAGCCGGTGACACCGGTCACGGATTGACCTCGAGCTTGCCATAATCTGGCGCAAATCCCATCTATACTGGCGTCCAGAGAGCCCAGGAGGGTGACATGACGAAGAGCCTTCGTGCCTTGGCCCTGGCCGGCCTGACCGCCGTGGCGCTGATGTCCACCCCATCCGCCGCCGAGGCGAATGGCTGGCACCGCCACCGTGGCCCCAGCGGCGGCGCCGTTGCCGCCGGCATCATCGGTGGCCTGGCAGTGGGCGCCCTCGTGGCCGGCGCCGCCCAGGCGGCCCCGCCGCCGGTCTATTACGCACCGCCCCCGCCGCCCGTGGCTTATTACGCCCCGCCGCCGGTCTATTACGCGCCGCCCCCACCGGTGGCCTATTATGCTCCCCCGCCGCCGCGGCATTATTACGCGCCCCCGCCGCCACCGCGTCCATATTACGCCTGGTGAGACCAGAACCCCCGGAGGCACCCGCCCCGGGGGTTTTCACTATGGCCCGGGGCTGTCACTTTGGGATGACGCGGTTCTCTCCCCCTCGACGGCCCGCCCCAAATGCCCCACGACCGGGGTGCTGAGGCTCCGGCGCGCGATGGCGGCCGGAGACGCAGCCCTGCCTGCCCCACGGATCCGGCGTGGCCAGGCGCATCAGCCTCGGGGAGTTGCCTGTCCCATGACCACCGCCACCCGCACCGAAACCGACAGCCTCGGCACCATCGAGATCGAGGAAGGCCGCTACTGGGGCCCGCAGACGGAACGCGCCCGGCGGCTGTTCCGAATCGGCACCGAGCGCTTCCCGCCCGTGCTGATCCGCGCCGTGGGCCTGCAGAAGCAGGCCTCGGCCGAGGCCAACAAGGCGCTTGGGGAACTGCCGGCCGAGATCGCCGATCCCATCATCGCCGCCGCGGCCGAGATCGTGGCGGGCCGGCGGAATGACGATTTCCCCCTTCCCGTCTGGCAGACCGGCAGCGGCACGCAGACGAACATGAACGCGAACGAGGTCATCTCGAACCGCGCCAATGAGATGCTGGGCCAGCCGCTGGGCACGCGGAAGCCGGTGCATCCCAACGACCACGTGAACCGCGGCCAGTCCTCCAACGACAGCTTCCCCACCGCCATGCATATCGCGGCGGCCGAGGCCGTGACGGGCCGGCTGGTGCCGGCGCTGCGGGTGCTGCACGGCGCGCTGTCCAGGCGGGCGGAGGAATGGAGCGGCGTCGTCAAGGTCGGCCGCACCCATCTGATGGATGCGGTTCCGGTGACGCTGGGGCAGGAATTCCACGCCTGGGCCAGCCAGATCGCCCATGGCATCGAACGTGTCGAAAGCACCCTGCCCCGCCTGCTGCGGCTGCCCCAGGGCGGCACCGCCACCGGCACCGGCCTGAACACCCATGCCGGTTTCGACCGCGCCTTCTGCGAGCGGGTCAGCGCCCTCACCGGCCTCGCCTTCACCGCCAACCCCGACAAGTTCGAGGGGATGGGCGCGCACGACGCCTTCGTCGAGCTGCACGGGGCGCTGAACGTGCTGGCGGTCTCCTGCAACAAGATCGCCAATGACATCCGGCTGCTCGGCAGCGGCCCGCGCAGCGGCTTCGCGGAGCTGTTCATCCCGGCGGATGGCCTCTCCTCCTCCATCATGCCCGGCAAGACCAACCCGACGCAGTCGGAGGCGCTGACCATGGTCTGCGCCCAGGTGATGGGCAACCAGACCACCGTCACCGTCGCCGGAGCCCAGGGGCATCTGGAGCTGAATGTCTTCAAGCCCGTCATCATCCAGGCGGTGCTGCAATCCACCACGCTTCTGGCCGACGCGGCCGAGAGCTTCGCCCACAACATGGTGGAGAAGCTGGAGCCCAACCTGCCCCGCATCGCCGAGAACCTGGCGAAGTCGCTGATGCTGGTGACGGTGCTGAATCCCCGCATCGGCTATGACAAGGCCGTCGCCATCGGGAAGCTGGCGTTGCGCGAGAACCTGACCCTGCGCGACGCGGCCGCGCAGCTGGGTTACGTGAAGCCTGACGATTTCGATGCCTGGGTGAAGCCCGAGGAGATGGTCGCCCCCGGCGCCAGCCTGCCGGGCGGGGGCGGCTGATTCCGCGGTGACCGGCGCGCATCTGGAGAAGCGCTCCTTCACCCTGGCCGGGCACCGCACCAGCGTGGCGCTGGAGCCTGCCTTCTGGCGCGCGCTGGAAGCCCTGGCCAGTGCCGAGGGCCGCAGCCTGGCCGCGCTGGTGCAGGCGGTGGACGGGGCGAGGCTGGAGGCGGAGATGCCGCTGGCCAGCGCGCTGCGGGTGCATGCGCTGGAACACCGGCCGGGCTAGCCCCCAGGGCTGGAGGCGCCACCAAAGCGGGCTATAAGATTCGCTGGCGAGGAAACGAAAGGCGGAATGATGTCGGGCGAATCCATCAGCGTCGCATTCGGCCGCGGCCACCTGCCCCTCCGGCTTGACGAGGCGCGTGACGTGACGGTCATCCGCAAGGCCGTGCTGCCCAAGCTGCCGGACCAGAAGGCGGCCATCCTCCAGGCCTTCCGGAACCCCGTCGGCGCCGCGCCGCTGGCCGAGCTGGCGAAGGGCAGGCGCAGCGCCTGCATCCTGATCTGCGACATCACCCGCCCCGTGCCGAACCGGCTCTTCCTGCGGCCGATGATCGAGACGCTGGTGGAGGGCGGCATCCCGCTGGACCGCATCACCGTGCTGGTCGCGACCGGCCTGCACCGCCCGAATGAGGGCGAGGAACTGGCCGAGCTGATCGGCGACTCCTGGGTGCTGGCGGAGGTGCGGGTGGAGAACCACTTCGCCCGCGACGACGCCGCGCATGTCGATCTCGGCCATACCCCTACGCGCGGCACGCCGGTGAAGATCGACCGCCGCTTCGTCGAGGCTGATCTCCGCATCGCCACCGGCCTGGTGGAGCCGCATTTCATGGCCGGCTGGTCCGGCGGGCGAAAGGTGGTGGCACCGGGCGTGGCTGGGCATGAGACCATCCGCACCTTCCACTCCGCGCGCTTCATGGAAGATCCGCTGGCGGTGCAGTGCAACCTCGTCGGCAACCCGCTGCATGAGGAGCAGCTGGAGATCGTGCGGATGATCGGCGAGATCCACGCGCTGAACACCGTGCTGGATGAGGACCGCGACCTCGTCCATGTCACCTTCGGCGAGATCATCGGAAGCCATCTGGCGGCGGTGGATTTCATCAGCGGCGCCACGCGCATCCCGGTGCCGCGCCGCTTCAGCACTGTCGTCACCTCCTCCGCCGGTTATCCGCTGGACAAGACTTACTACCAGACCATCAAGGGCATGGTGACGCCGCTGGATATCCTGGAGCCCGGCGGCACGCTGATCATCGCCTCCGAATGCTCTGAGGGCTTCGGCTCGCCCGAGTTCCGCGAGGCGCAGACGCGGCTGGTGGAGATGGGGCCGCAGAAGTTCCTGGCCATGATCAGCGCCAAGACCCTGGCCGACGTGGACGAGTGGCAGACGGAGATGCAGCTGAAGCCCATGCGGGTCGGCAAGGTCGTGCTCTACACCACCGGGCTGGACACGCGGGAGCGTGAGATCACGGGCGTCGAGATTTCGACATCCATTGATGCCAGCATCGCCGAAAGCCTGCGCCGTGGCGGCGATGGCGCCGTCGCGGTGATCCCGGAAGGTCCCTATGTCGTGCCGGTCTACCAGCCGGCATGACGGTGCCGGGGCATATCCATCTCGACCCCGTCGGGGGCATCGCCGGGGACATGTTCGTCGCCGCGATGCTGGATGCCTTCCCGGAGATCCGGGACCGCGTGCTGGCCGATCTGGCCCGCATCCTGCCGCCCGAGGCCGGGCAGCCGCGCCTGAGCGAAGGCCGCAGCGGCGCGGTGCGGGCGCTGCGCCTCAGGCTGGAGCCGCCGCCTTCCGCGCATCGCCATCATCACGCCCATGGCAGCTACCGGGAGATGGTGGAGCGGATCGGCGCCGCCGGGCTCAGCGAAAGCACGGCGGAACATGCCGCCGCCATCCTCACGCATCTCGCCCGTGCCGAGGCGCGCATCCATGACGTGCCGCTGGACGAGGTGCATTTCCACGAGATCGCGGACTGGGATTCGCTGATGGATGTGGTAGCAGCCGGCTCCATCGCCGCCGCCCTGCCCGGCGCGGGCTGGAGCGTCGCGCCCCTGCCCCGTGGCCATGGGCTGCTCCGCACCGAGCATGGAATGCTGCCGGTGCCCGCGCCCGCCACCGTCGAGATCCTGCAAGGTTTTTCCTGGCGCGACGACGGAATCGGCGGGGAGCGCGTGACGCCGACCGGCGCCGCCATCCTGAAGCACCTGGTGACGCAGGATGCGAAGGCGGAGGGCCGCCTCCTCGCCTCCGGAACCGGGGCCGGGACGCGGGAGCTGAAGGGCATGCCGAATATCCTGCGCGTGCTGGCCTTCGAGACCGCGCATCAGGGGCGCGAGCGGATCGCCGCGCTCTCCTTCGACGTGGACGACATGACGGGCGAGGAGATCGGCATCGCCGCCGAGCGTCTCCGGGAGATGCCGGGCGTGCGTGACCTCGCCATCGCCACGCTGATGGGCAAGAAGGGCCGCCCCATGCAGGGCTTCCGCCTGCTGGTGGAGCCGCAGGCGCTGGAGGCGGTGAAGACCCGCTGCCTCATGGAAACCTCCACCATCGGCTTGCGCTGGCACCTGGAGGAACGCGAGGTGCTGGACCGCCACGGCGCGGAACGGCGCGACGGCGGGCGGACCCTGCGCGTGAAATATGCCGCCCGCCCCGGTGGTGCCACGGCCAAGGTGGAGAGCGACGACCTCGCCGGCCTCGGCAGCTTCCGCGAGCGCCGAGCGGCGGGGCGGCGGCTGGAGGAGGCGCCGGAATGACACCGCCGCCCGAGGACCGGCTGCGCGAGGCACTGGGCGCCTATCCCCGGCTGACCATCGCCATCTCCGGCGGGGTGGACAGCATGACGCTGGCCTTCCTGGCGCATCGCTGGAATCCGGCGGGCATCTCCATGTTCCATGCCGTCTCCCCCGCCGTTCCGGCCTCGGCCACCGAGCGGGTGCGGCGTCATGCCGCGCGCCATGGCTGGGTGCTGGAGGTCGGGGATGCCGGCGAGTTCCAGGATGGCCGCTACCGCGCCAACCCGGTGGACCGCTGCTATTTCTGCAAGACCAATCTCTATGACCGCATCCGCGGCATGGTCGCGGGCACCATCGCCTCCGGCGCCAATCTCGACGACCTCGGCGACTACCGCCCTGGGCTGAAGGCGGCGGCGGAGCGGCGGATCGTGCATCCCTTCATCGAGGCGGGGATCGGCAAGGCCGATGTCCGGGCCCTGGCGCGGCGGCACGGGCTGGAGGATCTGGCGGAACTGCCGGCCCAGCCCTGCCTCTCCAGCCGGATCGAGACCGGCATCGCCATCGACGCCGGGGACCTGGCCTTCGTCGAGCTGGCCGAGGCCATGCTGGCCCGCCTGCTGCCGCCGGGCGCCACGCTGCGCTGCCGCGTGCTGCGCGAGGGCATCGTGGTCGAGGTGGATGCGGCGCATCTGGCCCTGCCTGGATTGCGGACGCGGGCGGAACATGCCTGCGCCGAGGCCGGGCGCGTCTTCGCGGGGTTGCGGCCTTATGAGCGGGGCTCCGCCTTCATCGGCAAGCCGGCCGTGCTGCATGCCTGATTTCGTGCTCGATTTCGGGCGGCGCGCCCGGACCGGCACGGCGGAGGCTATCCTCTGCGGCCACAAGACACCGGCGCAGATCGACGCCATTCTCGCCGCCGCCGCTCAGGCCGGGCAATCTGTGCTGCTGACGCGGCTGGACCCAGCCTGCTTCTCGGCACTCGACCCCGCGCACCATGCGCGGCTTTCCTACGACCCGCTGTCGCGTACCGCCGTGCTCGACGAGCCGGCGGCACCCGCCGTCCCGCAGCCGGGCATCGGCATCGTCACCGCCGGCACCTCGGACCTCGCCGTGGCTGGGGAAGCAGCGCGGACGCTGCGCTTCCATGGCTTCGACGCCCCCGTCATCGCCGACATCGGCGTGGCCGGGCTCTGGCGCCTGATGGAGCGGATCGAGGAGATCCGCCGCTTCCGCGTGGTCATCGCCATCGCCGGCATGGAGGGCGCGCTGTTCAGCGTGCTGGGCGGGCTGCTGGCGGCGCCGGTCATCGCGGTGCCCAGCTCGGTCGGCTACGGCGTCTCGGCCGGCGGGCGCGCGGCGCTGGATTCGGCGCTGTCCACCTGTGCGCCCGGCGTGGTGGCGGTGAATATCGACAACGGCTTCGGCGCCGCCTGCGCCGCCATCCTGGTGCTGCGGGCCGGCGGGCCGGCGCCGCAGCCGCAGGCCCCCTAAGGCCGCTCCGCCCGCCAGCGCAGCCAGTCCGCGAGGTCCGGCACCAGCCGGGGCTGGCGCAGCGGCCCGGCCATGCGCAGGCCGAAGGGCGGCCCCTCCGGCGGCATCAGCGTCAGCACGAGGTCGACGCCGCCATGGGCCAGGTCGATCTCGCCCGCGACACCGGCCGCTGCCTGATCGTTCAGCATCAGGCTGCCTTGTTCCACTTCAGCCCGGCCGGCGCGCAGGCGCAGCATGGCCTCCAGCCGGTCGAAGCCCGTGGCGCCGTTCAGCAAGGCGTGGCGCAGCTCCTTCTCGGCGGCATCGGGCTGGGAGGCCACCCTCAGCGCCGAGGCCAGGTCAGCCCCGGTCATCACGCCATTCCGCACCCCCAGCCGCGCCGCGCCTTCCAGCGTGGAGAGCATGGCCGCCGGGCTATGTCCGGTGGCCTTCAGGGAAACGTCACCCTCCAGCTGGCCGGTGCTGATATCCAGCGGCGTCCCGGCCAGCGGTCCGCCAAGGCCGATGCCTCCCAGCCGCGATTGCAGGTCCAGCATGGGGGGCACCGCCGTACTGTCCAGCGTGGCCGCCCCTTCCCATTGGCCGCCCCGCAGCATGGCCTGTGCCTGGTCCAGTTGCAGCACGCCGCCATTCAGCCGCAGGCTGCCGGTGAACTGCTGCATCGGCGGCAACCACGGCGCCAGCAGCTGCGCCGCGGTCACGGTCAGGTCGGCGTCCACCCAGCTCAGCGGCCAGAGGGGCAGCGGCTCCTCCCCGCCCTTCGGGGCCGGCAGGGGCAGCCGCTCCGCCTGCAACCGCCCGGTCAGGCGCGGGCGGGCGGCGGGGGCCAGGGCCAGTGTCAGCTGCCCGCCCAGCCGCGCCTCGCCGGCCACCATGTCGAAATGATCGGCCTGCGCGCCGCCCCTGCCAATACTGATGCCGGAGATGACGGAGAAGGAACCCTCCCCCAGCCAGAGCGGCAGCGGCAGGCCCAGCATCTCCGAAATCAGGCGCTGCGCGCCTGGGTGGCGCAGGGTCAGGGAGCCGGCATAGCGCGGCGCCAGCGCATCCAGCGTGCCATTGGCTTCCAGCCGGGCCTCGCCCAGGTCCAGCCCCGTCCGCAGCGCCAGGGCGTTCAAGGGACCGTTGGCGGAGACGCGCAGCGCCAGCGGCTGGTTCGTGATGGGGGCCGTCTCGTCCCAGGTGCCGGGCATGAAGGCCAGCAGCGGCCGCGCCACCGGGGCCGTCGCCTCCAGCGCCATGTCGGTCAGGCGGGCGGGCGCGCCGGAGGCGCCGGGGGCCATCGTGCCGCTCAATGCCAGATCGGCGCCCGCGATCCGCGCCGCGACACGGCGCGCCGTCAGCCGCCCACCCTCCAGTGCCGCATCGACGGACAGCCGCTCCATGGAGACGCCGCGCCACTGGGCCTGTTCGGCGGCCAGCCGCAGATTCGCGTCCCAGCCAGGGTTGCCGGTGGCCAGGGACAGCAGGTTCACCTGCTCCGGCAGCCAGCCATCCAGGTCCAGGTGGTCGAAATTCAGCCCCAGGCCCAGGGCCGGCCTCGCGCCGAAGCGCAGCACGCCCGCGCCGGAGACACGCGCGCCATCGATGGTGGCGACGAACTCGGGCATGGCGGCCTGGCTTTCCTCCAGCACCAGCCGCATCCGCCCCTCGCCCTGCCGCAGCAGCGTCGGATCGGTGGCATCCAGCCGCAGGCCCAGCGCCAGCAGCGTGGCGCGCAGCGCCGTGCCGTGGAAGCGGATGGCCATCTCCAGCTTGCGTCCCGCACCGCCAGCAGCAGGCAATCCCACCGTGGTGACGCCGGACATCTCGACCTCGGTATCGCCGGGCAGGATGGCGCTGATATCGGACAGCGTCAGCCTTTCGCCCTCGACGAAGGCGGCGGCGCGCAGCCGGCGGAGGGTGATGCCATGCAGCGTCGCGGCCTCGGCCGAGAGGTCGATGCCGAAGGGCAGCCGGGGTGCCGAGGCATTGCGGAGCGCCGCCACCCAGGGGTCCAGCACCACCCGCCCCGTGACCAGCGCCACGTCCAGCCGCGGCACCGGGGCCAGCCGCAGCGTGGCCGCGCCGCGCACCGGGCTGCCGCCGAGGTCCATGGTGAGTTCGCTGGCCGTCAGCAGGTCGGCGGTGGCGGAGAGCTTGCCGCGCAGCCGGAAGCTGCCGCCCGGCCCTGGCAGCAGCGCCGCCAGATCACTGCCGCCGCCCTGGATGCTGCCCTCGAAGCCGCCCTCCGGCAGCAGCACGCCGCTGGCCGAGAGGGAGGCACTGGCGGCCGAGACCGTCAGGTTCAGCGGCGCCGCGTCATCCCAGCCCGGACGGCCGATGGTGGTGCGGAAACTGGTATCCAGCCCGCGCCAGCGGAAGCGGCCGTCGATATTCAGCGCATCGGTGGCGCTGCCGGCGGCCAGTTCCGCCGTCACGTCGTCCAGCATCACGGAGCCGATGGCGATGCGGCTGTCCTCGATCCGGCCGCGCAACTCGGTCAGCCAGGGCGGCGGACGGAAGGACTGGCCGGAGGTAGGAGGCCAGGGCAGCCGGATCTCGGCGCCGACCAGCACCACCTCGCGCGGCTCCAGTTGCAGCCGCAGCAGCGCGCCCAGGTCCAGCCGCAGCCGCAACGCCTCCGCCTGGATGGAGATGCCGCCATCCGGCGCGCTGCCCTGCGCGCCGCCGATCGTCACGCCGCCGGCTTCCAGCATGGGCTGCGGCAGCAGGGTCAGCTTGACCGGGCCGGTCAGCATCACCGGCTGGCCCAGCCGGCCGGCAGCCAGGATGGCCAGCCGGTCGCGGTGCTCGTTCCAGTCGGTCATGCGGGGCACGAACCACAGCGCCGCCGCCAGCAGCAGCGGCAGTGCCAGCAGAAGCCCGAGCGCGATGCGGCGAAGCCAGGACATCAGGCGCCGGAAGCCTTCCCGCGCGCGGAAGCGGGGCCCCAGCCACCGCCGCCGGGGGTCTCCAGACCCAGCACCTCGCCCGCCGCCAGTTCGGCCCGGTCGCGGCCGCCCATCTCATGGAGGCTGCCGTCCAGCCGCTCCACCCACTGCCGGCCCGGCGCGCCGGGGGCGCCGCCATGGAGCCCATGCGGCGGCACCTCGCGGCGGGAGGCGACGATGATCGCCTGCATCGGCCGCAGGAAGCGGATGCGCCGCCGCGCGCCATCCCCGCCCCGCCACTGGCCGGCGCCGCCGGAGCCGCGGCGGATGGAGAATTCCTCCAGCCGCACGGGGTAGCGCAGTTCCAGGATCTCCGGGTCGGTCATCCGGGTATTGGTCATATGCGTCTGCACGGCCGATGCGCCGTCGAAGCCCGGGCCGGCACCGGTGCCGCCGCAGACCGTCTCGTAATACTGGTAGCGGTCATCTCCGAAGAGCAGGTTGTTCATGGTGGCCTGGGCGCTGGCGCAGACATCCAACGCCGCCAGCAGGGCATTGCAGACGGCCTGCGAGACCTCGGTATTGCCCGCCACCACGGCGGCGCCGGGGCGCGGCGAGAGGAAGGTGCCTTCGGGCAGCACGATCGCCAGCGGCACCAGGCAGCCGTCGTTCAACGGAATGTCGCCGCCCACCAGGCAACGGAAGCAGTAGAGCACCACGGCGCGCAGCACCGCCGGGGGCGCGTTGAAATTGCCAGGGCTCTGCTCGCCGGTGCCGGTGAAGTCGATGGTGGCGCTGCGGCGGGCACGGTCCACCCGCACGGCGACCCGCAGGGGGCGGCCGTCATCCATGGTATAGGCGAAGCTGCCGTCGGAGAGCTTCTCGATGGCCGAGCGGACGCTTTCCTCCGCATTGTCCATCACGTGGCGCATATAGGCGCGCACCGTCTCCAGCCCGAAATCGCGCACGGCGCGCTGCAATTCCTGCACGCCGGTCTCGTTGGCGGCGATCTGCGCCTTGATGTCGGCGATGTTCACATCCGGGCTGCGCGCCGGATATGTCGCGCCTTCCAGCAGGGCACGGAACTCGGCCTCGCGGATCGTGCCACCATCCACCAGCAGGAAATCGTCGATGACGACGCCCTCCTCCTCCAGCGTTCTGGATTCGGGCGGGGTGGAGCCTGGAGTCAGCCCGCCGATATCGGCATGGTGGCCGCGCGAGCCGACGAAGAACAGGATTTCCTTTCCATCCTCGTCGAAGACCGGCGTGATGACGGTGATGTCAGGAAGATGCGTGCCGCCGTTATAGGGGTTGTTCAGCGCCACCACGTCGCCGGGCTTCAGGGTGTCGCCGCGCGTGCGGATGACGGTGCGGACGCTCTCCCCCATCGCGCCCAGATGCACGGGCACATGCGGCGCATTGGCCACCAGCCGGCCCTCGGCATCGAAGAGCGCGCAGGAAAAATCCAGCCGTTCCTTGATATTCACGGAAAGCGAGGTGTTCTGCAGCACCGTGCCGGTCTGCTCGGCGATGCTCATGAAGAGGTTGTTGAAGAGTTCCAGCAGCACCGGGTCCGGCTTGCTGGCATCGGCCACCACGGCATTGGCGCGGGCGGCGGTGCGGCGCAGCACCAGGTGGTTCAACGGCGTGACCTCGGCGGTCCAGCCGGGCTCCACCACCGTGGTGGCGATGGCCTCGCGGATCAGCGCCGGGCCGGGGATGCGGTCGCCGGCCAGCAGGGCGTCGCGGTCGAAGACCGGGGCGGCATGCTCGGCGCCCGCGGTGAAGAGCGGCACGGTGGCCAGGGGCGCGGGGCTCTCGCCCGCCGGGCGCGGCGGCAGCGCGGGCTCAGCCATGGCCTCCCCGGCCGCGATGCTTTCCACCACGCAGGCTTCCACCACCACCGGGCGTTCCGGCGTGGCGAATCCGAAGCGGCGGCGATGCGCTTCCGTGAAGGCCTCCAGCACCGCGTCATGCTCTCCGAAGGGCACGGGCAGGAAGCTGTCGGTGCCGGCGTAGCGCAAGTGCAGCCGGCGCTCGGCGCGCAGGCGGGCGGCGTCGTTGCCCTGCGCCAGCAGGTCGGCGCGGCCCTGCTCGGCCAGGGCGTCCAGCCTGACGGCCAGTTCCGCCATGCCCTCGGGCCGCAGCGGGGTTTCCACCGCCGCCTCGCCGATCACGCTCTGGTCCGCCAGCCCCATGCCATAGGCGGAGAGCACGCCGGCGAAGGGATGGATGAACACCGTCTCCATCCCCAGCTCATCCGCCACCAGGCAGGCATGCTGGCCGCCGGCGCCGCCGAAGCACTGCAAGGCGAAGCGGGTGGCGTCATGCCCCTTCTGGATCGAGACCTGCTTGATGGCATGCGCCATATTGGCCACGGCGATGCGCAGGAAGCCCTCGGCCACGGCGCGCGGGTCCTGCGGCGCCTCGCCGGTGGCGGCGGCGATCTCCGCCGCCATGGCGGTGAATTTCTCCCGCACCACATCGGCATCCAGCGGCTGGTCGCCGCCGGGGCCAAAGATGGCGGGGAACTGGGCGGGCTGGATCTTGCCCACCATCACATTGGCATCCGTCACCGTCAGCGGCCCGCCGCGGCGGTAGCTGGCGGGCCCCGGCACCGCGCCCGCGGAGTCGGGGCCGACACGGAAGCGGGCGCCGTCGAAATGCAGGATGGAACCGCCGCCGGCCGCGACGGTGTTGATGGCCATCATCGGCGCCCGCATGCGGATGCCGGCCACCACCGTCTCGAAGGCGCGCTCAAAGGCACCGGCATAGAGCGCCACGTCGGTGGAGGTGCCGCCCATGTCGAAGCCGATGATGCGGTCGAAGCCTGCCATGGCCGCTGTGCGCGCGGCGCCGACGATGCCGCCCGCCGGGCCGGAGAGGATGGCGTCCTTGCCCTGGAACTTCTCCGCCAGTGTCAGCCCGCCGGAGGACTGCATGAAATACAGCCGCGCGGCCTCGCCCCCGGCTTCCGGGCGCAACTCGCCCGCCACCTGCTCCACGTAGCGGCGCAGGATGGGAGAGAGGTAGGCATCCACCACCGCCGTGTCGCCGCGCGGCACGATGCGCGGCAGCGGGCTGGCCTCGTGGCTGAGGCTGACCTGGGTGAAGCCGACCTCGCGCGCGATCTCGCCCAGCCGCTGCTCATGCGCCGGGTTGGTCCAGGCATGCATCAGCACCACGGCCACGGCGCGGATGCCGGCGGCGAAGCCGGCCTCCAGCGCCGCGCGGGCGGCGGCCTCGTCCAGCGGCGCGATCTCGGCGCGATCGGGGCCGATGCGGCCGCCGATCTCGGCCACCCGCTCGTGCAGCAGCTCCGGCAGCTTGATGTCGAGGTCGAAGAGCCGGGGCCGCGCCTGGTTGCCGATGCGCGCCATGTCGGCGAAGCCCTGGTTGACCAGCATCAGCACCCGCTCGCCCTTGCGCTCCAGCAGCGCGTTGGTGGCGACGGTGGTGCCCATCTTCACGGCCTCCACCACCCCCGGCGGAATGGCGGCGCCTTCCGGCAGGCCGAGGCAGGCGCGGATGCCCGCCACCGCCGCGTCGCGGTAGCGCTCCGGGTTCTCGGAGAGCAGCTTGCGGGTGGAAAGACGACCCTCGGGGTCACGGGCCACGATATCCGTGAAGGTACCGCCCCGGTCGACCCAGAACTGCCAGCCAGCCGCGCCCATCGTCATCTCCCGCCGTCTCGGTGCTGCGGGTGTGGCGCCGCCCCGCCCGGCATGCAACCCGTTTCCGTGGAGCGTATGCACGGCTTTGCGAGCAGCGCGGCACAGCCCGCCATGGCAGGCGGGCACGCGGCATGGTAGGGGGCTTGGGAATGACGCGGCAGGGAGCGGTGCGGGCTTGAGCCTCTGGGGCAAGATCATCGGCGGCGTGGCGGGCTTCGCGATGGGCGGGCCTTTCGGGGCGGTCATGGGGGCGGCGCTGGGCCATGCGGCCGAGACCAGCAGCCGCGCCCCGGATCTGGACCCGCGGCCGGAGCTGGCGGCGCAGATCCGCAACAAGGACCAGCTCTTCTCCATCGGCGTCATCGTGCTCTCCGCGAAGCTGGCCAAGAGCGATGGGCCGGTGAAGCGAGTGGAGATCGACGCCTTCAAGCGCGTCTTCCGCATCCCCGATGAGAATATGCGCGATGTCGGCCTGCTCTTCGACCGGGCGCGGGAGGAAGTGGGCGGCTACGAGCCCTTCGCCGCGCGGATGGGCGCGGTCTTCGCCGACCAGCCGCAGATGCTGGAGGAAGTGCTGGCCGCCCTGCACCATATCGCCAGGGCCGACGGGCCTCTGACGCGGGGCGAGGCCAATTTCCTCGCCCGCGTGCGGAGCGCCTTCCGGCTGGACGAAGCCGCGGCCGAGCGTGCCAGCGCCGGACGCCCCCGCACCGCCGAGCCGATCGGGGTGGACCCCTATTCCGTGCTGGGCGTGCCCGAGGGCTCCAGCGATGAGGAGGTGCGCCTGGCCTGGCGTAAGCTGATGCGGGAGCACCACCCCGACAGCCTGGCCGCCCGCGGCGTGCCGGAGGAGCTGATGCGCGGCGCGACCCGCAAGGTGGCGGAGATCAATGCCGCCTGGGACCGCATCAAGCGGGCCCGCAACCTGTGAGGGCGCCCCCCGGCATCCGGGAGCGCCTGAGCCCCAACCTGGATGAGCGCCCGGCCGGCACGCCCATCGACATGCTGGTGCTGCATTACACGGGCATGCAGTCCGCCGGGGCGGCGCTGGACCGGCTGTGCGACATCGCCCCGCCCGCGCCCCTGCCCCGCGTCTCCTGCCACTACCTGGTGGAGGAGGATGGGCGGGTCTGGCGCCTGGTGCCGGAGGAGAAGCGCGCCTGGCATGCCGGCATCTCCTGCTGGCGGGGGCATGAGACGCTGAACGGCCGCAGCATCGGCATCGAGATCGTCAATCCCGGGCATGAATGGGGCTACCGCCCCTTCCCCGCGCTGCAGATGGCCGCCGTGGCCGATCTCTGCCTGGAGATCCTGGCGCGGCACCCGATTCCGGCCCGCAACATCGTGGCGCATAGCGACATCGCGCCCGACCGCAAGCAGGACCCGGGCGAGTTGTTCGATTGGGAAGGCCTGGCGGCCAATGGCATCGGCTTCTGGCCCAGGGACGTGGACGGCAGCGACAATGACTGCCCGCCCGGCGGCATGGAACGCGCCGCCGCGTTGATGGCGCGAATCGGCTATCCGGTGGACCCGGCGCGGCCGGATCTGGCGCTGGTCGCCTTCCAGCGCCGCTTCCGCCAGGAACGGGTGGATGGCCGGGCCGATTCCGGCACCCTGGCCCGGCTGGAGGCCGTGCTCCGGCTGGCGGAGAGCGCCCCGGCCTGAGCGCCGCCACGGCATCGGCAGCCCTGGCCCATGCGACAATTGCCCATGGGGCGGATCGCTGGATAGTCTCACCTCATCAGGCAGGTAACCGACGGCCGGCCGGATCCGGTGATGATGCGCTGCCAAGTCGGATGAACGCAGCTCCAGCGAGGGATGCCGAGGATGTCTGATCTCCAGGATGCCGGGACGCCGCCCCCTGAGCACGGGGTGCTGACGCAGATCGAGATCGACCAGCGGGTCTTCGATCTCTACGACGAATATTGTCATGGCCGGATCGACCGCCGCACCTTCCTGCAAAGGGCCACCGTGGTCACCGCCGGCGGGCTCGCCATGGCCCAGGCGCTGCTGCCACGCTACGTGCAGGCGCAGACCGTTTCCTTCACGGATGAGCGGATCAAGGCCAATTATGTGACCTACCCCTCGCCCGGCGGCAATTCCGGCACGATGCGGGGTTATCTCGTGCAGCCGAGCGGGGCCGGGCCCTTCCCGGCGGTGCTCGTCATCCATGAGAACCGGGGCCTCAACCCCTATATCGAGGATGTCGCCCGGCGCCTCGCCATCGCAGGCTTCCTGGCACTGGCGCCCGACGGGCTCTTCCCCGCCGGCGGCTATCCCGGCAATGACGATGACGGGCGGGAGCTTCAGGCGAAGCTGGACCAGGCCAAGCTCCGGACGGATATGCTCAACAGCGCCCGCTATCTGAAGGCGCATCCGCTTTCCACCGGCAAGCTGGGGGTCACGGGCTTCTGCTGGGGCGGCGGCACCACGAACTTCCTCGCCACGGCCATGGGAGCCGATCTGAACGCGGCGGTGCCCTTCTACGGCGCGGCGGCGGAGACGGCCTCGGTGCCCGCCATCAAGGCGCCGCTGCTGGTTCATTACGCCGATAATGACGAGCGGATCAACGCCATGTGGCCGGGCTATGAAGCGGCCCTGAAAGCCGCTGGCGTTCCCTACGAGATGCGCCGCTATCCCGACACGCAGCACGGGTTCCACAACAATTCCACGCCGCGCTACAACGAAGCCGCCGCGAAGGAAGCCTGGGACCGGAGCGTCGCTTTCTTCAGACAGAATATCTCATGACCGCCATTCCCGGTCAGGCCCGCTTCGGGTCTGACCGGAGCCTGGCACCATGGATCGGCAGGAGCCCGTCCGTCTTCACCTCTTCCATGACCGCGTAGGTGCGCGTCTCCCGCACCCCGGGCAGGCCGAGCAGCACGTCACCGAGGAAGCGGCGATAGGCCGCCATGTCCTGGACACGGGTCTTGACCAGATAGTCGAAGCCACCCGCCACCATGTAGCATTCCAGCACCTCGGGCGCCCGGCTCACGGCCTCGGCGAAGCGGTCGAAGACATCGGGGGTGGTCTTGTCCAGCAGCACCTCCACGAAGACCATCAGGCCGAAACCCAGCCGATGCGGGTCCAGCCGGGCCCCGAACCCCGTGACCAGCCCTTCCTTCAGCAGCCGCCGCATCCGCTCGCTGGTGGCGGTGGGGGAAAGGCCGATGCGATCGGCGAGTTCCAGGTTGGTAATCCGCCCCTCGCGCTGGAGAATGGCCAGGATCATCCGGTCTAACTGGTCTATACCCTGCATCATTCACTATCCAGCCTGCATTCCGCCGGGTTTTCCACGGCAACCCGGCCGGAATAGCCTATACTCATCGCCCAGGCCCATCCCTAGATTCCGGTTAACCGGCCCTGATGCCGTCCCCGCCCGGAACCTGCCACGATGAGCCTCGATACCCTTCCCGCCGCAACCATGCCGCAGCCATTCCAGGCCTTCGCCGACAGCCTGCATCCGCAGTCGCCGCTGCGCGCCGCCGTCACCGCGGCCTATCGCCGGCCGGAAGAGGAATGCCTCCCGCCCCTGCTCGAGGCCGCGACGCCGGCACCGCGGGAGGATGAGGCCGCCACCGCCCTCGCCCGCCGCCTGATCACCGCCCTGCGGGGCAAGCGTGCCGGCGGTGGGGTGGAGGCGCTGGTGCAGGAATTCTCCCTCTCCAGCCAGGAGGGCGTGGCCCTGATGTGCTTGGCCGAGGCCCTGCTGCGGATCCCCGACCGCGCGACGCGCGACGCGCTGATCCGCGACAAGATCGGCGGCAGCGACTGGCGCGCGCATCTCGGCCAGTCGCCCTCCCTCTTCGCCAATGCCGCGACTTGGGGGCTGGTGGTCACGGGCCGGCTCTCCTCCACCCGTAGCGAGGCCGGCCTGAGCGCCGCGCTGACGCGGCTGATCGCCCGCGTGGGGGAGCCGGTGATCCGTCGCGGCGTGGACCTGGCCATGCGGATGCTGGGCGAGCAGTTCGTCATGGGCGAGACGATCGAGAAAGCCCTGGCGCGCAGCCGGGTGATGGAGGCCAAGGGCTTCCGCTATTCCTACGACATGCTGGGCGAGGCGGCGGCCACGGCCGAGGATGCCGCGCGCTACCTGCGCGACTATGAGGCGGCCATCCATGCCATCGGCCGCGCCGCCGCCGGCCGGGGAATCCTCAACGGCCCGGGAATTTCCATCAAGCTTTCCGCCCTGCATCCCCGCTACGCCCGCGCGCAGCGGGAGCGGGTAATGGCGGAGCTGCTGCCGCGCCTGGTGGAACTCGCCGCCCTTGCCCGTCGCTACGACATCGGCCTGAACATCGATGCCGAGGAAGCGGACAGGCTGGAACTCTCCCTCGACCTGCTGGAAGCGCTTTGCCATGACGGGCGCCTGGCGGGCTGGGATGGTGTCGGCTTCGTCGTGCAGGCCTATCAGCGCCGTGCGCCTTTCGTGATCGACTTCGTGATCGACCTCGCCCGCCGCACGCGCCGGCGCATGATGGTGCGGCTGGTGAAGGGTGCCTATTGGGACAGCGAGATCAAGCGCGCCCAGATGGACGGCCTGCCGGACTTCCCGGTCTTCACCCGCAAGATCCACACGGATGTCTCCTACCTCGCCTGCGCGCGGAAGCTGCTGGCGGCGCCGGATGCGATCTTTCCGCAATTCGCCACGCATAATGCGCGAAGCCTGGCTTCCATCCACGCCATGGCCGATCCGGCCACCTGGGCGCCTGGCCAGTATGAGTTCCAGTGCCTGCACGGCATGGGCGAGCCGCTGTATGAGGAAGTCGTCGGCCCCGACCGGCTTGACCGCCCCTGCCGCATCTACGCGCCCGTGGGCACGCATGAGACGCTGCTGGCCTATCTGGTCCGCCGTCTGCTGGAGAACGGCGCGAATTCCTCCTTCGTCAATCGCATCAACGACCCCGACGTGCCGGTGGAGGAGCTGGTACGCGACCCCGTGGCGGAGGCGCGCGCCCTTTCCCCGCTTGGCCGGCCGCATGACGCCATCGCCCGGCCGCGCGCGATGTTCGGCGGCGAGCGGCCGAATTCCGCCGGGCTCGACCTGACGGACGAGAACCGCCTCGCCTCGCTGGCCGGGACGTTGCGTGAGGGCAGCGCGCCGCTGCCGGGCGCTGCCGCCGCGCGCGAGATCCGTAACCCCGCCGACCGCCGCGACCTCGCCGGTCATGTGGTCGAGGCCAGCGAGGCGGCGGTGGACGAGGCGCTCGCCGGGGCCGAGGCCGCCGCGCCGGGATGGGCCGCCGTTGCCCCTGCCGAACGTGCCGCCATGCTGGAGCGCGCCGCCGACCTGATGGAAGCACGCATGGATGCGCTGCTGGGCGGCATCGTGCGGGAGGCGGGCAAGTCCCTGCCCAATGCGGTCGGCGAGGTGCGGGAGGCCGTGGACTTCCTGCGCTACTACGCCACCCAGGCGCGCGGCTTCACCGCCGCGCACCGGCCGCTCGGCCCCGTGGTCTGCATCTCCCCCTGGAACTTCCCGCTGGCCATCTTCACCGGCCAGGTGGCGGCCGCGCTGGCGGCCGGCAATACCGTGCTGGCCAAGCCGGCCGAGGAAGTGCCGCTGATCGCCGCGCAGGCCGTGGCGCTGCTGCACGAGGCCGGGGTGCCGGCCGCCGTTCTCCGGCTTCTGCCCGGCGACGGCACGGTGGGCGCGCGGCTGGTGGGCGACGCGCGCAGCCAGGGCGTGATGTTCACCGGCTCCACCGAGGTGGCGCAGCTGATCCAGCGGCAGCTCGCGGGGCGCCTCAGCCCTGCGGGCAGGCCCATCCCGCTGGTCGCGGAGACGGGCGGGCAGAATGCGCTGGTGGTGGATAGTTCCGCGCTGGCGGAACAGGTGGTCGCGGATGTCATCGCCTCCGCCTTCGACAGCGCGGGCCAGCGCTGCTCTGCGCTGCGGCTGCTCTGCCTGCAGGAGGATGTGGCGGAGCGGGTGCTCACCATGCTCCGGGGCGCGCTGGCGGAACTCTCCGTGGGCAACCCGGACCGGCTTTCCACGGATATCGGCCCCGTCATCACGGAGGAAGCCGCGGCCGGCATCCAGCGCCATATCGAGGCCATGCGCGCGGCGGGCCGCCCGGTGCATGCCCTGCCCCTGCCCGCAGCCTGCCGCCATGGCAGCTTCGTCGCGCCCACCATCATCGAGATCCAGAGCGTCGCGGAGTTGAAGCAGGAGGTCTTCGGGCCCGTCCTGCATGTGCTGCGCTTCCGCCGCGAGGCGCTGGAAGCCCTGATGCGCGACATCGATGCCACCGGCTATGGCCTGACCTTCGGCGTCCATTCACGCATCGACGAGACCATCGACCGCCTGGCGGCCCTGTCCGGGGCCGGCAACATCTACGTCAACCGCAACCTGATCGGCGCGGTGGTGGGCGTGCAGCCCTTCGGCGGCCATGGCCTCTCCGGCACCGGCCCCAAGGCGGGCGGCCCGCTCTATCTGCGGCGCCTCCTCTCCGTCTCCCCCGCCGAACCGCCGTTGCCTGCCCAGCCGCTCGATCCCGCCGCGCAGGCCCTGGTGGACTGGCTGCGCGCGCAGGGCAGCACCGAACTGGCAGAACGTTGCGCCGCACAAGCCAAGGCCGGGCGCGTGGGGCTGGAGATCGACCTGCCGGGGCCGGTGGGCGAGTTGAACCGATACAGCCTGCACTCCCGCGGTACGGTGCTGTGCCGCGCGGATACGGCGGAAGAGTTGCTGGTGCAGGTCGCGGCCTGCCTGGCGACGGGGAACATGGCCTGTGTCCAGGGTCCCGCCATGCTGCCGGAGGGGCTGCCGCCCACGGTGACGGCCCGGATTGCCGGCGGCAAGGGCATCGATGACTGCGACGCGGCGCTGTTTCACGGCTCCCGGGAAGCACTGTTGCAACTGGCGCGGTCGCTCGCGGCTTCGGAAGGCCCGATCCGCCCGGCCATCACGACGCAGGAGGGCCTCTATCCGCCCGACATGCTGATGGCCGAGCGTTCCATCAGCATCAACACCGCCGCCGCGGGCGGCAATGCCAGCCTGATGAGCCTCTGACCGCCAGGGATGCGGGGCCATCCGGCAGGACGGACCCGCATCCCGTTCACGGCGCTGGCGGGCGGATCATGAAGCAGCCCTTCATGATGACGGCGCGGGGCGCGCCGCCAGGAGGAGCCCGAGGACGATGCCCCCGATGGCCAGGGCCTCCGTGGGCGAAGGCCATTCGCCGAGAGCGGGAATGGCCAGCAGCGATGCGGCGGCCGGCACCAGGGCGATCATGGCCGTCGCCGCGCCCGGGCCGAGCAGGGACACGGAGCGGTTGAAGGCGATGAGGGCGACGCCGCTCATCAGCGCACCCTGGTAGACGGCCTGGATGGCAATCTCGGCCGGTGGCGCCTGGGCAAGGCGGCCGAGCCCCAGCAGCAGGTAGGCGGGCAGGAAGAGTATCGCCGACCAGGCGCAGATGAGCGCCGCGGATTGCAGCGGGGTCAGCCCGCCACGGCGGAACAGCAGCGTATAGACGGCCCACATGGCCGCCGCGAGGATCAGGGCGCCGACGCCCAGCGGGCTGGCCGTGCCATGCGTGGCGGCGCCGGCCGCCACCAGGGCGCAGAGGCCGGCGACGATGAACAGATAGCCCGCCCAGCGCATCCGCCCCTGTCTTTGCCGCAGGAAAAGGGCTGCGAAGGCACCGGCGAAAACCGGCATCATGGTCGGCGTGATCGAGGCCGCCTGCGCCGCCGAGGTCAGTTGCAGGCCCAGCGCCACCAGCAGGACGAAGGGCAGCCCCCAGAGCAGGCTGAACAGCAGCCCTTCCCTCCAGGCCCTGGCACGCGGCCGGGAGCCCGGCAGGAACAGGATGGGGGAGAGCAGCACGGCGCCGACGCCGAAGCGCAGCAGCGCGACATCCCAGACGGTGAGCACGCGGGTCACGCTGAACCGCGTGACGACGAACCAGCCGGAAAAGATCGCCACCGCCAGGGCCGCCCAGGCGAAGCCGGCGAGGATGGCCCGCAGCCGCCCGGCCAGGGGCGCGCGGCGCTCCTCAGGAATCTGGACTGAGGGGGTCGGCTGCCTTGTCCGCGTCTTCGCCTCCTCTTTGCCGGGCACGGGTGCATCATGGCCGGCCGCTGGGAACCCCCGCATGCCTGGCGGCCGCGCCGGACGGCCCGATTGTCAGATACCACGGCGGCAGCCGCAATCCGCGTGGCAGCCGCGATGCTCCGGTGCCAGCCGGAAGGCCATTCCGGCTGGCACCGTGGATGCGCGTCATGCTGACGATCCCTTGATCCTCGCTCCCCGGCTTCGCATGCGACGCTGCGATGTCGGCCACCCCGGTCTTCCGGGCCGATGTTGATACGGTGGGAGAACCGTATCATGCTGACCGGCCGCCCCTGGCTCCCGGTCAGGCGGCGCGACGGTGGCTGCCGCAACAATAACGCCTTGAGGAAACACGCATGACCATTTCAGGCGAGATGCTGATCGGCGCCTCCGCGCTGCGGGGCAGTGAGCGCGAGATCCGCGCCGTCAATCCCGCGACCGGGGAGAAGATGGAGCCCGGCTATGCCGGGGGCGGCGCCGCTGAGGTGGACCGCGCCTGCGCCCTGGCCGCCGAGGCCTTCGACAGCTATCGCGAAACCACGCCCGAGCAGCGCGCCGGCTTCCTGGAGGCCTGCGCCCAGGCCATCATGGATATCGGAGACGAGCTGATCGAGCGCGCCTGCGCCGAAAGTGGCCTGCCACGCGGCCGGGTCGAGGGCGAGCGCGGCCGCACCGTCGGCCAGCTCCGCCTCTTCGCCGGCGTGGTGCGGGAGGGAAGCTGGCTGGAGGCGCGGATCGACCCCGCCATGCCGGAGCGCCAGCCGCTGCCGCGCTCCGACCTGCGGCAGCGCCATATCGCCCTTGGACCTGTCGCGGTCTTCGGCGCCAGCAACTTCCCCCTCGCCTTCTCGGTGGGCGGCGGCGACACGGCCTCGGCCTTCGCGGCGGGCTGCCCGGTGGTGGTGAAGGCGCATTCCGCGCATCCCGGCACCTCCGAACTGGTAGGCCGCGCCATCCAGTCGGCCGTCAGGACATGCGGGCTGCATGAAGGCGTGTTCAGCATGCTCTTCGGCAGCGGCGGCACGGTCGGCAGCGCGCTGGTGGCGGACCCCCGCATCAAGGCGGTGGGCTTCACCGGGTCCCGCAGCGGCGGCACGGCGCTGATGAAGATCGCGGCGAACCGGCCGGAGCCGATCCCCGTCCATGCGGAGATGAGCAGCATCAACCCCGTCTTCCTGCTGCCGGGCGCCATGGCCAGGCGGGCAGAGGGCATCGGCAAGGGCTTCGTCGGCTCCCTCACCATGGGCGCGGGACAGTTCTGCACCAATCCCGGCCTGGTGCTGGGTGTGGAGGGCGCGCAACTCGATGCCTTCCTCTCCTCCGCCAAGGCGGCGCTGGAGGCCAGTGGGGCACAGACCATGCTGACCCCCGGCATCTATGACGCCTATACCCAGGGCGTCTCCCGCCTCGCCAACAACAACCGGGTGGAGACGGTGGCGCAAGGCCAGACCGGCCCGGGCCCATATCAGGGCCGCCCCGCCCTCTTCACCACCACCGCCGCGCATTTCGCCGAGGACGAGACGCTTCTCGAGGAAGTCTTCGGTGCCTCCTCCCTGGTGGTGCGCTGCCCGGACGTGCAGACCATGCTGGCGGTGGCCGAGCGGCTGGAAGGCCAGCTGACCGCCACCATCCAGATGGAGCCTGACGACCTGGAGATGGCGCGGCAACTGGTGCCGGTGCTGGAGCGCAAGGTCGGGCGCATCCTGGTGAACGGCTATCCGACGGGCGTGGAGGTCGGGCATGCAATGGTGCATGGCGGCCCCTATCCCTCCACCTCGGACAGTCGCACCACCTCGGTCGGCAGCCTCGCCATCCGCCGTTTCCTGCGCCCTGTCTGCTACCAGGACTTCCCGCAGGAACTGCTGCCGGAGGCGCTGCGCGACGGCAATCCGCTCGGCCTCTGGCGGCGGACGGATGGGCAGCTCGGCCGGAACTGAGGCGGGCCTTGGGGTGCCGGGCCGCAAGGCTGGCCCGGCACCCCCGCCGCAGGCGCCACCGGGCGAAAAGTCCAGAACTCTGCGCTGTTTGTCTATTGAGGTCAGGAATTTCTGCGTGGTCTGATGCCCGGAAATGTCCAAGTGAAGATACGCTCTCATGCTGCATCGCACGCAGGTCGTCATCATCGGCGCGGGACCGGCCGGGTTGCTCCTGTCCCAGCTTCTCCATCGCGCCGGCATCGACTGCGTGGTGCTGGAACGGCGCAGCCGCGCCTATGTGGAGAGCCGCATCCGGGCCGGGGTGCTGGAGCATGGCACGGTGGCATTGCTGGAGCAGGCCGGCGCCGCCGAGCGGCTGCACCGCGAGGGCCTGCCCCATGACGGTTTCAGCCTGGCGCTGGATGGCGAGACCTTCCGCATCGACGTTCGTGCCCTGACGGGCGGCCGCACCATCACCGTCTATGGCCAGACGGAGGTCACTGCCGACCTGATCGGCCTGCATGTCGCCCGCGGTGCGCCGCTGATCTTCGAGGCTGAGGATGTCGCCCTGCATGGCGTCACCGGCAGCCAGCCGAGCGTCACCTACCGCCACCAGGGTCAGGCGCGGGAACTGGCCTGCGACTTCATCGCCGGCTGCGACGGCTTCCTCGGTGTCAGCCGCAGTGCCATCCCGGAAGAACGGCGGCAGGAATTCCAGCGTGTCTATCCCTTCGGCTGGCTCGGCATCCTGGCCGATACGCCGCCCTGCGACCATGAGCTGATCTATTCCAACCACGCGCGCGGCTTCGCGCTGGCCTCGATGCGCTCGCCCCAGCGCAGCCGCTACTATATCCAGGTTTCCATGCAGGAGCGGCTGGAGGAATGGCCGGATGAGCGGCTCTGGGACGAGCTGGCCATCCGCCTGGGGCCTGCCGCCGCCGCGCGCATGACCCGCGGCCCGGCGATCGAGAAGAGCATCGCCCCGCTGCGCTCCTTCGTGTCGGAGCCGATGCGCCATGGGCGGCTTTTCCTCGCCGGGGATGCCGCGCATATCGTGCCGCCCACGGGGGCCAAGGGCCTCAACCTCGCCGCCGCCGATGTCGGCCTGCTGGCCGAGGCACTGGCCGAGCATTACGCCGGTCACGGGGACAGCGGGCTGGATCACTACTCCGAACGGGCACTGGCGCGCGTCTGGAAGGCGGAGCGCTTCTCCTGGTGGTTCACCCACCTGACGCACCGCCTCCCCAATATGGACGGCTTCGCCCTGCGGATGCAGATCAGCGAGATGATCTATCTTCGCGAATCGCGCGCCGCGCAGACCGTGCTGGCCGAGAACTATGCCGGCCTGCCCATGGCCGCAGCCGGCCACGGGTATGGCGCCCCGCCCGCGGCGGCGTCATGAGGAGCCGCGCTTCCGCCCGGCCCGGCGACGATACGAACACAGGGAGAGAAGGTCCATGATCGCACGACGTCGCCTGCTCCAGGCCAGCCCCGGCCTGCTGGCCGCGCCAGCCCTGCTGCGCCCATCAACGGCGCGCGCGCAGGAGGTGACCCTGCGGCTGCACCACTTCCTGCCGCCGATGGCGAATGTGCCGCGCCATTTCCTGACGCCCTGGGCGCGGAAGGTGGAGAAGGATTCGGACAACCGCATCCGCGTGCAGATCTTCCCCTCCATGCAGCTCGGCGGCGCGCCGCCGCAGCTCTACGACCAGGCGCGGGATGGCGTGGCGGACCTGATCTGGACCCTGCCCGGCTATACGCCCAACCGCTTCCCCCGCCTGGAAGCCTTCGAGCTGCCTTTCGTGGCTGATTCCCGCGCGGCGGTGAATGCCCGCGCCGCCCAGGAATTCGCCGAGGCGCATCTGGCCGAGGAGCTGCGCGAGGTGCGTCCCATCGCCGTCTGGGCGCATGACGGCGGGTTGATCCATGCCAACCGCCCCGTGGCGACCATGGAGGATCTGCGCGGGTTGAAGCTGCGCTTCCCGACCCGCATGGCCGGCGAGGCGCTGACGGCGCTGGGTGCCTCCCCCATCGGCATGCCCGTGCCGCAGGTGCCGGAGGCGTTGAGCCAACGCGTGCTGGATGGTGCCGTGGTGCCCTGGGAAGTGGTGCCGAGCATCAAGCTGCAGGAGCTGGTGCGCTATCACACCGCCATCCCCGGCAGCCCCACCTTCTACAGCGCCACCAACATCCTGGCGATGAACCGGGCCAGATAT
This sequence comes from Roseomonas marmotae, assembly GCF_017654485.1. Classification (NCBI taxonomy): domain Bacteria; kingdom Pseudomonadati; phylum Pseudomonadota; class Alphaproteobacteria; order Acetobacterales; family Roseomonadaceae; genus Roseomonas; species Roseomonas marmotae. Next base: position 1,852,622 of record NZ_CP061091.1, on the reverse strand, counting down.
GAATCCCTGCCCGCCGAGCTGCGTCAGGTGATCGACCGGAACAGCGGCATCGAGGCCGCCGCCGCCGCCGCACTGCCCTATGACGAGCAGGCGCGCAGCGTGGAGGAGATGGCCCGCAAGCGCGGCAATCAGATCGGCACCATCAGCGAGGCGGAGAAGAAGCGCTGGATGGAGGCCACGCAGCCCGTCACCGATTCCTGGATCAAGGGCATGGACGCGCGTGGCATCGACGGCGCGGCGCTGTTGGCCTCGGCCCGCGCCCTCATCGCCAAGCACGCCGCGGCGCTCGGGTGACGGCGGCGCCGCATCCGGAACCTCCCGGGTCCGCGCTTCCATCCGGCCAGCCGGTGCCGCGTGGCGCGGTGGTCCACCTGGCCACCGCGCTGGCGATGGCCGGCGGCGTCATCCTGCTGCTGGCCGCCGGGCTCAGCACGGCCAGCGTGCTCCGGCGCTGGCTGACGAGCCAGTCGATTCCAGGAGATTTCGAGCTGATCTCCATCGGCTCCGGCCTCGGCGCCTTCGGCTTCCTGGCCTATGGCACGCTGGCGCGCTCCAACATCCTGGTCGATACCGCCACAACCTGGCTGCCCCGGCGCGTCAACCGCGCCATCGACGGCTTCTGGACACTCATCTGGGCCGTGGTGCTGCTGGTACTGGCCGAGCGCATGGCGCAGGGCGCGCTGGAGACCCTGCGCTCCGGCACCACCACCATGGTGCTGGGCCTTTCCACCTGGTGGGCCATCGGCATCGGCGCCGCCTGCCTGGGTGCCACGGCGCTGGTGGCGCTGCGCTGGGTGGGCTGGCTCTGGCGGGGCCAGGGCTGATGGCGCCGGAGTTCCTCCTCGCCGGCACCGGCTTCCTCATCATGCTTGGGCTGATCGCGCTGCGGGCGCCGATCGGCATCGCCATGCTGCTGACGGGCGCGGGCGGCTATTACTCCATCGTCGGCCTGTCGCCGCTGCTGAACTACCTCAAGACCACGCCCTGGCATCTCTTCGCCAATTACACGCTCTCCGTCATTCCGCTCTTCATCCTCATGGGCAGCCTGGCGGAGCGCGGCGGGCTGGCGCGCGACCTCTTCGCCGCCGCCAATGCGGTGGTGGGGCAGCGGCGCGGCGGACTGGCCATGGCGGTGATCGGCGCCTGCGCGGCCTTCGGCGCAGTCTGCGGTTCCTCGGTCGCCACCACCGCCACCATGGGCCGCGCCGCCCTGCCGGAGCTGCGGCGCTTCGGCTACGAGCCCGGCTTCGCCACCGGGGCCATCGCCGTGGGCGGCACGCTGGGCGTGCTGATCCCGCCCAGCGTCATCCTCGTCGTCTATGGCATCAGCACGGAGCAGAATATCGCGAAGCTCTTCATGGCGGCCTTGCTGCCGGGGCTGATCGCGGTCGGACTCTATCTGCTGGCGGTGGCGGTCACCACGCGGCTGTGGCCCGCCCTGGCACCGCTGCATCCGCCGGCCCCGGCGGCCGATCGGCGGGCGGCGCTGATCTCCGTCCTGCCGGTGCTGCTGATCGCGGTGGTGGTGATCGGCGGCATCTATGGCGGCGTCTTCACGCCCACGGAAAGCGCCGCCGTGGGTGTCATCGCCACCCTCGCCGTCGGCCTCGCGCGCGGCACGCTGAACCTGCGCGCCATCGGCGAGAGCATCCGCGCCAGCGCCGAGACCAGCGCGATGATCTTCGTCATCCTGCTGGGGGCCGAGGTCTTCAATGCCTTCCTCGCCCTGTCCCAGGCGCCGGACCTGCTGGCGATGTGGATCACCGACCAGGGCTTCCCGCCCTACGGCGTGCTGGCGGCGATGCTGCTGGCCTATATCGCCCTGGGTGCGGTGATGGATGAGCTGGCGATGATCCTGCTGACCCTGCCGGTCTTCTTCCCCGTTGTCACGGCGCTGGATTTCGGGCTGGACAGCACGGAGACGGCGATCTGGTTCGGCATCCTCGTGCTGATCGTCGTCGGCATCGGCCTGACGGCGCCGCCGATCGGGCTGAATGTCTTCGTGGTCTCCTCCCTCGCGCCCGATACGCCCATCGCCCGCACCTATCGCGGAGTCATGCCCTTCCTGGCGACGGATCTGGTGCGGCTGGCCCTGTGCATGGCCTTCCCCGGCATCAGTCTCTGGCTGGTGCGGCTGTTGAGCTAAGGCTGAGGCGCATCAACCCGGCGGCAAAAATCCCGTTCATGGCTCCCCCTCCTCCCCATGCATGGCGCGGCGGAAGGCGATGGGGGAGACGCCCTCCCGCTTCGTGAAGAAGCGGGAGAAATAGGCGGGCTCGAAGCCCAGGGCATAGGCAACCTGGGAGATGCTCATCGAGCTGTAGCTGAGCATCCGCCGCGCCTCCAGCATCAGCCGTTCATGCGCCAGCTCCAGGGGCGAGCTGCCGGTCACGGCACGGCAGGCCCGCGCCAGGGTGCTGGGCGCGACGCCCAGATGCTGGCAATGCATCCGCAGGCTGCCATGCTCGGTGAAGCGATCCTCCAGATGCCGGCGGAAGCGGGCCACCAGCTCCGCCTGCGGGGAATGCGGACGGCGGGCGGAAGCCTCGGCCGCCGCGCCGCGCTGGAGCAGCGAGAGGATGAGCAGGACATGGCCGGTGATGGCCGTGTTGCGGCCCGCGCCGCTCCAGCGGAATTCCCGCTCCAACTGCGTGAAGACCATATCCAGCGCCTTGCACAGCGGCTCCCGCCGCCGAAGGCTGAGTTCCAGGCCATCGCGCGGATGCCAGGCCTCCTGCGTCAGCTTCCGGCAGCTGTCCAGGAAGGCATCGGTCAACGTCAGCACATAGCCGCTGCTGGGTGAGGCGTAGCGGAAGCCATGCACCGTGCCGGCCGGCATCAGCAGCAGGAAAGGCGCCTCGAAAGAGAATTCCCGCCGCTCCACCTGCATCTGGCCGCTGCCCTGCTGGACCCAGAAGACCTGGTGCAGGGTGCGGTGGCGGTGCGGGCGGATAGTCCAGTCATGCCGCTGGCTGCGCGTGAAGAGCGCTTCCAGATGCACCGGGTCCAGTCGGGCACGCGCCTGCGCCTCGCCGTAGAGGTCATAGGCGGGAATGCCGCTGGGGAAGAGCGGTATCTGCGCCGGCTTCGTGGCCCGGGTGGTGCCCAATATCCTCTCCGCTTCAAGCCTCCGGGCGCGCCATCCTAGGCGGGATCGGCCGTGACGGCACGTGTTCCCGGAGGCGTGGCGCCGCGCAGGAACTCCGCCAGCTCCCGGAAGGCCGGCGCCCGCGCATCGGTACGGCGCCAGGCCAGGCCGATGCGGCGCCCGACATCCTCGGCATGGGAGAGGTCACGCACCCGCACCAGCCCGTCCAGCTCCGCCCGCTCCTGCGTGGCCAGCAGCGGCAGCAGCGAATAGCCTTCCCCGGCGGCTATCATGTGCCGGAGCATCTCCAGGCTGCTGGCGAAGCGGGCGTCCCGCCCAGGGCGCGCGGCACTGCACAGGGACAGGGCCTGGTCGCGCAGGCAATGCCCCTCCTCCAGCAGCAGCAACCCCTCCCCGGCCAGGTCCTGCAGGCTGAGTTCCGGTTGCCGCGCCAGCGGATGGTCGGCTGGCAGGACGACGCGGAAGGGTTCGAAGAACAGCGGCTCCGCCACCAGGCCCTCGGCCGGCAGCGGCAGGGCCAGCAGCAGCAGGTCCAGCTCCCCGGCGCGGAGAGCGGCTGTCAGCGCGTCCGTCTGCCCTTCCTGCAAGCGCAGCTCCAGCTTTGGGTAGCGCGTCCGCACCTCCCAGAGCAGGCCGGGCAGGTAATAGGGGCCGAGCGTGGCGATCACCCCCAGGCGCAGCGGCCCGGCCAGGGGCTCGGCGCGGCTGCGGGCCATGGCCAGCAGCAGGCGCGCCCCGGCCAGCACCTCCCTCGCCTGCCGCAGCAGCACCTCTCCTGCCGGGGTCACGGTGATACGGCGCGTGGTGCGCTCGAAAAGCGCGGTGCCCAGCAGGCTCTCCAGTTTCCGCACCTGCTCCGACAATCCGGCCTGGCTGACGCCGCAGCGCTCCGCCGCGCGGCCGAAATGGCCAAGCTCGGCGACGGCGACGGCATATTCCAGGTCACGAAGGGAGAGGCCCGCGAGGCTGTTGGGGATCATGTTTGATAGGTAGGGTCGAATAATCTTCCCGAAAAGATCGATTTAACCTTAGGCGCCCAATAGGCCAAGTTCCGGCTGTGCCCTTCGGGGCGGATGCAGAGTGATGAGGAACCGATGGCAGAGACCATACGTCCGGTACTGACCAGCACGGCGGGCGCGCCGGTCGCGGATAACCAGAACAGCGTGACGGCAGGGCCGCGCGGGCCGGTCCTGCTGCAGGATTTCCAGCTGATCGAGAAGCTGGCGCACCAGAACCGCGAGCGCATCCCCGAGCGCGTGGTGCATGCCAAGGGCTCCGGCGCCTATGGCACGCTGACCATCACCGGCGACATCACCAAGTATACCCGCGCCAAGGTCTTCCAGCCCGGCAAGGTGACGGAGACGCTGCTGCGCTTCTCCACCGTGGCCGGTGAGCGTGGCGCGGCCGATGCCGAGCGCGACGTGCGCGGCTTCGCGCTGAAGTTCTACACGGAAGAAGGCAACTGGGACCTGGTGGGCAACAACACGCCCGTCTTCTTCATCCGCGATCCCATGAAGTTCCCTGATTTCATCCGCACCCAGAAGCGCCACCCGCGCACCAATATGCGCAGCGCGACGGCCATGTGGGACTTCTGGTCGCTCTCCCCCGAGAGCCTGCATCAGGTAACGATCCTGATGAGCGACCGTGGCCTGCCACAGGGCTACCGCTTCATGAACGGCTATGGCAGCCACACCTATTCGCTGTGGAACGATGCCGGCGAGCGCTACTGGGTGAAGTTCCACTTCAAGTCCATGCAGGGCATCAGGACCTGGACGAACGCGGAAGCGAATGCCGTGATCGCCGGGGATCGCGAGAGCGCCCAGCGCGATCTTTACGAAGCCATCGAGCGCGGCGAATGCCCGAAGTGGCGCGTCTGCGTGCAGATCATGCCGGAGGCCGATGCCGACAAGCACTGGTACAACCCCTTCGACCTGACCAAGGTCTGGCCGCATGGCGACTATCCGCTGATCGAAGTGGGCGTGCTGGAGCTGAACCGGAACCCCGAGCATTACTTCGCGGAGATCGAGCAGGCATCCTTCTCGCCGTCCAACGTCGTGCCGGGCATCGGCTATTCGCCGGACAAGGTGCTGCAGGGCCGGTTGTTCGCCTATGCGGACGCGCATCGCTACCGCGTCGGCACGCATTACGAGGTGCTGCCGGTGAACCGCCCGCGCTGCCCGGTGAACCACTACCACGCCGATGGCGCCATGCGCTTCGACGCGCCGCGCGGCACGGATGCCTATTACGAGCCGAATTCCTTCAACGGCCCGGTGGAAGCCTCCTTCGCCAAGGAGCCGCCGCTGCGCATCAGTGGTGACGCGGACCATTACAGCCACCGCGACGGCAACGACGACTACCGCCAGCCCGGCGACCTGTTCCGGCTGATGACGCCGGACCAGCAGAACCGGCTGTTCGAGAACATCGCCGGTGCCATGCAGGGCGTGCCGCGCTTCATCATCGACCGGCAGCTGGAGCACTTCCGCCGGGCTGACCCAGCCTATGCCGCCGGCGTGGAGGCCGCGATCCGGCGCATCCATACCGCACCGGCCTCGGCGCCCACCACGGCCGCCGACGTCGCGCCCGCGGCGGAATAACGACGGGACGGGGCCGGTGCAGGCCGGCCCCGCCACCACTCGCAGAGGGAAAGTTCAACGATGTCCGCCGTCCTGTCGCCACCACCCCTCCCCCGCCATCCGGCGGCGCGGCCCGCCGCGCTGCGCCTGGGCACGCGCGGCTCCGCCCTGGCGCGGGTGCAGGCGGGGATGGCGGCGGCGGCGCTGGCAGGATTGCGCCCGGACGTCCCCCTGCGCGAGACCGTCATCGCCACCGCCGGCGACCAGGTGCAGGACCGCCTCCTGGCCGATTTCGGGGGCAAAGGCCTCTTCGCCAAGGAAATCCACGAGGCGCTGCTGGATGGGCGCGTCGATCTCGCCGTCCATAGCCTGAAGGATCTGGAGACCGAGCTTCCCGCCGGCATTTCCATCGCCTGCGTCCTGCCGCGCGAGGACCCGCGCGATGCCCTCGTGCTCGCCCCCTGCTGCCCTCTGGCCGAGCGCGCCCTGCCCTTCCCGGTCCTGCCTGAAGCCGGACGCATCGGCACCGCCTCCGCGCGCCGTCAGGCGCAGCTTCTCCACGCGCGGCCGGATCTGCGCATGGGGTTGATGCGCGGCAATCTCCGCACGCGGCTGCAACGGCTGGAGAGCGGCGATTTCGTCGCCACGCTCCTGGCCGTCGCAGGATTGAAGCGGCTGGGGCTGACGGAGCGCATCGCCATGGTGCTGGAGCCGGAGGTCATGCTGCCCGCGGCTGGCCAGGGCATCCTTGCCGTTACCGCGCGCAGCGGCGATCACCGCATGCGCGCGCTGCTGGCGCAACTGGACGACCCCGCCGCCCGTGTCGCAGCCGAGGCCGAGCGTGCCGTGCTGCGCGCGCTGGATGGTTCTTGCCACACGCCGATCGGCGCCTTCGCGCGCATGCTGCCGGGCAACGAGCTTCTGCTGACCGGCATGGTCGCGCGCGGCGACGGCGCCTTCGTGCTGCGTCGCCAGCTTCGCGGGGCGCGCACCGATGCGGGCCGGCTCGGCGCGGAACTGGGCGCGGCCCTGCGCGCCGACACCCCCCGGGACATCCTGTCATGAGCCGCGTGAACCGCGAGAGCGAGCGGCCGGCGGAGAGGAACTGGTCCGCCCCGCAACGAAAGGAGCAGCGCATCGGCGTGCTGCTGGTGAATCTGGGCACGCCGGATGGCACGGGCTACCGGGCCATCCGCCGCTATCTCTCGGAATTCCTCTCGGACCGCCGGGTCATCGAGAGCAACCCGCTCTGGTGGCAGCCATTGCTGCAGGGCGTGATCCTGACCAGGCGCCCCTTCCGCACCGGCGCGGCCTATCGCGAGATCTGGAATCGCGAGGAGGATGAATCGCCGCTGCGCACCTATACGCGCGCCCAGTCGGAGAACCTCAGCACCCTCTGGCCCGAGGCGGAAACGGGCGTGGTGGTGGACTGGGCCATGCGCTACGGCCGCCCCTCCATCGCGGAGCGGATGCAGGCGCTGGCGGACCGTGGCTGCGACCGCATCCTGGTGGTGCCGCTCTATCCGCAATACAGCGCCACCACCACGGCCACGGTCAATGACGCCGCATTCCGCGCGCTGATGCGGATGCGCCGCCAGCCCGCGATCCGCACCGTGCCGAGCTTCCCGGACCACCTGGCCTATATCCGCGCCATGGCGGGGCAGATCCGCGACTCGCTCTCCGGCCTCGGCTGGCGGCCGGACCTGCTCATCGGCTCCTTCCACGGCCTGCCGCGCCGCTATGTGGAGGCCGGTGACCCCTATCCGCGTGAATGCGAGCGCAGCATGGCGGCCCTGCGGCGGGAACTCGGCCTGACCGAGCCGGACTTCCGCATGACCTTCCAGTCCCGCTTCGGCAGCGAACCATGGCTGGAGCCCTATACGGACGAATACGTGACCGCCCTGGCCCAGCAGGGCGTGGAAGGGATCGCCGTGGTGGCGCCAGGCTTCCTCTCCGACTGCGTGGAGACGCTGGAGGAACTGGGCAGCCAGCTGCGAGAGCAGTTCCTGAAGGCCGGGGGCAAGCACTTCCACCTCATCCCCTGTCTGAACGACAGCGCGGGGATAACGAATTTGCTGGACCAGATCCTCCGCGAGGAACTGGCCGGCTGGCTGGACGGCGCCGCGCGCTGATCCCTGAGCGCGGCCCGTACGCGCCCCCTGATCTTCCCCCGAGGGTCAGGGGGCGCTGCCTTGCCGGGCTTGACCCTGGCCGCTACCTTCCCAGGCATAAGGCTACGGTGAAACCGGGAGGGGACATGGCCCGCCAGAGCCATGGCTAAGGCGAGTGATCCTGCGCGCGTGCCGATGCTGGCACCCTTCCAGAGCCGCAGCTACCGCTTCCAATGGCCAGCCGACCTCGCGACCTCCTGGGCCTTCGAGATGGAGACCCTGGTCCTCAGCTGGTACATCCTGATCGAGACGCAGTCGGTCCTGCTGCTGACCCTGGTCGCATCCCTGCAATATCTCGGCACCCTGGTCGCGCCCGTCTTCGGGCTGATCGGCGACCGGATCGGGCACCGCAACACGCTCTGCGTGATGCGGGCCTCCTATATCGTGCTGGCCGCGCTGCTGATGCTGCTGGCCATGACGGATACGCTCAGCCCGGTGGCTGTGTTCGGCATCGCCGCGGTGGCCGGGATCGTGAAGCCCTCCGACCTGCAACTCCGCAACGTGCTGATCAGCGAGATGATGGCGCCCAGCCGGCTGCTCGGCGCCATCAGCCTCTCCCGCATCACCGCGGATACGGCCCGCGCCGCCGGCGCGCTGGCTGGCGCAGGCGTGGTGGCGGTGCTGGGCATCGGCTGGGCCTATCTCGTCATCCTCGGCCTTTACGCCGTCAGCTGCCTGCTGAGCCTCGGGATCGCGCAGCGGCCGGTGGAGGCCATGGCCCCCGGTACCCGCCGCGCCACCCCCTGGCAGGAGCTGCGCGAGGCTGCCTCGGCGGTCTGGACGATGCCGGAGCAGATGGCGGCGCTGAGCCTGGCCTTCCTGATCAACCTGACTGGCTATCCCTTCATCACGGGGCTGCTGCCCTACCTGGCACGGGACGTCTACCACACCGACCAGACGGGCCTGGGCTATCTGGTGGCCGGGGCGGCATCGGGCTGCATCGCGGCCTCCCTGCTGCTCAGCCGCCTCGGCGCCCGGATGCTGCCCGCGCGCGTGATGATCGGCGCCAGCCTGGTCTGGCACCTGATGATCCTGCTGCTGGCCCATAGCGGGTTCGTGGCCAGCGGCATGGCCATCCTGGTGGTGGCGGGCCTGTCGCAGGGGCTGTGCATCGTCCCCATGTCCGTCCTGCAACTGCGGAACGCCCCGGCCGCCCTGCGCGGCCGGATCATGGGCCTCCGCAGCATGGCCATCTATGGCCTGCCGCTGGGCCTGCTGATCTCCGGCAGCATGATCGACGTCATCGGCTTCACCGCCACGGCGACGGCCTTCGGCCTGGTGGGCGTGGGCGGCACGCTGCTGATCCTGCTTCACTGGCGTGACCATCTGTGGCCGGCGCATACGGCAGCGAACCGGCGCTAGTGTCCTGATTCTGTAGTTCCTCCGATCTGCTGGGTGCGCTGGCAGAAGCGCTGTATGGCACCGAGGATGTCGTCGGCGGACTTGGTCCAGCGGAACGGTCTGGGATCGACGTTATGGGCTTCGATGAAGGCACGGATGTCGCGCTCGAGCGCCTGGGTGGAACGATGGATGCCGCGCCGGATCTGCTTGTCGGTGATGAGGGCGAAGAAGCGTTCGACCTGGTTGATCCAGGAGGCGCCGGTGGGCGTGAAATGGACATGCCAGCGCGGGCGCTTGAGCAGCCAGTCGCGGATCGGCTTGGTCTTGTGGGTGGCGTAGTTGTCCATCACGAGATGGACGTCGAGATCCTGGGGCACGGCTTTCTCCACCTGATCCAGGAACTTCCGGAACTCGGTGGAGCGGTGCTTAGGGTAGCAGTGGCCGATCACTGTCCCGGTCGCGATGTCGAGCGCTGCGAACAGCGAGGTAGTGCCGTGGCGGGTATAGTCGTGCGTGCGCCGCTCCGCCTGGCCGGGACGCATCGGCAGCAGGGGCTGGGTGCGGTCGAGCGCCTGGATCTGGGACTTCTCATCCACGCACAGCACCAGCGCGCGGTCCGGCGGTGCCAGGTAGAGCCCGACGATGTCGCGCACCTTCTCGACAAAGAGCGGGTCATTGGAGAGCTTGAAGGTCTCGCTCCGGTGCGGCTGCAGCCCGAAGGCCCGCCAGATGCGGTGGATGGTCGATGGCGCATACCCGACGGTCCGGGCCATGGAGCGCAGCGACCAATGCGTCGCACCTGGCGGCGTTGTTTCCAGCGTCAGCCGGATGGTATCGGCGATCGCGTCATCGCCGATCGTGCGCGGCGTGCCTGGTCTGGGCTCATCGAGCAACCCGTCCAGGCGATGCACGGCGAAGCGCCGACGCCACTTTGAAACCGTGTTGGCGTCCGCGCCGACCTCAGCGCTGATCGCCTTGTTCTCCAGACCCGCGGCGGCGGCCAACACAATGCGGGCCCGGCGCGCCATCGCCTGTCCGGTCTTGTGAGCCCGAGCCAGGGATTCCAGTTCCCGACGTTCGGCCTCACTCAGCCTAATCGTCACCGCCGGTTTGCCCATCGCGGCTCTCCCTACGATTACCTGCATGATCGTAGGAATTTCGCGATCAGGATACTAGAGCAATTTCCGTTCGCCCTGGCTCACTTCAACTGCTCTAGGCTTTTGTTTTTGTGAGCATCTTCACCCGATCAGGTGATTCCACCTGATCGGGATCTGCTCTAGGCCCTGGGCCGCGCCGGCCGGCGGTTGACAGGCCGGCGAGCACCAACCGATAAATACCCTCCTCTGCGGGAGAGAGAGGCACCTGCCTCCGCCGAAGGCGCAAACTCCCATAATCGCTCAGGCATACTGAACCGCAGGGAAATTGTGTGCCGTCTGGAGAGAGACCGGAGCGCCTGCTTCGCGCGTTCAGGTCCACCGAAGGGGCAGGCTCCTGCCGGGGCCGAAACTCTCAGGTAAAAGGACAGCGGGAGAGGCACACCAGGATCCGCAAGGGAGCGTGTTCTGGCTTTAACCGGAGCATCTCCCATGTACCCGTTCCTGCCTTCGGAATCCCTGCTGTTCGTCATCTATCTGATCGCTATCACCGCCGAGGCGATGTCCGGTGCGCTCGCGGCCGGTCGCCGCAACATGGATATTTTCGGCGTGGTCGTCATTGCCTTCGTCACCGCGCTGGGTGGTGGCACCATCCGGGACCTGACCCTCGGCCGTTTTCCCATCGGCTGGACCCAACACCCGGAATACGTCTACCTCGTGATCTCCGCCGGGCTGCTGACCACGGTGATCGCGCCGTTCCTGCATAATCTGAAGCGGCTTTTCCTCGTGCTCGACGCCATGGGGCTGGTCGCCTTCTCGCTGATCGGCTGCAGCGTCGCATTGACGATGGATTACCCGACCATCGTCGTCATCATGTCCGGCATGATCACGGGAATCTGCGGCGGCATCCTGCGTGATGTGCTCTGCAACCAGGCGCCTGTGGTGTTCCGCCGAGAACTCTATGCGAGCGTCTCATTAGCCGTCTGCGCCCTTTTCCTCAGCCTGCGCGCGCTTGGCATCGATGCCGACCTGAATACCGCGGTCAGTTTCACGGCCGGCCTGATGCTGCGCCTGCTGGCTATCTGGAGAGAATGGAAGCTGCCGACCTTCTCCTACGGGCAGCACTGGGAATAGGGTGGCAGGTGACCCTTGTCCCGCGGACAGTCATCCCGCCGGGCAGCAGCGGCCTGCACCGACGTCCCGGCAGGAGGGTCCGATCCAGGTGAGCTGTCAGGATGCGCCCGCGCACCCACTCGGCGACTGCGTTGATCCTGGCTTCTGGTGGACTACGCCGCGGTATCCTCATCGCCCCGCTCCACCGCAAGCATGGCAAGCAACTCGCCGACCGAGATTCTGATCGTCGCTTCGTCATCCGAAGGCGGTGAACGGCTACCGATGCTGTCCAGCACGATAGCCGCAGCTGTCAGGCCCTTCTGGATCCCAAGAATACCGCCAGCCGCGCGGCTTGCCCGCCCGGTCCCGCTCACATTTGGCGGGTCAGCGCAGATAGCCTTCCACCAGCGCGACCCAATAGGCCGCACCGACGGGCAAGATTTCCTCGTCGAAGGCATATTCGGGATGGTGCACCATCTTGCCGGGACCGCTACCAAGGAAGCAATAGGTGCCCTTCTTCTTCTGCAGCATGAATGCGAAATCCTCAGACGCAAGGAGGGACGGGCCGGGATTGACAACCTGATCCTCGCCGAAGGCTGCTTGCGCAATCTTCGCGGCCTTGTCGGTCTCACCCGCGTCATTTACCAGCACCGCGCCGGGAATGCCCTCGCGGATTTCCGAAGTGCAGCCGAAGGACTCTGCCTGGTGGCTGACGATGCGACGGATGTTGCCCAGGATCATCTCGCGGTCCTCAGGCGTGGTCGAGCGAATGGAAAAGCGCAAGATAGCCTTTTCAGCCACCACATTGCCTGCGTTGCCCGATAGGAAGGCGCCGATGGTCACCACCGCGCGATGGGCTGGGGCGACATTGCGCGATATGATCGACTGAATCGCCATGACGACGGACGAGCCCGCCACCACTGGGTCAATGGTAAGTTCGGGGATTCCGCCATGGCCACCCTTGCCGATGATCTCGACTTCCCAGTTATCGACGGCCGACATCATCTCACCCGAGTGGAAATAGAACTTGCCCTTCTCGAGACCGGGGAGGTTGTGCATGCCAAAGACGGCATCGACGGGGAAGCGCTCGAACAGGCCATCCTTGATCATCGCCGGACCGCCCTCCATGGTTTCCTCGGCGGGCTGGAAGATCAGCCGGACGGTGCCATTGAAATTCCGGGTTTCCGCCAGATACTTTGCCGCGCCAAGCAGCATGGCGGTATGGCCATCATGCCCGCACAGATGCGCAACCCCCTTGACCGTGGATTTATAGGGCAGGTTGTTTTCTTCCTGGATCGGCAGGGCGTCGAAATCGGCGCGCAGGCCGATCACCTTGTCTCCGTCACCCACCTTGAGCGTGGCGACGATCCCATGCTTGCCGATGCCGGTCGCGATCTCAAAGCCGCCGATGGCGCGAAGCTGCTCGGCGATGTACTGGGCGGTGCGTTCCTCGTGCATGGACAGTTCGGGGTGGCGATGCATATGCTCGAACCATCCCTTCATCGCGATGCTATCCACATGCTTCACGATGGCGTTCATGTCATTTCTCCTGAGGATCAATGGATGCCGCCCCGCCATGTGGCAGGGCGGTAGCCGCCAAAGTCAACGGTCGCCGGTCTGCTTGCCCTTAGGGACCGTCATGACGATGGACAGGATGGCGACCGCCACCATCACCAGATTGGCCATGAAGGCGACCAGGGCCGCCTGGCGTGTGGCAAGGTTTTCCTGATTGCCGATGAAGGTGATCACGCCCGCGATCCATTCCACGCCGCCGGCGGTACCCGCGATCGCCGTATAGATCGTGGCGGAAATCGCGATGCCGAAGGACCCGCCCAGGGACGAGGCCATCTTGTAAATCCCCGCGCCCGCACCGGCCTGATCTTCGGGCAGGTTCGACAGCGCCGCATCGGTCGAAGGCGTGGCATAGAAGGCCAGCCCGATCCCGAACAGCGAGAAGGCGATCACGGTCAGCACCGTATAGGTGCCCAGCAGGAGGTTGGTGGGCATCAGCAGCAGGATGGACAGCCCGACAATAAGGCAGCCCCAGATCATCGGCTTGCGCGGGCCGAAGCGTTGCAGCAGCTTCTCGCCCACCCGGATGAAGGCAAGGATGGTAACGGCATAGCCGATGGTCAGAAGGCCGGCTCTCTGCGCCGTCATGTTGCCGCCCTGCTGCAGCACCAGCATGGCGACCATGATGATCCCCGCCGTGCCGTTCAGCAGCAGGTTCGAGATCGTTGCTCCGGTGAAGGTCAGGTTCCTGAACAGCCGGAACTGAACGAAGGCGTTCGGGTTGTTGCTTTCCAGCCGATAGAAGATGAAGCCGAAGACCACCGCCACTGCCAGCAGCACCAGCGAGGGCAGGCTGGTCCAGCCCATCTTGGATCCCTGGGTCGCGAAGATCTGCAAGGCGACCATGGCGATCATGAAGGTCAGCACGCCCGCGAGGTCGAACCTGTAGCCGGGCCTTGGCGGAGCCTTGCTCTCCGGGGTGCCGCGCACCAGCATCATGCCGATGAACGAAACCACCGCGGCGATAATGAAGATCGAGCGCCAGCCGACGTTCTGGGCCATCAGCCCACCGAATAACGCCGCGAAACCCGAACCGCCCCAGGAGCCCATGGACCACAGCGAGATCGCCCGCTGACGCCCGGCGCCCTCCCAATAGGCTTTCACCAGAGCCAGCGAGGACGGCATGATGAAGGCCGCCGAAAGACCCTGGCAGATGCGGCCCAGAATCAGGAACAAGCCGCCATTGCCCCCTGCAGGGGCCAGCCCGATCAGCAGCGACCCCACAATGGAGAACACGAAGCCGAACATCATGATCTTCACCCGCCCGACCCGATCAGCCAGGCCGCCGATGACGACGATGAAGATGCCGGAAAACAGCGCCGTGATTGACACGGCGATATTCATGAAGGTCTGTTCGACCTGAAGATCGGCGGCCATGGTTGGCGCGATGTTCAGTGTCGTCATGGCAAATAGCCAGAACGCCAGGACCCCCAGAATAATCCCGAACAACAGCCGGTCATTACCGCGATAGGTTTCGGCTGTAGCTGCTCTTTCCATGACCGCCTCTTTCGTTGACAACCGCCTGATTGTGACGCTAAAGAAAGGAAAAGGTTTCGTCATGGAAATCAAGAAAGATCAAGATAGTTTCAGAGGCATAATACACGACGTCTACTTAAGCTTTGCATTAAAACCAGTGACGACAACTTTCTGATCCGGCGCGGGAAGATGACGGTATCAGCGAGTGTTGTCAGGCGGGGTTGAGGTCAGCAAGACGTTCATAGCGGATGGTCAGGCGCCGGACTGGTTCAACCTGGCGAAGCTGCGCTCCACAACCCAGCGAAGACGGCCCAGCGGTGCACTGCTCTCAATACCTCGCCGAGCAATACGTGGGATGCGCGCACGACGCTCACTTCGGCAGCAGCGATGATCCTATCACTACCTGGGCATTTTATGATGAGGTGACAGGAACCTGCGTCGGCAGTGCGGACATCGGATCGGCGTGACGAGATGGCTGAACAGGCGGTCGAGAATGGCGCGTCGCACGGCGGGCAGGCTTGGTGAGGGTGGCGGGCCCGGCATTGGGGGCCGCATTTTCCCCCCGCCTCGTCCGGCGGTGCGCGGCGAGGCGGAGGTGCTGCAGGTAGGCACAGGCGATGCAGCTCATCAACGCGTGTCGGTGCAGGCCTGTCCAGGACCGTCCCTCGAAGTGGCCGAGCCCGAGTTCCTGCTTCAGCTGCTGGTGCGCCTGTTCGCAGATCCAGCGTCCTTTGATGGTGGCCGCCAGCGCCCGCAGCGGTGTGTCGGCGGACAGGTTGCTCAGATAGTACTTCCGCTCGCCGCTAGAGCGCCATTCGCCGACCAGCCAGGCTTCATCACCCGGCAGATGCCGGTTGTTGCCCCAAACCGCGCCGTCGCCCACCCGGATGCGCGCCGCGGCGAACCGGGCCGCCAATGCGCCCTTGGTACCCTGCCGCCAGGCGATGCGGCGCCAGGTTTGCGAGGCCAACACCCTCTCCGCCTCTGCTGGCTCTTCGTTCGGCACTGGCTTACGAGCCCGTCCCTGCGGCGGCACCAGCTGCACGGCGGCGCTGTAGACCTTCTGGTTGCGCGGGATGCCCACCGCCCAGCGCAGATCCCGAGCATCCAGGCCCTGCCGGAACGCCGCACTTGCGCCATAGCCCGCATCGGCCAGCACAGTGCCGAACCGCACGCCCGCCGCCCTCACGGTCGAGTTCGTCCAGTGCGATTTCGGCCTTGGTTCGCGGCGCCATCGCCGCCTCCGGCACGCCTGCCTGGGCACAGCGTGCAGGGTCATCGGTCCACTTCTCCGGCAGGAACAGCCGTAGACCGACCGGAACAGGCACCTCGCCCTGTGCCAGGGTGAGCGACACCAGCGATTGGCAATTGGCCTTCTTGCCGAGTTGGCCGCAGTACTGCGGCAGCACGCCGACTGACATCGTGCCTTTCTTAGGCAGCGCCGTGTCATCGATCACCAGCCAAGCCTGCGGACCGCCGACCAGCTTGTCGGCCTGCTGCGCCAGCACCGACCACAGCGGCGCATCATCCCAGGCGGGGCTGGCGATGAAGTGCTGCAGCTGGTCGTGGCCGCCCAAGCCAAGCCGGGCGGCCATCGGCTGCAGGCTCTTGCGCTCGCCGGGTCCGAGCAGACCCCGCAGGTAGAGCGGTGCCCAGGTGCGGCGGGTCTTGCGCCCCAGAACCTCCAGGAACGGCGCTAGCCAGCGATCCAGATCTGCTCCACCACCAAGGATGCTCGTCATCATCGTCGCCTCCAGCAGGAGGCGTCGCACACCATCAGATCATACGCAAACAAAATGCCCAGGTAGTGATAGAGGTTGTTATGGACCTCTGGGCTGGTAACGACCAGGTTGCGGGGCATGAGTTCCCGCAAGCCGTATCCATCCGATGTATCTGATGAAGAATGGGCGCTGGTCGCGCCCTATCTGACGCTCTTGCCGGAGCAGGCTGGGCAGCGGGAGCATCCCCTGCGCGAAGTGTTCAACGGCTTGCGCTACGTGGTGAAGACCGGCGCGCCCTGGCGCTGGATGCCGAATGACCTGCCACCCTGGGCGGCGGTGTACCAGCAGACGCAGCGCTGGCTGACGGCAGGCTGCTTCGAGGCACTGGCCGAGGACCTCCGCACCGTGCTGCGGCTAGCTGCCGGACGGAAGGCGCAGCCCACCGCTGCCATCCTGGACAGCCGGACCTTGCGCTCCACGCCAGAGAGCGGCGAGCGGGCGGGCTACGATGGCGCCAAGCGCAAGAAGGGTTCCAAGCTGCACCTGGCGGTGGACACGCTGGGGCATCTGCTGGCGCTGCACGTTACGCCTGCCAGTGCCGACGACCGCGCTGAGGTTGGGCGGCTTGCCCAAGCCGTGCAGGCCTCGACGGGCCAGAGCGTCGATCTGGCCTATGTCGACCAGGGCTATACCGGCCAGAAGGCGGCCGACGCTGCCAAGGCGCATGGCATCGAGTTGGAGGTGATCAAGCTGCCGGAGGCCAAGCGCGGCTTTGTGCTGCTGCCGCGACGCTGGGTGGTGGAACGCTCCTTTGCTTGGGCTACTCGCTTCCGCCGTTTGGTGAAGGACTATGAGCGCTATGCCAGCACCCTTGCCGACCTGCACCTCGTCGCCTTCACGTGCATCATGCTCAAGCAGGCTGCTCAACTGGCCGCAGGTCCATAACAACCTCTATTGTCCTGATTCTGTAGTTCCTCCGATCTGCTGGGTGCGCTGGCAGAAGCGCTGTATGGCACCGAGGATGTCGTCGGCGGACTTGGTCCAGCGGAACGGTCTGGGATCGACGTTATGGGCTTCGATGAAGGCACGGATGTCGCGCTCGAGCGCCTGGGTGGAACGATGGATGCCGCGCCGGATCTGCTTGTCGGTGATGAGGGCGAAGAAGCGTTCGACCTGGTTGATCCAGGAGGCGCCGGTGGGCGTGAAATGGACATGCCAGCGCGGGCGCTTGAGCAGCCAGTCGCGGATCGGCTTGGTCTTGTGGGTGGCGTAGTTGTCCATCACGAGATGGACGTCGAGATCCTGGGGCACGGCTTTCTCCACCTGATCCAGGAACTTCCGGAACTCGGTGGAGCGGTGCTTAGGGTAGCAGTGGCCGATCACTGTCCCGGTCGCGATGTCGAGCGCTGCGAACAGCGAGGTAGTGCCGTGGCGGGTATAGTCGTGCGTGCGCCGCTCCGCCTGGCCGGGACGCATCGGCAGCAGGGGCTGGGTGCGGTCGAGCGCCTGGATCTGGGACTTCTCATCCACGCACAGCACCAGCGCGCGGTCCGGCGGTGCCAGGTAGAGCCCGACGATGTCGCGCACCTTCTCGACAAAGAGCGGGTCATTGGAGAGCTTGAAGGTCTCGCTCCGGTGCGGCTGCAGCCCGAAGGCCCGCCAGATGCGGTGGATGGTCGATGGCGCATACCCGACGGTCCGGGCCATGGAGCGCAGCGACCAATGCGTCGCACCTGGCGGCGTTGTTTCCAGCGTCAGCCGGATGGTATCGGCGATCGCGTCATCGCCGATCGTGCGCGGCGTGCCTGGTCTGGGCTCATCGAGCAACCCGTCCAGGCGATGCACGGCGAAGCGCCGACGCCACTTTGAAACCGTGTTGGCGTCCGCGCCGACCTCAGCGCTGATCGCCTTGTTCTCCAGACCCGCGGCGGCGGCCAACACAATGCGGGCCCGGCGCGCCATCGCCTGTCCGGTCTTGTGAGCCCGAGCCAGGGATTCCAGTTCCCGACGTTCGGCCTCACTCAGCCTAATCGTCACCGCCGGTTTGCCCATCGCGGCTCTCCCTACGATTACCTGCATGATCGTAGGAATTTCGCGATCAGGATACTAGGCTTTGTCGGCGTGCAGCTTGCCTGGTCCGCGGTGTGGCCGCGCTTGATGCTTGGCCCGCACATTCGGCAAAGCGTCGGACATCGGAAGGAGCAGGCGGCTGTCAGGGCAATTGGCTCCGCTCAGCGTCAGGCCAAGCGGCGGGCCTTGCACATCCGTGGCGAGATCTCGCTTCGTGCCGGGCCTGTCGCGGTCCGTCGGGTTCGGGCCAACCGCCACACCTCCCTTTCGCAGCCACGCCGCTTACCGTGCTCAGCCAGGGCAAGAAATTCGCCTTCCGGTATGACGCCGGCCACGCCGGCAACATCGTCGGCGGCAGAGCCGTCCGCTTCATGGACCAGGGCGAGTGGGCCGCCACGCATTCCTCGGCCACCCGCCACAAGCTGTCGCAGGACGGCCATGGGCGCCGGCTGATGTTCCTCGAAGCGAGCATCATCACGCAGGCCACGGAAGAAAAGTTCGCAAACTGCGGGGTTTTGCGCCCCCAATGCACGACGGGCCGGTTCTCCTCACCTCAGCAGAGAACGCCGCCACGGCCGCAATAACCGCAGCCGGCTGGCTTATTGCTGGCCTGGAGCTTGGGCTGAAGGTGGACGCCCCATAGGGCGCTTCTGATCAGAAGCAGGGCAGCCAGAGCGGGTCTTTTCCGCCTCGTAATACTGCCACGATCAGCCTGTCTGGGACGCATCCAACGTGCTGAAAGCGTTCGCTTTCAGTCCAATGGCGTCCCCTAGGGGATTCGAACCCCTGTTACCGCCGTGAGAGGGCGGTGTCCTAGGCCTCTAGACGAAGGGGACTTCGTTGGGCGTGGCGGGCTTCTAACCGCGCTGCCTCCGCCGATCAAGGCACCTTTGGCAGGTTAGAGAAGAAAATTTCATTTTGCTTCTCCTGCCCGCCCTCAGGGGCCTACTGGCCCAGGCGCAGCTCTCCGGTCTGGCGCAGGTTGCGGGGGTCCAGCAGCAGCACGCGGCCACCATCGGGCCGCTCCACCCAGACGGCCAGCTGACCGTTCAACGCAGCGATGCCGGCGATGCGGCTGCCGGCGGGCTGCGTCAGCACCATTTCCGTGTTAGCAACCGCCACACCCTGGGCGGCTTCCCCCATGCGCTGGATCAACAGCACCACCAGCGCCACCGTGGCCACCACGATGAGCGCGCCCATGACGGACACCAGGATCTTGAGCGCGCGCACCGACACCTCCGAAGCAAATCAGTTACCAGCCGAGACCTTCACCCTGCCCGCCGGCCCGGCCGAGGCGGGGCAGCGGGTGGATCGGTTCCTGGCGGCGGCGATAGGCACGCTCTCCCGCTCCCGCGTCAAGGCGCTGATCGAGACCGGGCGGGTCTGGCGGGACGCAGCGCCGGTCGCCGACCCGTCGGAGACCGTGCGTGCCGGCGCCACCTACCGGGTGGAGGTACCGCAGGCCGTGCCCGCCACGCCGGTCGCGCAGGATATTCCGTTGACCATCCTCTTCGAGGACAAGCACCTGATCGTGCTCGACAAGCCCGCCGGGCTGGTGGTCCATCCCGCGCCGGGCAACCAGGACGGCACGCTGGTCAATGCCCTGCTGGCCCATGCGGGGGACGACCTGGCCGGCATCGGCGGCGAGAAGCGCCCCGGCATCGTCCACCGGCTGGACAAGGACACCTCCGGCGTCATGGTTGTGGCCAAGACGGAGCGGGCTCATCAGGCCCTCTCCGCGACCTTCGCCAGCCGGGAAGCGCTGGAACGCTCCTACCTCGCCCTCGCCTGGGGCGTGCCAAGCCCCCCCCGCGGCGAGATCTCGGCCGCCATCGGCCGGCATCCGACCGACCGCAAGCGCATGGCCGTCGTCACCCGCAACGGCAAGGATGCGCTGACCCGCTATGGTACCGAGCGTGCCTGGGGCACCGCCTGCGCCCTCCTGCGCTGCCGCCTCGCCACCGGCCGGACGCATCAGATCCGCGTGCATCTGGCGCATATCGGGCATCCGATCGTGGGCGATCCGGTTTACCTGAAACGCATGCCTGCCAGCGCGCGATCCCTGCCGACCCTTGCGCGGGATGCATTGCTGGCCTTCCCCAGACAGGCGCTACATGCCGAATCGCTCGGCTTCCCCCACCCCGTCACGGGAGAAATATTGCGTTTCACCGCGCCGTTGCCGGAGGATTTCAGGATGCTTCTTGGGTTGCTCGACGGTAACGGGAGGTAACCCGACTATTACAGTCGGGATTTCCTTGCGCAACTCCGCGCCCCTTGATAACGTTGGTTCAGTCGCCAACGCCGGGTGCCACAGCAACGGCGCAGCCACCCAGACCGTCCTGTCGTGACGGCGGGGCGGGTGGCGCGTCAGGGCCCGTGCGGGGGGCGACCCGGACCGTTTGGCCGTCCGGGGCTCGCCGTCACAGGGGCGCCCGGAAGGTGCAGGAGGCAGATGCGACCATGGCTTCCACTACGTCTTCGATGATCCCGATTGCCCCGGAGGGCAATCTCTCCCGCTACCTGCAGGAGATTCGTAAATTCCCCATGTTGACGCCGGAGGAGGAGTTCCGGCTTGCCAAGGCATGGAAGGATGCCGGCGACCAGAAGGCCGCCCACCGCCTTGTTACATCTCACCTGCGCCTCGTTGCCAAGATCGCCATGGGCTACCGCGGCTACGGCCTGCCGGTGGGCGAGCTGATCAGCGAGGGCAATGTCGGCATGATGCAGGCAGTGCGCCGCTTTGATCCCGACCGGGGCTTCCGCCTGGCCACATACGCCATGTGGTGGATCCGCGCCGCGATCCAAGAGTACATTCTGCATTCCTGGTCCCTGGTAAAGATGGGCACCACGGCGGCGCAGAAGAAGCTGTTCTTCAACCTGCGCCGGCTGAAGGGCCAGATGGCCGCCCTCGAGGAGGGCGACCTGCAGCCTGAGCAGGTGCAAAAGATCGCCCATGTGCTGCAGGTGCCGGAACAGGACGTCGTGTCCATGAACCGTCGCCTCGCCTCGCCCGACAATTCGCTGAACGCGCCTGTTCGCGCCGACAGCGAGGGTGAGTGGCAGGACTGGCTGGTGGATGAGAGCGAGAGCCAGGAAACCGAGATCGCCGAGCGGCAGGACATGTCCAACCGCCGTGAGCTGCTCGGTGAGGCGCTAAAGACGCTCAATGAGCGTGAGCGCCACATCCTGATCGAGCGCCGCCTGAAGGACGAGCCGACGACGCTGGAGGAACTCTCCCAGCAGTACAACATCAGCCGCGAGCGTGTGCGGCAGATCGAGGTCCGCGCCTTCGAGAAGCTCCAGAAGAGCATGAAGGCGCAGATCGCCGAGCGCCGGCTGACGGTGGACTGACCCACCGCGCCGCGGACATGAAAAAAGGGGCGCGGCCTGCGAAGGCCGCGCCCCTTCTCTTTTCAGGCCGCCTCAGCCCGCGAAGGGGTCGCTGACCAGGATGGTGTCGTCACGCTCCGGGCTGGTGGAGAGCAGCGTCACCGGCGCCTCCACCAGTTCCTCGATGCGCTTCACATACTTGATCGCGGTAGCCGGCAGCTCGGCCCAGCTCCGCGCGCCCTGGGTGGACTGGGACCAGCCCTCCAGCACCTCATAGACAGGCTCGGCCTTGGCCTGGGCGCCCAGGGCGGCCGGCAGGCGCTTCACGATCTCGCCGTCGATACGGTAGCTCGTGCAGATCTTCAGCTCGGTCAGGCCGTCCAGCACGTCCAGCTTGGTCAGGGCCAGGCCCTGCACGCCACCGACCTTCACTGCCTGCCGCACCAGGCAGGCATCGAACCATCCACAGCGGCGCGGGCGGCCGGTCACGGTGCCGAACTCGCGGCCCCGCTCGCCCAGGCGCTTGCCGACGTCATCGAACAGCTCGGTCGGGAAAGGGCCGGAGCCGACGCGGGTGGTATAGGCCTTGGCGATGCCCAGCACCGTACCGATCTGGTGCGGCCCGACCCCCGCCCCCGCCGCCGCATTGCCGGCCACGGTGTTGGAGGAGGTGACGAAGGGATAGGTGCCGTGGTCCACGTCCAGCATCACGGCCTGTGCGCCCTCGAAGAGCACGCGCTTGTTGCTGTGGCGGGCCTCGTCCAGCCGCTCCCACACCGCCTCGGCATAGGGCAGCAGCTTGGGCGCCAGGGCGACCAGCTTGTCCAGCAGCACCTGCTTCTCGAAGGTCTCGGCACCCAGGCCCTTCAGCAGGGTATTGTGGTGCAGCAGCAGCTCGTCGAGCTTGGTCGAGAGCGTCTCTGGCTCGGCGAGATCGCAGAGGCGGATGGCGCGGCGCGCCACCTTGTCCTCATAGGCCGGGCCGATGCCGCGGCCGGTGGTGCCGATCTTGTTCTCGCCGCGCGCAACCTCGCGCGCCTTGTCGATGGCGGAGTGCAGCGGCAGGATCAGCGGCGTGTTCTCGGCGATCCGCAGGTTGTGCGGGCCGACATCCAGCCCCTGCTCCCGCACGCGGGAGATCTCGGCCAGCAGCGCGTCCGGGTCCAGCACCACGCCATTGCCGATGACGCCCAGCTTGCCGCGCACGATGCCGGAAGGCAGCAGCGACAGCTTGTAGGTCTGGTTGCCCACCACCAGCGTATGGCCGGCATTATGGCCACCCTGGAAGCGCACAACGATATCGGCCCGGCTGGCCAGCCAGTCGACGACCTTGCCCTTGCCCTCGTCGCCCCACTGGGCGCCGATGATGGCGACATTGGCCATGGCTACGCGTTCTCCTCGATCGGCGCGGCTGCGGCCCCGCGCAGGATGTGGCTGCACCGCAGGCTCTGCGGTGTATCGGTGGCGGACAGCGCCGCCACGGTGAAGAAACCCCGGGCCCGCAACGCGGCGGCGGCGGCGGCATCGGCGCCGCGCGGGATGAAGACCCGGGCGGGCAGCGGGCGCACCGGCGCGGCGCGGCCTACGGCATCGGGGTAGAGGGTCATGCCGGTCGCCGGCTCCTCCCCGCTCATGTAGCGGCCGCCGCGTGCCAGCTCCCCGGTATGGCCGGGACCATAGAGCGTGAAAGCCACACCAACATGGTACTGCAGGCCCCGGAACTCCACGGGGTCAAGCGTAATACGCAGTCCCGGCGCGCGGGCGCGGATGGCGGCGATGATGGCGGCGGCATTGTCGGCAATCGCACGGGCGGCCTGCGGCAGGTCGGCCGCCTTCAGCGCGGCCAGGGCGCCATCGGCCGGGCCGGCCGCGGTCAGCAGCGCCGTCAGCCCGACGGCGGGCGGGCCGGCGATGGCGGCCAGCTCCGTCACGGCAGCGGCGTCCTTGCGGTCCAGCGCGCGGGCCAGCTTGCGACGCAACTCGCCTTCCACCCCGGCGGCATCCAGCAGCGCGGGCGCCATGGTCGGCAGTGTGATGTCCAGGCTGGGCGCGGCGATGCCGGCGGCGGCCAGGGCCTCGACGCCCAGCAGCGCCACCTCGGCATCGGCTTCGGCGCAATCGGTGCCGATCAACTCGATGCCGACCTGCGGGATCTGCCGCTCCGGCGCCAGCTGGGTGCCGCGCACCCGCAGCACCTGCCCGGAATAGGAAAGCCGCAGCGGGCGCGGCACGGCGCCCAGCCGGGTCGCGGCGATGCGCGCCACCTGGGGGGTGATGTCGGCGCGCAGGCCCATCATGCGCTGGCTGTCGGGGTCCATCAGCCGGAAGGTCTGCTCCGCCACGGCGGCGCCGGAACCCGCCAGCAGCGAATCCTCGAATTCCAGCAGCGGCGGCTTCACGCGCTCATAGCCATGCGCGGCGAAGACGGCATGCATCGCCTCGACCAGCGCAGCCTCCTGCGCTGCCTCGGGGGGCAGCAGGTCGCTCAGGCCGGAGGGCAACAGGGCGGGGCTTGGCAGATCTTCGGTCATGATCCCAGGCAAAGAGGCACGTGGCGGCGGCTGTGTGGCAGCGCGAGGCGGCGGGGGCAAGGGCGGATCGCGCTATGCTGTCCTTCATAGCACCCCTTCGTGGTCCGGACGGGCGCTTGTATCGACACCGTCACAACCCAGATGCTCCATATCAGCTTTCTGGTGCGAGCCATGACAAAGCGCTTATTCCTCCTCTCCGCCCTGGTCGCCCTGCCGGTGCTGGCGGGCTGCAACCAGCCCGGCACGAACACGGGCATGTGGGACGGCTATATCGGGCAGCAGCCCTATCTGGCCGGCGCCGGGGACCCCCTGCGTGCCGCCGCGCTGGAGGCCCCCTTCACCTTCGGCGACCTGAACGCCCAGCGCGGCCAGCCCGCGCGGGTTGCCCTCTCCCTCGCGCAGCTGGAATACCTGACCTGGCGCCTGGAGAATGACCCCGGACGCGCGAGCAACTTCCCCGGCACCACCCTGCTTCAATTGCAGGCCGGCCGGGCGGAGGCGCGGCGCGCCTTCGGCATTGCCCCCAATGCGCCAGCGCCGCAGGTCATGGACGCGCTGCAGCGCGCCGCGCGGGAGCTCCAGAGGGGTAACACCGCCGCCGCCCAGGCCGCGCTCTCGGGCCCCGATTTCCCGCTGGGGGGTGCCGAGACGCTGCGACGGCTGTCCAACCCACCCTCCCCGCTCCTGCAGGTCCAGGCAGCGGCCGGAGCCATCAATAACAACGTGATGGACGACAGCGGCTTCCAGCAGCCCAGCGGCGCGCCTTTCATACGCTGAGCCAGACTGCCTGACCGTGGCGCGATACGTCCTGAGGCAGGGCGTATCGCGCCACGGCATGCGGAGGCTATGCTGCTCCCCGAACGAGGTCGTCGGGAACCCGCATGTCGATTCACGCCGCGGTGACGCATCATACCCGCTACCAATACGACCGGCCCGTGTCGCTGGGACCGCAGACCATCCGGCTCCGGCCCGCGCCACATGCGCGCACCCCGATCCTCGCCTACACGCTGACGATCGATCCCCACCCGCATTTCCTGAACTGGCAGCAGGACCCGCAGGGCAATTTCCAGGCCCGCGTGGTGTTTCCCGGGCCTGTGACGCATTTCGACATCACCGTGGACCTCGTGGCCGATATGGCCACCATCAATCCCTTCGACTTCTTCCTGGAACCTGAGGCCGAGACCTGGCCCTTCAGCTACGACCCCGTGCTGGAACATGAGCTGGCGCCCTTCCGCCGCGCCGACCCGCCGGGACCGCTGCTCTCCGGCCTGATGGAGCAGGTGCCGAAGCCGCCGGCGGAGGGTGGGCTGGGCACGGTGTCCATGCTGCTGGACATCAACACCCTGGTGAACCGCAGCATTCCCTACGTCGTGCGGATGGAGCCGGGCGTCTGGTCGCCGGAGGAGACGCTGGAGCAGGGGAAAGGTTCCTGCCGCGACAGCGCCTGGCTGCTGGTGCAGCTGCTGCGGAACCTCGGCTTCGCCGCGCGCTTCGTCTCCGGCTACCTGATCCAGCTGGTGGCGGATGAGAAGCCGCTGGAAGGCCCGCAGGGCCCCGGCGCCGATTTCACGGACCTCCATGCCTGGGCGGAAGTCTATCTGCCCGGCGCCGGCTGGGTGGGGCTCGACGTCACCTCAGGCCTCCTGGTGGGCGAAGGCCATATCCCCCTGGCCGCGACGCCCGAGCCGCAGTCGGCCGCCCCGATCAGCGGGCGGATGAGCGAGGCCGGGGTGGAGTTCGACTTCGGCATGTCCATCCAGCGGGTGCGCCAGACACCGCGCGTCACCAAGCCCTATGAGGACGCCGCCTGGCAGGAGATTCTGGCCTCCGGACAAGCGGTGGACCAGCAGTTGGAAACGGGCGCCGTGCGCCTGACCATGGGAGGGGAGCCGACCTTCGTCTCGGCCAGGGACCAGGATGCGCCGGAATGGAATACCGCCGCGCTGGGGCCCACCAAGCGCAGTCTCGCCGGCCGGCTGCTGAAGCGGCTGATGCCACTTTGGGCACCGGGCGGCGTGGTGCAATACGCCATGGGCAGGCATTATCCGGGCGAGCAACTGCCGCGCTGGCAGCTGAATGCCCATTGGCGCGCCGATGGGCAGCCGGTCTGGCGGGATGCCGCCCTGCTTTCGGACGACGACCATACCGATACCGCCGATGCCGGGGATGCCGCCGATTTCGCCGCCGCGCTGGCGGCGCGGCTGGGCGTGGACCCCGCGCTGGTGAACCCGGCTTTCGAGGACAGCCACTACTACCTCTGGAAGGAAAAGCGCCTGCCGGCAACCGGGCCGGACGAGGATGCCAGACCGGGCGACCCGCTGGAGCGGGCAAGGCTGGCCAGGATCTTCGCCCAGGGCCTGGGTTCCAGCGTCGGCTCGGTGCTGCCGCTACGCCATGGCCGGGATGGCTGGGAATCCGGCAGGTGGTTCTTCCGGGATGACGCGCTGTTCCTGGTCCCCGGCGATTCCCCCATCGGCCTCCGCCTGCCGTTGGACAGCCTGCCCTGGGCCGACCCCGCCGCCGCGCACGGCGCCTTGTTCCCCGGCGGGAGTCTGCATGCCGCCACGGGGGGCGGTGACGGCGTCCTCCTGCGGCACCAGCGGATGCCGGAAGCACGGGGAGAGGCGCCCGATCCGATCCGTACGGCCCTGACGGTCGAGGCGCGGGAGGGGAAGCTGACTGTCTTCTTCCCGCCCCTGGCGGAGATCGGGCATTGGCTCGAACTCTGCGCCGCCGTTGAGGACACCGCCGCACAGGCCGGCCGCCGCGTGGTGCTGGAAGGCTATGCCCCGCCGCGCGACCCGTGCGTGCCAGGCTTCTCCATCACCCCCGCCCCTGGCGTGATCGAGGTGCTTCTCCATCCCGCCACCAACTGGGAGCAGCAGGTGGAGCGGACGGAGCAGCTCTACGAGGCCGCCCGCCAGGAAGGACTGGCGGCCCAGAAGTTCATGCTGGATGGCCGCCATGCCGGCACGGGCGGCGGCAACCATGTGGTGATGGGCGCGGCCAGGCCGGCCGACAGCCCCTTCCTGCGGCGCCCGGATCTGCTGAAGTCGCTGCTGGGCTTCTGGCACAACCATCCCAGCCTCAGCTTCCTCTTCGCCGGGCAGCTCATCGGCCCCGCCAGCCAGCACCCGCGCATCGATGAGGGGCGGCAGGATGTGCTGAACGAGCTGGAGATCGCCTTCCAGCAGATCAGCCCCTTCGAGGAGAAGGCGCCCTGGGTCACCGACCGGCTCTTCCGCAACATCCTCGCGGACATGACCGGCGATACCCACCGCGCCGAATTCTCCATCGACAGGCTCTATCCGCCGGACAGCGGCAGCGGACGGCTGGGGCTGGTGGAGTTCCGTGCCTTCGAGATGCCGCCAAACCCGCGCATGGCCGCTGCCCAGATGCTGCTGATGCGTGCCGCCGTCGCCGCCTTCTGGAACCGGCCCTACGAACGGCGGCTGGTGCGCTGGGGCACCCGGCTGCATGACGATTTCATGCTGCCCCACTATGCCGTGCAGGACCTGCGCGACGCCATCCGGGAACTTCGCGAGCTCGGCGCCCCGCTGCGGGTGGAATGGTTCGAACCCCATGTCGAATTCCGCTTCCCCCAGGTGGGTGAGGTGACGCTGGAGGGCATCCGGCTGGAGCTGCGGCAGGCGCTGGAGCCCTGGCATGTGCCGGGCGGGGAAAGAACGGGCACCGGCGCCGCCCGCTCCGTCGACAGCAGCACCGAGCGGTTGCAGGTGAAGGCGCAGGGCTTCGTGCCGGAACGCTTCATCCTCGCCGCCAATGGCAAGGCGCTGCCGATGTGGGCCACCGGCAACACCGGCGAGTTCGTGGCGGGGCTTCGCTTCAAGGCCCGGGCGACGCCCTCCGCCCTGCACCCGATGATCCCGGTCCAGGCCCCGTTGACCTTCGACCTCTGGGACAGGTGGACCGGCCGCAGCCTGGGCGGCTTCACCCATCATGTCGCGCAGCCCGGCGGCCGGAACTACGAGCACTTCCCGGTCAATGCCAATGAGGCCGAGGCCCGGCGCCGCGCCCGCTTCCTCCCCTTCGGACATACGCCCGGCCCGATGCCGGAGCCTCTCCGGGTGGAAAGCACGGAACTCAGCCGCACCCTCGACCTGCGCCGCTTTGCGTGATAGCGGGCGCCGCGTGAGACGCCCGTGAGTACTCAACCCCCACGCGATGAGATGGCCGACGGCAGCGGCCATCTTCGCCCCCATTGGCGGAGTGTCATGGCCGGGCTGGCGGAGCTTTCCGCCATGGGCATGGGAGAAGCTGCGCGGCGGGTGGAGCGGGTGGCCGAGGAGGGCATGACCTCCCTGCTGCCCGGGGAGATGCCAAGCGCCCAGGCCGGATGGCGCTGCGATCCCATACCCCTGGTGCTGCCGGATGAGGAGTTCAGCCACCTCGCCGCCGGGCTGGCCCAGCGGGCGCGGCTGATGGAAGCCATCCTGGCCGACCTCTACGGCCCGCAGCATCTGCTGACGGAAGGCCTGGTCCCACCCGCCCTGGTCTATGCCAACCCCGCCTTCCTGCGCCCCTGCCGGGATGCCGGCCCGGCCGCCACGCGGCACCCTTTCCTGCACTGTTATGCCGCGGACCTGCTGCGCGCGCCGGATGGCCGCTGGCATGTGGTGGCGGACCGCACCAGCCGTGCCGGCGGCATCGGCCAGACGCAGGAGAACCGGCGGATCCTGGCCCGTGCCCTGCCGGGCCTGTTCCGGGGCCATGCGCTGCGCCCGCTGCGCCCGTTCTTCGAACTGTGGCAGGACGCGCTGCAACGCCTCGCCCCGCCGCGCGCCGCGCCGGGGCAGGATGGGCCCAGCGTGGCGCTGCTGACCCCCGGCGTGCATCACCGCCTCTGGTTCGAGCATGTGCTGCTGGCGCGCGAACTCTCCTGCGCGCTGGTGGAACCGGGCGACCTGTCCGTGCGCGGCGGCGCCGTCTTCATCAAGACGCTGAAGGGCCTGCGGCCCGTGGATGTGCTGCTGCGCCGCGTGCCCGGCCGGGGCCTGGACCCGCTGGAGATGGACGGGCCGGGCCAGGGGGTGCCGGGCCTGCTGGATGCCGCGCGGCACGGCACGGTCAAGATCGTCAACGAGCCAGGCGCCGGGCTGGCCGAGACGCCGGGCCTGATGGCCTTCCTGCCCGCCCTGGCCCGCCGGCTGCTGGGGGAGGAGCTGCTGCTGCCGCAGCCGGAGCCGCGCTGGCTGGCCGATCCCGCCGCCCTCTCCATGGTGCTGGCGGAGCGGCCGGGCTGGACCATCCGCCCCGCCATCGGCGGGCATCCCGGCCGCCCGCCGGATGCCGCCGGGCTGGACGCGCGCATCGCCGCCCGCCCGGGCGAGTACATGGCCAGCCGGGTGCTGACTGGCTCCGTCGCGCCCTGCCTGCAAGGCGAGCGGCTGGAGCCCCTGCCGGTGCGGCTGCGGATGTTCCTGGTGCAGGACGGCGCCCGCTGGCACGCCCTGCCCGGCGGCCTGGCGCGGGTGGAGGCGGGTGGAACCACCCTGACCAAGGATGTCTGGGTGCTGCATCAGGAGGATGCCCGCATCGCCGGCCCGCCGGCGCAGCAGCAGCCGCCGCTGGCCATCCGCCGCGCGGCCGGTGAGCTGCCTTCCCGCGTGGCCGACAACCTCTTCTGGCTCGGCCGCTATGCCGAGCGGCTGGAAGGCGCGGCACGGCTGATGCGCGCCACTCTCGGCCGGCTGGACCGCGGCCCGCTGCTGCCGCGCGAGGTGGCGGAACTCTCCGCCCTCGCCCTCTGCCTCCGCCATGCCAGGCTGGTCGGCGCGGAGGACCTGCCCAGCGGCGGCGCCACCGCCACGCTGCGCGATGCCCTGCTCCGCACCACCCAGCCGGAAGGCGAGGTGCTGGTGCTGCTCAGCCAGGTGTCGCGGCTGGTGGAGGCCCTCCGGGACCGGCTGACCGCCGATATGTACGCCGCCTTCGCCCAGCCACTGCGAACCCTGCGGGCCGAGGCCGCGCAGCCGCGCGAGCCGGCCCGGCCCTTGCAGGAGCTGGAGCGGCTGCTGGGCGGCGTGCTGCGCTATGTCGCCGGGATGGCCGGCATGGCGGCGGAGAACATGGTCCGTGCCGGCGGCTATACCTTCCTGGACCTCGGGCGCCGGGTGGAGCGGGCGCAGAGCATCGCCGCGCAGCTGCATTTCGCGCTGGCACAGCCGCCCACACGGGTGGAAGGCGGGCTGCGGCTGGCGCTGGAACTCTGCGATTCCGTCATCACCTACCGCAGCCGCTACCAGAGCGTGCTGCAACCGGCGCCAGCGCTGGACCTGGTGCTGGCCGACCCCGGCAACCCGCGTGGCCTCGGCTTTCAGCTGCGCGCCATCCATGCCCTGCTGGCCGAACTGGCGGCGGATGGCGACCCCGCCCTCGCCGGCACCGCCGCCGCGCTGCTGGCGGAGGTGGAGGCGATGCCCGGCGGCGTGCTGGCCAGCCCGGAGCAGGCCGTGGCCACCACCGCCCTGGCGCCCGTCCTGCGCCGGATCGAGGGGGATATCGCCAATCTCTCCGGCGCCATCACCCGCCGCTACTTCGCGCTGCTGCCGGCCACGCAGGCGCTGGGCGTGCAGCCCGCCGCCGGCGAGCCCGCCCTGGCCGGCGGCTTCTGAGGTTTCCATGAACTGGCGCGTCCGCCACGTCACCACCTACCGCTACGCCGAGACGGTGGACCTGGCGACCCACATGCTCCATCTGACGCCGCGCGCCCTGCCCGGCCAGCGCATGCTTGCGGAGGAGATCCGCTGCACCCCCACCCCGGCAAGGATGACGCGGGGCCTCGACCATTTCGGCAATTCCGTCACCTGGCTCTTCATCGACCAGCCGCACAGGCGCTTCGAAGTGGTAGCCGAGGCCATGGTGGAAGCCGCCTTCCCCCCACCGCCGCCGGCAGCCGAGACCCCGCCCTGGGAGCAACTGGCCGCCGCCCCCGCGCCCGATGCGGTGGAATTCACCTTCCCCTCCCCCATGCTGCCGGAGAACGCCGCGGCGCGGGATTACGCGCGCGCCTCCTTCCCGCCGGGGCGGCCTGTGCTGGCGGGACTGCTCGACCTGAATGCGCGCATCCGGCGGGATTTCACCTTCCAGCCGGGCGTCACGGGCGTCTCCACGCCGGTGTCCCAGGTGCTGGCGCAACGGGCGGGGGTCTGCCAGGACTTCACCCACCTGATGTTGAACGGCCTGCGCGGCCTCGGCCTCGCCGCCCGCTACGTCTCAGGTTATATCCGCACCCGGCCATCCCCTGGCGGGGTGGCGCGACAAGGGGCCGACCAGTCCCATGCCTGGGTCAGCGCCTGGCTCGGCCCGGCGCATGGCTGGGTCGGACTGGACCCCACCAACAACCTGGTGGTGGCCGGGGAGCACGTGGTGCTCGGCTGGGGGCGTGATTTCAGCGACATCTCGCCGCTGCGGGGGATCATCCTGGGAGGTGGCCGGCATCGGCTGGATGTCGGCGTTGACCTCACCCCTGCCTGAGTAAGGCAACCTCCTCCCCGCCGCCCTCGTTTTTGCCTCGCGGCGCCGCCCCTGGCGGGCGCGGCAGGAGGAGGATCGACCATGGCGCCGACAGTATCGCCCACCGCGCTGGCAGGCGGCGTGGCCCGCCCGGCCCCGCCGGGGCGGGATACAGCGCTGGATGTCTGGCGTGGCTTCGCGCTGGTTTCCATCTTCATCAACCACGTCTCCGGCAATGTGCTGGAGGACTGGACGCACAAGAATTTCGGCTTCTCCGACGCCGCGGAACTCTTCGTCCTCTTCGCCGGCTATGCCGCCGCCTGTGCCTATTCACGCCGCTACAACAGCGATGAGGGCGACCGCTTCAACGTGTCGCTGCGGGTCATGAGCCGCGCGGCAGGGCTCTACACGACGCATCTGGCCATGGTGGTGCTGGGCGGCGCCGTCTTCGCCTGGGCCGTGCTGCGTACCGGCGATGCCGGGCTGTTCAATGTGGTGGCGTTGGAGCCTCTGCTGCTGGATCCGTTGCAGGCCCTCGTCTCGGCCGTGACGCTCCGGTACCAGCCGGGCTATCTGAACATCCTGCCGCTCTATTTCGTGCTGATTGCCATATTGCCGCTGCTGCTCTGGATCGGCCGGCGCAGCCTTTCGGCCCTGCTGATGATCTCCGCCATGATCTATGCCCTGGCGGGGCTGGAACGCATCAACCTGCCCAGCTACCCGATGGAAGGCGGCTGGTTCTTCAATCCCCTCAGCTGGCAGTTCCTGTTCACCATCGGCTTCGCGCTGGGCTGCAGGCGGGAGGTCATGGGCGCCGCCATGCCCTATCACCGCCCTGCCTGGATGCTGGCGCTGGGGTTCCTGATCTTCTCCATGGTGATCACCTGTTTCCATCTGGCGCCGGAGGCGGAGGGCGTGATCCTGCGCGACTTCCTGCTGGTGCCGGAGAAGCAGTATCTCTCCATCCCTCGCCTCGTGCATGTCCTGGCGCTGGCTTATGTCGTCGCCTACTCCCCCCTGCAGGCCTGGGCCCTGACGCGCCCGCTCACGCATCCCCTGGCCATGATGGGCCGGCATTCCTTGCCGATCTTCTGCACGGGTCTCGTCATCAGCATGACCGGCGTGACGCTGAAGCAGACTGGCCATGAGAGCGCGGGATTTGATATCGTCTACGTCACGATGGGCATTTCCGTACAGATCCTGGCCGCATGGCTGCTGACCCTGGCGGAGACGCGCCGGAGCAGCCGCGCTCCCGCGATCGCCGGCACGGCGGCGCTGCGTCCCTGATGCGGCGCGCCTTCCTCCTCTCCGGAGTGGCGGCGCTGGGCCTGGCGAAGCTGGGCCGGGCGCAGACCGCTGTCCGCACCCCCCCGCCGCCATCCATGCCGATTCCGGCGGCCGCCCCCCTGCTGGTGCCGGCGACACCGCATTTCGGCCCCGGTCCGGCAGCGGAACTGCCCTCCGGCTGCATGGTGCCGGAGGAATTGCAGAATCTGCGCTTCGCCCTGCCGCGCATGACGACCCTGGTGCAGGAGGGCGAGGCCGTGCGGATCCTGGCCATCGGCTCATCCTCCACCGCCGGGGTGGGCGCCACCGCGCCGGGCCATGCCTATCCGTCACGCCTGCAGGATGCGCTGCTTCGCCTGCTGCCGGGCGCGAAAATCACGGTGCGGAACGACGGCATCGGCGGCGAGGTCGCTTCCACGACCCTGATCCGCATGCGGAAGGCTATAGAGGACTGGAAGCCGGACGTGGTGCTCTGGCAGCTCGGCACCAACGATGCCGTGCGCCACATCACGCCTGAGGCGTTTTCCGAAACCATGCGTCAGGGCGTGGACTTCGTGCAGGAACGCGGGCTGGACCTCGTGCTGATCGACCCGCAATTCTACGCGGGCCAGGGCGGCGAGGATCTCTACCGCCTCATCGTCCAGACCATCGAGCGCGTGGCGGCCGAGAAGCAGGTTCCGCTGATGCGGCGCTATGCCATCATGCGCTACTGGGACGCGGCGCCGCAGAAGGCTTCCATGCTCTCGGCCGATGGCTTCCACATGAACGATCTCGGCTATCTCTGCATGGCCGAGACACTGGCCGGCGGCATGGCGCAGCGCCTGATGCGCAACACCATCGCCGCCCGGCCATGAGCGGGTTCAGCGCACGGTAAAGCGGCTGATCTCGCAGACATTGACGTTGCGCCGCTCGACCTTGCGACCACCGTCCAGCACCGCCAGGAGGTCGAAGTTGCAGGCGCCGGAACCGTCATCGATGACGATGGACTCGCCCGGCGGCAGCACATCCTCGCCCAGGATATCCTCTTCCCAGGAGCTGCGCTTGGCGTTGGAAGCGTAGAATTCGCGCAGTTCCTGCTTGGAGGCATTCACCACCTCCACCCGGCGGTCGGCCGCCTGAGCGATGGAGGGGGCCGAAAGGGCAGCCAGCAGAGCAGCGGCGGCGATCAAGGCATGACGCATGGAGCGGTTCCCGGGTTGGAGCTGCCCTTTAATTTAATTCGATAAGCTTAACAATTACGCAATTGGAACTGAATTCCGGTCAATCACGCGAACCGAGCCGCGCACGATCAGCTTGCCGCGCAGCGTGACGGTTTCATCCGGCAGGCCGGGATCGGTCATGCGGGCAGCCAGCAGATCCAGCCCCCGGCGCACCATGGCCCCCAGCGGCTGCGCCACGGTGGTCAGGTCGTAGATCGGCCATGCGGCCTGGGGAATATCGTCGAAAGCCACCACCGAGATATCCTGCGGCACCCGCACGCCCCCCAGCCGCAGCGCATCCAGCACGCCCATGCCGATGATATCGCTGACGGCGAAGATGGCATCCGGCCGGCGGCGCGCTGGCAGGGCGACGATCTGTCGCCCGGCCTCGAAGCCGCCGTCATAGGTGGACTGCCCGTCCAGCCGCAGCATCAGCTTCTGGCCCGCCTTCTCCAGATGCTCGACGAAGCCCTGCTCGCGTTCCAGCGCCGTTGAAGTGCGGTTGGAGGTATTGACCAGGCCGAAGCGACGATGCCCGTGCGCGATCAGCAATGCCGCCAGTTCCCCGCCACCGGCACGGTTGTCGCAGGCCACCGCAGAGGAATGTTCCCGCGCCACGCGGTTGACCATCACCACCGGCACCCCGTTGGCCGAGCAGATATGGGCGGCGCGGGAGGAAAGCTCGGCCGAGGTGATCAGGCAGCCATCCACCTTGTACTGCAGCAGGGCTTCCGCCGTCTTGTCCTCGATCGGCCCGGCGCCGGCATGGATCATCAACATGCGCATCCCCCGCTCGCCGGCCTGGGCCACCGTCTCGTGCAGGATCTCCGTATAGATCGGATGGGTGGACGGCCCGAGCACCAGCCCGATCAATCCACTGCGGCCGGATGAGAGTGTGCGTGCCAGGGCATTGGGTGTGTAGCCCAGCTCCTGCGCCAGCGTGGCGATCCGCGCCCGCGTTTCCGCCGAGATGCGGGTGTCCCCCTTCAAAGCGCGGGAGATGGTGGAAGGTGCCACGCCCGCCAGGCGGGAGAGCGTGACGATGGTGGCACGCTGGCGAAAGGCGGCGGGCGGCGGGACGTCATTCATGCCGGCAGTGTAGCACGCATCTCCTGCGCCACCGTTCGCGCATCCGTTTCAGCAAAGTCACTAGGTCATGAGGTGCCTCCTGTTCAGGAAAGTACGCGGAGTCATGATCATCCTTCCCGAAATTTCTGTTGACGCGCGGCTCTGCAACCTTCTTACTGCGGCACGAAAGCGCAAACGTTCGCGCACATCGGCTGACAAAGGCTGGTGTTCCAGAGGAAATTTCCCGGCCGGGCCCGACAATGCCTGCCGGCAGGAAGGAGAGGCTGAGCCGATGAGCACCCCGGAACGGCAAATGAAGATGGTGGGCTTCCTGCAGGCACAGAACTGCTCCATCGCCCCCGGCTCCTGGCGCCATCCCGCCAATCCCATGGATTTTCTGAGCGCGAAGTACTTCCAGCGCATCGGCCGCGCGCTGGAGGACGGCAAGTTCCATCTCGCCTTCTTCGACGACCGCCTGGCGATGCCGGACATCTACAACAACGACCATCGCGACGCCGTCGAGAATGGCGTGCGCGTGGTGAAGATGGACCCCGCCACCATCATCACCGCTATCGGCATGGCGACGGAGAAGCTCGGCCTCGGCGTCACCTATTCCACCACCTATTACGAGCCCTTCCACGTCGCACGCCTCTTCGCGACGCTGGACCTGATGACGGGCGGTCGCGCCGCCTGGAACGTCGTCACCTCCCTGAACAACTCGGAAGCCGCCAATTTCGGCCGCGACGGCCATCTGGCGCATGACGCCCGCTACGAGCGCGCCGACGAGTTCATGGAAGTCGTCATGGGGCTGTGGGACAGCTGGGAGGATGACGCCATCATCGGCGACAAGATCTCCGGCCGCTTCGCCGACGGCAGCAAGGTCCATAAGCTCAACCACCAGGGCCAGTATTTCAAGTCGGCCGGGCCGCTGCCGGTGCCGCGCTCGGCCCAAGGCCACCCGGTGCTGATCCAGGCGGGGCAGAGCGGCCGTGGCCGCCAGTTCGCCGGCCGCTGGGGCGAGTTGATCTTCGTGGTCTACCCGAATATCGCCATGGGCCAGAAGCAGTATGGCGAGCTGAAGGCTTCCGTCGCCGCCGCCGGCCGCGACCCGGACAGCGTGGCGGTCTGCCCGGCCTGCTATGTCTGCGTCGCCGAGACCCAGGCGATGGCCGAGGAAAAGCGCGAATACATCCGCGCCCTGGCCAAGCCGATCGACGCGCTGGTGCTGCTGTCGGAAGCGCTGAACTTCGACTTCGGCTCCAAGGATCTCGATTCCGAGTTCACGGACGAGGAACTGAAGAAGCTGTCCTGGACCGGCTTCAAGGACCGTATCGTCGCCCTGTCCGGCAAGCCGAACCCGACGGTACGCGACTTCGTGCACTTCTCCGGCCGCGGCACCATCGGCGAATTCCCGATCTTCTGCGGCACGCCCACCCAGGTGGCCGACCAGATGGAGGAATGGTTCACCGCCCGCGCCTGCGACGGCTTCGTGCTGGCGGCCACGCATATGTCCGGCGCCTTTGAGGATTTCTCCCGCTTCGTGGTGCCGGAGTTGCAGCGCCGCGGCCTCTACCACAAGGACTACGCGGGCAAGACTCTGCGCGAGAACCTCGGCCTGCCCCGTCCCGAGCTGGGCGCGTGGCGGAAGCCGGCGCTGCAGCAGGTCTCGTGAGCCTCGCCGGTGCCCTGACCAGCATAGGGCACCGGCCATCCTCCCCCGCGCCTTCTCCCTCGCCCCCCGTCGGAAACCGGGGGGCCGATGGCTACTCCGGCAAGAATAAACTGACAGGGAAGACAACGATGAAGAAAGTGATGGCCTCCCTCACGGGCGGGCACCTGACCGCGACGCGCCGTGGCCTGCTTGGCGCCGGCCTCGCAACGCTGGCCATGCCGGCCATCCGCCCGGCCTGGGCGCAGGACAACTGGCCCAACAAGACGGTGCGCGTCGTCGTGCCCTATGCCCCCGGTGGCGGCACCGACATCACCACCCGCGCCATCGCCGAGGCGTTGGGCCAGAGCCTGGGCCAGAGCTTCGTGGTGGAGAACCGCGCGGGTGCCAATGGCATCGTCGGCAGCGAGGCCGTCTCCCACAGCCAGCCGGACGGCTACACGCTGATGGTCGTCACCAGCACGCATGTGATGACGCGCTATATCACGCCGCAGCTGCCCTTCGACCCGCTGAAGGACTTCACCCCCATCGCCATGACGGCGCGTTACCCGCTGGTGCTGATGACGGCGGCGAACAGCCCCTACAAGAGCCTGGCCGACCTGGTGAAGGCCGCGAAGGACAAGCCCGGCAGCATCGCCCAGGGCACCTCGGACGCGCAGTCCTCCTTCACCGCCAACCAGTTCGCCAAGCGCGCCGGGGTCGAGATGATCGAGATCCCCTATCGCGGCAGCGGCGCCTATCTGGCCGAGCTGACTGGCGGGCACCTGCCGGTGGCCTGGGGGAGCACCGCCACCGCCATGCCGCTGCTGTCGGCCGGCACCATCAAGGTCCTGGCCATCAGCAGCACAGAGCGCTTCAGCCTGATGCCGGATGTCCCGACCGTGAACGAGGGTGGCGTGCAGGGTGCCGAGTTCGTCGGCTGGTTCGGCATGTTCGCCCCCGCCAAGCTGCCGGCGCCCATCGCCGACAAGCTCAATGCCGAGGTGCTGAAGGCCATGCAGACGCCCGTCCTGAAGGAGCGCCTGAGGCAGTTGGCGGTCGACCCTGCGGCGCTGTCGCGCAGCGAATTTACCAGCCTGCTGGTCGAGGAAGACCGTCGCTGGCAGCAGGCCGACAAGGATGGGCTTCTGCCCAAGGGCTAAGGGATTACATCGTGCAAGAGTTCAGAATGCTCTCGACGAGCGGTATCCTCGGATACGGCTACGCCGAGGAATCGCTGCGGATCGGTATGTCGTGGGAGCCGCATGTGATCGGCTGCGACGGCGGCAGCACCGATCCAGGGCCCTACTACCTGGGCGCGGGCAAGTCCTTCTGCTCGCGCCTCTCGGTCAAGCGCGACCTGCGGCTCATGCTGCTGGCCGCGACGGCTGCCAAGATCCCCTGCATCATCGGGACTTCCGGTGGTGCGGGCGGTGAGCCGCATCTGCAGGACACCGCTGCCCTGGTGCGGGAGATCGCGCGGGAGGAGGGCCTCTCCTTCAAGATGGCGCTGATCCATGCCGAGCAGAGCAAGGAATCGCTGATCGAGCGGGTGAATGCCGGCCTGAGCAAGCCGCTGGCCAAGATGAAGCCGCTGGACGAGGCGACCATCCGCCGCGCCGAGCGCATCGTCGGCATGATGGGCCCCGAGCCCTTCATGCGCGCGCTGGACAATGGCGCGCAGGTCATCCTGGCGGGCCGCAGCAGCGACCCCGCGCAATGGGCGGGCCCGGCCATCCGCGCCGGGATGAACCCGGCTCCCTCCTGGTACGCCGGCAAGATGCTGGAATGCGGCGCCGAGCCGACCGTGCCGAAGGAGCCGGACTGCATCTTCCTGCGGGTGCGCGACGACCACATCATCTGCGAGCCGCCGAACCCGATCCGCCGCTCCACCCCGCTGGCCGTGGCGAATTTCGCGCTGCATGAGAATTCCAGCCCGATCCACCATGTGGAGCCGGGCGGGCTGCTGGATACCAGCGCCGTCACCATCACCGCGGTCAGCGACCGCGCGGTGAAGGTCGATGGCATGACCTGGACGCCGGCCGAGCAGTACACGATCAAGCTCGAGGGTGTGGAGCGCGCGGGCTACCGTGCCATCAGCATCTGCGGCACGCGCGACCCCGTGCTGATCGGCCAGATCGACAGCTATCTGGAGACGCACCGGAACAAGGTCGCCGCCAAGGCCGCCGCCTTCGGCGTGCCTCCGGAAGATTACCAGCTGGTGGTCCGCACCTATGGCAAGGACGGCGTCATGGCCGCCTGGGAGCCGCAGAAGGAGATCACCTCGCACGAGCTGGGCTTCGTGATCGAGGTGCTGGGCCGCACGCAGGATATCGCCAATGCCGTCCTGGCGATGGCGCGCACCTCCATGCTGCATGCCGACTTCCCGGGCCGCCTGTGCAAGGAGGGCAACATGGCCTTCCCCTTCAGCCCTTCGGATATCGAGCTGGGGCCGATGTTCCGCTTCAGCGTCTTCCATACCGTGGCGCCGAAGGACCCGTGCGAGATGTTCCCCATCGAATACGAGATGGTGTGAGGAGACAGGCCATGCCCCGCATCCGTGAGATCGCGCAGATCTGCAAGAGCAAGAACGCCGGCCCTTTCTCCGTTACCATCGACGTGCTCTTCGAGGACCACGGCACTTACCAGAAGGTAAAGGCGACGGGCGTGCTCTGCCCCGCCCTCTTCGCCCGCCTCTATGGGGTGGACGAGAAGGACGTGCTCTTCACGCCCTATGATGCCGCCTCCGCCTTCAAGGCCACCCTGCCCCGGCTGGTGCCGGCGGGGGATATCGGGGACACCGACGTCTATGGCGCCCAGCAGCACGCGCCGCTGCTGGAGGTGGAGATCCCGCTGAACGAGGCCTGACTTGGCCGGCACCGCCCGCCATGCCAAGCTCCCCCCGAAGCCACGGAACAGAGGGGCTAAGGGAGCGAGACATGGCAGGACCCTATCAGGGCGTCTTCCCGGTGGTGCCGACCATCTTCGACGAGCGTGGCGGGCTGGACCTCGAAGGCCAGCGCCGCTGCGTCGATTTCATGATCGACGCAGGATCGCACGGGCTGTGCATCCTGGCGAATTTCTCGGAGCAGTTCGTCCTCTCCGACCATGAGCGTGAAGTGCTGCAGGACGAGATCCTGCGGCACGTCGCGGGACGGGTGCCGGTGATCGTCACCACCACCCATTTCTCCTCCCGCCTCTGCGCCGAACGCTCCCGCCGCGCGCAGGATGCCGGCGCCGCCATGGTCATGGTGATGCCGCCCTATCATGGCGCCACCATCCGCGTGGCCGAGCCGAAGATCCACGAGTTCTACCAGACGGTCTCGGATGCCATCGGCATCCCGATCATGGTGCAGGATGCGCCGGTGGCGGGCACGCCGCTCTCCGCCGCCTTCCTCGCGCGCATGGCGAAGGAGATCGAGAACCTCTCCTACTTCAAG
The DNA here is from genome assembly GCF_017654485.1 of Roseomonas marmotae. Taxonomy (NCBI): domain Bacteria; kingdom Pseudomonadati; phylum Pseudomonadota; class Alphaproteobacteria; order Acetobacterales; family Roseomonadaceae; genus Roseomonas; species Roseomonas marmotae. The sequence continues at coordinate 1,812,403 of NZ_CP061091.1, read as the reverse complement.
ATCGAGGTGCCCTTTGCCGCGAACAAGCTGCGCGAGATGATCGCGCTGGGCGGCGAGGCCATTGTCGGCCCCTGGGATGGCGAGGAGGCCATCACCCTGATGGCCGACCTCGAAGCCGGCGCCACCGGGTCCATGACCGGCGGCGGCTATCCCGACGGCATCCGCCAGATCATGGACCCTTGGCAGGCGGGGGAGCGGGAGGCCGCCGCGGCCGCCTATGCGCGCTGGCTGCCCCTCATCAACCATGAGAACCGGCAGTGCGGCCTCCTGGCGGCGAAGGCGCTGATGAAGGAAGGCGGCATCATCGCCTGCGACGCGGGCCGGCATCCGCTGGCGCCGCTGCACCCCGCCACCCGCGCGGGCCTGCTGGAGATCGCGCGGCGCCTCGACGTGCTGGCGCTCCGCTGGGGCCGCTGACCAGGCGCGCCTGACGCGGCGGCCCACGGGCCGCCGCCCCTTCTTATGCCTTCCGCGCAACGTCCTCGCGCATCCGCCGTTCTACGGCCCAGGACATTGTCAGGAAGGACTCCGCCATGAAGCGGCTGCACCCGTCACTGGGCCGGCGCGGTTTGGGCACTGGCCTCGTTGCCACGGCAGCGGGTGCGATGGCGGCCTGTGTCTGCGGCCGGGCGCATGCACAGCACCCCTCCCCGCAACCAGGCGGCCCGGCGGCGGCCGGCGATCCCCCCTCGCTCCGCAGCCGCGCGCTGGGTGCGGGCGCGGCGCTGTTGCAGAGCAAGGCGCCGCTGAACGCGATGGATCTCTATCTCAACGGCTTCCATTTCTATGCCGACGACATGGGACGTCCGGTGGAGGCGCATCATTTCTGCACGCATCTCACCGAGGATCTGCACCAGTGCACCATCTTCGATTCGAATGATGGCAATGCCCGGCTGATCGGCGTCGAATACATCATCTCCGAACGCCTCTTCCAGCAGTTGCCGGAGGATGAGAAGCCGCTCTGGCACAGCCATCACTACGAGACGACATCAGGCCAGCTCGTCATGCCCGGCATCCCCGAGGCGGTGGAGACGGAGGCCATGCGGATGCTGGCCGGCACCTATGGCAAGACCTGGCATACCTGGCAGGTGGATCGCGGGGATACGCTGCCTCTTGGCATCCCGCAGCTGATGATGGGCTATACGCGCGACGGCCAGCTGGATCCGCAACGCGTCGAGGAGCGCGACCGGCGGCTGGGTGTCTCGGTGGCGGAAAGCCGCCGCGCGCGCGCCGGCATCCAGGCGCCACAACCCGCCCCCGGCGCCAATGCCTGGGAAAGCGGGCAGACACCGCAACTGTCCCTACAGACGGTGCCGGTGCGAAACCGCCGATAGCATGATGCCGGTATTTGTTTCGATATCGGCTATTCCTGACTCCCTCGCGGAGGTGAAGACAGGCTCGACCATGCGTCAGGCGAGGATCCTCCAGAGGTTTCGCGCCATCACACGGGCGGCGGCGGCCCGCCGGCCTGGCCGGGCGGCAACGTGAGCGCCACAGAGATCGAGGACCTGAAACGCAGGCAACAGGAGCTGGAGGCCGAGGTGGCGCAACTCCGTGCCCGCCTGGCCCTGGCCGGGCCCGGCACGCGGGATGAAGCGGCGGAAAGCCGCCTGCGCCGGGTCGCCATCCTGGAGGATGCGATCGACTTCGCCATCATCGTCACCGACCCGCAGGGAGAGGTCACCGGCTGGAACCGGGGGGCCGAGCATATCCTCGGCTGGACGGCGGCGGAGATGCTGGGCCAGTCCCTGGTCCGCATCTTCACCCCCGAGGACCGTGCCGCCGGCCAGATGGATGCCGAGATGCGCGATGCCCTGGCCCATGGCACCGCCAGCGACGAACGCTGGCACCTCCGCAAGGACGGCACCCGGCTCTGGGCCAGCGGCACGCTGATGCCGCTGCGCGGCCCCGGCGGCGCGCATGAGGGCTTCGTCAAGATCCTGCGCGACCGGACCGCGCAGCGACAGTCCGATATGCGGCTGGCCGAGAGCGAGACCCGCTACCGGACGCTGTTCGAGGCGATCGATGCCGGATTCTGCATCATCGAGATGCGCCTCGATGCGCGGCCGGAGCGGATGGACTACCGCTTCATCGAGGTCAATCCGGCCTTCGAGAAGCTGACGGGCCTCAGCGGCGCGAAAGGCCGCTGGATGCGCGAGATCGCGCCCGCGCATGAGCAGCACTGGTTCGATACCTATGCCCGGGTCGCCCTGACCGGGGAGGCCGTGCGCTTCGAGAGCGCGGCGGATGCGCTGGGCCGCTGGTATGACGTGCACGCCTTCCGCGTCGGCGAGCCCGGCGCGCATCGTGTCGCCATCCTCTTCAACGACATCTCCGATCGGCGGCACGCCGAGATGGCGCTGCGGCAGAGCGAGACATACTGGCGTGAATTGTTCGAGCAGCTGCGCGAGGGCTTCGTCATCGGCGAGGTCATCCGCGACAGCGGCGGCCGCGTCGTCGATTTCCGCTACCTGGAGCTGAACGCCGCCTGGGAAGCCCTGCTGGGCCACCGCCGTTCCAGCACCCTTGGCCGCACCGTCCGGCAGCTGATCCCGGATCTCGACGATGCCTGGCTGGAGGATATCGCCCGGGCGGTGGATAGCGGCGCCCCCGTCGCCTTCACCCGCCCGGCCTTCGATCCCCACCGCTGGTATGCAGGCCGCATCCACCGCCTGGACGACGACCGCTTCGCGATGATCTTCAGCGAGGTCACGGAGCAGCGCCGGGCGGATGAACAGGCCCGGCGGCTCGCGGCGCTTGCGGAGCAATCGTCGGATTTCGTCGGCATCTGCGAGCCGGATGGCTGGATGGTCTTCCTCAACCGTGCTGGCTGCCAGATGGTGGGGCTGCCGGGGCCGGCGGCGGCGCCCTCCACCCGCATCATCGACTACTTCGCGCGGGAGGAGCGGGAGAAGGTCGTCTCGACGGTGCTGCCGGCGGTGCGCGGCAAGGGGGCCTGGGAAGGCATGCTGCGCTTCCGCGACCTTGGCTCCGGCGCCCTGCTGCCGGTGCTCTTCAATATCTTCGTGCTGCACGACGCCCAGGGCCGCGTCGCCGGCCATGGCATCCTGGCGCGCGACATGCAGGAGAGCCAGAAGGCCGAGGCGCGGCGCAATGCACTGCTGGAGCTCGGCGACCGCTTGCGGGACATGCGGGACCCGCTGGACATGGCCGCCACCGCCGCCGAGATCGCCGGCCGCACGATGGCGGTGGACCGTGCCGCCTATGGTCGCTTCGCCGCGAGACGGACTCTGGTGGTGGAGCGCGACTGGGCCGCCCCGGGCCTCCCCAGCATCGCGGGCGAACATGTGATGCGCGGCTACGGCAGCCTGCTCGGCGACATGCGTCAGGGACGGGCAGCGGTGGTGCCGGATGTGCGGCTGGATACCCATCTGGCCAGCCGGGCCGCGGAGCTGGAGGCACGGCAGATCCGCGCCCTCATCGTCCTGCCTGTGCTGGAGAACGGGATCCCCGTGGCCCTGTTCTGCATCGGCGCCGCCAAACCGCGCGCCTGGGAGGAGGAGGAGGTCAACTTCCTGCGCGACCTGACCGACCGCACCCTGGCGGCCATCGGCCGGCGGCAGGCTGAGATCGGGCTGCAGGCACTGGCGGACCGGCTGGAACTCCTGGTGGCCGAGCGCACGCGAGAACGAGACCGGCTCTGGGACCTGAGCGACGACCTGCTGGCCGTCGCCGATTACCAGGGCCGCGTGCTGCGCGTCAGCCCCTCCTGCTGCCGTCTGACGGGAAAGGAGGAGGCCGAGTTGCTGTCCACCCCCTACAGCCAGCTGATGCACCCCGATGAGGTCGCCGATGTCATGGCGCTATTGGCGCGGATGCGGGACGACGGGCAGACCATCCACCTGGAGAACCGGGTGAAGGGGGATGACGGCTGGCGCTGGGTGGCCTGGACCATCACCCCCGAGCCGGGTGGGGAGCGCATGCTGTGCATCGGCCGCGACTTCACCACCGAGCGCCTGAGGGCGGAGGAGCGGGACCGGCTGGAGGACCAGCTCCGGCAGAGCCAGAAGATGGAGGCGGTGGGCCAGCTGACCGGCGGGCTGGCGCATGACTTCAACAACCTGTTGACCGGCATCAGCGGCGCGCTGGAGTTGCTGCACAACCACGCGGCGCAGGGGCGCTTCCGCGACCTGGACCGCTACATCGCCATGGCGCAGAGCGCGACCAGGCGGGCCGCGGCGCTGACGCACCGGCTGCTGGCCTTCGCCCGCCGCCAGACGCTGGAGCCCCGGCCGACCGACGTGAACCAGCTGATCGCGGATATGGAGGATCTGGTGCGGCGCACCGCCGGCCCCGCCATCACGCTGGAGGTGCGGGAGGAGGATACGCAGTGGCCGGTTCTGGTGGATCCCAACCAGTTGGAGAATGCGCTGCTGAACCTCTGCATCAATGCACGCGATGCCATGCCCGGCGGCGGCAGGCTGCTGATCGAGACCGCGAACCTGGCGCTGGATGAGGCATCGGCGCGTGAGAGGGACCTGCCGCAGGGGGAGTATGTGTCTCTCTGCGTGACTGACAACGGCACGGGCATGACGCCGGAGGTCATGGCCAAGGCCTTCGACCCCTTCTTCACCACCAAGCCGCTGGGCCAGGGCACGGGGCTTGGCCTGTCCATGATCTATGGCTTCGTCCGGCAGTCCGGCGGGCAGGTCCGCATCACCTCCCGCGTCGGTGAGGGAACCAGGGTCTGCCTCTACCTGCCCCGCTACGAAGGCACGGTCGAGAAACCCAAAACGCAGGACAGCGTGGCCCGCAGCCTTCCCGTCGCACATGGCGAGACGGTGCTGGTGGTGGATGACGAGCCCAGCATCCGCGTGCTGGTGGTCGAGGTGCTGCAGGACCTCGGCTACAACACCATCGAGGCGGCCGACGCCGCCACCGGCCTGCAGGTGCTGACATCCGATGTCCGGATCGACCTGCTGCTGACCGATGTCGGGCTGCCCGGCGCCATGAACGGGCGCGAGATGGTGGATGCCGCCCGCACGGCGCGGCCGAACCTGAAGGTGGTCTTCATCACCGGCTATACCGAGAGCAGCGTGATTGGCGAAGGCCGGGCGGGGCCGGGCGTTCACGTCATGGTCAAGCCCTTTACCATGGACGCGCTGGCCGCCCGGGTCCGGGAGCTGATCGGGCGGACGTGAGGTCCGCCCCATTGCCCCGAACCCCTTCCCCGCGTTAAACCCCGGCCCCACCCGCCTTCCGTGCAACCGGAAGCGCGGCCCTTTACCGTTCCTTCAAGCGTCTTCAGAGACAGGTGTCCAGCCCATGAAGCAGCAGGCCAACCAGATGCGCCCCGGCCAGGTCATCGAGTACGAGGGCCGTCGCTGGACCGTGCTGAAGATCCAGATCATCACGCCGGGCAAGGGCGGCGCCTTCATCCAGGTTGAGATGCGCGACATCAAGACCGGCACCAAGAAGGACGACCGCTGGCGCACCGCCGACACCGTCGAGCGCCTGATGACCGAGGACAAGGAGTTCACCTACTCCTACGCCGACGGTGAGAACCTGGTGCTGATGGACCCGGAGACCTTCGAGCAGACCGTCGTCCCCGCCGCCATCCTGGGTGACCGCCTGCCCTTCCTGGAAGAGAACATGACGGTCTCGGTCAAGCTGATCGAGGGCGACCCGGTGGCCATGGAGCTGCCGCAGAACGTGACGCTGGAAGTGGCCGAGGCCGATCCGGTGGTGAAGGGGCAGACCGCCTCCTCCTCCTACAAGCCCGCGCTGCTGTCCAACGGCGTGAAGACCCTGGTGCCGCCCTTCATCACCGCCGGCGAGAAGATCGTGGTGAAGACGGAAGACGGCTCCTACGTCGAGCGCGCCAAGGGCTGAACCCTTCCGGGCGCCTGACCCGAAGCGCCCCCTTTGCCGCGGCGGAACCCTTCCGCCGCGGCCGTTTTCTTTCTACCGGCCCAACCGGAGTGCTCACCGTGGCTCAGTCCGCTCGTCTTTCCCCCGCCCTGAATGTGGTCGTGGCCGCCGTGCAGAAGGCCGGCAAGCGCCTGCTGCGCGATTTCGGCGAGGTGGAGCAGCTGCAGGTCAGCATGAAGGGGCCGGGCGATTTTGTCTCCCAGGCCGATCTGCGGGCCGAGGAGACGCTGCGCCACGAACTCTCCCGCGCCCGCCCCAACTTCGCCTTCCTGGGCGAGGAAGGCGGCCAGACCGGCGCGGATGACTGGGAATGGCGCTGGGTGATCGACCCGCTGGACGGCACCACCAACTTCCTGCACGGCATCCCGCACTGGTGCATCTCGGTCGGCATCGAGAAGCGCACGGGTGAGAACACCAGCGAGATCATGGCCGGCGTCATCTACAACCCCGCCGCCGACGAGATGTTCTGGGCCGAGAAGGGTGCCGGCGCCTTCCTGAACGACCGCCGCCTGCGCGTCTCCGGCCGCCGGGACATGCTGAGCGCGGTCTTCGCCACCGGCATTCCCTTCGCCTCCGTCGGCCGCAAGGCCGAGTTCAGCGCGACCCTGGCGCGGCTGATGCCGCAGGTGGCCGGCGTGCGCCGCATGGGCGCCGCGGCGCTCGATCTCGCCTGGACGGCGGCCGGCCGCTACGACGGCTACTGGGAACTGGGCATCAAGCCCTGGGACATGGCGGCGGGCCTGGTCATCCTGAAGGAAGCCGGCGGCTATGCCACGGCCCCGGATGGCAGCTCCCCCTACCCTGCTGGCGATATCGTCGCCGGCAATTCCTTCCTGCAGCCCAAGCTGCGGGACGTGGTTCTGGAAGGCACCGCCATGATCGCCCGCGCCCGCGCTGAAGGCCGTCAGGAAGGCTGATTCCCCTCACGCGGCGGCGATAACCGCCGCCAGCGGGAGCCCTGCATTGAGCCTGCGGGGGGAAAGGGTCTAGGGTTCGCCACATATGCGTTTCCGTTACACCTTCCCCGCCCCTCCCCTCCGACGCCGCGTCCTGCTGGCGCTGCCGCTCGGCCTGTTGCTGGCCGCGCCGGCCCTGGCGCAGGTCGGCGCCCCCACCGGGCTGCGCCGCCAGCCGGAGGCCCCGGCGCCTTCCGACCCGGCGCCCGCCGCGCCCGCGCCGCCGGACCTGAACCAGCCGCCGCGCCCCGCCGCACCCCCGCAGCAACTCTCGATGGTCAATCTGCCGCCGAGCATGCGAAGCCTGCCGGATGGCGGCTGGCGGATCGAGGGCATGGCCGCGAACGGCAAGCTGGACCCCGCCACCACCAATACCCTGGCCGAGATCGGCCGCCGCCTGGCCGCCGAGACCGTCGGCCGCGTCGTCGTGGTGGCGCAGGTGGTGGGTCCGGCCGAGGATATCTCGGTGGCCCGCCGTGCCTCGCTGGCCAGCGCCCAGGCGATTCGCCGGGCGCTGGAAGCCGGTGGCCTGCCGGGCACCCGCATCGACCTGCGCCCCCTGGGCCGCACCGCTGCCGCCGAGGACGCGATAGAATTGCTGCCTCCCGGCGCCGTCAGCCCCAGCCTCGCCGCCCAAAGCCAATAGGCCCGCCCCCGCCCATGACACGCCCCAATCGCTACCTGCTGCGGATGCTGGTCTTCCTGGTGGCGGTTGCCGTGCTGGCGGCGGTGCTGTCGGGCGAACTGTTGCAGATCTTCGCCGCCAATCCGGTGCTGAACAGCGTCATCCTGGCGGTGCTGCTGCTCGGCATCGCCTGGAACATCCGGCAGGTGGTGAGCCTGAACCCCGAGGTCGCCTGGCTGGAAGGCTTCCGCGAGCCGCGCCCCGGTGCCCCCGCCCGCCCGGCGCCCCGGCTGCTGAGCCCGATGGCCTCGATGTTCGCCACCAAGCGTGGCGACCGCCTCTCCCTCTCCGCCCCCGCCATGCGGAGCGTGCTGGATGGCATCGCCTCCCGCCTGGACGAGAGCCGGGATCTGTCGCGCTATGTCACGAACCTCTCCATCTTCCTCGGTCTGCTCGGCACCTTCTGGGGGCTGATCCTGACCATCGGCTCGGTGGCCGAGGTGATCGGCTCCATGTCCGTGGGCTCGGGCGACCTGAACCAGCTCTTCAACCAGTTGAAATCCGGCCTGACGCAGCCGCTGCGCGGCATGGGCGTGGCCTTTTCCTCCTCCATGCTGGGCCTCGCCGGCGCGCTGGTGCTGGGCTTCCTGGACCTGACGGCCGGGCAGGCGCAGACCCGCTTCTACAACGAGCTGGAGGAATGGCTGGCGGGTGTCACCCGCCTCTCCTCCGGTGTGCTGGGCGGCAGCGGCGATGGTGAGATCGGCGGCTCCGTCCCCATCTATGTGCAGGCCCTGCTGGAGCAGACGGCCGAGAATCTGGAGAACCTCCAGCGCATCATGACCCGGGGCGAGGAAGGCCGCGCCGCCTCCGCCCAGGCGCTGGTGACGCTGACGGAGCGGCTCTCCATCCTCGCCGACCAGATGCGCGCCAGCCAGGTGCTGATGCAGCGGGTGGCCGAGGGGCAGGCGGTGCTGGCCCCTACCCTGACGCGGCTGGCCGACGCGCAGTCCCAGGGCGCGCTGGACGAGGCCTCGCGCGGGCATCTGCGGAACCTTGAACTCTACCTGGCGCGCCTGCTGGAGGATGTCTCCCAGGGCCGCGCCCAGGCGACGGCGGAGATCCGGGGGGAGATCAAGATCCTCGCCCGCACCATCGCCGCCCTGGCGGATGAGGGGCCGCGCTAGGCCGTGGCACTGCGCCGGGGAAAAGGTGGCGAGGGGCCGAATGCCTGGCCCGGCTATGTGGATGCCCTATCCACCCTGCTGATGGTGCTGATCTTCGTCCTGCTGGTCTTCGTGCTGGCGCAGGGCTTTCTCTCCGTCGCCCTCTCCTCCCGCGATCAGGCGCTGGACCGGCTGAACCGGCAGGTGGCGGAGCTGGCCGACCTGCTGGCCCTGGAGCGCGGCACGGGCGAGGAACTGCGCGGCCGCCTCTCCCGCATGACGGAGGAGCTGCGCGGCGCCACGACGGCGCGCGATGCCGCCCTGGCGCAGCTCGGCAGCCTGCGGGACGAGCGGGACCGCCAGACCGCCGACCGTGACGCCCTGCGCGCCGACCGGGACCGCCTGTCCGCGCGGCTGGCCGATCTCGAAGCATCCTCCCGCGGCGCGACCGACCGCATCGCCAGCCTGGAGAGCCGGCTGGCCGAGGCCCTCTCCCGCGCCGAGACCCGCGGCGCCGATGCCGCCACCACCGCCCGCGACCTGACCGAGACCCGCCGGCAACTGGCCGAGCAGCGGGCCCAGGCCAGCAGCGCGGAGGCTGACCTCGCCAGCGCCCGCGCCGAGCTGGACCGGATACGCCAGACCATGGCGGAGCTGGACCGAACCGTGCAGGCCGACCGCGCCACCATCGAGGCCCGGCTGTCAGACATTGCCCGGCTGACCGACCAGGTGCGGGCGCTGACCGCCCTGCGCGATGAGCTGGAGCAGCGCACCCAGGCCGCGCTGGAGCGTGCCGGCGACACAGCCGCCGCCCGCAGCGCCGCCGAGGAGGCCACCCGCCGCGCCGAGGCCGCGGAGCGCAGCCTCGCCGAGGCCGGCGAGGCCCGCCGCCGGGCGGAGGAGGAGGCCACCGGCCATGCCCGGCTGGCCGAGAGCGCCCGCGCCCAGGTGGCGCTGCTGACCCGGCAGATCTCGGAGCTGCGGGCCGAGCTGTCGCGCATCGCCAGCCTGCTGGATGCCGAGGAAGCCGCCGGGCGCGACAAGGACACGCAGATCACGTCGCTGGGCCAGCGGCTGAACGCGGCGCTGGCGGCACGGGTGGAGGAGCTGCAGCGCTATCGCAGCGACTTCTTTGGCCGCCTGCGCGACGTGCTGGGCGACCGGTCGGAAGTGCGTATCGTCGGCGACCGCTTCGTCTTCCAGAGCGAGGTGCTCTTCCCGCCCGGCAGCGCCGACCTCTCCGCCGCCGGGCGGCAGCAGATCCGCGAACTGGCCAAGGTGCTGCTGGAGGTGAGCAGGCGCTTCCCGCCCGATCTGCCCTGGATCCTGCGGGTGGATGGCCATGCCGACCGCAGCCCGATCAGCAGCAGCCGCTATGCCAGCAACTGGGAGCTTTCGGCCGCCCGCGCCATTGCCGTGGCGCAGCTGCTGATCAGCGAGGGCCTGCCGGCCAACCATATCGCCGCCGCGGCCTTCGGCGATAACCAGCCGCTGGACCCCGGCGATTCCTCGGATGCGCTGGCCCGCAACCGCCGGATCGAGTTCCGGCTTACCGACCGCTGAGCCCGGGGCGGCCGATGCCGCCGAAGAGACGCATCAGCAGCCCGGCCATGCCGCCGTAATTGGCGCGGTGGAAGGCCGAGGCCTGCGGCATCTCGGCGCTCAGCCGGCGGTGCGCCTCGCCCAGGGCGTGGTAGGGCAGGCCCGGCAGCAGGTGATGCAGCGCATGGTAGCGCAGCCCGACCGGCGCCCAGAGGGCCGGCAGCAGCCCCGGCGGCGGCACGTTCACGCTGTCCAGATACTGCTCGGCGATGGTCAGCGGCTCGCCCTCATTCTCCCAGAGATGGGCCACCAGGGTGCGCAGCTGGTTCAGCACCGCCACGCCCGAGGTCACCAGCAGGAAGGTGACGAAGGCCCCGGTCGCCAGGAACCCGGCCCCGATCAGCGCCCAGGCCCAGAGGCAGGCGATGGCTTCCCAGCGGTGCCAGTCCCGCCGCGCCTTCCCTTCCGGCGGCTTGCGGCGGAAGTCAGGGTCGATGGCCAGGGCGGAATAGCGCTCCACCACCACGCGCCGCAGCGGCGGCACCAGGGCGGAGAGCGGCGCCAGCACCGCGTAGCGCAGCAGCAGCGCCACCGGCGCCAGGGCGGAGACAAGCAGGAACAACGCCACCCTCCAGGGCTTCATCAGCGCCAGCGGCAGGTATTCCGGGTCCTCGGCCGTGCCGTAGCGGGTACGGGCATGGTGCAGGTTGTGCACCCCTTCATACATGAAGGAGGGCACCAGCATCGGCACGCCCACCAGCAGGTTCCAGGCGGTTCGGAAGCCCTGCACGGCGGTGGGCTTCAGATGCGTCAGCTCATGGATGAAGCTCAGCGCGCGGTAGAGCGCCATGACCGAGACGCCGCCCGCCAGCAGCTTCACCCATAGGGGGGATGCGAGGATGGCGAGGACGAGTGCCGCATAGCCCAGCCCGGCCGACAGCAGCAGGTCGGTCCAGTAGATCGCCGGCCTTGCCGCCCCGAGGTCGCGCGTCAGCCGTGCGGCCGCCCGGACCAGATGCTCGTCATCGGCGGTTCGGGACTCCGGCTGCCGGTGTTCCGCCGTTGCGGGCGCGGCTTCGGTTATGATCTGCTGCATGGACGGAACCTCGGGCGCTCCGGGCACCCACGTCAACGACGGCTTGCGGATGGTGCCATGCCGGTTTTGCAATGCTTTGCGCGTCGCGCATGCCAAGGCGAAGGCAAAATAGCCTTAACCAGGCATTTTCGGTTGGCGATTTACGGATTATGCCTGTGACATGAACGAAAAGATCATCGTCCTCGACCCCATCACGCCCACCACCGCCGACCGGATGCGCGCGCTGCTGCCGCCCGGCCTGACGCTGGAACACGCCAAGACGCGCGAATACGCCGAGCTCAAGGAGCTTGTGGTGGACGCGGATTATATCGTCTCCGGCCAGATCCCGGTGGACGCGGAGCTGCTGGCGGCAGCCAGGAAGGCCAAGCTGCTGCATAAATGGGGCGTGGGCGTCGATAATTTCGACCTGGACGCCGCCAGGGCCCAGGGCGTCACGGTGGCCCGCACCACCGGCAGCAATGCCGTGCCGGTGGCGGAATTCGCGGTGGGCCTGATGATCGCGCTGCTGCGCAACCTCGCCTTCGGCCATGCCGCGCTGCGCGAGAACGGCGCCTGGCGCACCACGACCCTGCCGAAGGAGAGCTTGATGATCTCCGGCAAGACCGTCGGCATCATCGGCTATGGCGCGATCGGCCAGAATGTGGCGCGGATGGTGAAGGCCTTCGGCTCCACCGTGCTCTACAACAAGACCCGCCGCCTGAGCGCCGAGGAAGAGGCCGCCCAGGGCGTGCGCTTCGCGACCGTGCCGGAGATCCTGGCCGAGAGCGACATCGTCTCCCTCCACTGCCCGATGACGCCGCAGACCAAGGGCATGATCGACCGCAAGGCGCTGCAGTCCATGAAGCCCAAGGCCGTGCTGATCAACTGCGCCCGCGGCGGCGTGGTGATCGAGAGCGACCTGGTGGAGGCGCTGAGGGCCAAGGAAATCCTGGGCGCCGCCACCGATGTCTATGAGACCGAGCCGGTGCCGGCCGACCACCCGCTGCTGAAGCTGGATAACGCCGTGGTCACGCCGCATATCGCGGCCATGGCGGCGGACAACTTCGCCAGCACCATCAACCAGATGTGGGGCAATATCCACCGCGTCGCCCAGGGCGGGCAGGTGGCCGAGGCCGACTTCGTCTGCTGAGCCGGACAGGCGTCAGGGCAGGATTCGCGCCTCGAAAGGCGGGATCAGGTCCGGCGCCTCGAACTCGATGACCCAGAGATCAGGGTCGCGCGCGGTCTGGCGGGCCACATAGGCATCCGCATCCGGCTCCGGCACTGGGGTTTTCCCGGTGCCGCGCACCCAGGCGGGGCGCCCCTCCCCGTCCCGGGCCTGGCTGAGCACGACGCAGCCTTCCCTCCCCCGCAGCACGCAGAGGACGCCGCCAGCGTCCTCATCCCCCTTGCGGAGCACCATGGCAGGGCGCCCGGCCCGGTCCGCCATGCGGATGGCCATGCTGGCCCAGAGGCCAGTCTTCAGTCTCGGTTCCATGCCCGCAGGGAAAGGCCTGGCGGCCACGCCGCGCAAGCCCCTTGATGCGAGAGGCCGCAGCGGGCATCTGGCGGGGGCAGCCGCCCACCGGCCGCACAGGGACGAGTATCGATGGCGAAGACGAGCGACACCACCGCCCCGCGCATGAGCGAAGGGCAGCGTGCCTATGAGGCCAAGCGCGCCGCCAAGGCCGGCAAGACGCTGGAGCAATGGCTGAAGCTGAAGGCGAAGGAGCGCGAGGCCCTGCTGGCCGCCGCCGCCAAGGCCACTGCGGAGCCCGCGAAGAAGCAGGGCTTCTTCGCCCGGCTGATGGAAAAGGCGACCAAGCCACTCTGAGCGGCAGCCGGTCACCAGAGCATCCGCCGCAACAGCCCGTCGCGGCGGATCATCCCGTGCCATACCAGCGCCGCGCCCGCATGCACGGCCACCAGCAGTCCGAGCGCCAGGGCCATCCAGCCATGCAGGCTGGTCAGCGCCGGCGCCAGCGCCTCATGCCGGCCGAGTGGGCTGGGCAGGGGCAGCACATTGTAGATACGCAGCGGGAAGCCCCAGGCATTCGTCGCCAGGAAGCCCACCACCGGCATGGTCAGCAGCAGAGCATAGAGCGCGGCGTGATTGAGCCACGCCGCCCGTTCCAGCACTACCGGTTGCGCCGGCCCTGGCGGGGGCGGGTGGCGCCAGCGCCAGGCGAGTCGGAACAGCGTCACCAGCAGCAGCAGGATGCCGGTGCTTTCATGGATGTTATAGAGACGCAGCTTGAAGGCTTCGTCTTTCGGCGCCGCCCAGCCGAGCCAGAGGCCCAGCGTGCCCACCAGCAGCAAGGCTGCCACCGTCAGCCAGTGCAGCACTCGGGCCGTATGGGTGTAGCGCATGACTGAGCCCTCCCTGATCGCGGCGCATGCCGACTGGAGTGTGGACCCGCGCAAGCGCCAGGTCAGCATCGCTCGATGCCATGCCGGAATCTGGCACGCGGAAGCCCCGGTGCCCGTGGGTGACCCCGCCACGCTGGTGCGCCGCCTGCTGGCGGAGGGCGCGCCGCTGGCGCTGGGTCTCGACCTGCCGATGGGCCTGCCGCGCAGCTATGCCGCGGCGCGCCCGGAATCGGGATTCCTGCCCTTCCTGCGCGGGATGGCCGGGATGGCCGGGATGGCCGGCTTCTTCGATGTCGCCGCCGGGCTGGAGGATGTCTCGCCCGCGCGTCCCTTCTATCCGGCGCGCGGCGTGAAGGGCATGACCCGCGCGGCCCATGCGGCGGCGCTGGGCATGGCCGGTGCGGGCGGGCTCTCGCGCCTCTGCGACCTCGCGACTACGGAGCGCCCGGCAGGGGCGCCGCTGTTCTGGACGCTGGGCGCCAACCAGACCGGCAAGGCCGCCATCAGCGCCTGGCGCGACTGGCTCTCCCCCGCGCTGGCGGCTGGCGCGCCCTATCGGATCTGGCCGTTCGAGGGCGGGCTGCGCGAGCTGCTCGTCCTCGGGGTGGCCGTGCTGGCGGAGACCTATCCCGCGGAGGCCATGCGCCACCTGGGCATCCGCCTGTCCGGCAGCAAGCGGGCGCGCGCGGCGCGACAGGAAGCCGCCCCTTCCCTGCACCTGGCCATGCAGCGCCTGGGCGTATGCCCGGCGCCGGCGCTGGGGCGGGCACTGGAAGACGGCTTCGGCACCGATGCGGTGGGGGAAGACCGATTCGACAGCCTGCTCGGCCTGCTCTGCGTGGTCGGGGTCCTGGCGGGGGCGAGGCCGGATTTCGTGCCGGACGATCCCTGGCTGCGAAGCTGGGAAGGCTGGGTGCTGGGGCAGACCGCGGTTCCGGTCCACCCCGCGCCCATCCCTTACGCCGGCGGGTTGTAGAGCCCGGCCGCCCTGGCCTGCATCGTGGCCAGGGCCACCGACAGGTCCAGGGTCGGCGTCTCCACCTCCACGAGGCGGGCCAGTTCCAGCGGCACACGGAACATGGCGGCGATTTCCATGGGCCGCCCCAGTTCCAGATCCTGCAGGATGGAAGCCTTGTGGTTGGAGCTGGAGATGGCGGCGACGCGCTTCTCCGGGTCCAGGTCCGCCCGCTGGCCCAGGGCCTCGGCGATGGTCAGCACCTCCTTCATCGCCCGCACCATGGCGGCGCGCACCACCGGGTCCCGGGTGCAGGTGCCGGCCCCGGCGCGGGAGAGGATGGCGAAAGGCCCGAAGGCCAGGTTGGCGGCCAGCTTCGCCCAGAGTTCCTTGCGGATCTCCCGCGTCACCACGCCACCCATGCCACCCTTTTCCAGGGCGGCGGCGATGGCCTCGGCACGCGGGCTGACGCTGCCATCCAGCTCACCCAGGATGATGCGGTTGCTGGCGGTCTCCACATGGATATGGCCGGGCTCGGTGACGGTGCAGGCGGAATAGACCACGCCGCCCAGGGTGCGCTCGATGCCCACCGCCTTCCGCACGGCCTCGCCTGGGTCGATCTCCGGCAGGCGGCGGCCATCGAGCGGCCCGCCATGGCGGTCGAAATACCACCACTGGACGCCGTTCATGACAAAGACGACCGTGGTATCCGGCCCCAGCAGCGGGCCGATCGCCTCCGCCACGCCCGGCAGCGCCGGCGCCTTCACGGTGACGATCACCGCATCCTGCACGCCCAGCTCGGCGGGCGAGCCGACGCGCGGGGTGACATGATAGGTGCCACCATTGCCGCTGATGGTCAGCCCCTTGGCGGCGATCGCGTCACGATACGCGCCACGCGCCACGACGGAGACATCCGCCCCGCCCAACGCCAGACGCGCCGCCACATGGCCGCCGATGGCCCCGGCGCCGAATACGCAGATTTTCATTGAATTCCTGTCCCGTTCTCAACCCAGCAGCTGCAACGCGATGCGTGACAGCGCCTCCACCCCCGCCGGAATGCAGCCCTCATCCGGCTGATACCGGGAATTGTGCAGCGCATCCTGCCGCCCCGGCGCCGAAGAGCCAATACGCAGTTGCAAAGCCGGCACACGGGTCGCGAAGGCGGAGAAATCCTCGGAGCCCATGCTGGGCTCGCCCTCCTCCACCCGATCCATGCCGAACTGCTCGGCCAGCGCGGCCAGCGCGGGGTCCAGCACGCGGTCGCTGTTCACCAGTGGCGGCACCATGCGCTGGTAGTCCATGCTGGCCTCGACCCGCATGCCCAGCGCGATGCCCTCGGCCAGCCGGCGCAGGGCGGCCTCGGCGGTGTCGCGCGCCTCGTCGTGCAGGGTGCGGACGGAGCCCTTCAGATGCACCCGCTCCGGGATGATGTTGTAGGTGGTGCCGCCGCTCGACTGGCCGATGGTGACGACCACCGGATGCAGCGGCTTCACCTCGCGCGAGACCACGGTCTGCGCCTGGGTGACGAAATGCGCCGCCGCCACGATCGGGTCCACCGCCGCATAAGGGTGCGCGGCATGGCCGGATTTGCCACGGATGATCAGGTCGAACTTGTCGGCCGCCGCCAGGCAGGCGCCGCGCACGTAGCCGAACCGGCCGACCGGCATGTCCGGGTGGTTGTGGAAGCCCAGCGCCATGTCGACGCCGTCCAGCGCGCCATCGGCGATCATGGCATCGGCGCCTTGCAGCGTCTCCTCGGCCGGCTGGAAGACCAGCACGACCCGGCCGGCGAAGCCAGGCGCCAGCCGCTTCAGCACGCCGGCGACGCCCAGCAGCGTGACGGTATGGATGTCGTGCCCGCAGGCATGCATCTTGCCGTCTATCTGGCTGGCGAAGGGCAGGCCGGTTTCCTCATGGATCGGCAGCGCATCCATGTCGGCGCGGATGGCGAGCGTCGGGCCGGGCCGTCCGCCGTCGATGAAGCCCAGCACGCCGGTCCTGCCGACCCCGATGCGGTACTCGACCCCCAGCCGGGCCAGTTCCGCCGCCACGATGCCGCTGGTCCGCACTTCCTCGAAGGCTAGTTCGGGATGCGTGTGGATGTCGCGGCGTATCGCAACCAGGGCGGGTGCAAGCTCGGCGGAGGTCTCGCGGATCAGGCGGGTGGGGTCGTTGATACGGGCGGAATCGGGCATTGTCGGAACTCTCTATATCGATCGGTCAGGAACGCGGTGCAAAACGCAATTTCGTTGCGCAAGCGCGGATCATGAAGTTCTCTTCATCGTGAGCCAGGTTATTGCCGTCACGGAGGGATGATGACATAGGTTTGCCGGATTATTCGGGCTGGAGGGAGAACGAAGACGGCGAGCCGCCAGTGCCGGCTTATGCTGCTGTGCAAAATCCGCATAACGGGATTGTCAGCGGCGCCGAAGCAGGGCACTCCTCGCCCCCGCCCGATCAGGGGATTCGGGTCGGCGCTCTCATTTCACCCCAATTTTTTCACTTCGAGACGATGTCGAGGCGTGCCTGCCGCACGCGGAGGTTCAAGAAAGGATCGGCATGAAGATCAACGCGAAAGACCTGGCCTCTGGCATCTTCCTACTGGTGCTGGCGGCTGTCGGCCTTTGGCTGAATACGGACCATACGCTCGGCAGCGCCCGGCGCATGGGCCCTGGCTACATGCCGATGCTGGTGTTTGGGCTGGAATTCATTCTGGGCGCCATCGTGCTGGTCGTGGCCTTCTTCGGCGGCACCGATCCGCTGGAAAAGTGGACCAAGCTCGATTTCGTCACCCTGTTCATCGCCATCGGCGTGGGCCTGGTGGCACAACCGCTGCTCCAGGGCGTGCCCGCCCTGGCGAATAACTGGTACAGCCTGGGCCTCGCCCTGTTCATCAGCATGATGATCCTGGCCATCAGCCCGGGCTGGCGCGTGCTCGCCGTGGTCCTGGCAGGCTTGTCCATCTTCGGCGTGCTGCTGGATGCGGGCGGATTCTTCCTGGCCATTACCGTGATGGTGATCGTCGCGGCCTTCGCGGATAAGACCCACCGCCCGCTCGGCGTCGCAGGCTGCGTCGTTTTCCTGCTCGCGCTCTGCTGGTGGGTCTTCATCCACGAACTCGACATCCGCGTAAACGTCTGGCCGACCTTCTGAGCCGCTAGGTAGGGACGACCATGGAACTACTCCTCTCAAACCTCGCGCACGGCTTCGGCGTCGCGATGAGTTTCGACAACCTGCTCTTCGCCCTGCTGGGCGCGCTGATCGGCACCGCCATCGGCGTGCTGCCGGGCATCGGGCCGGTTGCCACCATTTCGCTGCTGCTGCCCATCACCTTCGGCCAGCCCGCCACCACCGCCATCATCATGCTCGCCGGCATCTACTACGGCGCGCAGTACGGCGGCTCCACCACGGCCATCCTGCTGAACCTTCCAGGCGAGGTCTCCGCCGTCGTCACGACGCTGGAAGGCTACAAGATGGCGCGCAACGGCCGTGCGGGCGCGGCGCTGACCATCGCGGCGGTCGGCTCCTTCATCGCCGGCTCCGTCGCCACCCTGCTCGTCGCGGCCTCCGGCCCGCTGCTGACGGAGGTGGCACTCAGCTTCGGTCCAGCGGACTACTTCTCCCTGATGTTGCTAGGCCTGATCATCTCGGCCGTGCTCGCGCAGGGCTCGGTGGTGAAGTCGATCGGGATGGTGGTGCTCGGCGTGGCGCTGGGTCTGGTCGGCACCGACGTGCAGACGGGCCAGCAGCGCTTCACCTTCGGCGTGCCGGAACTGTCCGACGGCTTGGACTTCGCCGCCATGGCGATGGGCGTCTTCGGCATCGCCGAGATCATCCTGAACCTGGAGCGCCCCGAGGTCCGCAGCGTGCTGACCGCCAAGGTCGGCAGCCTCTTCCTGACCAGGGAAGAGATCAGGCGCTCCATCCCCGCGGTGGCCCGCGGCACCGTCCTGGGCTCCGTGCTGGGCATCCTGCCGGGCGGCGGCGCCTCCCTCGCCTCCTTCGGCTCCTACATGATGGAGCGGAAGGTCTCGAAGGGTAGGGCCGAGTTCGGCAACGGCGCCATCGAGGGCGTGGCCGGTCCTGAATCCGCCAACAACGCGGCGGCGCAGACCAGCTTCATCCCGCTGCTGACGCTGGGCATCCCGTCCAACGCCGTGATGGCGCTGATGGTCGGCGCCCTGATCATCCAGGGCATCCAGCCTGGCCCGCGCATGGTCGAGGCGCAGCCGGACCTGTTCTGGGGCCTGATCTGCTCCATGTGGATCGGCAATGTGATGCTGCTCGTCATCAACCTGCCGATGATCGGCATGTGGGTGAAGCTGCTGCAGGTGCCGTACAAGTATATGTACCCGGCGATCCTGACCTTCTGCGCGATCGGCGTTTACTCGATCAACAACAATGTGTTCGACGTCTACGCCACCGTGTTCTTCGGCATCCTCGGCTACATCTTCAACAAGCTGAAGATGGAACCGGCGCCCCTGCTGGTGGGCTTCGTGCTCGGCCCGATGATGGAAGAGCATCTGCGCCGCGCCATGCTGCTCTCCCGCGGCAGCGTGTCGGTCTTCATCGAGCGTCCAATCAGCGCTGTGCTGCTCGTCATCTGCGCCCTGGCGCTGGGACTGATGGCACTGCCTGGCCTGCGCAAGAAAAAGGAACAGGCAATGGCGGCCTAAACTCCGCCATTCCTGCCTGGAACCCGGCGAGAGCCGGCTGGCCGCCTCGGACTTCCAGTCCGGGGCGGCTTTCCTTTATGGCGCCGGCTCCTTATGCTCCCGCTCCCTGTTGCATTAGGGTCAGACGAATAAGATGGTCGAAGCCAACTCCCAGCGGATCGTGCCGGTCGTTCTTTCTGGCGGCACCGGCAGCCGACTGTGGCCACTGTCCCGGGAAGGTTATCCGAAGCAATTCTGGCCACTGGTCTCGGCCGAAACGACGATGCTGCAGGACACCGTGGCGCGGGCCGTGGGCGATGGCTTCACCTCCCCGATCATCGTCTGCAATCAGGCGCACCGCTTCATGGTGGCGGAGCAGCTCCAGGCTGCCGGCATCGCCAAGCCGACCATCGTGCTGGAGCCGGTCGCGCGCAACAGCGCCCCCGCCATCGCCGCCGCCGCCTTGCTGGCGCATGAGCAGGATCCTTCCGCCGTGCTCTGGCTGATGGCCGCCGACGCCGCCATCACCGACCGCGAGGCCCTCTCGGTCGCGCTGCAACGTGCCGCCGCGGCTGCCCGGGCCGGCCGGATCGTCGCCTTCGGCATGAAGCCGACCTCGGCCGAGACCGGCTATGGTTATATCGAGACGGGTGAGCCGCTGGAGGGACTGGAGGGTGTCTCCTCCGTCGTCCGCTTCGTCGAGAAGCCGGATGCCGCCACCGCCCAGGCTTTCCTGGAGGGGGGACGGCATCTCTGGAACTCCGGCATGTTCGTGGCGACCGCCGCCACCCTGCTGGCCGAGTTGGAGCGCCTCACCCCCGCCCTGCTGGTCGCGGTCCGCGCCGCCGTGACAGAGGCCACCCGTGACCTCGATTTCGTGCGGCTGGCGCCGGAGGCTTTCGAGCGCGCGCCGGACATCTCCATCGACTATGCGGTGATGGAGAAGACCGAGCATGCCGCCGTGGTCCCCGCTTCCATCGGCTGGTCCGATGTCGGTTCCTGGAGCGCTCTCTGGGAGATTTCCGATCGGGACGCGCAGGGCAACGCCACCATCGGGCCGGTGGAGCTGCTGGATGCCAAGAACTGCTACGTGCGGAGCGAGGGCATTCTGACCACCGTGGTCGGGCTGGAGGATGTGGTGACCGTGGTCACCGACGACGCCGTGCTGGTGATGCATCGCGACCGGGCGCAGGACGTGAAGACCCTGCTGAGCCAGTTGAAGAAGGCTGGCCGCAAGGAAGCGACCGAGCATCGCCGCTCCTTCCGCCCCTGGGGCCACTACGAGGGACTGATTCAGGGCGACCGCTTCCAGGTGAAGAAGATCTCCGTGAAGCCGGGCGCCAAGCTCTCGCTGCAGAAGCATTTCCACCGCGCCGAGCACTGGGTGGTGGTGAATGGCACCGCCATCGTCGAGCGCGATGCCGAGCGTATCCTGCTGCGGGAGAATGAGTCGGTCTATCTGCCGCTGGGCTGCGTCCACCGGATGGAGAATCCCGGCATGATCCCCCTGACGCTGATCGAGGTGCAGTCGGGCGCCTATCTCGGCGAGGACGACATCGTCCGCTTCGAGGATAATTACGGCCGCACCTGAGGCCGTGCCGGGTGGGGCGTGCCGGCGACGGCGGCCCCACAGCCTGTCCTGCTCCCGCCCCGGGCAATGCCGGGGCGGCGGGGATCATGAAGAGCTTCGGTCTGCCGCAGCCCCGGACGACGAAGTCGCGCCGCCCAGGGCCATGGCCCGCACCTCCTCCGGGCTGCGGCCCGCCGCGCGCAGGGCTTCCAGGGTCGGCGCCCGGTCGCGCTTGGAAAGCCGCTTGCCATCTGCGCCCAGCAGCAGCGGGTGGTGGCGGTAGCGCGGCGCCGGCCAGCCCATCAGCGCCTGCAACAGCCGGTGCAGGTCGGTGGCCGGCAGCAGATCCTCCGCCCGCGTCACCAGCGTCACGCCCTGCAACGCATCGTCATGCGTGACGCAGAGGTGGTAGGAGGCCGGGATATCCTTCCGCGCCAGCACCACATCGCCGAAGCGGGCAGGGTCGCAGCGCAGCCGTCCCCTTCCCTCCTCCTCGAACCACAATGGCCCGTCCAGCCGCGCCAGCGCCGCGCCCATGTCCAGCCGCAGCGCGTAGGGCTCGCCAGCGGCGATTCGCGCCGCCCGCATGGCGACCGGAAGTTGGCGGCAGGTGCCGGGATAGAGCAGCCCATCCGGCCCGTGCGGCGCATGGCCGATGGCCGCGACCTCCCGCGCGATATCGGCACGGGTGCAGAAACAGGGGTAGAGCAGCCCCATGCCTTCCAGCCGGTCCAGCGCCGCGCGGTATTCCGGCAGATGGCGGGACTGGATGCGTGGCGGGCCGTCCCAGTCCAGGCCCAGCCAGGCCAGGTCTTCCAGGATGCCGGCGGTATATTCCGGGCGGCAGCGGACGGGGTCGATATCCTCGATCCGCAGCAGGAAGCGCCCGCCGGCCTGGCGTGCGGCCCGCCAGCCCAGCAGGGCGGAACAGGCGTGGCCCAGATGCAGCCGCCCGGTGGGGCTGGGGGCAAAGCGCGTGACGATGGTTGCGGCCATGCGTCAGCGCGCGTAGCGGAAGGACCCACATCACAGCAAGAGAGGATGCCGCCGATGGCGACGATGGATGGGCCGCGCTGGGGCCCGAAGAGCGGCAATGCGCCCAAGATGATCGTCTTCCTGCTGCACGGGCTGGGCGCCGATGGCAACGACCTGATCGACCTCGCCCCCTACTGGGCCAATGCGGTGCCGGATGCGCTGTTCATCTCTCCCCACGCGCCCGAGCCGCATGACGGCGCGCCCTTCGGCCGCCAGTGGTTCAGCCTCAGCAACCGCGCCCCTGCTGCCCTGCTGGCGGGAGTGCAGACGGCGCGGCCGGTGCTGGACGCCATCATCGACCAGGAATGCGCC
Source organism: Roseomonas marmotae (assembly GCF_017654485.1). NCBI lineage: Bacteria > Pseudomonadati > Pseudomonadota > Alphaproteobacteria > Acetobacterales > Roseomonadaceae > Roseomonas > Roseomonas marmotae. The sequence goes on along the minus strand of NZ_CP061091.1, from coordinate 1,790,250 downwards.
GCCGCCGGGCTGCCGCCCTCGGCCGTGGTGCTGATGGGCTTCAGCCAGGGAGCCATGACGGCGCTCTATACCGGCCTGCGCCGCCAGGTGGCCCCGGCCGGGATCATGGCCTATTCCGGCATGCTCATCGGTGCCTCTGCCCTTGCCGGCGAGATCGCCTGCCGCCCGCCGGTGCTGCTGGTGCATGGGGAGGTGGACCAGGTCGTGCCCGCCGCCGCCAGTCAGCAGGCCGAGACGGTGCTGCGCGCGGCGGGCGTGCCCGTCGAGGCCACCTTCTCCCCGGCCCTGGGGCATGGAATCGACGATGCCGGACTTTCGGCCGGAGCGCTGTTCCTGCAACGCGCGGCAGCGCGGATCGAGGCTGAGGCCTGACAGGTGACAGCGGCGTGAAACCAGCGAGGCCCGATATTGCACGGGCCCCGTCAAGGTGGCATGAATTCCGGGCACACCGACGGCGCCACGACATCTGGGGCTTGTCCGTCCGGTTCAGCCCCAGAGCTTGAGGCGCGCGGCCTGAAAAGGAGCGGCGCTTGCCTGACGGGATGATGTCCGTGGGGAGCCAAGGGTTCCCTGCCCTCGTGCTGAACGCGGATTTTCGTCCGCTATCCTATTACCCATTGTCGCTCTGGGCATGGCAGGATGCGGTGAAGGCGGTCTACCTGGACCGCGTCTCCGTCCTGTCGGAATATGATGCCGAGGTGCATTCCCCCAGCCAGGTCATCCGGCTGCCCAGCGTCATCGCGCTGAAGGAATACATCCCCTCCGCCCGCCGCCCGGCCTTCACGCGCTTCAATGTCTTCCTGCGCGACAGCTTCTCCTGCGTCTATTGCGGCCAGGAGATGCCGACGCACGACCTCACCTTCGACCATGTCATCCCCCGCTCCCGTGGCGGGCGGACCAGCTGGGACAATGTCGTCACCGCCTGCGGGCCCTGTAACCTGCGGAAAGGGAACAAGCTGCCACGCGAGATCAAGATGTTCCCGCGCCAGGCGCCGCGCCAGCCGACCAGCTGGGAATTGCAGGAGAATGGCCGCGCCTTCCCGCCCAACTACCTGCACAAGAGCTGGCGCGACTATCTCTACTGGGACAGCGAGCTGGAAGGCTAGACGCGGAAGACGCGGCCGGCCGGCTCCTCGCCAGCCGGGGGCTGGGCGCTGCCGCCCTGCCGCAGTTCCGACACCAGCCGCAAGGCGAAGCTGGTCAGGAAGCGGCGCGCGGTGTCCATGTCGGATTCCCCATGCCGTGCAGAGAGCATGACCGTGACCACGGTGCCGTCCAGCCCGCTGGCGCAGATCAATTCCCGCCGCACCATGGCCTCCGGCTGGCCGAAGCGGAGGTCTGCACAGCGTATGACCGGTGGCGTGCCGCCCCCCCGACCGGCGGCATAATCGGGCACGCGCGTCATCGTGCCGCTGCCTCCCAGCAGGGCCTGCACCGCCAGAGCATGAGCCATGACCTCCATCTGCACCGCAGGCGACGAGGGGCCGTCCGGCATGGGCGTGATGCGGGGCCTGCGCAGGAAAACCGCCGCCGTGGAGCCCGAATCGGGATGGCGGTAACGCAGCATCCAGCCAGGCTCCGGGCCGGTGGCTGGCCCCGCCTCCTGCCGCTCGAAACCGTGCAGGAGCATCGGTGCGCGGTCCGCCAGGGGCTGGAGAGCGCCCGCGGCAGATGGATCGGCGCTGCCCGAGGGCGGCGACGGCGCTTCCACCGGGGTGCCGGCGCAGGCCGCAAGCAGCAGGGCGGACAGGCAGGCGGCGAGGCGGCGCGGGACGGGCATGGCCAGCACTCTGCCAGCCGCGGCCCGGCGCGTCAGCCTCGACGATTCGCGATGGGCGGCGTGGAAGGCCGCGATGCCTGCCAGAAGGTGAAACCGCCCAGCGCCAGCGCGTAGGCCAGGTTCATCCAGGCCATGGAGACGGGCAGGCCGGGGATCAGATAGGCGGGTTCATCGCATGGCTTGGCCGGGCGGGCCGCCAGGCCGGCCATCATCTCCTCGATGCTCTGGCCAGCAACCGCGCTCGGCGCCGCGCAGCCCGGCAGGGGCGAGGGCCACCATTTCGCCTCCACACCCCCATGCACCACGGCGACGGCGCCGGAGGCCAGCACGGCCAGGCCCGCCAGGACCAGCATCGGCCGGCGCGGCAGCAGATAGGCCAGCAGCGCCAGCGCCGCCGCCACCCAGTAGGGCCAGCGCTGCCAGAGGCAGAGCAGGCAAGGATTGAGCCCGCCCCAGCGCTCCGTCGCCATGGCGAAGAGAGGCGCGGCGGCGGCGAGGATGGCGATCAGCAGGGGCATGGCGTTTCCTTGTCGCTCCAGGTTTCCAGGGCGGCAAGTGACGAAGGGTTAAGCGGCTGGCCTCACACCCCGTCCAGCGTCTGGTTCATGGCGCGGGAGGGTTCGGCGCAGCCCGCCTTCCCCACCACCCGCGCCGGCACCCCGGCCACCGTGCAGCCAGAGGGCACGGGCTTCAGCACCACCGAGCCGGCGGCGATGCGCGCGCAGGCGCCGACCTCGATATTGCCCAGCACCTTGGCGCCGGCACCGATCAGCACGCCGTGGCGGATCTTGGGATGGCGGTCCCCGCCTTCCTTGCCGGTGCCGCCGAGAGTGACGCCTTGCAGGATGGAGACGTCATCCTCCACCACCGCCGTCTCCCCCACCACCAGGCCGGTGGCGTGGTCGAGGAAGATGCCCTTGCCGATCTTCACCGCCGGATGGATGTCGGTCTGGAAGACGACGGAGGAGCGGGATTGCAGCCAGAGCGCGAAGTCCCGCCGCCCCTCCTGCCAGAGGTGATGCGCCAGGCGATGCGTCGTCAGGGCATGGAACCCCTTGTAGTACAGCAATGGCTCCAGTGCCCGGTGGGTGGCGGGGTCGCGGTCCACCACGGCCATGATATCGGCGCGCACCGCCAGGGCCAGCTCGGGCCGCTCGGTCAGCACGCGCTCCAGGCTGCGGCGCAGCAGGGTAGTGGGCAGGTCGGCATGGTCCAGCCGGTCAGCCACACGGCTGGCCAGGGCGCTTTCCAGCGTATCATGCTGCAACAGGGCGGAGTGCATGAAGCCCGCCAGCTCCGTTTCCCGCCGTGCCGCATCCTCCGCCTCACGCCGCATCCGGGTCCAGACGGGGTCCAGCCCTGTCAGTCCGGAAGCCGTGATCTCGGGGTCGGGGCGGTGTGGCGCGTGCTGGGTCATGGCGGCAGCCTCTCGGGCGGGCGGCTTTCGCGGCCGGCGTCGGGTGATGCGGCCCGGTCGCGCCGGAGCCGCCCTTTCTATACCATGCCGCCCACGGGCTGGCACATCACGCGCGTCAGGCCGGACCGGCGGAAGACGCGGGGCTGCCCCGGCGGAACTACCCCTGACCGCCCAGCCCAAGGAGGGTCTGGAGTTTCCGCCGGAGGTACCATATAGGGGTGGCGGGCGCCCTGCGTCCCCATCGCGGGTGTGGTGGAATGGTAGACGCGGCGGACTCAAAATCCGCTTCTGGTGACAGAGTGTCGGTTCGAGTCCGACCACCCGCACCAAACATCCGGGACAGATGACCTGTGTCGCGGAGCTATCTGCCGCTGCTGGCGGCGATCGTGCTGGAGGTCATCGCCACCTCCGCCCTGCAGGCCTCGCAGCAGTTCACCCGGCCATGGCCGACGGCGGTGATGGCGCTGGGCTATCTGGCGGCCTTCTTCTTCCTCTCCCTCGCGCTGCGCGGCATTCCCGTTGGCATCGCCTATGCGATCTGGAGCGGCCTCGGCATCGTGCTGATCTCGGCCGTGGGCTGGGTGGTCTTCGGGCAGAAGCTGGACATGCCCGCCATCATCGGCCTCGGCCTCATCCTGGCCGGGGTGCTGGTGGTGAACCTCTTCTCCGGCACCGCCCGCCATTGAAAAGGGGGGCCGAAGCCCCCCCTTCCCCGTTCAGGCCTTGCCCATGTGGATGGGCGGCGACAGGTCGTCCGGCAGCGGGCAGACATAGGGGTCGGCTGCAGTGCGCTCGGCCAGGTCGGCCTTGGCGGCCTCGATCAGCTTCGGGTCGCGCAGCGCATCCACCGCGACGCCGGCCATGATCTTGGCCACATGCACCATGCCCTTATGCGCCAGCGGGGACTTGCCCTGCGCCGTGAGCTGCCAGGAATGGCCCGGCGTGCCGATGGCATAGGTCGCGCCCCGCGCCTGCACCGTCGGCACCACCCAGGAGACGTCGCCCACGTCGGTGGAGCCCACCATGGCGGCACCCTTGGCTTCCAGCGGGATGATCTGGTCCGCCAGCGGCACGCCGCGCCGCACCGGCACGCCCATGCGCTTGAAGGCGGAGGCGATGTCTTCCGGCGTCAGGGTCTTCTGGATCTCAGCGGCGAAGGCACGGTCCTCGTCGTCGAAGGGCGGCGGGCCCAGGCGCTCGATGTTGTTCTGCATCGCGCGCTCCAGCGGGCTGTTGCCCAGCAGGTTGGAGACGGCGGAGACGACCTTGGTCGAAACGGTGGTCTCGGTCATCAGCGCGGCGCCATCGGCGATCTTGCGCACGCGCTCCACCAGCCCGCGCAGGCCGGGCAGGTCGGTGGCGCGGATCAGGTAGCGCACCGTGGCCTTGCCCTGCACCACGTTGGGCGCGATGCCGCCGGCATCCAGATAGGCATAGTGGATGCGCGCGTCGCTCGGCATATGCTCGCGCATGTAGTTGACGCCGACATTCATCAGCTCGACGGCATCGAGGGCGGAGCGGCCCAGATGCGGCGCGACGGCGGCATGGCTGCTGCGGCCGACGAAGGTGAAGTCGATGCGGGTATTGGCGAGCGAATTCGCCTCGTTCACCGCGGCGAAGGGCGCGGGGTGCCAGGAGATGGCGATGTCCACATCCTTGAAGGCGCCTTCGCGCACCATGAAGGCCTTGGCGGCGCCGCCTTCCTCGGCCGGGCAGCCGTAGTAGCGCACGCGGCCCTTGATGCCGTTCTTCGCGAGGTAGTCTTTCACCGCCGTGGCGGCCAGCAGCGCGCCGGCACCCAGCAGGTTGTGGCCGCAGCCATGGCCATGGCCATCGCCGGGAATCGGCCGGTGCTCGGCCACGCCGGCTTCCTGGGACAGGCCGGGCAGCGCGTCGTATTCGCCGAGGATGGCGATGACGGGACCATCCTCGCCCGCCTCGCCCATGATGGCGGTGGGGATGCCGGCGACATTCTCGGTGATGCGGAAGTCGTGGGCTTCCAGCACCTTCTTGTGCTCGGCGACGGAGCGGTGCTCGTTATAGGCCAGTTCAGGCATGCCCCAGACGGTATCGCTGAGTTCGATGAACGGCTGCTGGCGGTCATCGACCAGACGCCAGATCTCTTCGGTATTCTGCATGGGGCACTCCTCGATGCGGCGGCGGGCGGAGGGGCCGCCGGCAGGCCGTTCAGGTTGCGGCCGTCGGCGCCGCTTGTCGAGGCACCCGTCGTCATCTTCCATCCCCGTCCCCAGAAACTCCCCCCGCCGCCATGCTCTGTGCAGACCAGGGGGGCCGGGCTGAAAGGCAGGCAAGGGCATGATGAAGCTGTTCCTCGATCTCGATGGCGTATTGGCCGATTTCGACCATGGCGTTCGGCAGGTGACAGGAAAGCGGCCGGAGGACCTGCCGCTGAAGACCATGTGGAGCGCCCTGGCCCGCGCGCCACGCTTCTTCGAGACCCTGGAATTCATGGAAGATGCAGAGCTGCTCTGGCAGTTCTGCGCCCCGCACCACCCGACCATCCTGACCGGGCTGCCCCTGGGAAGCTGGGCACCCCAGCAGAAGAAGCGCTGGGTGGCGCGGATGCTGGGGGCGCATGTGCCCATCATCACCTGCATGAGCCGGGAGAAGCCGCGCTGGTCCGCCCCCGGCCATGTCCTGGTGGATGACCGCGCCTCGGCGCGGGAGGGATGGGAGAAGAAGGGCGGCATCTTCATCCACCATGTCTCGGCGGAACGTTCGATCGCCGCGCTGCGCCGCCTGGGCCTGACCGGGGAGAACCCTGCAGCCGCCGCCGGCTGAGCCCGCCTCAGCCGATCCGGCCAGGCTCCAGCCGGACGGGCCGGCGCGCCACCGGACGCCAGCCATGGCGGCGGATGACGTCGTTGCTCTCCACCGCCTTGCGCCTGCCCGCCAGTGACCAGGTAATGTGATAGGTGGAGCCATCCGGCCGGTCGGTGGTGCCGCCGATCTCCACCACCAGCGCCTGCACCCTCGCCCCGTCATCGGCGATGCCGACGACACAGCCATCCGTCTCCACCGGCAGCGGCGTGCCGGCGGGCAGGCCGGATTGCAGCGTCACATGGTCGGCCACGACGCGCGGATAGGCTGGCGGGAAGTGCCGCAGCAGCGTTGCCCGGTCCTGCCGGTCCAGCAGCCAGCCCAGGATCAACCCGGGCATGGCCTCACCCCGCCGAAGACAGGGCGCTGAGTCGGGAAAGGCCGCGCGCGTCCCCCAGCACCGCCGCCAGTTCGGCCCGGTTCAGGCCGCGCAGCGCTTCCTCCAGGCTCTCCGCCTCCTCCGCCTTGGCGAGGCCGACCAGCAGCGCGGGGTCGAAGGGATCCTGGCGAGGGCGGCGCGGGGCCGGCAGCATCCGCCGGTGCGCTTCCAACAGCGCGGGTTCCCGGAACAACGCGGCCGGGCCGGGCAGCGCCGGTGCATCCGCCCGCTGGCGACGGAAGGCCAGGGCATCGGTCAGCACGCGCGGCGTCTCCGTCTCCTCCGGCACCAGCAGCAGGCCGATGCGGCGCAGGCCCATCCCGATATCCCGCCGGGCGGTGAGCGCCGCCAGCGGAATGGCCAGGGCGAGGCCCAGCACGACCGGCGACATCCAGAGCGCCAGATAGGGGGAGACCATCCAGGCGATGACGCCGAAGCCCAGGCCGAAGACCGTGTGCCGCCAGTAGAGCTTCACGATCTCGCCGAACGGCATGCTGCCATCGTCGCGCCGCTGGGCCGACCAGCCGGAATCCCGCCCCATCAGGATGGAGAGCACGTCGTTGGACTGCGTCAGCATGGTCACCGGCGCCATCAATCCGGCGATCACCGTCTCCAGCAGCATCGAGATCAGCGTGCGGAAGGCGCCGCCGCAGCCGCGCCGGTCACGCGGATGGAACAGCAGCGCGATCCAGGACATCAGCTTGGGCGCCAGCAGCAGCGACATGGTGCCGATGAACAGCCACATGGCGCGCACCGGATCGACCGTCGGCCATTCCGGGAAGAGACTTGGCCCAGCAGGGAAATATTCCGGCCGGATGAAGCGGGACTGCAGGGAGAGCAGCACGCCTGCGATCAGGAAGAGCAGCCAGATCGGCGCGGTGATATAGCTGCCGATGCCGGTCATCAGATGCAGGCGGCTGACCCAGTGCAGCCCACGCGTCGGCAGCACGGCCATGTGCTGCAGGTTGCCCTGGCACCAGCGGCGGTCGCGCACTGCCAGGTCCATCAGGGAGGGCGGGCTTTCCTCGTAGCTGCCGCGCAGCCAGGGCACCATGTGGATGGCCCATCCGGCGCGGCGCATCAGCGCGGCCTCGACGAAGTCGTGGCTCATGATATGGCCGCCCCAGGGCTTGCGGCCCCGCAGTTCCGGCAGCCCCGCCGCGCTGGCGAAGGCCTCGGTGCGGATGATGGCGTTATGGCCCCAGTAGTTGCCCTCCGCCCCGTGCCACCAGGCGATGCCCTCGGCGATCAGCGGGCCATAGACCCGCCCGGCGAATTGCTGCATCCGGGCAAAGAGCGTGCTGCCGCCGGTGATGATCGGCAGGGTCTGGATCAGCCCGACATCCTCGTGCCGCTCCATCGCATCCGCCAGGCGCAGGATGGTGTCGGCCTCCATCACGCTGTCGGCGTCCAGGATCAGCATCTGCGGATAGGCCGCGCCCCAGCGGCGCACCCATTCGGCGATATTGCCCGCCTTGCGCTCCGTGTTCTTGGGGCGGCGGCGGTAGAAGATGTGCTCCTCGTCGCCCGTGCGGCGGCGCAGGTCCAGGAAGGCGGCTTCCTCGGCGATCCAGGCGGCGGGGTCGGTGCTGTCGCTGAGGATGAAGATATGGAAGCGGTCCATCGCCCCCGCCGTCGTCAGCGAGGCATGGATCGCCTGAAGCCCCGCCATCACGCGGCTGGGGTCTTCATTGTAGGTGGGCATCAGCAGGGCCGTGATGCCGCTCGGCATGGGGGGCGGCCCATCCGGCGCGATGCCCAGCCTGCGGTCCGGCCCCAGCAGCAATCGCACGAAGCCGCAGAGCGCGCTGACGAAGGACAGCGCGATCCAGGCGAACAGCACGACGAAGAGGACGAGCACGACGCCCTCCAGCACCGTCGGCTTGCCGCTGTTCAGCACCAGCGACATCTCCCGCGCCGCGAAGAGCGTCAGCAGAATGGCGCCGCCGATCACCAGCAGCCGCCGCAGCCAACTGGCCATGGGGCGGGATGGCAGCCCTCCCGCGCGCCGCGCCGGGCGCGCGCGCAGGGACTGCACGGGCATCTCCAGCGGTGCCTCAGGCGGCAGGGCCCGCCAGGCCGTGCGTGGCCGCGCCTGCTCGGTGGTGCTCACGCCGTCCATCGATAGAGCCAGGTCTCGGCCAGGGGCTGCTCACCCTGCCGGAGCTGGGCGCGCAACTCGATGCTGCGCGCATCTCCCGGTGCCAGCTCGAAGGCGATGCGCCATCCGCCGGTCTCGGGGTTGCGATAGACCACTGGATTGAGGATCTCGCCCCGGCTGGCGCTGACATCCAGCTGCGGCTTGGCATCCGCCGGCAGGTCGCGCAGCGCGCCGCCCACCGCGTCCAGCACGAAGTAGCGCAGGCCCGGCCGTGTCCCGGCACCGGAATGGACGGCGGTGATGCGCGCCAGGCCCGGGTCCACCGGCGCCTCGTCGCACCAGTGCATGCGGAAGGTGTAGCGATATTCGCCCTTGGCCTTCAGCGGGTCCTTGGGGCGCCAGAAGACGACGACATTGTCGTGGATCTCCGTGCTGGTGGGGATCTCCACCAGGTGCACCGCGCCCTCTCCCCAGTCACCGATCGGCTCGATCCACAGGCTCGGCCGCTTCTCGTAGCGGGCTTCCAGGTCCTCATAGCTCGCGAAGTCGCGGCGGCGCTGCATCAGCCCGTAGCCGCGCGGATTCACGTCGCTGAAGATCGATATTTCGAGGTTGCGCGGATTGTTCAGCGGGCGCCAGATGCGCTCCCCCCGCCCGGTCAGGATCAGCAGCCCGTCGCTGTCATGCACCGCCGGCCGCCAGTCGTCCCGCCCGGTGCGGTTCAGCGGCGAGAACCAGAACATGCTGGTCAGCGGCGCGATCCCGGCGGTGGTGAGGTCCGTGCGCGGGAAGATGGTGCATTCCACATCGAAGATCGTGGTCGGCCCGGGGCGGACGGCAAAGCGGAAGGCCGCGGCGCAGGAGGGGCTGTCTAGCAGTGCATGCACGGTGATGGCATTCACGCCCTCCCGCGGGCGCTCCACCCAGAAGCTGCGGAAGACCGGGAATTCCTCGCCCTTCGGGTCGGCCGTGTTCAGCGCCAGCCCGCGCGCGGAAAGGCCATAGATATGCCCCTTGCCCAGCGCGCGGAAATAGCTGGCGCCGAGGAAGGCGCAGATCTCGTCATAGTAGTCCGCCCGGTTGATCGGCCCGTGCAGGCGGAAGCCGGCGAAGCCGAGATCCTGATCCGGCGGCGGCGGCTGCATGTTCTGATAGCTGAAGAGATCGCGGTTGAATCGGATCGGCCGCGCCACCCCGTTGGCGACCTCGAACATATCGACCCGCGGCTTGTAGAGGAAACCGCGGTGGAACAGCTGCATCTGGAAAGGCAGATTCTCCGGCGCCCAGAGCGCGCGGTCGGGACGGTAGCGGATGTCCCGGTACTGGTCGTAGCCCAGATCGTTGAAGGGGGCGGGCAGGTCCTCGCTCGGTGCCTTATAGGGTTCGGCCGCCAGCTTCCGCGCCATCTCCCGCACGGTATTGGAGTCGAAAGGCATCTCGCCCGGCGCTGCCTGCGCCTGCGCCTCGGACAGGTGCGCCGTTTCCTCCGCCACGAACATGGTGGACAGAGCGATGGCTCCCAGCAAGGCATCACGGCGGTTCACAGTAATTATTCCCCTCGTTCAAGCTGCCAGCCAACACCTAAGCCACGGCAGAGTTGCGGCAATCCCATGCCGCAAAGAGGGCAAGCGAACCCGCAATCCTCAGGCGGGGTGAAAGTTTCCGTCATCTTTCAGGATCGTCAGCAAACCGGTCCGAATATCGAAACTGCCACCGTGAAGCTTCAGCTTCTGCTGTTCCACCCGCTCAGCGACCCAGGGGAAGGTCATGATGTTCCGGAGCGAGAGCTTCACGGTTTCTTGTTCGCAGGCGGTTTGCGCATCGGCGGGCTCGCAGGCCAGGGCGCGGCTGCGCGCCTCATTGGCGATGCGCATCCAGGGCGCCACGAAGTCCCGCGCACTCTCGGGGAAGCCGTTCAACAGGGCATGCACGCCGCCGCACATGGCATGGCCCAGCACGATGATGCGCGGCACTTCCAGCACCCGCACCGCGAATTCCAGCCCGGCCGAGGTGCCGTGATGGTCGCCGTCCGGGGAGTAGGGCGGTACCAGATTGGCGACGTTGCGGATGATAAAGAGTTCCCCCGGCCCGGCGCCGAAGACCATGGCGGGGTCCACCCGGCTGTCGGAGCAGCTGATCACGAGGGCCTGCGGGCTCTGCCCATTGCGCGCCAGATCCTCGAACACCTTCCGCCGCTCCGGCCAGACGGTCTGGCGGAACTGCCGGTAACCACTGAACAGGGCCTCAAGCCCCTTATCCTCATGTGACATGGCGCGCCTCCTGCGCCCCAGGCGCGGCGCTGTCCAGAGGTGGCTTTAATTGGCTTCCAGACTTGTGACCGGGGAAGGCAGGCCGAGTGCCGGCGGCAGGCGCTCGGCCAGGAGGTCGCGCAGCGCCACGGCCTGCCGTTGCAGGCTCTGCAGCCCGGCCCTGCCGGCCGGCTCCCCCAGTGCCTGCTCGATCGGCATGGACAGGGCGGTGGCGGTGGCGATGACCTGGTCGAAGCCCTCGGATATCCGGGCCGCCAGCTCCCCCTGCCCGTCCTTCTCCAGCGTGGCCGCGAAGCCGCTGCGGAACATCAGCCGCGCCGCCGCCAGGGTGGCCAGCAGGCAGCGCCCCGACAGTTCCGAGCGCCAGGCCTCCAGCCGCTGCGGCTGACCGGTGGTCAGGGCCTCGGTCAGTTTCCGCGACGCCACCGCGTCCAGCGCGCCATACAGCGCGCGGAGCAGCTCCATCGTCGCGTCCTTCGGCTCATTATAAGGAGGGCGCGGCTCGATCATCACGGCGGCATAGGGGTTGGGGCCGGCGGTCCAGCCCTCCAGCATGTCCCGGCCGATGGCCGCCTGGGTGGCGCCGATGGCCCCCAGCAGGGCCGCGCGATAGGCCGCCTCGGCATCCCCTGCCGCCAGCCGTGCCGCCGCGGCATCGCCGAAGAGCAACCGCTCGGCGGCCGGAAGGCCGAGCACCGCGACGTTGGAGAGGGATTCCGGCCGCACATCCAGCAGCGCCGCGTCCCGCCGGGCAATGGCCTCGCTCAGGTCACGGCCAACGGCGTCGCGCGGGTCGGGCCAGACCTGCACGCGCTGGTGGCGGCTGAACAGTTCGGCGGGGCCGAAGCGCAGGTATCGCACGCCCTGCCAGGCCAGCATCGCCTCCATCCAACCCTGCCGTGCCGCCTGTAGGGCGGCGGGGTCGGCCGGCGCCTTGGCCAGGGCCGCCAAGGTCGCGGCGAAGGCGGTGGCGGCGGCGGCGAAGGCGCGGTAGCCCGGCAGCACCGCCCCTTCCACCACCGCCCTGTTCAGGGCGCGGTAGCCGGCCTCATCGGGCGCGGCCATCGCGGGCATGGCCAGCAGCGAGGCGGATGCGGCGAGCAGCAGGCGGCGATGCATGGAGCGCTCCGGACATAGGGCGGCCGCGCGGCGCAGGCGTGGCGGAGGTGCCGGTGGCCGGCATCCCCGCTTTAGCATGCCACAGCCTCCGGCCAAGGCCGAGCGGTTGAGAGGTCAAGCCTCTGGATTCGCAGGCCTGCCGGCACGGCTGGAGGCCCTGGCGTGGCCTGGCCGCCACAGTGCAGCCGATCCGCCGCCTTCAGGTTGACGTTCCGACGTGAAAATCATAATGAAAATCATTCTTAATTGAGTCGAGGTTCCCATGAGCAGGCGGCAGAGTCTGACCGGCACGGTTTCCCAGGCGGCGCTGATGGCAGGCGTCGCGATGGCGCTTCCCGGCACGGCCGAAGCACAGGGCGCGGCCGCCGAGGGGCCGGTCATGCTGCCGACCGTCGAGGTGCAGGGCAGCGCGCCCGCCAATACGCTGCAGCGCGCCGTGCCGGTGAACCGCCTGTCCGGCACGGTGCAGGACACGCCGCAGGTCATCAACGTTGTCCCACGCGAGGTGCTGGAGCAGCAGAACGTCACCACGCTGGAAGAGGCGCTGCGTAACGTCCCCGGCATCACCATGAGCGCCGGCGAGGGCAATGGCGGCGTCTCCGGCGACCAGTTCCGCATCCGCGGCTTCAGCGCCCAGAACGACATCTATGTCGATGGCCTGCGGGACTTCGGCGCCTATCAGCGCGATGCCTTCACCTATGAAGATGTCGCGGTGATGATGGGCCCCTCGGGCTATGCGCTGGGCACCGGCTCGGTCGGCGGCGGCGTGGCCATCAACACCCGCCTGCCGCGCCTCGGCAACAGCCTCGGCGCCGTGGCCACGGGCGGCATGGGTCCCTTCGCCCGCTTCACCGCCGATGGGAACTACCAGTTCAGCGACACCGGCGCCGTCCGGCTGAACCTGATGGGCCAGTCCAACAGCGCCGTGGACCGCGACACGCCGAGCGGCCACCGCTGGGGCTTCGCGCCCTCCATCGCCTTCGGCCTGGGCACCGACACCACCTTCTCGCTCGACTACCTGCACTACGAATACGACCAGCCGACCGATGCGGGCATTCCCGTCATCTCGCGTCCCGGCTTCCTTTCGGTGCCGGCGACCGAGCTGGGCCTGCCGCGCGGCACCTGGTACGGCACCGGCAACGACCGCGACAAGGTCACGGTGGACCGGCTGACCGCCCGCCTCTCCCATCAGGTCAGTGACTGGCTGACGCTCTCGAACGACTTCCGCGTCGGCTGGTATGACCGCGACTTCGCCTTCTCGCCGGTCGCCTGCGACGCCACCTGCTCCGCCGCCTTCCTCCGCGGCGGAAACCCGGCTGTTTCCTTCGGCGGCGGCGTCAGCCCCTACAAGCAGAAGAACTGGTCGATCCAGAACATCTCCACCGCCACCGCCCGCTTCACCACAGGGCCGCTGCGGCATGAGCTGACCGCCGGCTTCGACCTGTGGCACGAGGATTTCGAGCGGCGCGGCTTCTCCTACACCTCTCCCCGCCCGGCGATCAGCATCCGCGATGGCGGCGGCACGGACATCCTCCAGAGCGTCAGCACCGACGCGACCAATTTCCGCGACACCAAGACCACGGGCTACGGCCTCTTCGCCAATGAGCGGGTGTGGCTGCTGCCGGAACTCTCCGTGATCGGCGGCCTGCGCTGGAGCCGTTACGAGATCGACTACGCCGCCGGTACCCCCGGCGCGGCGGCCAGCACCAACATCAAGTCCGACGTGGATGTCTGGGACCCGCGCGTCGCCGTGGTCTTCGAGCCGACGGGCGACCAGACCTACTACGCCAGCTACTCCACCTCCTCGACCCCGCCGGGTTCCTACTTCACCACCTTCCCAGCGGCGGTGACGCAGTTCCGCCAGGGCTTCAAGCCCGAGCGCAACACCATCTATGAACTGGGCGCCAAGTTCGGGCTGCTCGATGATGGCCGGCTCGGCGCCTATGGCGCGCTCTACCGCATCGAGAAGGACAATTCGCTGCAGACCGACCCGGCCACGGGCGACGCGACGCAGACCAGCGACAAGCAGCGCAACCAGGGCTTCGAGCTGGGCCTGACCGGCCGGGTGACGCCGGACTGGAACGTGCTGGCCAACTACACCTGGATGGACAGCGAGACGACGGAATCCACCACCGCCGCCAATGTCGGCAAGCGCGTGCAGTACGTGCCCAAGCACGCGGCGGCGCTCTGGACGACCTATGACTTCAACCGCGACACGCCCATGAACGTGACCGTGGGCGGCGGCATCACCTGGCGCAGCAAGGTGTTCCTGGATGCGGCGAATACGGCCCAGGCGCCTTCGAACTTCAGCCTGGATGCCGTGATCTCCCACCGGATCAACGACAGCCTCCGCGTTCAGGTGAACGGCTACAACCTGACGAATGAGGTCAACTACAGCGCCCTCTTCGGCGGGCGCGTGGTGCCCAGCCCGGGCCGCACCGTGCTGGTCTCGGTCGCCGCCGAGTTCTGATCGTCCGCCATATCCCCGCGCCACGGCGCGGGGCAGCCGGAGGGGGGCCGCCACGCGCTGCCCCCCTTCCCTGTTTCCGCCCCCCAGCCGAGTGAACCGCCATGCTCATCACCATCCCGCAGTTGCTGACCCCCGCCGAGGTGGCGCATTGCCGCGCCGTGCTGGAAGCCGCCGCCTGGATCGATGGGCGCGTGACGGCGGGGGAGCAGGCCAGCGCGGCCAAGCTGAACCTGCAGGTGCCGGAGGGCTCGCGCGAGGCGCGGGAACTGGGCGAGCTGGTGCTGCGCGCACTGGGGCGCAACCCGACCTTCAACGCCGCCGCGCTGCCGCTGCGGGTCTATCCGCCGATGTTCAACCGCTATGACACCGGCATGACCTTCCGTGCCCATGTGGACAATGCCATCCGCCACGTGCCCGGCGGCGGCCGGCTGCGGACCGATGTCTCCTCCACCCTCTTCCTCACCCCGCCCGAGGACTACGACGGCGGCGAGCTGGTGATCGAGGACACCTACGGCACCCAGCGGGTGAAGCTGGCGGCCGGGGACATCGTGCTCTATCCCGCCACCAGCCTGCACAGCGTCACCCCCGTGACGCGCGGCAGCCGCTGGGCCAGCTTCTTCTGGACGCAGTCCATGGTGAAGGACGATGGGCAGCGGCGCCTGCTCTATGAACTGGACAACGGCATCCGTCAGGCGCGGGCCGACCTGCCGGACGACCATCCCGGCGTCCTCTCCCTGACCGCCGCCTACCACAACCTGCTGCGGCAATGGGTGGAGATGTAGCGGCGCGGCGGGCTGTTGCCTCCAGAGCCAGGCTCACGTCATGACTTGGTGGTCGCAGCCGGGCACGCCATGCCCGGCCCAACCAACCACGTCATGGATGGAGGAAGCATGTCCCGGTTCAGAACCTGCCTAGGTGCCCTCGTGCTATCCGCATACGCATTGCCCGCCCTGTCGCAGCAGCCGGCGGCGCGGGACGAGTTCTTCTGGCTGGGCCAGATCAACAAGGCCACCGCCGTCATCAATACCGATGAGGGATTGCTGGACCGGTCCCTGGCGCCGCGCATCGCCGCCGGCCTCGCCGATGTCCTGAAGGCGGGCGCGCAGCCGGGCGGCAAGCGTCCTTCCAGCGTCATCACCTTCGAGCCGCTGCTGATCGAGGCGGCGGGCGTCGAGGCGACGCTTCTGCATGCCGGACGCTCCAGCCAGGACATGCACGCCACCTACCGCGCCGCCATCATCCGCGACGACCTGCTGAAGCTGGCCGCGCAGCTTCACAAGACCACGGCTTCCATGGTGCGGCTGGCGGAGCAGCATGCCGGGACCATCGTGCCGAACTACACCAATGGCGTGGCAGCGCAGCCCAACAGCTTCGGCCACTACCTGCTCGGCCATGTGGCCGGGCTGGAGCGGGACGCGCAGCGGCTGCGGGAAGCCTATGCGCGGGTGGACCGCTCCGCCATGGGCACGACGGTGCTGAACGGCACCAGCTGGCCGCTGAACCGGGAGCGCATGGCGCGCTACCTCGGCTTCCCGGCGGTGGTGGAGAATGCCTATGACGCCGCGCAGATCTCCTCCTCCGAGCATCCGGTCGAGGTCGGCGCGGTGGTCACCAGCATCGCCCTGCATGCCGGTGCCTTCATCGAAGACATCATGACGCAATACGCGCAGTCCCGGCCCTGGATCCTGCTGCAGGAGGGAGGCGGCAATACCTATGTCTCCAGCGCCATGCCGCAGAAGCGCAATCCGGGCCTGCTCAACGACACGCGCAGCCAGGCCTCCACGGTGGTGTCGCTGGCCATGGGCCGGGTGCTGCAGGCCCATAACATTCCCCCTGGCATGGCCGACCCGAAGAGCGTGAGGGAGAATTCCGCCATGGCCGCCGCCACGCTGCGGATGCTGCAGGGCTGGGACCGCGTCCTGAACGCCCTGGTCATCAGCCCGGAGCGGGCGCTGGAGGAGCTGAACAGCGACTGGACCGCATCGCAGGAACTGGCGGATGTGCTGATGCGGAAGTACCGCCTGCCCTTCCGCGTCGGCCACCACTTCGCCTCCGAGGTCGTGGACCATGCCAAGCAGCACAACATCCGGCCCACCGACTTCCCTTATGAAGAGGCGAAGCGCATCTATGCCGCGACTCTGGCCGAGATGAAGGTGGAGGGCGGCGACCTGCCGATGAGCGAGGCGGAGTTCCGCGCGACGCTCGACCCCGTGGCCATCATCCGTAACCGCGCCACCAGCGGCGGCCCGCAGCCCGCCGAGATGACGCGCATGCTCGCCGGCGCGCGGCAGGCGCTGGAACATCAGGATGGTTGGGTGCGCGAGCAGCGGGGCCGGATCGACGCCGCCCTGGCCGCGCTGGACGCCGACTTCGCGAAGCTGCTGGGCGAAGCCCGCTGAGGTGACAGCGCGCCGGGCCGCCAGCCCGGCGCGCCGAAGCCGGCCTCACCCCCGGCCGAGGAACCGCGCGGCGCCGTCCACAAGCACCTGGGCGCCCAGCATCAGGTCCTCGTCGCTGGTATTCTCGGCCCAGTGATGGCTGATGCCGCCGATCGAAGGCACGAAGAGCATCACCGCTGGCATCGTCTTGGCGATATACTGGGCATCGTGCCCGGCGCCGCTGGGCATGCGGCGCCACTTCCCGGGGGCATGTGCCTCGGCCGCCTCGTCCAGTGCCGTCATCATCGCCGGGTCGCTCAGCGCGGGCGTCGCACGGCTGACGACATGCAGGGTGGTGGTGCAGCGCTCCCGCCGGTTGCTCTCCTGCACCAGGGCGCGCAGCGTCGCCTCCATCCGCTGTAGAACCTCCATTGAGACGTCGCGGAACTGGAAGAGGATATCGGCCCGCCCCGGGATGATGCTCGGCGCGCCCGGCTCCAGCGTGATGCGGCCGGTGGTCCAGGTGCTGCGCTCGCCGCAGACGCGCGGGAATTCGCGGTCGATCGCCGCCAGCAGGCGCACGGCGGTCAGGCCCGCATCCCGGCGCTCGGCCATGCTGGTGCCGCCCGCATGGTCCTGCTGCCCCTCGATGACCAGCCGGAACTGCCAGATGGCGACGATGCCCGTGACGACGCCAATCCGCAGGCCCGCCTTCTCCAGCTGCGTGCCCTGCTCGATATGCATCTCGAAGAAGCCCTTGTAGCGGCCTGGGTCGATCCGCATGCGCGGCAGCCCTTCCAGCCCCGCCGCCTTCAGCGCATCGCGCAGCGGCGTGCCGTCGGTGCGGTTGCGGCTGCGGTCGATCTCCTCATCCGGCAATTCGCCGATGATCGACCTGCTGCCGAGGAAGCCACCCTCGAAATGCCCCTCCTCATCCGCGAAGGCGCAGACATCCACGGGCAGCCCCGCCCGCGCCATGGCCAGCGCGCCGACCACGCCCAGCGCGCCATCCAGCCATCCCGCCTCGTTCTGGCTCTCGATATGGCTGCCGGCCAGCAGGTGCGGCCCTGGGCCGGGGTGGCGGCCGAAGACATTGCCGATGCCGTCGATCGAGGGCTCCAGCCCCACCTCCCGCATCTTCTCCATCAGCCAGCGGCGGGATTCCATGTCCTGCGGGCTGTAGGTCGGCCGGTGCACGCCGGTCCTGAAAGCGCCGATCCTCCGCAGTTCGTAGAGGTCCTGAAGGAAGCGGGCGGTATCGGCTTGCGGCATGGAGACGCTCCAGCTGGTGGTGATATCGCAGTCCAATGCAATTTCCACACCGGGGGAAGCATCTTCCGCCTCTGGCGCGGCAGTGCCAGCATCGCCGCCGGACCAAAGGGAGCACCGAGATGCCGACTCACTTTCCGCCGCAGGAACCCGCGCGTTTTCCGCCGCTTTCGCTCGCGGTGCGCACGGGCAACCTGCTCTTCGTCTCGGGCATGGGGCCTTTCGACGAGAGCTGGACGATCCCGAAGGGCGACTTCCCCGCGCAGATGCGGGCCGTGCTGGCCTGGCTCGACAAGGTGCTGGCCGAGGCGGGCACCGACCGCCGCCGCATCGTCAAGACCAATGTCCTGCTGACGCGGGAGCAGGACATCGCCGAGATGAACCGCCTCTATGCCGAATGGCTGGGTGGCCCGCCCTGGCCCGCGCGCACGACAGCGGTGGTGAAGGCCCTGCCGCTGGCCGATTTCCTGCTGGAGATCGAATGCGTGGCGGAGGTGGACTGAGGCGCTACCGCGCCTCCAGCGTCAGTCCGCCATCCACCACCAGGGTCTGGCCGGTCACCATGCGGGCGCCGGCCAGCAGGAAGAGGATGACCTCGGCCAGATCCTCCGGCTGGCAGCGGCGCTTCAGCAAGGCCTTGCTGGCGCTGGCCTGGCGCCGCTCCTCGGTCCATTCGACCATCCAGGGGCTGTCCACCGCGCCGGGCGCGATGGCATTGACCCGCACATCCGGCGCCAGGCCGCGTGCCAGGTTCTTGGTCAGGCTGATGACGCCCGCCTTGGTGGCGCCATAGGCCATCGAGCTGCCGGGGCTGTCGATGCCTGCGATGGAGGCCACGTTCACCACCGCGCCGCCGGCTTCCTTCAGGGCCGGCGCCGCCGCCTTGGCGCAGCGGAAGACGCCCAGCAGGTTCACCTGCAGCACCGCCTGCCACAGCTCCTCCGTCAGCAACTCCAGCGCCGTCGGCGGAATCAGGCTGGTAGTGCCGGGGGTGCCGGCATTGTTGACCAGGAAATCCAGCCCGCCGAGGCCGGCCAATGCCTGCTCCACCATGCGCGGCCCGGCCACGGCATCGCCGACATTGCCTGGGGCCGCCAGCACGTCATGACCGGCGGCCCGCAGCTCAACCAGGGCCGTTTCGGCGCGGGCATCACCGGGCAGATGATTCACCGCCACGCGGGCACCGGCCTCGGCCAGCATCCGCACCGTCGCCAGCCCGATGCCCGATGCGCCGCCGGTCACCAGCGCGCGCCTGCCCCGCAGATCGTAGCGGATCATGTTTCTCTCCCTTCCCGAAACTGCCGCGCAGGCTGCACGGGGCGATGATTCGCGGCAAGCCCGGGCCGACGGGCAGGGCTGCCTTGCCCAGGCACTGCTTGCCTTCCGCGCGCCCCTCCGCTACCGCGGCCGAATCCCATGACCCAGACCGATGCCCCTGCCCTGCCCGCCCTGCGGGCTGAGGATTTCGATTTCGCCCTGCCCGAGGCCCTGATCGCGCAGGAACCGGCGCGTCCGCGCGATTCCGCGCGGCTGCTGGTGGTGGGCGGCGAGGGACCGGAGGACCGGATCGTGCGGGAGCTGCCCTCCCTGCTGCGGCCCGGCGACCTGATGGTGGTGAACGACACCCGCGTCATCCCGGCCCGGCTGCGCGCCCGGCGGGGCAAGGCGCGGATCGAGATCATGCTGAACCGCGCCGAGGCCGGCGGCACCTGGCATGCCCTGGTGCGCGGTGCCAAGAAGCTGCGCCCGGGCGATATCCTCTCCATCGAAGGCGCCCCCGAGCTCGCGCCACGCGTGCTGGAGAAGCAGGAAGGCGGCGGTGTGCTGCTGGATTTCGGCCCGGACCAAGCGCTGCTGGCCGCCGCGCTGGAGAAGGCCGGCGAGATCCCGCTGCCACCCTATATCGCCCGGCCGGACGGCCCCCGGCCTGAGGACAGGGAAGACTACCAGCCCATCTTCGCGCGCCAGCCCGGCGCCGTGGCGGCGCCCACCGCCAGCCTGCATTTCACGCCGGAGCTGCTGGCGGGGCTGGAAGCGCGCGGGGTGTCGCAGGTCGAGGTCACGCTGCATGTCGGCGCCGGCACCTTCCTGCCCATCCGTGGCGACAACCCGCGCGAGCACAAGCTGCACGCTGAATGGGGCGAGGTCACGGAAGAGGCCGCCGCCGCCATCAATGCCGCCCGCGCGCGCGGCGGGCGCATCGTCGCCATCGGCACCACGGCATTGCGGCTGCTGGAAAGCGCGGTGGACGATCAGGGCGTCATCCATCCCTTCCGCGGGCTGACGGATATCTTCCTGCTGCCCGGCCACCGCTTCCATTCGGCGGATGTGCTGCTGACCAATTTCCACCTGCCGAAATCGAGCCTCTTCATGCTCGTCTCGGCCTTCTCCGGCACCGCGCGGATGCGCGATGCCTATGCCCATGCCGTCGCGGCCGGCTATCGCTTCTATTCCTATGGCGATGCCAGCCTGCTCTTCCGGGAGGATTCCGCCCAGTGACGCTCTCCTGGAACTGCCAGTGCCATGACGGCAAGGCCCGCGCCGGCATGCTGCATACCGCGCATGGCGATGTGCCCACCCCTGTCTTCATGCCTGTCGGCACCGCCGGCACCGTGAAGGGCATGACGGCCGATGCCGTGCGCTCCACTGGCGCCCGGATCGTGCTGGGCAATACCTATCATCTGATGCTGCGCCCGGGTGCGGAGCGTGTCGGCCGGCTGGGCGGGCTGCACCGGATGATGGACTGGCATGGCCCGATCCTGACGGATTCCGGCGGCTTCCAGGTGATGTCCCTCTCCAAGCTGCGGAAGCTGGACAAGGACGGCGTCACCTTCCAGAGCCACATCAATGGCGAGCGCTTCCGCGTGACGCCGGAGCGCAGCATCGAGATCCAGCACCTGCTGGATTCCGACATCACCATGTGCTTCGACGAATGCATCGAATACCCGGCGGTGCATACGGAAGCGGCGCGCGCCATGCGGCTCTCCATGGACTGGGCCGCCCGCTCCCGCGCTGCCTTCACGCCGCGCGAGGGTTATGGTCTTTTCGGCATTCAGCAGGGCAGCACCTTCGAGGATCTGCGCGCGGAAAGCAGCAAGGCGCTGACGCAGATCGGCTTCGAGGGCTATGCCATCGGTGGCCTGGCGGTTGGCGAGGGGCAGGAGGAAATGTTCCGCACCCTCGATTTCTGCGCGGACATGCTGCCGGAGACGCATCCCCGCTACCTGATGGGCGTCGGCACGCCATCCGACCTGATCGGCGCCGTGGCGCGTGGTGTGGACATGTTCGATTGCGTCATCCCCACGCGCTCCGGCCGCACAGGCCGCGCCTATACCAGCCGGGGCGTGCTGAACATCCGCAACGCCAGGCATGCCGAGGATACCGGCCCGCTGGACCCGGAATGCGACTGCCCCGCTTGCACCCGGCATTCGCGCGGCTATCTGCTGCACCTGTTCAAGGCGGGCGAGATGCTCGGGCCGATGCTGCTGACCTGGCACAATATCCGCTACTACCAGACCCTGATGGCGCGGCTGCGCAGCGCCATCGTCGCCGGCCGCTTCGCCCAGGAGGCGGAGATCATCCAGGCCGGCTGGACCACCGCACAGGAGACCGCCGCATGAGCAGCCATGATGTCTCTGGCCTGACCATGCTGGGCCAGAACACGCAGCAGCCCAACAGCCCCGAGGAAGCGGTGCTGGAGCGCGTGCCCAACCCGCATCCCAGCAGCCGCTACTGCGTGCGCTTCACGGCGCCCGAGTTCACCTCGCTCTGCCCCATCACCGGCCAGCCCGACTTCGCGCATCTGATGATCGACTACGTGCCGGGCGATTGGCTGGTGGAGAGCAAGAGCCTCAAGCTCTACCTGACCTCCTTCCGCAACCACGGCGCCTTCCATGAGGCCTGCACGGTGGGCATCGGCCAGCGGCTGGCGGAAACGCTCTCTCCGGTCTGGCTGCGGATCGGCGGCTACTGGTATCCGCGCGGCGGCATCCCGATCGATGTCTTCTGGCAGACGGGCGAGGCACCGGCCGGCGTATGGATTCCGCCGCAGGACGTGCCCAACTACCGTGGCCGCGGCTGACACAACTGCTCTGATCCGCGCGAAAGCGCTGGAGATCGGCTTCGATGCCGTGGGCTTCGCGCCCGCGCATCTGGGGCCGGAAGTGCGGGCGCGGCTGGATGAATTCCTGGCCGCCGGCATGCAGGGCGAGATGGGATGGCTGGCCGACCGTGCCGAACAGCGCGCGCATCCGCAGGCGCTGTGGCCCGAGGCGGTGTCCGTCGTCGTGCTCGGCATGAATTACGGGCCGGAGGAAGACCCGCTTTCCATCCTGGCCCAGCCTGACCGTGGCGGCATCAGCGTCTATGCCCGCCACAAGGACTACCACGACATCGTCAAGAAGCGGCTGAAGGTGCTGGGCCGCTGGATGATGGATCAGTGGCGCGAGCAACAGATAAAGGTCTTCGTCGATACCGCGCCGGTGGCCGAGAAGCCTCTGGCGCAGCAGGCCGGGCTGGGCTGGCAGGGCAAGCACAGCAACCTCGTCTCCCGCGAATTCGGCTCCTGGCTCTTCCTGGGCGAGATCTACACCACACTCGACCTCTCGCCCGATGGGGCGGAGGTGGACCATTGCGGCAAATGCACGCGCTGCCTGCGCGCCTGCCCGACCGATGCCTTCGTCGGCCCCTACCGGCTCGATGCCCGGCGCTGCATCAGCTACCTGACCATCGAGCACAAAGGCCCGATCCCCGAGGAATTCCGGGCGAAGATGGGCAACCGCATCTATGGCTGCGACGACTGCCTCTCCGTCTGCCCCTGGAACAAGTTCGCGCAGGCTGGCCGCGAACCTGGGCTGATCGCGCGGGAGGACCTGACCGCGCCGCGCCTGGCGGAGCTGGCGGTGCTGGATGACGCAGCCTTCCGCGCGCTGTTCAGCGGCTCTCCGGTCAAGCGCATCGGGCGGGACCGCTTCGTGCGAAACGTGCTGATCGCCATCGGCAATTCCGGCATCCCCGCCCTGCGGGAGTTGGCGGCCGGATTGTGCGAAGACCCTGCCGAAGTGGTGGCCGATGCCGCGCGCTGGGCCGTGGCGAGACTGGAGACAAGAGAATGAGTGACGGCGCGCTGGTGCTGTTCAGCGGCGGACAGGATTCCGCCACCTGCCTGGCCTGGGCGTTGGAGCAGTTTTCCCATGTCGAAACCATGGGCTTCGACTACGGCCAGCGCCACAAGGTGGAGCTGGAATGCCGCGCTGCCTTCCGCGAGGACGTCGCCTCGCGCTTTCCGCACTGGGCACCGAAGCTGGGCGAGGACCATACGCTCAAGCTCGATGCGCTGGCCGCCGTTTCCGATACCGCCCTGACGCGGCAGACGGAGATCGCCATGCAGGAAAACGGGCTGCCCAATACTTTCGTGCCCGGCCGCAACCTGATCTTCCTGACCTTCGCGGCCGCCCTGGCCTATCGGCGCGGGCTGCGCCACATCGTCACCGGCGTCTGCGAGACGGATTTCTCCGGCTATCCCGATTGCCGGGACGACGCCATCAAGGCGCTTCAGGTGGCGCTGAACCTCGGCATGGAGCAGCGTTTCGTCCTCCACACGCCGCTGATGTGGATCGACAAGGCGGAAACCTGGCGGCTGGCGGAGCGGCTGGGCGGCACCGCGCTGGTCGACTCCATCATCGAGGATACCCATACCTGCTACCTGGGCGACCGTACGCAGAGGCACCCCTGGGGCTATGGATGCGGTACCTGCCCCGCCTGCGAGTTGCGCGCGAAGGGCTATCGGGAGTATCGAGCCTGCACCTGACGCGCGGGGGTTCGCCGCGCGGCAACACGCGGATGCACCCGCCCCGTTCTGGGAAAACTCGCAGATGACCGATACCCGCCGCCTGGAGGGCTTCGCCGCCCTCATCGCCTTCGGGCTCACCATTCCAGCGGCGAACTGGCTGATCGGCCATGCCGGCACGGTCTGCACCCCGGAGGGTCCCTGCCTGATCCCGGTGGCGCCGGGTGTCATGGCGCCCTCCGGCGTGCTGATGATCGGCCTCGCGCTGGTGCTGCGGGACCTGGTGCAGCGGCGGCTGGGCCTGGGCTTCGCCTGGATCGCCATCCTCGGCGGCACCATCCTCTCCGCCTTCCTGGCGCCGCCTTCCCTGGTGCTGGCCTCCGCCGCCGCCTTCCTGATCAGCGAAACCGTGGACCTCGCCGTCTATACCCCGCTGCAAAGGCGCAACCTGGTGCTGGCGGTGCTGGCCTCAGGCTTGGCGGGGCTGGTGGTGGACAGCATCGCCTTCCTGTTCATCGCTTTCGGGGACCTCTCCTTCCTGTCCGGCCAGGTACTGGGCAAGCTCTGGATGGTGCTGCTGGCCCTGCCGCTGGTCTCCTGGCTCCGCCGCGCGGACGAACGCCGGGGCATCCTGCCGGCTTGATTTCCAAGGGGGCCGGCCAGGCGCTAGGCTCCCGCTGATGGACGCTCCGGAAGACGCCTATTCCTCCTGGCCCGCGCTGCTCGCCCTGCGGGACAATCCTGGCCTGACTGCCCCGAGTGACGCGCTGGGCAATCTTTTCGCGCCGGTCCTCGCCGGCTCCGGGGCGGCGGATGGCTGCGTGGTGCTGGGCCGCCTGGCCCAGACGCTGGATGGCCGCATCGCCACCGCCTCCGGCTCCAGCCAGTGGATCGGCGGCAAGGGCGATATCCTGCATACCCATCGGCTGCGCGCCCTCAGCCACGCCGTGGTGGTGGGCGCCGGCACCGTCCGGCACGACAATCCCCGCCTGACGACGCGCGAATGCCCGGGGCCCAGCCCGGTGCGGGTGGTGCTGGATACCGACCGCCGCCTCGGCACCGATTACGGCATCTTCGCCCCCGGCGGCCCGCCCACCATCCTGGCCTGCGCTGAGGATGCCGGCGGCGGCGAGGCCCATGGCGCGGCCGAGGTGCTGCGCCTGCCCCGCGCGCCCATCGGCGGCCCGCACCTGCCCAGCCTGCTGCGGGCCCTGGCGGCGCGCGGGCTGACCCGCATCTTCGTGGAGGGCGGCGGCCTCACCGTCTCCCGCTTCCTGGCGGCGGGGTGCCTGGACCGGCTGCATGTGACGGTGGCGCCGGTGCTGCTGGGCTCCGGCATCCCCGCCTTCACCCTGCCGGAGGCCGCGCGCATCGCCGACGGGCTGCGCTTCACCTGGGGCGTCCACAGCCTGGGCGATGACGTGCTCTTCGACATCGCCCTGCACCGTGCCCGCCCCGCCGTCTGCGAGGGCGGCTGATGCGGGCCCGCGCCTTCTGGATCACCGCCCCCGGTCAGGGCGAGATCCGCGAGGAGATCCTGCCCCCTCCCGCCGAAGGGCAGGCGCTGGTGCGCGCCGAGGCCAGCGGCATCTCGCGCGGGACGGAACGGCTGGTGCTGCACGGCCATGTGCCGGAAAGCCAGTGGCCCGTCATGCGCGCGCCCCTGCAGGCCGGGGATTTCCCCTTCCCCGTGAAATACGGCTACGCGGCGGCAGGCCGGCTGGAGGACGGGCAGCGTGTCTTCTGCCTGCATCCACACCAGGATCTCTTCCTGGCGCCGAAGTCGATGTGCATCCCCATCCCCGATGCGGTGCCCAGCCGGCGCGCCGTCCTCGCCGCCAATATGGAGACGGCGCTGAACATCAACTGGGATGCGCGCCCCCTGGCCGGGGAACGCGCGCTGGTGATCGGCGCGGGGGTGGTGGGGCTGCTGGCGGCCTGGCTGCTTTCCCGCGTCCCCGGCATGGCCGTGACGCTGGTGGACAGCGACCCGGCGCGGGTGGCGGTGGCACGGCAACTCGGCCTGCGCTTCGCCTCGCCGGAGGATGCGCCAGGCGAGCAGGAACTGATCATCCACGCTTCCGCCAATCCCGCCGGGCTGCGGCAGGCGCTGGCCCTGGCGGCATTCGAGGCGCGCATCGTCGAAGCCTCCTGGTACGGCGACAAGGAGGTCTGCCTGCCGCTGGGTGAGGCCTTCCACGCGAAGCGGCTGCGGCTGATCTCCAGCCAGGTCGGCGCCGTCGCACCCGCCATGCGCGTCCGCCGCAGCTATGCGGAGCGGATGGCCCTTGCCCTCTCCCTGCTGGCGGAGCCGGAGCTGGATGCGCTCTGCGGCCCGGCCATCCGCTTCGAGGAGCTGCCGGCGCGCTACGCGGATCTCCTCGGCCCCGCCGCGGCGGGAGAGGTTGCGCCGCTCTGCCCCGTCATCACCTACTGAATCCCGGAACTGAAAGAGAGGCCGCATGTACAGCCTGACCGTCGCCGACCACATCATGGTCGCGCATAGCTTCAAGGGCGAGGAATTCGGCCCGGCCCAGCGCGTGCACGGCGCGACCTTCGTGGTGGAGGCCGAGTTCCGCGCGCCGAGGCTGGACCGGCTCAACCTGCTGATCGACATCGCCGCCGCCCGCGTGGAGTTGCGGAAGATCCTCGACGCGATCGACTACAACAACCTCGACACATTGCCTGAATTCGCCGGACAGAATACCAGCACCGAATTCCTCTGCAGCTACATCCACGGCAAGCTGGCGGAGGCCATCCGCGAGGGTCGGTTCGGAGAGGGCGCGAAGTCGGTGCAGATGATCAAGGTGCTGCTGCGGGAAAGCCCGCTGGCCTGGGCGGCCTATGAGGCCGCGCCCTGATGAAGGTCGCGCTGCTGGTCCCCGGACCGTTCAGCATCGTCTCCGGCGGCTACGGCTATGACCGCCGGCTGGTGGAAGGCTTCCGCGCTGCCGGCCATGAGGTGGAGGTAGTGGAGCTGGATGGCCGCCATCCGCTGCCGGACGACGCCGCCAAAACCTCGGCCCGCGCGGCGCTGGACCGCGTTTCCGCCGATACCCGCATCATCATCGACGGCCTCGGCCTGCCTGCCTTCGCGCCCTTCCTGGCGGAACTGGAGCAGCGCCGCGCCATCGGGCTGATCCATCACCCCACCGCCATCGAGCCCGGTCTGCCCGATGCCGACCGCACGCGGCTGAAGGAGCTGGAGAGCCTGCTCTTCCCGCGCATGGCGCGGCTGGTCGCGACCTCCCGCCTCACCGCCGAGCGGCTGCCGCTGGAATTCCCTGTCGATGCCGCCAGGATCGGCGTGGTCGAGCCCGGCACCGATCCGGCGCCGCGCGCAAAAGGGTCCGGCGGGCCCGGCTGCGCCATCCTGTCAGTCGGCGTGATCGTGCCACGCAAGGGGCATGACGTGCTGCTGCGCGCGCTGGCGAGGCTCACGGATCTCGACTGGCACCTGACCATCGCGGGTGGCCCGCGCGACCCCGTGCATGCCCAGACGCTGGTGGCGCTGGCGGAGGAATTGCAGATCGCCAGCCGCGTCACCTTCGCGGGCGAGGTCGTGGATGGGGAGCTGGAGAAGCTCTATGCCTCCGCCGACCTCTTCGCCCTCGCCACCTATTGGGAAGGCTATGGCATGGCGGCGGCCGAGGCGCTGGCGCGCGGCCTGCCGGTGGCCATCACCGCCGGCGGCGCCATCGCCGATGTGGTGCCGAGGACGGCTGGCGTGATCGCGCCGCCGGGGGACGTTACCTCCCTCTCCCGCGCCATGCGGCGGCCGATCTTCGACAAGGCCCTGCGCGCCGAGATGGCCGAGGAAGCCTGGAAGGCCGGCCAGGCCCTGCCCCGCTGGCCCGACCGGGCGCAGGCCTTCCTGGCGGAGATCGGGGCGGCCAGCGCATGAGCGAGGGCTTCGACGCCGACTGGCTGCAACTGCGCGAGCCCTATGACGCCCGCGCGCGTTCCGTCCCCCTGGCGCTGCTGCTGGCCGACGCGCTGCCGGTGCGGCCGCGCATCATCGACCTGGGCGCCGGCACGGGTTCGCTGTTCCGCTGGCTCGCGCCCTATATCGGCCGCACGCAGATCTGGACGCTGGTGGATTCCGATGCCGCGCTGCTGGACCGCGCCTTCGACGAGATCGCCGAGGCCGCCGAACGGGTCGGCTGGACCGTCATGCTGCCGAAACCGCGCATCATGCTCGTGCATACGCCCGTCGGCGTCTGGCGGGTGGAAGCGCAGCTGGCCGACCTTGCGGAGGCGCCCGGGAATCTGAAGCTGGACCAGACGGATGGCGTGGTCAGCACCGCGCTCTGCGACCTCGTCTCCCGCCCCTGGGTGGCGCGGATGGCGGCGGCGCTGCGCGTGCCCTTCTATGCCGCGCTGAACGTCGACGGGCGCGAGGGCTTCTTTCCCCCGCATCCGGAGGACCGGCTGGTCGCCCGCGGCTTCCGCCAGGACCAGCAGCGGGACAAGGGCTTCGGCGGCCTCGCCCTGGGGCCGGATGCGCCGGGCGTGATGGCCCGCCTCTTCCGCGCCCAGGGCTTCTCCGTCACCGCCGCGCCCAGCCCCTGGCGCATTTCCGCCTCCATGCCGGCCATGGGGGAAGCCCTGGCCGACGGGCACGCGCAAGCCGCCCTCCGCGCCCTGCCCCGCGTCCTGGCGCCGCGTATCGAGGCCTGGAACCGCGCGCGGCAGTTGCAGGCGGCGCGCGGGGCCCTGGCGGCGCGGGTCGGGCATACCGATCTGCTGGCTTTGCCACCTGCGCTGAAGAAGACCGCGCGGGTCATCAACTAAGGACGCGAGGGAACGATCATGTCCCACCAGGGGCTCATCCTCGGCTGTATCGCCGATGACTTCACGGGCGCGACCGACCTCGCCGCCATGCTGGTGGCCCATGGCATGGCCACGGTGCAGGTGATCGGGGTGCCGCAGGGCCCGCTGCCGCAGGCGGATGCGGTGGTGGTGGCGCTGAAGTCGCGCACCGCTCCGGTGCAGCAGGCGGTGGCCGAGAGCCTGACCGCCTGCGAGGCGCTGCTGGGCGCGGGGGCGCGGCAGATCTTCTTCAAATACTGCTCCACCTTCGACAGCACGGATGAAGGCAATATCGGCCCGGTGGCCGATGCGCTGATGCGGCGGCTGCAATCCGGCTTCGCCATCGCCTGCCCCGCCTTCCCCGCCAATGGGCGCAGCATCTTCCAGGGGCATCTCTTCGTCGGCGACCGGCTTCTGAACGAGAGCGGTATGGAGAACCACCCGCTGACGCCGATGCGCGACGCCAATCTGGTCCGCGTCCTCTCCCGTCAGACGGATGGCGGGGTGGGGCTGGTGCCCTTCGCTGCTGTCGATGCGGGCGAGGCCGCCATCCGGCGCGAGTTCCACCGCCTGCGCGACTCCGGCCGCCGCTACGCCATCACGGATGCGGTGACGGACGAGCACCTGCTGGCGATCGGCGCCGCCTGCGCCGAACATGCGCTGATCACCGGCGGTTCCGGCATCGCCATGGGGCTGCCGGAGAATTTCCGCGCCCAGGGCCTGTTGCCCGAGCGCGACGATGCCGATGAACTGCCGGAGGCGCGCGGCAGCATGGCGGTGATCGCCGGCTCCTGCTCCCGCGCCACGCTGGGGCAGATCGGGCTGGCGCGGGACCATGTGCCGGTGCTGGAGCTGGATGCGCTGGCCACGCCCGATGCCTCCGCCCTGGCGGCGCTGGCGCGCGACTGGGTGCGGGACAGGCTTTCGACAGAGCGGCCGGTGGTGATCGCCGCCTCCGCCCCACCGGACAAGGTGCGGGCCCTGCAGGACAAGCTGGGACGGGAGGCGGCCGGCGCGCTGGTGGAGGAAGCCCTCTCGCGGATCGCCACCGATCTGGTGGCGCAGGGCGTGGGCCAGTTGGTGATCGCGGGTGGCGAGACCTCGGGCGCGGTGGTGCAGCGCCTGGGCATCACCAGCCTGCGGATAGGGCCGCAGATCGACCCTGGCGTGCCCTGGACCTATGCCGAGCCGGCGGGGCTGCATCTGGCCCTGAAATCCGGCAATTTCGGCGCTCGGGACTTCTTCCTGAAAGCCTTTCAACCGTAGCGGCACATTCCGCCGGATGAAGGAGAAGGCATGACCCTGACCATCGCCCTGGTGGCGCATGACCGAATGAAGCCGGCCCTGGCCGAATGGGCCGCGCGCCACAGGCGGGAGCTGGCGCCGCACAACCTGGTCTGCACGGCCACCACCGGCGGCGTGCTGCGCGAGCGCAATCCGGACCTCGCCGTCGCCACGGTCAAGAGCGGCCCGTTGGGCGGCGATCAGCAGATCGGCGGCATGATCGCCGAGGGCCGGGTGCAGGCGCTGATCTTCTTCCCCGACCCGCTGGCGCCGCAGGCGCATGACGTGGACGTCAAGGCCCTGCTCCGCATCGCCCTCGTCTATGACGTGCCTTGCGCCTTCAACCCGGCCACGGCCGATCTGCTGGTCGCTGGCGGGCTGCTGGCGCGCTGATGGCCTGGAACCCGCGTCGCGGTGTCGAACTCCGCGGCGCGGTGCCGGCCGATGCGGCGGATCTGGCGCGGCTGCTCGGGCAGCTCGGCTATCCCACATCGCCGCAGGAGGCCACGGAGCGGCTTGCGACGCTGCTGCGGGACAGCCAGGGCAGCCTGCTCGTCGCCACCGACTACGGCCCCGTGGTGGGCTTCATCGCCCTGCACTGGACCCCCATGCCGCAGGAGCGGCACCCGGTGGCGCGCATCACCGCCCTGGTGGTGGATGAGCAGGAACGCGGCCGGGGCATCGGCCGCATGCTGCTGAAGGCCGGCGCCCAGGCAGCGCGGCAGGCCGGCTGCGACGTCCTGGAACTGACAGCCGGCACGCAGCGGCAGGAGGCGCATGGCTTCTACCGTGCCCAGGGCTTCTCCGACACCGCGACGCGCTTCGTCCGCAACCTCCGCCGCAACCGCCCTACAGAGACGCCGCGGGATCCAGACGAAGAATGAAGCTGCGCCAGCCCGGCTCCTCGGCGATGCGCTGGTAGAGTGCCAGCGCCGCATGGTCCTCGGGCGGGACGAACCAGCGCAGATGCGTCCATCCCCGCGCCCGGCCCAGCGCGGTGATCTCACCGATCATCCGCCGCGCGATACCCTTCCCGCGTGCCTCCCGCCGCACGAACAGGTCGTCGAGCTGGCCGCAGCGGCGGGCGAAGACGACCTCGGGCAGGTCGAAGAACAGCGCGAAACCCATCGGCTCCTCACCCTCGAAGGCGCAGAGGACCTCGGTGCGCGCGTCCTGCTCCAGCATGGCCAGGGCGGCGCCGGGTGCCAGCGCGGCATCGCCGGTCAGGACGCCGCGCATCTCTGCCGCATAGGCATCCAGGAGAGGGCCCAGCGGCGCACGCGCGCCAGGGGGTAGTGAACGGATGATCATGGTAGTTTGGTAAGGTCGATTTCGTTCTCGAGTGAGCCATCACGGAAGAAGCGGCCAAGATTGGCCGTAGCGCCTTCCACCTTGGCCATCATCGCATCCAGCGTGCCGGCGGCGATATGCGGCGTCAGTACGGCATTGTCCAGCTTCAGCAGCGGATTGTCGGGCAGGGGCGGCTCGGGCTCGAAGACATCGATGCCGGCGGCGCGGATGGTGCCGTTGCTCAGGGCCCGGGCCAGCGCGGCCTCGTCCACCACGGCGCCGCGCGCGCAGTTCACCAGCACGGCTTCCGGCTTCATGGTCGCCAGGGTGTTATCGTTAATCAGGTGATGCGTGGCGGGTGTCGCCGGCAGGTGCAGCGTGACGACATCGGATTCCCGCAGCAGCACATCCAGCGGCACGCGCCGGAAGCCCAGCGCCAGTTCCAATCCTTCCGGCAACTGTACTGCCGGGTCAGTATAAAGCCCGCGAACGCCGAAAGGCTGCAGCAGCGCCGCGACGGCCGAGCCGATGCGCCCCATGCCGACGATGCCTACCGTGCGGCCGCGCAGGTTGCGCGAGATCGGGCGGATGGCCGTGCCCAGCCATTCACCGCGGCGCATGGCGGCATCGGCGCGCGGGATGTGCCGCAGGCAGGCGAAGATCAGGGACAGCGCATGCTCACTGACCACCTCGGGCGTCCCGAGGGGATTGATGGCCAGGCGGATGCCGCGTTCCCGCAGGGCAGCGATCGGCGTCTCCCCTTCCCAGCCCACGCCCTGGTGCTGCACCAGCCTTAGGCGCGGCGCCAGGGGAACCCATTCGGGTTTCAGCACGGCGGGGGCGACGATCACGGCGTCGGCGATGGCGAGCTTCTCCAGCCGCTCCGCATCGTCGTTGGATGAGAGAGTCATCAGCTCGCAGCCATCCGGCATGCGGGCGCGCCACAAGGCATAGACCTTGTCCGGTGCGTAGCTGAGGTAAAGGACGCGCCGAAGATTCTCGCTCATGATCATGTCTCCCAACGCCGACAGGCTAGGGGATGCGCCGGGCACTGCAAAGCCACCGCCTGCGCAGCGGGGCGGGCATGAAAAAAGGCGCCGCTGTTTCCAGCGGCGCCCTTCTTCTGTCGGAACTGACGGCTCAGTCGCCGCTCATGTCTTCCGTCGTGCTGGTATCAGTATCCGTCTCCGTCGTGGAAGCACTGTCCAGCGGCAGATCCACCGGCGGCGGGGGCGCCACCTCGGCCTTGTCGCGCGACCGGGCGCCGGACGCCTTCCGGGCTCCGCCCGAGCGCTTGGCGGAACCATTGGTCGCAGTCGGCGCCGCCATTTCCGCCACGGCCTCGATCGGCATCTCGGCGGGGATCGGCGTGACAGCCTTGGTGGCGCGGCGCGTCGTGGCCGACTTGCGGGCCGCGCCAGCCGGGCGCTTCGTCGCCGACGCGGCCTTGGCCGCCGGTGCCTTGCGGGTGGAAGCGGGCTTGCGGGTCGTGCCCGACGCCGCCTTCTTCGGCGTCGCCGTGGCCGTCTTCTTCGCCGTCGTCGCGCGGGTCGAGGCCGACTTGCGCGCCGTGCCGGACGCCGCCTTCTTCGGCGCCGCTGCCGTCTTCTTCGCCGCCGTCGTGCGGGTCGAGGCCGACTTGCGCGCCGTGCCGGACGCCGCCTTCTTCGGCGCCGCCGTGGCCGTCTTCCTCGCCGTCGCCGCCGTCTTCTTGGTCGCCGTCGCGCGGGTCGAGGTCGACTTGCGCGCCGTGCTCGCCGCCGCCTTCTTCGGCGCCGCCGTCTTCTTCGCCGCCGTCGCGCGGGTCGAAGCCGACTTGCGCGCCGTGCTCGCCGCCGCCTTCTTCGGCGCCGCCGTCTTCTTCGCCGCCGTCGTGCGGGTCGAGGTCGACTTGCGCGCCGTGCTCGCCGCCGCCTTCTTCGGCGCCGCCGTCTTCTTCGCCGCCGTCGCGCGGGTCGAAGCCGACTTGCGCGCCGTGCTCGCCGCCGCCTTCTTCGGCGCCGCCGTCTTCTTCGCCGCCGTCGTGCGGGTCGAAGCCGACTTGCGCGCCGTGCTCGCCGCCGCCTTCTTCGGCGCCGCCGTGGCCGTCTTCTTCGCCGTCGTCTTCTTGGCCGCCGTCGCGCGGGTCGAGGCCGGCTTGCGCGCCGCGCCCGAAGCCGCCTTCTTCGGCGTCGCCGTGGCCGTCTTCTTCGCCGCCGGCTTGCGCGTGGCGGTCGATGCCTTCTTGGCCGGGGCGGCAGCCTTCTTGGCGGCGGGCTTGCGGCCTGCCGTGCTGGCCTTGCGCGTACCGGCGGTACGGCGGCTGGTGCTTACCGCCATGGGCTGGGCGCGGCCCGAGCCCGTTTCGTCACTGTCAGTCATTTGCTGGCTCTCCTTGCCGAGTCATTCTGGGCTCATCCGATCTGCTCCGCCTCGTGGCGGAGCTGTGCCTTGTGGTGTCGCCATCCGGTTGCCAGTCCCGCTATGGCCGTAAGTGGCAAAAGAGAGAGATAGCGCCTTGCGGCCTTCCCTCCAGTCCTGCATCCTCACGGAACGCATCCTGCGGTGCGAGCATTATCCTTCCGAATTGCGGCTCCGGCCGCGGCCTGATTCGTGACGCTGGGTTGACAGCTTCAACGCGAATCGCTCGGCCCGCCCGCGCACGCAACACGCTATCTTCACGCCCAATCCGCTTGTCAACGAAATCCGCGTGCACGCGTTGCATTTCCGCGTGCCCGGGTTGCATCCCGGCACGGATTTTTCCGCCGATCGTGTCGTGGAAGCCGCAGCGAAGAGCGGCACATATCTCGCCGCTGGCGCGGAAAGGATTCGTAAACCCTTCCCGCGCCGCCTGCCCTGCTCAGAAGATGCCGGGCTTACCCTCGGCCAGCGCGCCGCGCGGCAGCGCGACGTTGAGGAGGGAAAGCTCCTCGGCCGTCAGGCGTGGCAGGTCCTGCACCACCTCCAGGAAGCGTGCGCTCTCCCGCGGAGCCAGGATGCCGTCGGTCAGGATCTCGAACTTGCGGATGTAGTCCGCGCGCTCGAAGGGCTTGGCGCCCAGAGGATGAGCGTTGGCCACCGCCATCTCGTCCACGATGGTGCTTCCATCCTTCATCAGGACCTCCACCCGCGCGCCGAAGGCCTTCTCTGCCGGGTCGGTGGAATGGTAGCGCCGCGTCCATTCCTCCTCCTCCCGCGTCTCGATCTTGTGCCAGAGGCGCACGGTGTCGGGGCGGCCGGCGCGCTTCGGCGCGTAGCTGTCCACGTGGTGCCAGCCTCCGTCCTGCAAGGCCACGGCAAAGATATACATGATGGAATGGTCCAGCGTCTCCCGGCTGGCCTTGGGGTCCATCTTCTGCGGGTCGTTGGCGCCGGTGCCGATCACGTAGTGGGTGTGGTGGCTGGTGTGGATGATGATCTTCTCGATCGCCTCCAGGTCCCGGATCTGCTCCCGCATCCGGAAGGCCAGGTCGATCAGCGCCTGGCTCTGATACTCGGCCGAGTGTTCCTTGGTGTAGGTATCGAGGATGGCGCGCTTCGCCTCGCCCTTCTCCGGCAGCGGCACGTTGTAATAGACATCTTCGTACACACGCTCGCGGTTGCTGCGGCCACTCAGCACCCAGGCGATGACCGAATCCTCGCCCTCATAGATCGGGCTCGGCGCGCCCTCCCCGCGCATCGCGCGGTCCACGGCCTCGACGGCCAGCTTCCCGGCATGCGCGGGCGCGAAGGCCTTCCAGGAGGAGATCTCGCCCTTGCGGCTCTGGCGGAAGGTGATGGTGGTGTGCAGGGCCTGCTGCACCGCCTGGTAGATCACCTCCTGCTTCAGCCCGAGCAGCGTGCCGATGCCCGCCGCGGCCGAGGGGCCGAGATGCGCGATATGGTCCACCTTGTGCTCATGCAGGCAGATGGCGCGCACCAGGTTCACCTGGATCTCGTAGCCCGTGGCGATACCGCGGATCAGCTCGCGGCCGGAGCGGCCCATGGTCTGCGCCACCGCCAGGATGGGCGGGATGTTGTCGCCGGGATGCGAGTAGTCGGCGGCCAGGAAGGTGTCGTGCATGTCCAGCTCGCGCACCGCCGTGCCATTGGCCCATGCGGCCCATTCCGGGCTGAAGCCCCGGTTGCCGGGCTGGCCGAAGACGGTGGCGCCGCCCTTGCGCGCATGGCCAAGCGCCATAGCGCGCGCCGAGGTGGGCGCGGATCGGTTGACGGCGGCGATGGCGACGGCGGCGTTGTCGATGATGCGGTTGATGATCATCTCGGCGACCGGCTTCTGCACGGCGACGCGGTCGGCGGCAACGCCGGCGATCTTCCAGGCCAGCTGGTCCTCGCGCGGCAGCAGCGCCTTTGACGGGTACACCTTCACGGGATGCAGTTTCATGACGGGGGGTTTCCTCCTCCGGCTCTTGGGTTCCGCCCGTGTTGTGCTCTGGCCTCGCGCACTCGTCCATCGCCGATCAGCGGGCCAGAGCCGTCAGCCGGCCTCCAGATGAAACTTTCTCCAGCAATTTTGGCTGAAGCGCTTCCATCGGGCGCCCTGAATCTGCATTCTGGAGCGGCACGGCATCCCGCCTTCAGGCGTGGGTGGCCGCGCCGGTTTCCGGTTCGCCGTCGCTGCGGCCGGACATCGTGGGGATGCGCGCGGGCACCCGGGGGGGTTAGGGCCGCGCGCGGAAGGGGGAGTCTGCACATGCCGCATCTCGGCCTCGCCGGATGCCGCGTCTTCGCGTTCGCGTTGCTCGCGGTCGTCCTGACCATCACGACCATCACCCCGGCGCGGGCGCAGATCGGCAGTGAACGCTATGCCGCCCTGGTGATCGACGCCGGCACGGGGGAGGAGTTCGTCTCCATCTCGGCCGATGAATATCGTTATCCGGCCTCGCTCACCAAGATGATGACGCTCTACATGGCCTTCGAGGCCCTGCAGAACGGGCGCCTGTCGCCCACCAGCCGCATCCGGGTGTCCAGCCATGCGGCGGCGCAGCCGCCTTCCAAGCTGGGGCTGCGGGCCGGCGGCACCATCACGGCGCGGGATGCGATGATGGCGATGGTGACCAGGTCGGCCAATGACGCCGCCACCGCGCTGGGCGAGCATCTGGGCGGCGGCAGCGAGGCCAACTTCGCCCGCATGATGACGGCCCGGGCACGCACCCTCGGCATGAGCCGCACCACCTTCCGCAATGCCAGCGGCCTTCCCAACCCGCAGCAGCGCACCACGGCGCGGGACATGGCGCGGCTCAGCCAGGCCCTGCTGCGCGACTTTCCGCAGCGCTATGCCTATTTCAGCGTGGGCTCCTTCGAATGGAACGGCCGCACCATCCGCGGCCATAACAGGCTGCTGGACAACTACCCCGGCGCCGACGGCATCAAGACCGGCTTCATCAACGCGAGCGGCTTCAACCTTGCCGCCAGCGCCGTGCGCGGCGGTGTGCGGATGATCGCCGTGGTCTTCGGCGGAGCCAGCAGCTGGGAACGCGACGCGCATGTCATGTCGTTGCTGGATCGCGGCTTCGCCGAGGCAGGGGCCCTTCCCTCCACCGACATGATGATGGCGGGGCGCCGTGGCCCCTCCCTCGTCGGCACCGCAACGGCGGCGCCCGTTCCCTCCGCCTCGGTGCTGGCACGTGGCGGCGCCGGCGGTTCCGTGCGGCCCGTCGTCAGCCGTCCCGTGGTCAGCAGGCCGGCACCGGCCCGCGGCAGCGCCGCGGCAGGCCGGTGGGCGGTGCAGGTGGGTGCCTTCGCGGAGCGTGGCCCGGCCCAGGCCGCCGCCCGCAAGGCCGCCGCGAAAGGCGGCCGGATGGAGGTGGAGCGGGTCAAGGTGAAGGGGAACTGGTTCTGGCGCGCCCGCGTCACCGGTCTCTCCGCCACCGCGGCGCGGAGCACCTGCCGCGGTACGCGCGGCCCCTGCATGGTGATCTCCCCCTGACGAGGCCGGCGCGCGGCGGCGCGGCGGTGCCTTCGGCGCGCGCAGCCCTGCCGCCCATGCGGGCAGGCGCGCGCCTCCCGCCATGCCTTATCCGGCCATAGCGGATCGACAGGCCGCCGATCCGCGATATCCTTCTCCCACGAACAATGGCGTGGGGCTCTCTCGTGACGCAGCAACCTTACGACCGCGTGCTTCGCGGTAATCTCGTCCTGCCGGATCGTATCGTTCCGGATGGCTACATCGCGGTGCGGGGCGAGACCATCGCGGCCATCGGCGAAGGGGAATTGCCGCCCGCCAGGGCCATCCACGACTTCAGCGGACACAGCCTGCTGCCCGGCCTGGTCGATGGACATATGCATACCAGCAGCGCGCTGGGCTGGTCGGGGATCGAGGGCGCGACGCGCTCCGCGGCCGCTGGCGGCGTCACCACCTGCGTCGACATGCCCTATGACGTGCCCCGCGCCGTCACCAATGCCGGCATCCTGCGGGAGAAGGTGGAGGTGGTGAACGCCACCGCGCATGTGGACGTGGCGCTCTACGGCACCATCACCAAGCAGGGCGGCGTCGATGCCATCGCCGGGCTGGCCGAGGCCGGCGCCTGCTCCTTCAAGCTCTCCACCTATGAGTATGACGCGGTGCGCTTCCCGCGCATCGACCATCCCACCATGGTCGCGGCCTTCCGGGAGATCGCGAAGACCGGGTTGATGGTGGCCCTGCACAACGAGGACCAGGAGCTGGTGGAGCGGCTGACCGCCGAAGCCAAGGCCAGCGGCCGGGTCGATCCCATCATGCATGCCCGCACCCGCCCGCCGCTGGCCGAGACCATGGCGGATCTCGAAATTTTCGAGATCGGGATGGAGACGGGCGCGCATGTGCATATCGCGCATTCCTCCGTCGCTCGCGGCTTCGACATCGCCGAGAGCTTCCGCTCCCAGGGCGGCCGCTCCACCGGCGAGGCCTGCCTGCAGTATCTCTGCATGACCGAGGAGGACCTCGTCCGCCTCAAGGGCTTCGGCAAGTGCAACCCGCCCTTCCGCACGGCCGAGGAAGTGGAGCGCATGTGGGCCGCGCTGGTGGCCGGCAAGGTCGCCTATGTCTCCACCGACCACGCCCCCTGGCCGCGTGAGAAGAAGCTGGGCGACGACATCTTCGCCTGCGGCGCCGGTCTGACCGGCATGCAGTCCTTCGCACCGGTCTTCTATTCTTTGCTGGTCGAGCGCGGGCTGCCGCTGACCCTTATGGCGAAGTATGCGGCCGAGCGGACGGCGCGCTTCCATGGCCTCTTCCCCAAGAAGGGCGCGCTGCGCATCGGCTCGGATGCCGATGTCGTGGTGATGCAGGAAGGCGACTTCACCTTCGACGAGGCAAGCATCCAAGACCGCGAGGAGACCCGCTGGTCCCCCTACCACGGCCGCCCCGTCAAGGCGCGTGTGGCCGCCACCTTCCTGCGCGGGCAGCAGATCTGGGATGGCGGCAATGTCCTCGCCGCCCCCGGTGCCGGACGCTTCGTGCCGCGCCAGCACCGCGACAGCTACCTCGGCGCGGACTGAGGCGGGGATGCGCCTGTTCCTGGTCCTGCTCTCGATCGCGGTCGCGCTGGCGCTCTGGGTCTGGGCCACTGGTCCGGGCACCAGCCTGCTGGTGGCGGCCGGGGGGTGGATCTTCTGCGCCATCGTCGGCCGCATCACCTATGTGCTGCTGAAGCCGAGGATCGAGGACCTGAACAGCGCGCCCCCGCCCTCGCGGCAGCCGGCGGACTCCACCGTCATCCGTCCGCGCCGCCAGAACCGCCCTTAAGATATAGAGAGTTGATCCATGTTTGAGATTCGCGAGGAACCGAACGGCGCCTTTTCCGTCTGGGCCGCCGGCCGGGAGCGTATCGCCCTGCTGCGGAGCCAGGACGCCGCCGAGGCCCTGATGGATGCGCTGGAGGATGCCTGGGACGAGGTCTTCATGCGCGCCGTGGCCGAGACGCAGATCGAGCACGGCGAGGATTTCATTGACCCCATGCCGCCCGCCGGCAGCCACTGAGGAGACCGCACCGATGTCCCGCCGCCTGACCCTCGCCGCCGCACAGCTCGGCCCCATCCAGAAGGCGGAGGGACGCGATGTCGTCGTCGGCCGCCTCGTCCGCCTGATGGAGACCGCCCATAAGCGCGGCGCCGAGGTGGTCGTCTTTCCCGAACTGGCGCTGACCACCTTCTTCCCGCGCTGGTATGAGGAGGACATCAACGACGCCGACCACTGGTATGAGAAGTCGCTGCCTTCCAACGAGACGGCGCCGCTCTTCGAGGCCGCGCGGAAGTTCAACATCGGCTTCCACCTCGGCTATGCCGAGCTGGCCTATGAGCCGGACGAGGCCGGCGTGATGCGCAAGCGCCACTTCAATACCGCCGTCTATGTCCATCCCAGCGGCGAGGTCGTGCTGAAATACCGCAAGGTCCACCTGCCCGGGCACAAGGAATTCGACCCGGTCCGCAAGGTGCAGCACCTGGAGAAGCGCTATTTCGAGGTCGGCAACCTCGGCTTCCCGGTGGTGCGGGCGCCGATCGGCCAGGCCGGCCCGGTCAATATCGGCATGATGATCTGCAATGACCGCCGGTGGCCGGAAGCCTGGCGCGTGATGGGACTGCAGCAGGTCGAGCTGGTGATGCTGGGCTACAACACGCCCTCCCTGAACCAGGATGCGCGCGGCTTCGAGGCGCATCACCTGCGCGTGGCGCATAGCCACCTCTCCATCCAGGCGGGCTGCTACCAGAATGCCTGCTTCGGCGCCGGTGTCGCCAAGGCGGGCACCGAGGATGGCAACGAACTCTTCGGCCATTCCATCATCGTCAATCCGCAGGGCGAGATCGTCGCCCAGGCCACCACCTGGGATGACGAACTGATCGTGGCCGATCTCAACCTCGACCAATGCACGCTGGGCCGCACCACCATCTTCAACTTCGCCGCCCATCGCCGACCCGAGGCTTATAGCCGCATCATCGAGCAGGTGGGCAGCATGGCTCCGCCGGAGTGGCAGCCGGCCGCCAAGGCGGCGGAATGACAGCCCGCCCATCCGGCCTCCACGCCGGATGGGCGGCATTCACGCGCCGGAAGGCAGCGACAAATCCTGGCCTGGGCCTTGCCATGTCGCCAAGCCGGGCCGAGCATCGTGGCGCCG
This sequence comes from Roseomonas marmotae, assembly GCF_017654485.1. Taxonomy (NCBI): domain Bacteria; kingdom Pseudomonadati; phylum Pseudomonadota; class Alphaproteobacteria; order Acetobacterales; family Roseomonadaceae; genus Roseomonas; species Roseomonas marmotae. The sequence goes on along the minus strand of NZ_CP061091.1, from coordinate 1,749,981 downwards.
ATTGATTGACGCGGAGCCATCATGCCATCCGAACAAGATCCCCGTATCGCCGCCATCGCCGCCGAGGCCACCGAGTGGCGGCGCGATATCCACGCTCATCCCGAACTGGCTTTCCAGGAGCACCGCACCAGTGACCTGGTGGCGAGCAAGCTGGAATCCTGGGGCATCGAGGTAACGCGGGGCATCGCCGGCACAGGGCTGGTGGGCACGCTGCGCGGCGGGCGCGCGGCCAGCGGCGCGGGCGGCAACAGCCCGCGCGCCATCGGGCTGCGCGCGGATATGGACGCGCTGCCGATGGAGGAGATCACGGGCCTGCCCTATGCCAGCAAGGTTCCGGGGCGGATGCATGCCTGCGGCCATGACGGCCATACCTCCATGCTGCTGGGCGCCGCGAAGTATCTGGCCGAGACGAAGAATTTCGATGGGACCGTTCACTTCATCTTCCAGCCGGCCGAGGAGGATGGCGGCGGCGGCAAGGTGATGGTGGATGAGGGCCTCTTCACCCGCTTCCCCTGCGATTCGGTCTTCGGCATCCATAACGACTCCCGCACCGAGGCCGGCACCTTCACCATCGCCCGCGGCTCGGTCTGCGCCTCGGCCGATGCGATCGTCATCCGCGTGCTGGGCAAGGGCGGCCATGCGGCACGGCCGCAGATGGCGCTCGATCCGGTGCTGGGCGCCGCGCATATCATCGTGGCGGCGCAGAGCGTCGTCAGCCGCCGGACCGATCCGCTGGATTCCGCCGTCATCTCCCTCTGCACCATCCATGGCGGCACCGCGCGCAACGTGATCCCGGAGGAGGTGACGATCACCGGCACCATCCGCACCCTGCTGCCGGAGACGCGGGACGCGGTGGAGAAGCAGCTGAAGGCCACGATCGAGGCCACTGCCGCCGCGCAGGGGCTGCGGGTCGAGATCACCTACAACCGTGGCTATCCGCCGGTGGTGAACAGCGATTCCGCCGTGGAGGCCGCCCGCCGCGCCGCCGCCGCCATCGGCGGTGAAGGCCGCCTGGTGCGGGAAAGCGCGCCGAGCATGGGGGCCGAGGATTTCTCCTATATGGCCAATACGGTGCCGGGCTGCTTCATCCGCCTGGGCCAGGTGGACCCGACGCGCGAGAATTTCGCCGGCCACCACCCGCGCTACGACTTCAACGACGCCATCCTGCCGACCGGCATCGCCTTCTGGGCCAGCCTGGTGGAGCAGGAGCTGCAACCGGCCTGATCCGCGCCCGCTCCCGGCCCGCCGGACCGGGGGCGGCAACCCTCGGGGCGCCAGCCCTCAGGGCGCCAGCGCCAGCAGCGCCTGGGCCGCCGCCGCCTGGCAGGGTTCGATCACCGGCACTCCCGCCGCATCCTCCACCGCGCGGCGGTGCCCGGCCATGCCGGCGCAGCCGAGGATCACCGCCTCGCTGCCCGCCGCCACCAGGGCTTTGGCCGTCTCGCACAGCGCGCCGCGCGCGGCGGTGGGATCGGTCAGGGTTTCCATCGGCAGATTGAGGGCGATGCTGGCAGCCAGCCGCGCCTCCACCCCCATGGCCTGCAGCACGCGCCGCTGCCGGGCCTTGGAGGCTTCGACGAAGGCAATCACGCCGAAGCGCTCCGCCCGCGCCAGGGCGCCCGCCACCGCCGCGCGGAAGGGACCGATGACGGGGCGGTCCGTAACGGTGCGGATGGCGTCGATGCCGGGGTCGGAGACGCAGGCGATGATATAGGCCTCCGCCGCCTCCCGCCCGACCATCTGGCAGAGCGGCTCGGCCACCCGGAACCAGTCCCGCCAGCTGACGATGGCGGGCGGGCCACCGGGCAGCGACACAACCTCGAAGCGCGGGCGCCCCGGGGCGGCGAAGGTCTGCAGTGACTGCGCGATGCCATCCGTGCAGCTTTGCGAGGAGTTCGGGTTGATGACGAGGATGCGGCTTGCCATCTGCACATGGTCCCTGGCGCGGCCCGCCACCGCAACCCTTGATCCGCGGAGGCGGAATGGCCGATATTGCACCGCAAAATCCGGAGGCTCCCGCCACGGCCCCGGAAAACGCCATCCTGGAACCTCGCATGACCGGCTCGCCCCCGAGCGTCCCTTTGCGCCGCTGGCAGCCCGACCGCTCCGCGGGCACGGCCTCCGGCGCCCAGCCCAGCTTCATGACCATGATCCGGCGGGGCGCGCGCAATCGCTGCCCGGTCTGCGGGGAAGGCCGTATTTTCAACGGTTTCCTGACCCTGTCGCCAGCCTGCGGGCATTGCGGCGCCGGCTTCGCGCATCTGCGGGCCGATGATGCGCCGCCCTATATCGTCATCTTCATCGTCGGCCACATCCTGGTGCCACCCATCTTCTGGGTGGAAAAGGCCTGGATGCCGCCGATGTGGCTGCACATGGCGCTCTGGCTGCCGCTCTTCACCATCATCTCCACCCTGATGCTGCGCCCCGTGAAGGGCGCGGTGCTGGGCTGGATGATGCGCCTGGGCCCCCTGGGCGACGAGGCTGAGATGGTGGTGCCCGGCCGCACGGACTCACGCGATGACTGAGGCGGCGGCGGCCTCCCTCCCCGACAGCCAGCGGCTGACGCGGATCGAGCTGCCGGACAACGCGCCCCTGCCGAGTCCTTACGCCGAGGCCGACCGCAGCCAGGCGGTGGCCGACCTGCTGATGGCCAACTGCTTCGACCCCCTGGACCTGCCGCGCGGCCCCTATGTGCTGCATCTCTGCGTACGGGAAGGGCGGCTGGTCTTCGATATCCGCGACGTCACCGGCACGCCGCTGCATGCCCTGGCCCTGGCTCTCGGCCCCTTCCGCCGGCTGATCAAGGACTACCACATGGTGGTGGAGAGCCATGAGCGGGCGCTGACCGCCGGCGCCAGCGACGCCACCGTCCAGACCATCGATATGGGCCGGCGCGGCCTGCACAACGAAGGCGCGGAACTGCTGATGCGGCGCCTCGCCGGCCGGGTGCGGCTGGATTTCGAGACGGCACGCCGCCTCTTCACCCTCGTCTGCGCCCTGCATCAGCGCATCTGAGCCCCCGCATCCCTCACCTGTCCGCATCGCATGACGCGTCGGGCGGAAAACCCCTATATCCCGCTTCCCCCTTCAGCCCCGCCCGCTCACGCGGCCCTCCGGACGGAGCCCTGCCTTCATGAAGATCGACGGCGTCGCCTATCGCAGCGTCTGGGTGGACCTGGACGACGGCTGGTCCGTGCGGATCTTCGACCAGACCCGCCTCCCCTGGTCTGTCGAGATCCTCCGCCTGACCAACGAGGGCGAGGTGGCGCATGCCATCAGGTCCATGCAGGTGCGTGGCGCGCCGCTGATCGGCGCCGTCGCCGCCTTTGGGCTGGCGCTGGCGCTGCGCCGGGATGCCTCGGACGAGACGCTGGAATCCGTCGCCGCCATGCTGGGCGCGACGCGGCCGACCGCCATCAACCTGCGCTGGGCCCTGGCCCGCATGCTGGCCGAGCTGCGCCCGGTGCCGCCCGCGCGGCGGGCCGAGGCCGCCTATGCCGCCGCCGATGCCATCGCCGAGGATGATGTCGAGACCTGCCGCGCCATCGGCCAGCACGGGTTGCCGCTTCTGCAGGCGATCGCCGCCCGCAAGCCGGGCAAGCCCATCAATGTGCTGACGCATTGCAACACCGGCTGGATCGCCACGGTCGACTACGGCACCGCGCTCTCGGTGATCTATCAGGCCCACGACGCCGGCCTGCCCGTGCATGTCTGGGTGGATGAGACCCGCCCGCGCAACCAGGGCTCGGCCCTTACGGCCTGGGAGCTGGGCAAGCACGGCGTGCCGCATACGGTCATCGCTGACAATGCCGGCGGCCATCTGATGCAGCATGGTGAGGTGGATATCGTGCTGGTGGGCACCGACCGCGTGACGCGCCAGGGCGATGTCGCCAACAAGATCGGCACCTACCTCAAGGCGCTGGCCGCGCATGACAACAAGGTGCCCTTCTGGGTGGCGCTGCCGCATTCCACGCTGGACATGTCCGTGCGCGACGGGCTGCGCGAGATCCCCATCGAGGAGCGCGCGGCGGAGGAAGTGCTGACCGTGACGGGCCGCACCGAAGATGGCCGCGTGGAGACCGTTCGCACGGCCGCCCCCGGCAGCGCGGGGGCGAATCCGGCCTTCGACGTGACGCCCGCGCGCCTCGTCACCGGCCTGATCACGGAGCGCGGCCGCTGCGATGCGTCCGAGGCCGGGCTGCTGAAGCTCTATCCGGAATTCGCGGCCGGAAAAGACGCTGCTTAAAAACTGCTGACGCCGCTCACGCGGCGTTGCACGCTTCTTGCTGGCAGAGGCGGCCACCCGGCCGCCGAAGCCGTGCGTCTCTCTTCGCACGGCATGGCCATCAAGGAGCATCGAAGACCATGCGTATCTCCGCCCTCGCCTGCCTGCTCGCCGCGCCGCTGGCACTTGGCCTCCTGTCTGGCGCGGCCTCGGCCCAGGCCCCGCTGCGCACCGCGGTGGACGGCACCTTCGCCCCCCATGCCTTTCCGAAGCTCGATGGTGGGGTGCAGGGCTTCAACGTCGATCTCTTCACCGAGGTCGCGAAGCGCATGGGCCGCCCCATCACCATCGACAGCGCCAGCTTCTCCGGCCTTGTGCCGGCGCTGAATGCCGGCCGCTACGACTTCCTGGCCGCGCCGGTGACGGTGACGCCGGAGCGCGCGGAGAATCTGCTCTTCACCGAAGGCTATCTCTACACCGCCTTCCAGTTCGGCATCCGCAAGGGATCGGCACCGATCACCAGCATGGATGACCTGAAGGGCAAGGCGATCGCGGTGAACAAGGGCTCGGCCTACGATGCCTGGGCGCAGCAGAATGCCGCCAAATACGGCTTCACCGTGCAGACCTTCGACAGCCAGCCGGATGCGGTGCAGGCGGTGGTCAGCGGTCGTGTCTATGCCACGCTCGGCGGCAATACCGTGGTGCGTTACGCCGCCACGCGCACGCCGAACCTGGTGCCGGACTTCGTCATCAGGGAGACCCGCGCGCATTGGGCCGCCCCCTTCCGCAAGGACAATGTGGCACTGCGGAACGAGGTCGAGGACGTGCTGGAATGCATGAAGAAGGACGGCACCGTCGCGAAGCTGTCCGAGAAGTGGTTCGGCGTGAAGCCGGCGGAGGACGATGCCGAGAACACGCCCTTCCCCGGTCATGGCGTGCCGGGCCTGCCGGGCCACGACTCCACGCCGCATACGCCGCGCTGCGGCTGAACCGCGCGGAGCCGCCTTGGCGGCGGCTCCGCGTGCCGGGCAGGAAGCCTCGCGGACTTTCCCGCGTGGCCGGCCGAATCGACGCCCGGTGCCGATTGACTTCCCGGCGCGCGCGGCGCACTTCCCCCATGCGTCAGACGGCTGGGCGGCCGCTGGCATGGGAGCGATCCCGTGCTGGAGGAAAGTCCGGGCTCCACGGAAATACGGTGCCGGTCAACGACCGGCGGGGGCGACCCCAGGGAAAGTGCCACAGAAAACAAACCACCCGCGCGGCGCGAGTCCCGCGGGAAAGGGTGAAACGGTGCGGTAAGAGCGCACCGCGCCCCTGGCGACAGGGGCGGCAGGGTAAACCCCACCGGGAGCAAGGCCGAATAGGGGGAACCGGCGGGATGGCCCGAAAGGGCACCGACCGCAGGGGCATTTCCGCCCCGTTCCCCGGGTTGGCCGCGCGAGGCTCGGCGTAAGCCGAGTCCCAGAGGAATGGTCGCCCAGCGTGCCGGAGTCGCATCCGGTGCGCGGACAGAACCCGGCTTACAGGCCGTCTGACGCATCACAGAAACAGTTTGCATCAATTGTGAGCAAGTGCTGAAGCACATGCCGCAAGCTGTTGTTTTATGGCGTTTTCACGTTCCGTCCACGTGGGGTTTAGAGCTTGCCGCGCGGTTACAACCCGTGATATCCCATGGCATCCCATGAACGATCCATGAGCTCGGGGGGGCTGAGGGTCGGGACCGGGATGGTCGGGTGAGCCGGTGAAGTCGGGGGACTTCACCGGCCGCTTTCCGGTCTAGCTGTGCCGCAAGGCATGCCGCGATGGGGGATTGGCGGCGACACAATGACCCGGTTCATGGGGACACACACCAATCGGCTGGATCGGAAGGGGCGGACCTCTGTCCCTGCCCCGTTCCGCGCCGAATTGGCGCGTCTCGGGACCGATGAGATCGTGCTCCGCCCTTCCCATCGGGCGCCCTGCCTGGAGGCCTGGCCGATGCCGGCTTTCGAGCAGATGGCCGGCAGCATGGACCAGTTCGACATCTTCTCCGATGCCCAGGACGACATGGCGGCCGCCCTCTTCGCCGATGCCTTCCCCATGCGCCCCGACGGTGAGGGCCGCATTCTTCTGCCGGAGGAACTGATCACGCATGCCGGTCTCGGCGAATCCATCTCCTTCGTCGGGTTGGGCAAGATCTTCCAGATCTGGGAGCCCGCGGCGGCCAAGCGATATACCGAGGAAGCCCGGGCCCGCGCCCGCGAGCGTGGGCTGACCATGCGCGCCTCTCCCCCTCTCTCCACGAATCCGGGCGGCGCAACATGAGCGGTCACATTCCCGTAATGCTGGACGAAGTCCTGCAAACGCTGGCACCGCGCGACGGCGGCATCTATCTGGACGGCACCTTCGGGGGCGGCGGTTATGCCAGCGCCATCCTCTCGGCCGCCGCGTGCACGCTTCACGCCATCGACCGCGACCCCGATGCCATTGCCCGCGGGGCCCAGGTCGCCGCGCGTTTTCCGGGCCGGCTGCATCTGGTGCAGGGCCGCTTCGGCGACATGCTGCAACTGATGCGCGATCAGGGTGTCGGGCAATTCGACGGCGTGGTGCTCGATCTCGGCATCTCCTCCTTCCAGATCGATCAGGCGGAGCGTGGCTTCAGCTTCCGCTTCGACGGCCCGCTCGACATGCGGATGGAGAAGTCCGGTCCCTCCGCCGCCGATCTGGTGAACCGCCTGCCGGAAGCCGAACTGGCCGATATCCTGTGGCAGCTGGGTGAGGAGCGGCATTCCCGCCGCATCGCCCGCACGATCGTGGCCGCCCGCAAGGAGGCGCCGATCGAGACCACCTCGCAGCTGGTGCGCATCATCCATTCCTGCATGCCGCGTGACCCATCCGGCCAGGACAGCGCCACCCGCTCCTTCCAGGCGCTGCGCCTGAAGGTGAATGACGAGCTGGGCGAGGTGGAACGCGGCCTCGCCGCCGCCGCCGAGCTGCTGGCGCCCGGTGGGCGGCTGGTGGTGGTGGCCTTCCACTCGCTGGAAGACCGGCTGGTGAAGCGCTTCATGCAGCAGGCCGCCGGCCGTGCGCCCGGAGTGTCCCGCTACCTGCCGATGGTGGAGTCCCAGCGGAAGGCTGCGCCCTTCCGACTGGTCATCAACAACGCCTTGCGTCCTGGGGAGGCCGAGACATCGGCCAACCCGCGTGCCCGTTCCGCCCGGCTGCGGGCCATCGAGAAGATTGAGGAGGCCACATGTTCCGCCCCCTGACCGTCATTGCCATCACGGCTTTCTGCGTCGTGGGCTGGAACGTCTATCGCGCCGAGGACTCGGCCCGGCAATTGGACCGAGAGTTGCGCGACCTGACCAGGCGCATCGAGCAGGCGCGTGACCGCACCCAGGTGCTGAGGGCCGAGTGGGCCCTGCTGAACGAGCCGGAGCGGCTGCGCCAGGTGGCGCAGAAGTACCTGCCGCTGGAGACGATGCAGCCCGCGCAGTTCGTCCGGCTGCAGGACGTGGACCGCCACCTGCCCACCGCCATCGCCTTCGCCGGTCCGGTGAACCTGTTCGGCTCCGCGCCCGAGACGGCCCTGGCCGCGGCGGAACCGGCCGGCGAGGCTCCGGCCGCCGCAGCCCCGGCCGCCGTGGCCGAGGCAAAGCCATCTTCCGTCACGCCGGCCCCAGCCGAGGCCACCGCCCTGGCGGCGAGCATGCCGGCCACGCCGCGCCCGGTGACCCGCCCCGCCCCCGCACCCCGGGTCGAAACGGTGCGCGCCGAGCCCGCGCGCAGCCCGGCCCCTGTCGTCGTCGCCACCCGCGAGGAGCCGCGCCGCCGCCCGGTTCCCGCCCCCACGCCGCGCGCCGAGACGGTGGCGCTGCGGGAGGCGCCGCGTGAGCCGGTGGTGGCCGAGGCGCGCTCCAGCGGCCTGCTGCGGCAGGCCATCCACCTGCCCATCAACAGCGCCAATGCCGGCACCCTGCCCCAGCCCGGCACCGGCGCGCGGATCGGCGTGCCCACCGGTTCCTCCCTCGGCCTCGCGGCGCGCGGCACTCTGGCGCCGCCGGTTCCGCTGGCCGCGCCCGTGCCGGTGCGCTGATCTCCATGCACGACCTGCCCCCTCCTTCTCCAGATTCGGTGCCTCTCCGTGGCCAGGGGCATCTGCGCCAGCCGGCGGTATTGCCGCAGGAGGGGGCAGCCGCCGGTTCGCGCCGGCCGCATCGCCCAACCAATGTGCATATCAGCCAGCCGGACCTGCTGCGCCGCACGCAACTGGAGAAGAGCCGGGGGCGGCTGGTGGTGGCATCGCTCGGCTTCGGCGCGCTGTTCCTGGCGGTGGCGCTGAAACTGACCCATGCGACGCTGCTGAACCCGGCCGAGCCGGTGCGGCTGCAGGCCGCGCTGCGCGCTGTTGCGCCGCCCTCCGAACACCCGGCCAGCCGCGCGCCCATCACCGACCGCAATGGCGAGGTGCTGGCGATGTCGCTGCCGATCACGGCGCTGACCGCCAATCCGCGCGTCATCGCCAACCCGGCGCAGGTGGCGGACAAGCTCCGCAGCGTGCTGCCGCAGCTGGACCGCGAGAGGCTGATCGAACGGCTCTCCGGCGATCGCGGCTTCGTCTATGTCACCCGCAGCCTGACGCCGCGCGAGCAGCAGGGGATCATCAATCTTGGCATCGCCGGCGTCGATTTCGAATATGCGGAGCGCCGCTACTATCCGCAGGGGCGCGCGGCCGTGCATCTGCTCGGCAATGTCGATGTGGACGGCAAGGGACTCTCTGGCATCGAGCGGAGCTTCGACGACCGGCTGCGGACGGAGCTGAACAAGCCGCTGCGCCTGTCCCTCGACGTGCGCGTGCAGCTGGCGCTGCGCGACGCGGTGCATCGGGCCATCTCGGACTTCAATGGCATCGGCGGTGCCGGGGTGGTGCTGGACATCAACACCGCCGAAGTGCTCGGCATGGTCAGCCTGCCGGATTACGACGCCAACGACATCGGCGAGGCCACCGCCGACCAACGCTTCAACCGCGCCACGGTGGGAGTCTATGAGCCGGGTTCGACCTTCAAGCTGCTGACGGCGGCGGCGGCGCTCGAATACGGCACGGGCAATGCCTATAGCAGCCGCTACGATGCCAGCAGGCCGCTGCGCTACGGCCGCTTCACCATCACCGACTACAAGGGCAAGAACCGCTGGCTGAGCTTCCCGGAGGTCATGGCCTATTCCTCCAACCTCGGCGCCGCGCATATGGCGATGGGCTTCGGGCCGGAGCGGCAGCGGGAGTTCCTGAAGAACATCGGCATGCTCTCCCGCGTCCCCCTGGAGGTGCCGGAGCGCGCGCTGCCGCTGGTGCCTCCGGCCAGTTCCTGGAAGGAGATCAACATGGTCACGATCTCCTACGGCCATGGCATCAGCGTGACGCCGATGCATGTCGTCACCGGCATCTCCGCACTCGCCAACGGGGGCATCCTGCGTGAGCCGACGCTGCTGGCGCAGCCGCCGGGCACCGAGCGGCCGGGCCGGCGCGTCGTCAGCGAGCAGACCAGCGCCACGATGCGCAAGCTGATGCGGCTCGTGGTCACCGACGGCTCCGCGAGGTCGGCCGAGGTGCCCGGCTACTTCCTGGGTGGCAAGACCGGCACGGCGCAGAAAACCGGTCCGCGCGGCGGCTACCTGATGAACCAGCGCATCGCGGCGCTGGTGGGTGCCTTCCCGATGCATGCGCCGCGCTATGCCCTCTATGTGATGATCGACAACCCGCAGGCCAATGCGCGGTCGCATGGCTATGCCACGGCCGGCTGGGTGGCGGCGCCGGCGGCGCATACCGTGGTCAGCCGCATCGCCCCGGTGCTGGGGCTGGTGCCAGAGGACCCGAACAACCCGGCCCTGCTGGCGGCCACCAGCATCCCGCTGCAACCGCGCGGCGCGCCCTCCGCCCCGGGCAGGCCCTCGGCGGCCAATACGCCCGCCAGTGCCGCGGTCTCTCCCGCCAGTAGCACGCGCCCGCCCGCCCCCGCACCGCGTCCGGCACCGCCCGCGCGGCAGCCCGCCGCCCCGGCGCAGGCGCTTCAGCCCCCGGCACCGCGCGCCTTGCCCCTGGCCCCCGTGCCCGGCAGCCTGCCGCCGCCCGTGCCGCTGCGCCTGACCTCCACCACCATTCCGGCCGGCGCGGGTTCAAGCCTTGCGCCTCGATGATCTCATGAGCCATGCGCCTTCCCTCCGCCAGCCGGCCGCCGGTGCCCTGCCCGATATCCTCGGGCTGACCGCCGATAGCCGGGCGGTGCAGCCCGGCTACCTCTTCGCCGCCCTGCCGGGCGTGCGGTCTGACGGCCGCGCCTTCATCGCCGATGCCGTGGCGCGCGGCGCGGGCGCCGTGCTGGCACCCGAGGGCACGGACTGGCCCGCCGGCGTGCCGCCGCGCCCGATGCTGACCTCCACCGATGCCCGCCGCGCCCTGGCGCAGCTGGCCGCCGGCTTCTACGGCACCCAGCCCGGCATCGTGGTCACCGTCACCGGCACCAACGGCAAGACCAGCACGGTCGATTTCCTGCGGCAGATCTGGGAGCTGGCCGGCAAGCGCGCCGCCTCCCTCGGCACGCTGGGCCTGAAGGCGCCGGACTTCCCCGAGACACCCTCCCTCACCACCCCCGACCCGGTGAAGCTGCACGAGACCATGGCGCAGCTCGCGCGGGGGGGTGTGACGCATACGGCGCTGGAGGCCTCCTCCCACGGCCTGGAGCAGCGGCGGCTGGACGGGCTGCGGATCGCCGCCGCCGGCTTCAGCAACCTCACGCGGGACCATCTGGACTATCACGGCGACATGGCGGGCTACGCCGCCGCCAAGCTGCGCCTCTTCGACACGCTGCTGGAGCCCGGCACCACCGCCGTCGCCAGCAGCGAGCTGGAGGAGGGTGTGCTGGCGGGCCTGCGGGAGATCGCCGCGCGACGGGGCCTGCGCCTGCATACGGTGGGTGAGGATGGCGGGGCCATCCGCCTGCTGCGCCAGGAAGCCCGGCCCGAAGGGCAGTTTCTGGAACTGGACGCCTTCGGCCACCGGGCCGGGATCGCCCTGCCGCTGCCCGGCCGCTTCCAGGCCGATAACGTGATGATGGCCGCCGCCCTGGCGATGGCCACCGGCCTGCCGGCCGACCAGGTGCTGGCGCTGCTGCCGCGGCTGACCGGCGTGCGCGGACGGATGGAACTGGCCGCGCGCCTGCCCAATGGCGCGGCCGTCTATGTCGACTACGCCCATACCCCGGATGCGCTGGAGCGGCTGCTCAAGGCGCTGCGCCCGCATGCCGCTGGCCGGCTGCATGTGGTCTTCGGCGCCGGCGGCGACCGTGACCCGGGCAAGCGGCCGCTGATGGGCGAGGTGGCTTCCCGCCTCGCCGACCGCGCCATCGTGACCGATGACAACCCGCGCACCGAGGACCCCGCCGCCATCCGCGCCGCCGTCCGCGCGGGCATGAACCATGGCGAGGAGGTCGGCGACCGCGCCGCCGCCATCGCCCATGCCATCGAGGGACTGGCGCCGGGCGATGTTCTGGCCGTGGCCGGCAAGGGCCATGAGAGCGGCCAGACCATCGGCACCACCACCCTGCCCTTCGACGATGTGGAGATGGTGCGCCGGATCCTGGGTCAGGCGGCGTGAGCGCGCTCTGGACCGCCGCCGAGCTGCGCACCGCCACCGGCGGCACGCTGGAGGGTGAGCCCGCCGTGAGCGGCGTGGCCATCGACAGCCGCGCTGTGCAGCCGGGCGACCTTTTCGTTGCGCTGCGCGATGCGCGGGACGGGCATGACTTCGTCCCCGCCGCCTTCGCCAATGGCGCCGCCGCCGCCATGGTGGACCGCGACGTGGAGGGCGGGCCGCTGCTGCGGGTGGGCGACACGCTCGCCGGCCTCGCCGCGCTGGGTGCCGCCGGGCGGGCGCGGAGTACCGCGCGCATCGCCGCCATCACCGGCAGCGTCGGCAAGACCACCACCAAGGACATGCTGCGGCACGGGCTTGCGGCCTTCGGCGCCACCCATGCCGCCGTGGCCAGCTACAACAACCACTGGGGCCTGCCGCTGACGCTCGCCCGCATGCCGCGCGAGAGCGCCTATGGCGTGCTGGAGATCGGCATGAACCACCGGGGCGAGATCGCGCCCCTGGCCCGGCTGGCGCGGCCGCATGTGGTGGTCATCACCCAGATCGGTGCCGCCCATATCGGCCATCTCGGCTCGCTGGAGGAGATCGCGGCGGAGAAGGCGGATATCCTGGATGGGCTTTCCGCCGGCGGCGTCGCCGTGCTGCCGCGCGACAGCGACTTCTTCCCCATGCTGGCCGGACGCGCCCGTGCCGCAGGCGCCAGCGTCACCGGCTTCGGCGAGGACGCCTCGGCCGAGGCCCGGCTGATCTCCGCCGATTGCGGCCCCCTTTCCTCCACCGCCGATATCATGCTGCATGGGCAACGGCTGACGCTCTCCATCGGCGCGCCGGGGCGGCACCTAGTGGTCAATGCCCTGGCGGCGCTCGCCGCCGGCGCGGCCCTGGGCGCGGATCCCGCTCGCTTCGCCGAGGCCCTGGGCAGCTTCCGCCCTGGCGCCGGCCGCGGCGCCCGCGTCGCCCTGCCCCTGCCGGGCGGCGAGGCGCTGCTGCTGGATGAAAGCTATAACGGCCAGCCCCCCGCCATGCGCGCGGCCCTGGCGGTGCTGGGCACGCAGGAGGCCGCCCGGCGCATCGCCGTGCTGGGCGACATGCGGGAGCTTGGCGATTTCGGCCCTGCGCTGCACGAAGGTCTGCTGCCCGATGTGGTGGCCAATGCCGACCTCGTCTTTTGCTGCGGCCCCCTGATGCGTGGTCTATACGACCACCTGCCAAATGCCCTCCGCGGCGGCCATGCCCCCACCAGCGAGGAACTCGCCCCGCTGGTGCGGGCGGCCGTGCGTCCGGGCGATGTTGTGTTGGTTAAAGGCTCGCTCGGCACCCGCATGGCGGCGGTGGTCGGCGCCCTGAAGTCCGAAGGGGCGCATCTGTGATCTATACTCTGCTCTCGCCGTTCTCCGAGGGCTTCATCCTCTTCAACCTGTTCCGCTACGTCACCTTCCGGTCCGGCGCGGCCTGCATGACGGCGCTGTTCATCAGCCTGTTCTTCGGCAATGCCATCATCGGCTGGCTGCGCAGCTTCCAGAACGGCGGCCAGCCCATCCGCGCCGACGGCCCGGAAGGCCACCTGCTGACCAAGAAGGGCACGCCCACCATGGGCGGCGTGCTGATGCTGGCCGGGCTGGTGCCGGCCACGCTGCTCTGGGCCGACCTGCGCAACGGCTTCGTCTGGGCCGTGCTGCTGGTGACGCTGGGCTATGGCGCGCTGGGCTTCTGGGACGACTGGCTGAAGGTCACGAAGCGCAACACCAAGGGCGTCTCCGGCACCATGAAGCTGGTGGTGCAGGCAGGCATCGGGCTGGTCGCGGCGGTCTGGATCACCTCCATGCTGCCGGGCCATCTGGCCTTCAAGCTCAGCTTCCCCTTCCTGAAGGACGCGATGCTGAACTTCAGCCTGTTCTTCCCGGTGGTGGCGATGCTGGTGATGATGGGCGCCTCCAATGCCGTGAACCTGACGGACGGGCTGGATGGGCTGGCCACCGTGCCGGTGCTGCTGGCCGCCGCCGTCTTCGGGCTGATCGCCTATCTCGTCGGCAACCGCGTCTTCGCCGACTACCTGCAGCTCAACGGCGTGCCCGGCACGGCGGAGCTGGCGGTCTTCCTCTCCGCGCTGATCGGCGCGGGCCTTGGCTTCCTGTGGTTCAACGCCCCGCCGGCCGCCGTCTTCATGGGCGATACCGGCTCGCTCGCTCTGGGTGGCGCGCTGGGTGCCGTGGCAGTCGCCACCAAGCATGAGATCGTGCTGGCCATCGTCGGCGGTCTTTTCGTGGTGGAGACGGTCTCCGTCATCATCCAGGTCTTCTGGTACAAGCGCACCGGCCGCCGCGTCTTCCTGATGGCGCCGCTGCACCACCATTTCGAGAAGAAGGGCTGGGCCGAGCCCACCATCGTCATCCGCTTCTGGATCATCGCGATGGTCCTGGCGCTCGTCGGCCTCTCCACGCTGAAGATCCGCTGATGAGCACCGCCCCCTTCCTTCCCTTCGCCGGACAGCGTTTCGCCGTGGTGGGCCTCGGCCGCGCCGGGCTGCCGTCCGCGCGCCGGCTGGTGGAATGGGGCGCGGAGATCCTGTGCTGGGACGATGGCGAGGCGGCGCGTGAGGCCGCCCGCGCCGCCGGCCTGCCGGTGGGCGATCCGTCCAAAGTGGCGCGCTTCGACTTCGACGCCCTGCTGCTCTCCCCCGGCATCCCGCATCTGCTGCCGCGCGCGCATCCGGCGGCGGCGGCGGCGGCCAGGACCGGCGTGCCGGTGATCTGCGATGCAGAGCTGCTCTTCCGCGCCGTGCGGGCCAGCGGCAGCGCGGCGCGCTTCGTCGGCATCACCGGCACCAACGGCAAGTCCACCACCACGGCGCTGATCCACCACCTGCTGGCCCGCGCCGGGCACGAAGTGGCGGTGGGCGGTAACCTCGGCCCCGCCGCGCTGGGCCTGCCGCTGCTGGGCGACAGCGGCATCTATGTCCTGGAAATGTCCAGCTATATGCTGGAACGGATGCAAAGCCTGCGTTTCGACATCGCAGTGCAGCTGAACCTTTCGCCGGATCATCTGGACCGGCATGGCGGCATGGATGGCTATGCCGCCGCCAAGATGCATGTCTTCGACCGGCAGGACCGCACGAGCCTCGCCGTGGTCGGCATGGATGACGAATGGGGCGCCCATTTCACCGCTGGCCGCGCCGGCAAGGCCACGCGAATCTCCGGCACCACCCGCCAGCCCGGCGGCGTCTGGGCCGAAGGCCGCATCCTGCGCGACGATGACGGGCCGATCGCCGATCTCGGCATCGCCCGCGCCCTGCCCGGCAGCCATAACGCGCAGAACGCCGCCGCCGCCGCCGCCGTGGCGCTGCATTTCGGCCTGACGCGGGAAGACATCGCCGCCGGCATCGGTGGTTTCCCCGGCCTGCCGCACCGGCAGGAAGCGGTGGGCACGATCAGCGGTATCGCCTTCGTCAATGACAGCAAGGCAACCAATGCCGACAGTACGGAACGCGCGCTGGCCAGCTACGACCGCGTGGTGCTGATCGCGGGCGGCGTGCCCAAGGCGGGCGGCATCGCGCCGCTGGCGCCGCTGTTCCCGCGCATCGCCCATGCCGTGCTGATCGGCGAGGCGGCGGAGGATTTCGCCGCCACCCTCTCCGCCCATGGCGTTTCGCATGAGGTCGCCGGCACGCTGGAGGCCGCGGTACCCGCCGCCCTGGCCTCCGCGCGCCGCAGCGGCACGGATGTGGTGCTGCTCTCCCCGGCCTGCGCCAGCTTCGACCAGTTCAGCGGTTTCGACGCACGGGGCGATGCCTTCCGCGCGCAGGTCGCCAGCATGATGGAAACTGTGTGATGGCCTTCTCCCGCGCAGACACTTCCGTTCTCGGCCGCTGGTGGTGGACGGTGGACCGCTGGACCCTGGCGGCGCTGCTGTCGCTGGTGGGCTTCGGCTATGTCATGCTGCTGGCGGCATCTCCGGGCGTGGCGGAGCGCATCGGCGCTTCCTCGCGCGACATGTTCATCCTGAAGCAGGTCTTCTTCCTGGGCGCCGCGGCCATGGTCATGGTTTCGGTTTCGGTGCTGCCGGTGAAGCTGGTGCGGCGCCTGGCACTGCTCGGCTGTATCGGCGCGCTGCTGATGACCATGGCCACCCTTTCCGTCGGCGTGGAGATCAAGGGCGCGCGGCGCTGGCTGCATCTGCCGGGCCTGACCATTCAGCCCTCCGAATTCATGAAGCCCTGCTTCGCCGTCGTCGCCGCCTGGCTGCTGGCCGAGGGCAAGACCTATGGCTGGCGCGCCTATGCCGCGGCGGGCCTGCTCTTCTTCCTGATCATCGGCACGCTGGCGAAGCAGCCGGACATGGGCATGCTGATGGTGGTGGCCGCGGTGTTCTGCGCCCAGCTTTTCGTCGTCGGCATCAATATCGTTCTGGTGGCGGGCTGCGCCCTGGCCGGCGTGCTGGGCGCGGTCGGCGCCTATTTCACCATGCCCCACTTCCGCGACCGCCTGGACCGCTTCCTCGACCCCGCCTCGGGCGACACCTACCAGGTCACGGTGGCCATGGAGGCCTTCGGCCATGGCGGCTTCCTGGGCGTCGGGCCCGGCGAGGGCCGGCTGAAGGCCATGCTGCCGGATGCCCATGCCGACTTCGTCTATGCCGTGGCGGGCGAGGAATTCGGCATGATGATCTGCCTGCTGATCCTGGCCCTCTTCGGCTTCATCGTGCTGCGCGGGCTGCTGCGGCTTCTGGGCGAGCGCGACATGTTCATCATCCTCGGCGCCACCGGGCTGCTGACGCAGTTCGGGCTGCAGGCCTTCGTCAACATGGCCTCCACCCTGCACCTGATCCCGACGAAGGGCATGACGCTGCCCTTCGTCTCCTATGGCGGCTCCTCGGTCATCGCCGTGGCGGTGGGCATGGGCATGCTGCTGGCGCTGACGCGCCGGCGAATCTCCCGCGCCGCGCAGGACGAGGAATGAACCGCCCGATCGTCATCGCCGCCGGGGGCACCGGCGGACATTTCTTCCCCGCCGAGGCGCTGGCGGCGGAATTGCTGCGCCGTGGCCACCGTGTCGCGCTGATGACCGATGCCCGCAGCGCCGACTACCGCAGCGCCGTCTTCGCGGATGTCGAGCGTTTCGTGCTGCAGGGCGCGGGGCTGGCCGGGCGCGGCGTGACGCGCGCCGCCAGGGGCGCGATGGCGCTGCTGGCCGGCACCCTACAGGCGCGCGGGCTGCTGCTGCGACTGCAGCCGCGCGCGGTGGTGGGCTTCGGCGGCTATCCCTCGGTGCCGCCGCTGCTCGCGGCGCGCATGATCTCCGTCAAGACCCGCCCGGCCACCATCCTGCACGAGCAGAATGCCGTCCTCGGCCGCGCCAACCGCCTGCTCTCCCGCAGCGCCGACCTGCTGGCCCTGGCCTTCGCCCAGACCCAGCGCATGCCGGACGGCGCGCGGCGGGAGACGGTGGGCAATCCGGTGCGCCCGGCCATCGCCGCAATGGCAGGCCAGGGCTTCATCCAGCCGCAGGGCTCGGTGCGGCTGCTGGTGCTGGGCGGCAGCCTGGGCGCCCGCGTCTTCTCCGATATCGTGCCCGCGGCGGTGGCCGAGCTGTCGCCCGCGCTGCGCCAGCGCCTTTCCATCGTGCAGCAATGCCGCATGGAAGACCTGCCGCGCGTCCGCGCCGCCTATGACGAGCTGCATGTCCCGGCCGAGCTTTCGCCCTTCTTCGGCGACGTGGCCGGGCTCTATTCCACCGCGCATCTGGTGATCGCGCGCGCCGGCGCCTCCACGGTGGCGGAACTGGCCTGCGCCGGGCGCCCCAGCCTGCTGGTGCCCCTGCCCGGCGCCATCGACGACCATCAGGCCGCCAATGCCCGCGCCCTGGCCGATGCGGGTGCCGCCCGCGTGGTACCGCAGCGCGACTTCACCCCCGCCAGCCTTGCCGCGGCCCTGACGGATCTGCTGGAGACGCCGGATGCGCTGGCCCGTGCCGCCGCCGCCGCCGCCGGCCTCGCCGCGCCGCAGGCGGCCGCTACCCTCGCCGATCTCGTGCTCTCCCGCGCCACGGCGCGCGGCTTTCAGGAATAATTGGTCATGCGTGCGCTGCCGCTGAATATCGGGCCCATCCACTTCGTCGGCATCGGCGGCATCGGCATGTCCGGCATCGCCGAGGTGCTGCACAACCTCGGCTACACCGTCCAGGGCAGCGACATCGCCGAGGGCTACAACATCGACCGGCTGCGCGAGGCCGGCATCAACGTCATGATCGGCCATGACGCCGCCAATCTCGGCGCAGCGCAGGTCATCGTCACCTCCACCGCCGTGAAGCGTGACAACCCCGAGGTGGTGGCCGCCCGCACCCGCCTCATTCCCGTGGTGCGCCGCGCGGAGATGCTGGCGGAGCTGATGCGTCTGAAATGGGGCATCGCCATCGGCGGCACCCATGGCAAGACCACCACCACCTCGCTGGTCGCCACGGTGCTGGAGGCGGCGAAGCTGGACCCGACCGTGATCAACGGCGGCATCATCAATGCCTATGGCACCAATACCCGCCTGGGCGAGGGCGAGTGGATGGTGGTGGAGGCGGATGAGAGCGACGGCTCCTTCCTGCGCCTGCCCGCCGTCGCCGCCGTCGTCACCAACATGGACCCGGAGCACCTGGACCACTGGGGCACCGAGGAGGCGATGAAGCAGGGCTATGCCCAGTTCGTCAGCAACATCCCCTTCTACGGCTTCGCCGTGCTCTGCGCCGACCACCCGAACGTGCAGGCGATGATCCCCAGCATCGACCGCCGGCTGATCACCTATGGCTTCAGCCAGCAGGCCGATGTGCGGGCCGAGCGCCTGATCACCGACCGGATGGGCGCGACCTTCGAGGTGACGGTGCATGACCGCGCCACCGGCCGCACCCGCCAGTTGAAGCCGATGCGCCTGCCCATGCTGGGCCAGCACAACGTGCAGAACGCCCTGGCCGCCATCGCCGTCGGCATCGAGATGGATATCGACGAGGGGACGATCCGCTCCGCGCTCGCCGGCTTCAAGGGCGTGAAGCGCCGCTTCACCCGCGTGGGCGAGGTCAACGGCATCCAGATCGTCGACGACTACGGCCACCACCCCGTGGAGATCGCGGCGGTGCTGAAGGCGGCGCGGCAGGCCGGCGCGCGCGACGTGATCGCGGTGGTGCAGCCGCACCGCTATTCCCGCCTGAAGCAGCTCTTCGAGGATTTCTGCCAGTGCATGAACGACGCCGGCACGGTGATCGTGGCGGATGTCTATGCGGCCGGCGAGCAGAAGATCGAGGGCTTCGACCGCGACGCGCTGGTGGACGGGCTGCGCAGCCACGGCCACCGCAGCGTGGTGCCGCTGCCCGGGCCGGACAGCCTGCCGGAGATGATCAGCGCCATCGCCAAGCCCGGCGACTACGTGGTCTGCCTGGGTGCCGGTAATATCACCAACTGGGCGGCGGAACTGCCGGAGAAGCTGACGGCGCTGCAGCCCCGCGCGCGCGTCGCCGGGGGGAAGCGGTGAGGCCCGGCATGACGGAAAGCGCCACCCTTCCCCCGCTGCGCGGCCGCGTGCAGCAGGATGCGCCGCTGGCCGCCACCACCTGGTTCCGCGTCGGCGGCCCCGCCGGATGGCTGGTGCGTCCCGCCGATGTGGATGATCTGCTGCTGCTGCTGCGCGACAGGCCCCGGGACATGCCGCTGACGGTGATCGGCGCGGCCTCCAACCTGCTGGTGCGGGATGGCGGGCTGCGCGGCATCGTGGTGAAGCTGGCCCGCGGCTTCACCGATATCGTGGTGGAAGCCGATGGCATCATTGCCGGCGCCGCCGCGCTGGACGCTACGGTGGCCGAGCACGCGGCGGAAGCCGGGCTGGATGGACTGGCCTTCCTCTCCGGCATCCCCGGCAGCATCGGCGGCGCGGTGGCGATGAATGCCGGCGCCTATGAGGCCGAGGTGAAGGACGTGCTGGACTGGGCCGAGATCGCGACGCCCGGGGGCCTCCTGCGCCTCTCCGCCGCGGAGCTGGGCTTCGCCTATCGCCGCGCCAGCCTGCCCGAAGGCGGCGTGGTGGTGCGCGCGCGCTTCCATGCGCGCCCCGGCGATCGGGATGCCATCGCCGCGCAGATGCGCGCCATCCGCGCGGCGCGGGAGGAGACGCAGCCCGTGCGCGCCCGCACCGGTGGCTCCACCTTCAAGAACCCGCCGGGCCGCAAGGCCTGGGCGCTGATCGATGCCGCCGGCTGCCGTGGCCTGAGGCGCGGCGGCGCGCAGGTGTCGGAGAAGCATTGCAACTTCCTCCTGAACCTCGGCGACGCCACCGCCGCCGATCTGGAAGGGCTGGGCGAGGAGGTGCGGGAGAAGGTGCGCGCCATGTCCGGCATCACGCTGGAATGGGAGATCAAGCGTATCGGGGAGGCGCTGTCATGACCCACCGCGTCGCGGTCCTGCAAGGCGGCTTCTCCTCCGAGCGCGAGGTGTCCCTGGCCACCGGGGCGCAGGTGGTCTCGGCCCTGCGCGATGCCGGGTTCGAGGTGCTGCCGATCGAGGTGACGCGTGACCTGCCGGCGCTGATCGCGGCCTTGCAGGAAGCGCGGCCGGATGTCGTCTTCAACGCCCTGCATGGCCCCTTCGGCGAGGATGGCTGCATCCAGGGCGTGCTGGACTGGCTGAAGCTGCCCTATACGCATTCCGGCGTGCGCGCCTCCTCCGTCGCCATGGACAAGCATGCGGCCAAGGCGGTCTTCGCCGCCGCCGGACTGCCGCTGGCCGCGCACCGCATCGTCTCGCCGGAGGAGCTGGAAACGGCCGATCCCCTGCCCCGCCCCTATGTGGTGAAGCCGGTGAACGAGGGGTCCTCCGTCGGTGTCGAGATCCTGCGCGAGGGCGATAACCGCCGCGCCGATATCGCCCGCCGCTGGTCCTTCGGCCCGCAGATCATGGCCGAGGAATACATCCCCGGGCGCGAGCTGACGGTCGC
The DNA here is from genome assembly GCF_017654485.1 of Roseomonas marmotae. Classification (NCBI taxonomy): domain Bacteria; kingdom Pseudomonadati; phylum Pseudomonadota; class Alphaproteobacteria; order Acetobacterales; family Roseomonadaceae; genus Roseomonas; species Roseomonas marmotae. Next base: position 1,729,173 of record NZ_CP061091.1, on the reverse strand, counting down.
CGTGATGGGCGATGAGCCGTTGGCGGTGACGGAGATCGGCACCGGCCATATCTTCTACGACTACGAGGCCAAATACGCTGCCGGCGGCAGCCAGCACACCATCCCCGCGCAGGTGCCGGAGACGGTGGCGCAGGAGGCGATGCGGATCGCGCGCTCGGCGCATGAGGCGCTGGGCTGCCGCGGCGTCTCGCGCTCCGACCTGCGGTACGACGAGGCCTCGGGCCGCGTGGTGTTGCTGGAGGTGAATACCCAGCCCGGCATGACCCGCACGAGCCTGGTGCCCGAGCAGGCCGCTTACCGCGGCATCGGCTTTTCGGATCTTTGCGCCTGGATGGTGCAGGAAGCCCGCCATGGTCCATGACCCCGTCTCCATGCGCGCGCCCCCGCGCAGCCGCCTGGCCTCCGAGGGCGCGCGCCCCCGCCCGCCCGTGCCGCAGCGCCCCAGCAGCCTGCGGCTCTGGCTGCGCCGCCGCCGCCCGCTGCTGCGCCCGGCGCTGATCGGCCTCGGCACGCTGGCCGCTGCCGGCGCCTGTGGCGTGGCCTTCGCCGCGCTGGAGCCGGCCGGCCGCTTCTCCTGGTTGAACGAGGGCGTGGCGGAGATCGGCGCGCAGGCCGGCTTGGTGGTGCAGAAGATCGTCGTGCGCGGCCAGCAGAACACGCCGAAGGAGCTGATCAGCGCCGCTATCGGCGTCCGCAACGGCGACCCGCTGCTGGCCTTCTCGCCCGAGGCCGCGCGGCAGCGGCTGGAGAGCATCGCCTGGATCGAGCGCGCGGAGGTGCAGCGCAACCTCTCCGGCGACATCACGGTGGAGTTGCATGAGCGGCGGCCCTTCGCCATCTGGCAGCGCAACAATGATTTCGCCGTGGTGGACCGCGACGGGCGCGTCGTTTCCGCCGATACGCTGGATGCCTTCGGTCCGCTGCCGCTGCTGGTCGGCGAAGGCGCGCACAAGCACGGCGCCGCCGTCTTTGACGAGTTGAAGCAGGCGCCCGATGTGCGGGCCCGCGTTCAGGCGCTGATCTATGTCAGCCAGCGCCGCTGGAACCTGCGGTTGCACAACGGCACCGATATCCTGCTGCCAGAGGGGCATGAGGCCGCGGCCATCACGCGGCTGGCGGAATTGCAGAAGTCGCAGGCGTTGCTGGACCGCCCGGTGGTCAGCATCGACATGCGCCTGCCTGACCGGCTGGTGGTGCGCCAGCACCCGCGGCCCGAGCAGCCGGCAAGCAACCAGAGCCGTGGACGGGGACGAGGATGAACCGCCTGCCCCGCCTTGCCACCGAGACGGCGCCGCTGCTGAAGCGCAAGCGCGCGCGCAGCGGTCCCTATGGCGTGCTGGATATCGGCAGCTCCAAGGTCGTCTGCCTGATCGGGAAAGTGGAGAATGACGGCCGCCCACGCGTGCTGGGCTATGGATGGCAACGTTCCCGTGGCGTGAAGGGCGGCAATATCGTCGACCTGCAGGAAGCCGAGCATTCCATCCGCGCCGCCGTCGCGCAGGCGGAGGAGATGGCGGATCTCAAGCTCTCGGGCGCCATCGTCAACCTCTCCTGCGGACAGCCTGCCTCACGGCTGATGAACATCCAGTGGCCGATCGGCGGGCGCGCGGTGACGGAAGCCGATCTGCGCGCCGTGCTCAGTGAAGGCCGCCGCCGTTCCATGGAGGAAGGGCGCGAGACGGTGCATGCCACCACGCTCGGCTTCACCATCGATTCCACGCCGGGCGTCGAAGATCCGCGCGGCATGATCTGTGAGACGCTGGGCGCGCGGCTGCATCTGGTCGATGCCTCATCCGCCGCGCTGCGTAATCTTGGTCTCTGCCTCGCCGGCTGCGACCTGGAGGTGGAGGAGCTGGTCAGCGCGCCTTTCGCCGCCGCCCTGGCCGTGCTGGTGGATGACGAGAAGCAGCTGGGCGCCACCGTCATCGACATGGGCGGCGGCACCACGGGCGTCGCCGTCTATGGCGACGGCCACCTGATGCATACCGCGCAGCTGCCGGTGGGTGGGTGGCAGGTCACCAACGACCTCGCGCGCGGGCTCGCCACGCCGGTGAGTCATGCTGAACGGATGAAAACCCTTCATGGCAGCTGCCTGGATGGCGGCAACGACCTGAAGGAAATGCTCTCCGTCCCGCAGGTGGGCGAGGATGAGGATCAGCTGGTGCAGGTTTCCCGCGCCGCGATGGTCAGCATCATAAACCCGCGCCTGGAAGAGACGTTGGAGCTGGTGCGTGACCGGCTGGAAGGCGCGTTGCTGGACAGCGAGGCCGGTGCGCGCGTTGTTTTGACCGGCGGCGCAAGTCAGCTGGTCGGCGTGCAGCAATTGGCCGCGCGCGTGCTCGATAAACCCGTGCGGATCGGCCGACCACAGCCTGTTCAAGGGCTTCCGGAATCCGCGATGGGCCCTGATTTCGCCACAACCCTGGGGCTACTGCACTGGGGTGCCGGCGAAGGACGCCCTCTGCTCGATCTGGACCCCGGTCCGGAACGCGGCAGCGGTCGATTTATTCGTTTCGTCAACTGGCTTCGGGACCGCGTCTGATGCAATCTGCACACACGCCGATTCGCCGCCCGATCAACGCCGCTGGTCACGCCCAAGGAGAGTTGCTGTCATGACGCTGAACCTGACCATCCCGCGCCAGCAGCACACGGATTTCAGTCCAAGAATCACCGTCGTCGGCGTTGGCGGCGCGGGCTGCAACGCCGTCAACAACATGATCGCCATGGGCCTCGACGGCGTCGAGTTCCTGGTGGCGAATACCGACGCGCAGGCGCTGGTGCACAGCCGCGCTGAACGCCGCGTGCAACTGGGCCCGCATCTGACGCAAGGCCTGGGCGCCGGCGCGAAGCCGGAGATCGGCCGCGCCGCGGCAGAGGAGGCGACGGAGGATCTGGCCCGTCACCTCGAAGGCATGCACATGGTGTTCATCACCTGCGGCATGGGCGGCGGCACGGGCACCGGCGCGGCGCCGGTCATCGCGCGCATGGCGCGCGAGCGTGGCATCCTGACTCTGGGCGTCGTGACGAAGCCCTTCGACTTCGAAGGCCCGAAGCGCCGCCGCGCGGCGGAAGCCGGCCTGGATGACCTGCAGTCCTACGTGGACACGCTGATCGTCATCCCGAACCAGAATCTCTTCCGCAAGGCGAATGAGCGCACCACCTTCGCCGAAGCCTTCAAGATGGCCGACGACGTGCTTTACATGGGCGTGCGCGGCGTGACGGACCTGATGGTCAACCCCGGCCTGGTGAACCTCGACTTCGCCGATATCCGCACCGTGATGGCGGAGATGGGCAAGGCGATGATGGGCACCGGCGAGGGCGAGGGCGAGGACCGCGCGGTGAAGGCGGCCGAAGCCGCGATCAGCAACCCGCTGCTGGAGGATACCTCCATGCTCGGCGCCAAGGGCGTGCTGATCAACATCACCGGCGGCTACGACATGACGCTGTTCGAGGTGGATGCCGCGGCCAACCGCATCCGCAGCGAAGTGGACGAGGATGCCAACATCATCTTCGGCTCCTCGGTCGATGAGGACATGAATGGCCGCATCCGTGTCTCGGTGGTCGCCACCGGCATAGACGCCGTGCAGGACCAGCAGGCCGAGCGGCCGAAGCTGGTGGCCATGGGTGGCGGCGCCGGGCCGGCGAACGCCATGTCCAACACGGCCATGCCGCAGCAGGGCCAGCCGCGCGGCGTGATGGGCGCGCCCGTGGCACCCCGCGCCGCCGTGCCGCAGACCGCGGCCTCGATGGCCGGCCCGCTGCGCGTGGGCCCGATGGCGGGCGCGCCGCGCCGCCCGGCCGGCATGGCGCCCAGCACCGCTTCCGCCCAGCCGCCGGCCGCCCCGGCGGGCTTCGCGGAAAGCCAGGCGCATTATGGCTATGAGGCGCCCTCCCCGGAGGACACGCCGGCCAGCATCGCCGGCCAGGCCGATCCGCAGCTGCGCGCCGCCCCGACGGCGAATCGCCCCGTGGCCGCGCCCGCACCCAGCTCCGTGCCGCCGGCGTCGACCAGCAGCGGCTTCAGCCTGTTCCGCAAGGCCACGGGCCTGATGCGCCGCAACCTCGGCGCCGAGGGCGATACGACTCCGCCCGCTCCGGCACCCCGTGCCGCCGCGCCGCAGCCGGCCGCGCAGCCCCCGGCCCAGCCCCAGCCGGAGGACATGAACGGCCTGGATATCCCGACCTTCCTGCGCCGCCAGAGCAACTAAGCCGCGACGCACTGCGACAAAGCTCAAAGGCCCCCATGCCACATGGGGGCCTTTTTGCATTGCACCAACGGCGTCATATCAATGGCTTATCTGGAAATACGCGGTAACAAGGCTTGACTCGCCGCACCGCCGCAGCAGTGCCATTTAAGGCGCTGCCCGCAGCATTCCAGACCGGCTGCCCATGGGCGACGGAGGATCAGAGGCAAGTAATGGACGGCTCCCTGACAGTTCAGACCGGGCGGCGGAAGACGCTGAAGGCGCCGATCGGCTGCGTGGGCATCGGCCTTCACTCCGGCCAGCGCGTCAGCCTGACCCTTCGCCCCGCCCCCTCCGGCCATGGAATCGTCTTCCGCCGCACCGACCTCGGCCTTGACCTTCCCGCACGGTATGACTGGGTGGGCGATACCCGCCTCTGCACCGCGCTGGTGATGCCGGGGCGGCCCGAGGTGCGCGTCGGCACGGTCGAGCATGTGATGGCGGCCCTGTCCGCCTGCGGCATCGACGACGTCTTGATCGAGCTGAATGGGCCGGAAGTGCCGATCATGGACGGCTCGGCCGCGCCATTCCTCTTCCTGATCGACTGCGCCGGCACGGTGGAGAGCCTGGAAGCCCGCAGCCGGATCGAAGTGCTGAAGACCGTCCGGGTCCAGGATGGCGAGGGTCCCGGCGCGGCCTGGGCCGAGCTTTCCCCCAACCCCACCCCGGGCCTGGAGGCCCAGCTGGCCATCGACTTCGCCGGCACCGCCATCGGCCGCCAGACCATGGCGACCCTGGTGACGGAGAATGCCTTCCGCGCCCTGCTGGCCGATGCCCGCACCTTCACCCTGGCCGCGGATATCGAGCGCCTGCGCGCCGCCGGCCTGGCGTTGGGCGGCAGCCTGTCCAATGCGGTGGTGGTAGACGGCACGACCGTGCTGAACCCCGGCGGGCTCCGCCACAGTGACGAATTCGTGCGGCACAAGCTGCTGGACGTGGTGGGTGACCTGGCCATGGCCGGCGCGCCGCTGCGGGGTCGCTTCCGGGGCGAGCGTTCCGGCCACGCGCTGAACAACCGCCTGCTGCGCGCCCTGCTGGCTGATCCTGCCGCCTGGCGCTGGGAGCAGAATGATGCCTTGGCCCTTTCGGTCAGCCAGCCGGCCCTGCGGGAGACGGTGGCTGCCTGACCGCCCCCTGGTCGCCGCACCGCGCGGCGTGGTATAGAGCCACCGCGATGCGCACCCGTCTCCACCACTCCCTTCGCCTCACCCTGCTGCTGGCCGCGCCGCTCTGGCTTGGCGCCTGCTCGCAGTGGAATGGCAAGGACGATTCCCTGGCACCCCGCGCCGATCTCTCGGCCGAGTCGCCCGATGCCCTCTATGCCGCCGGGATGGATGCCCTGCGGCAGGAGCGCTACGCCGATGCCCAGGGCCTTTTCGACACGGTGGAACGGGAGCACCCCTATTCCACCTGGGCCACCAGCGCCACGCTGATGTCGGCCTATTCCGACTACCAGCGGAACCGCTACACCGAGGCCATCGGCGGGCTGAACCGCTTCATCCAGCTGCATCCCGGGCATCGCGATATCGCCTATGCCTATTACCTGCGCTCGCTCTGCTACTACGAGCAGATCGTCGATTCGCAGCGGGACCAGAAGGGCACCGAGCTGGCTCTGGCGCAGTTGCAGGAAGTCGTGAACCGCTTCCCCGACACTTCCTACGCGCGTGACGCCTCGCTGAAGATGGACCTGGCCCGCGACCATCTGGCGGGGCAGGAGATGGAGGTCGGCCGCTTCTACCAGGCGCGCGGATTGCCGCAGGCCGCCATCGGGCGCTTCCGCCGCGTGGTGGATCAGTATCAGACCACCAACCATGTCCCCGAGGCGCTGCACCGCCTGACCGAGATCTACCTCTCCCTCGGGCTGGTGGATGAGGCCCGGAAGACCGCCAGCGTGCTGGGCCACAACTATCCCGGCAACAGCTGGTACCAGGACTCCTATGCCCTGCTGGTGGAGGGCGCCGCGCCGGCGCAGGGCGACCGCCCCGGCTTCGTGAAGCGTAGCCTCAACTGGATCTTCTGAGGCCAGCGGCATGCTGGTCTCGCTCGCCATCCGCGATGTCGTTCTGATCGAACGGCTGGATCTCGCCCTCGGCGCCGGCCTGACGGTGCTGACCGGCGAGACCGGCGCCGGCAAGTCCATCCTGCTGGACAGCCTGGGGCTGGCCCTGGGCCAGCGGGCCGATGCGGGTATGGTGCGCGCCGGCCAGTCCCAGGCCAGCGTCATGGCCAGCTTCCACCTCCCCCCCGGCCACCCGGCCCTCGCCCTGCTGACGGAGCAGGGAATCGTGGCGGAGGACGAGCTGGTGCTGCGCCGTGTGGTGCAGGCCGATGGCCGTTCCCGCGCCTTCGTGAATGACGACCCCGTGGGCGTCGGCCTGCTGCGGCGGCTGGCCACGCTGCTGGTCGAGGTGCAGGGGCAGCATGACCAGGTCGGCCTCGCCGATCCCGCCAGCCATGCCGGGCTGCTGGACGCCTTCGGCGGGCTGGACGCCGCCCGTGCCGAGGTCTCCGAGGCCTTCCGCGCCTGGCGCGGTGCCGAGCGGGAACTGGAAGCGGCGCGCGAGGCCATCGCCAGCGCGCAGCGCGACGAGGAATGGCTGCGCCACGCCGTCGATGAACTGGACAGCCTCGGCCCGGAAGAGGGCGAGGAAGACTCGCTGGCGCAGGAGCGCCAGACCATGCAGCAGGGCGAGCGCCGCGCCGAGGCCGTCGCCTCCGCCCTGGCCGAATTGCAGCCGCGCGACCGCCGCGGCGGCACCAGCCCCGCCGCCGCGCTGCGCAATGCCGCCCGGGCGCTGGAGCGCCTGCCGCCGCCGAATGAGGAAGCCGCCCCCGCTATCGCCGCGCTGGGCCAAGCCCAAGATGCGCTGGCCGAGGCGGAGAACCTGCTGGAGCGCCTCTCCCAGGGTATCGCGCCCGACCCGCGCCGGCTGGAACATGTCGAGGAGCGCCTTTTCGCCCTCCGTGCCGCCGCCCGGAAGCATGCGGTGCCCGTCGTCGAGCTGCCAACGCTGCTGCGGGAGCTGAAGGCCCGCCTTTCCGCCCTGGATGCGGGAGCGGAGCGCGCCACGGCACTGGAAGCCGCCGCCACCGCCGCCAGGGCGCGCTACCTCGAAGTGGCGCAGGCCCTCTCCGCCTCCCGCCGCGCCACCGCCGGCAGGCTGGAAGAGGCCGTGGCGCGCGAGCTGAAGCCGCTGAAGCTGGAGCGGGCGCGGCTGCATATTTCCATCGAGCGGCGGGATGAGCGTGGCTGGGCCAGCGACGGCCTGGACCGCATCATCTTCCTCGTCACCACCAATCCCGGTCAGAAGCCGGGGCAGTTGGAGAAGATCGCCTCCGGCGGCGAGTTGTCGCGGCTGATGCTGGCGCTGAAGGTGGTGCTGGCGCGCGGCTCGCCCGTGCCCACGCTGGTCTTCGACGAGGTGGATAGCGGCGTCGGTGGCGCCACGGCAGCAGCGGTTGGGGAGCGGCTGGCCCGCGTGGCGGAGCGGCTTCAGGTGCTGGTGGTGACGCATAGCCCGCAGGTGGCGGCCCGTGGCGCGCGGCATCTGCGCGTCTCCAAGGGCATCCGCGCCGACCGGGCGGAGACGCGGGTGGAGGTGCTGGATGCCACTACCCGGCGCGAGGAACTGGCCCGCATGCTGGCTGGCGAGACGGTGACGGCGGCGGCGCGCGCGGCGGCCGATAGCCTGCTGGACGGCGCGGTCTAAGCCGCGTTAGCAAGCGGCATGACCCGCCGCGACACCCTGCCCGAGCAACTCACGGAAGAGGAAGCCGCCGCCGAACTGGCGGCCCTGGCGGAGGAGATCGCGCAGGCGGATATCGCCTACCACCAGAATGACGCGCCGGAGATCACCGACGCCGAATACGACGCGCTGCGCCGCCGCAACACGGCGATCGAGGCGCTGTTCCCGCATCTGAAGCGTGCCGACAGCCCGAGTGAGGCCACGCCCGGCGCGGCGCCCGCCGCCGGCTTCGCCAAGTCCCGGCACGGCACACCGATGCTGAGCCTGGACAATGCTTTCGCCGTCGCCGACTTCGAGGAATTCACCCGGAGCATCCGCCGCTTCCTGAAGCTGAGCGAGGAGGAGGTGCTGCGCTTCGTGGCCGAGCCGAAGATCGACGGGCTCTCGGTCAACCTGACCTATGAGAAGGGCGTCTTCGTGCGCGGCGCGACGCGCGGCGACGGCACGGTGGGCGAGGATATCACCCGCAACCTGGAGACGCTGCCGGACCTGCCGCGCCAGCTTCCCGCCCCCTTCCCTGAGCAGATCGAGATCCGTGGCGAGGTCTTCATGACCAAGGCGGATTTCCTGGCCTTCCATGCCGAGCAGACCCGCCTGGCCGAGGAGCGCGAGCAGCGGCGCGAGCGCGGCGAGAAGGTGGGGCCGGAGATCCGCATCCCCGCCAATCCGCGCAACGCCGCCGCCGGCTCCCTGCGGCAGTTGGACCCGGAGGTGACGGCGCGGCGGCCGCTGAAGCTCTTCGCCTATGCCCAGGGCGCCTCCAGCACGCCGGTCGCGGAAACCCATTGGGATTACCTGCAACAACTGGAACGCTGGGGCTTCGACGTGAACCCCCTCTCCCGCCGCCTGCCGGATGAGAATGCGGCGGAAGACTTCCAGGGGGAGCTGGCGGAGAAACGCGCGGGGCTCGACTACGACATCGACGGCGTCGTCTACAAGCTGGACCGGCTGGACTGGCAGACGAGGCTGGGCTTCGTCGGCCGCACGCCGCGCTGGGCCATCGCCTGGAAGTTTCCGGCGGAACGCGCCACCACGGAACTGCTGCGTATCGACATCCAGGTGGGCCGCACCGGCGCGCTGACGCCGCGCGCGGTGATGCAGCCGGTGAATGTGGGCGGCGTGATGGTGCAGCACGCGACCCTGCACAATGAGGACGAGATCGCCCGCAAGGATGTGCGCATCGGCGATACCGTGGTGCTGCAACGTGCGGGCGATGTGATTCCGCAGATCGTCAGCGTCGTGCTGGAGAAACGGCCGGAGGACAGCAAGCCTTTCGAGTTCCCGACCACCTGCCCCGCCTGCGGCAGCCATGCCGTGCGGCCGGAGGGCGAGGTGGTGCGTCGCTGCACCGGCGGGCTGATCTGCCCGGCGCAGACGGTGGAGCGGCTGAAGCACTTTGTCAGCCGCAACGCGCTGGATATCGAGGGGCTGGGCGAGGAAAACATCATCGCCCTGCATGATGCAGGTCTGGTGAAAAGCCCTGCCGATATCTTCAGGCTTCACGAACACGCCGCCACGGTCCGGCAATGGGAAGGCTGGGGCAAGGGTGGCAAAAGCTCCAAGAAGCTGGACAACCTGCTGGCCGCCATCGAGGCCCGCCGCAACCCGCCGCTGGAGCGCTTCATCTTCGCCCTCGGCATCCGGCGCATCGGCGCGCAGAACGCCAAGCTGCTGGCGCGCCACTACCACAGCTTTGCCAACTGGCGCGCCAGGATGCTGGCTGCCACCACCATCGGCTCCGAGGCGCGGGAGGAGCTGGGCTCCATCCAGGGCATCGGCCCGGCCATCGCGACAGAACTGGCGGAATTCTTCGCGGAAGCCCGGAACCGGGCGGCGTTGGATGACCTCGCCAGCCAGGTGACGCCGCAGGATGCCGAAAGCATCGGCGGCAGCGACAGCCCCTTCGCCGGCAAGGTGGTGGTCTTCACCGGCACGCTCGAGCAAAGCTCGCGCGACGAGGCGGAAGCCATCGCCGACCGCCTGGGCGCCAAGGTGACGAAGAGCGTCTCGAAGAAGACCGATTTCGTGGTGGTCGGCGCCGATGCCGGCTCCAAGGCCAAGAAGGCGGCGGAACTGGGCGTCAGGACGCTGACGGAAGCGGAATGGCGGCAGATGGCGTTGCTGGACTGATCAACGCCTCCAGCGCGCGCCGGAGCATGCCGACAGGGTCCCTCCCGGGGCCGGAGCAGACCAGCGCGCGGTGGCTACCTTGCAGCACCCAGTGCCGCGCCCCCGGCAACCGGGTGGAGGAAACCGGCACCAGCCCGTCATTCGGCCCGGCACGCCGCCCCATCCAGCCCGCCAACGGCAGGTAGAGCCGGTCGCGGCCCCGCGCCGTCTCCCGCCGCACCTCGCTGCCAATGCTCAGTACCGGCAGGCTGGCGGTCAGGGTGGCAATGGCCTCGGCATGGCGCTCCATCCAGGCGATACGGGCGCCGGTGGTCAGGTCCACCAGCCCCGCGCCGCTACCCGCTCCCAGGAGCCGTGCCAGTTTCCGCGCCGCGCCATGCGCGGGGCGATGGCGCAGAATGACATCGGCCAGGGGGGAGCCGAGAAAGGGTGGCTGTATCGCCAGGAAGCCAGCACAGCGCGCCGCGGCACCCGGATGCAGCAGCGCCGCCAGCCCTTCCAGCCCTCCTTTGCTATGGGACACCAGCAGGAAGGGTTCCGGCTCGGCCCGCAGGATGCCAGCCAGCAGCGCCGCATTCTCCTCCACCGGGGCGGAAGTCGGCAGGGCCACCACCTCCGCCACCGCGCCGCTGGCGCGCAGCCAGGAAAGCTGGCTGCCCATGTAGTCGAAGCCGATGGGCGCCAGCCGGGCCATCGCCTCGCCAGCCAGCCCATAGGCCAGCAGCAGGCGGCGCCCGGCCAGGGCCGGCATCGGCGCCGCGGTCACAGCGGGGCGCAGGCGCGCGCCAGCCATTCCGCCACCTCCTCTTCCAGCCCTTGGCCGACTTCCGCCAGCACGCGGGCGTGATAGGCATCGATCCAGGCGCGCTCCTCCGCCGTCAGCAGCGCGACATCAATCAGCCGGCGCTCGTATGGCGCCAGCGTCAGCGTCTCGAAATCCAGGAAGGGCTTGGCTTGGCCGGGAAACTCCTGGGCCTGTCGGGTGAGCAGCAGGTTCTCGATGCGGATGCCATAGGCGCCTGGCAGGTAGAAGCCGGGCTCGTTGGAGAGGATCATGCCGGGGCGCAGCGGCACGGGTTTGGCCGCGCGGCTGAAGGCGACCGGCCCCTCATGCACGGAAAGGAAGCTGCCGACGCCATGGCCGGTGCCGTGGTCATAATCCAGCCCCACATCCCACAATGGCCGCCGCGCCACCGCGTCCAGATGCGGACCCGCCGCCCCCTGCGGGAAGCGCAGGGTGGAGAGCGCCACATGCCCTCGCAGCACGCGGGTATAGCGCTCCACCAGATCCGCCGGTGGCCTGCCGGGGCCGGTCCAGAGCGTGCGGGTGACATCGGTGGTGCCGTCGGTGAACTGAGCACCGCTGTCGATCAGGTAGCATTCATCGGCGCGGATGGGCCGGTTGGTCCCGGGCTCGGCGCGGTAATGGATGATGGCGCCATTCTCGCCCGCGCCGGAAATGGCGGGGAAGCTCTCGGCCCGGAACAGCGGCAGCGCGGCGCGGAAGGCCAGCAGCCGCTCGGCGGCCGAGATCTCGGTCAGCCCGCCCTTCGGTGCCTCGGCGCTGAACCAGGCCAGGAAGCGCACCATGGCCAGCGCGTCCCGGCGATGGGCGGTGCGGGCCCCCTCCTGCTCCACCGGGTTCTTGCAGGCGCGCGGCAGGCGGACGGGGTCCTCACCCTGGATCAGGTGAGCGCCGGCCTCCTGGAGCGTGGCGGCGTACCAGACCGGCGTCAGATCCGGGTCCAGCCTCACGCGGCGGCCACCCAGGCCAGCCAGCACCTCGCCCAGCGCGGCCGGCGGATGGATGGTGACGCGGTTACCCAGATAAGCACGGGTTTCGGGCCCGAGCTTGGCGGGCTCCATGAAGAGGTCCACCGAGGCATCGGCATGCAGGATGGCGCTGCCCAGGGCCAGAGGGGTGTAGGAGAGGTCCCCGCCACGGATATTCAGCAGCCAGGCGACGGAATGGGCATCGGCCAGAACGGCCGCGTCCTCGCCGGCCGCCCGCAGGGCCGCGGCGGCGGCGGCGCGCTTCTCCTCGCTGGACTGGCCGGCAAGGTCGAGCGGCTGCGGCACGGCGGGCGCCTGCGGCGGAGCCGGCCGGTCCCGCCAGATATCGTCGATGGGATTGGCCGCCAGTGGCACCAGCACGGCGCCCGAGCCGGTCATCTTGTCGATGAAGGATTGCGGATGCAGGCGCGGGTCATAGCCGATGCGCAGGCCCGCCGCGTGTTCCGCCAGCCATTCCTGCGGCGGCTGCTCGATCAGGTGGCGCCGTTCCCACAGCGCCGGGTCGGTCTGCGCCGCCACCTGGGTGGTATAGCGGCCATCGGTGAAGACGGCGGCGCGGTCCTGAAGCACCACCGCCATGCCAGCAGACCCGGTAAATCCGGTCAGCCATGCAATTCGCTCAGAGCTGGGCGGCACGTATTCCCCCAGGAACTCGTCGCTCCTTGGCACCAGCACGCCATCCACGCCCAGTCCAGGGAGGCTTTGGCGGAGCAACGCAAGATGAAGGCTGTAAACCGGCGCCTGTGGCATTTTTATGAGCTTCCCGTTAAGAACATGTTTCCATAGCTATCAATGCGTTTTACGCATATCTATGCTACCTGCGGAACGCTACTCAATCCGTTCCAGAAGGGTATCTAAGGGCCCAAGCAAAGGGGGCGGGCGGCGCGGCGGGAAAGCCGGGCTCGTGGACCTCCCCACAGCATTATGGACGCCCAAGCTACCATGCACAGCAATCACTCTGCCGCCGTCGAAGCCATCCGTCATGAAGCCATCAAGGAGCGTGACGCCAAGATCGGCCAATGGTTCCGGAAGGCCTTTCGCGCCATCCTCGAGTATCCGCGGCGCCGCCGCGTGATGGATGAACTGTCCATGCTGAGCGACCGCGAGCTGGCCGATATCGGCCTGTCGCGTGGCGATATCCACCGCGTCTTCGAGATGCCGGAGGAGCTGCGGCCGAGCGCGGAGATCTACACCCTGCCGGCCGCGCGCAAGGCCGAGAACGAGGTGTACATCCGCACCCATCGCATCGCCGCCTGATTTTTCGGCGGTCGTTACGCAACCCCGCCGTGTCGGCACGGTTGTAGAGGATAGAGACCAGTTACCGGGGCGGCGCTCCTCACTACTCCCCCTCCCCCCAACGCCGCTTCGGTTTGATCGCCCTGCTGCCCCTTACCCCCGGGCGGCGGGGCGATCTCCTTTTTGGGGGTCAGCCTCGCTTCCGCAGCACCAGCGCCGACCAGGCCCCCTGGTCGATGCGCCGTTCCAGCACCAGCCCGGCGCGGCGATGCGCGGCCAGCACCATGCGGACCTGCGTGCCCAGCAGGCCGGCCAGGATGGCGGTGCCGCGTGGTGCCAGATGGTCCGCCAGATCCTTGGCCATGGAACACAGCGGCCGGGCCAGGATATTTGCGAAAACGAGGTCGTAGCGGCCGCCATGCACGGCCGGGTGGCGCCAGCCATCGGCCAGCTTGGCCCGCACCAGGTGCAGCAGCCCGTTCATCTTCGCGTTCTCGGCGGTGATGCGGACGCTCCAGGGCTCGATATCCGTGGCCAGCACCGGGCGCTTCAACTGCTTCGCCGCCGCCATGGCCAGGATGCCGGAGCCGGTGCCGATATCCAGGATGCGGCGCGGGCGGCGATAAGCCATCCCCTCGAAGCCGATCAGGCAGCCGCGCGTCGAACCATGCTCGCCCGAACCGAAGGCGAGACCAGCGTCCAGTTTCAGCACGATGCGGCCATAGATGGTGCGGTCCGGCACATGCGTCGGGCGCACCAGGAACCGGCCGCCGATCTCCTGTTCCGGGAAAGCCTCGACCGTGCGGGCCAGCCAGCCTTCCGCCTCCACGGGCGCGCGCTGCAACTCGGGCGCCTCGATGCCGGAAATGGCGGCGGCCAGCATCAGGGCCGGCAGCAGTTCCTCATCCCCCACGCCGACCTCGCGCACCGCCTCCACCCGCCAGGTGTCGGTGGGGTCGTCCTTGAAGTAGCCGACCGTCAGGCAGACGGTCTGCATGGCCGATTCGAAGGCCGGCACGGCATGCTCGGGCAGGCCGTCCAGGGTCAGGGTTTCCAGCATCTGCGGATGGCGGCGGTTGGTCAGGCCCTGGTTCATCAAGCTTTTTCCACGAAGGTATCGATCACCCGCTTGCGGCCCGCATGCTCGAACTCGACGTCCAGCTTGTTGTCCTCGGCGGCGACGACACGCCCATAGCCGAATTTCTGGTGGAATACCCGCTGCCCGACCGGAATGGCCGATGCGCGGGCCGGGCGCTCCGCCACCTCCCAACCCCCGGCCTCGATCACCCGTGGCTTGCGGGAAACCAGCGGGAACTGGCCGGAAAAGGCGGAAGGCATCGAGGCCATGCGGTTCCGGTGCGCGCCCGCGCCGCCTTCCCGCTCCACATGCGCGTCCGGCAACTCATCCAGGAAGCGGCTGGGGACGGCGCTGCTCCAGCTTCCATACATCTGCCGGTTGGCGGCATGGCTGATGATGCAGTGCTTGCGCGCGCGGGTGATGCCGACATAGGCAAGGCGCCGCTCCTCCTCCAGCGACTTCTCGCCCCCCTCATCCAGCGACCGCTGGTTGGGGAAGAGCCCCTCCTCCCAGCCCGGCAGGAAGACGGTGTCGAATTCCAGGCCCTTGGCGGCATGCAGGGTCATCAGGCTGACGCGGTCGGCCTCGGCATTCTCGTCATTCTCCATGACGAGGGCGACATGCTCCAGGAAGCCCGCCAGAGTCTCGAACTCGCCGAGGGCGCGGATCAGCTCCTTCAGGTTCTCCAGCCGGCCGGCGGCCTCGGGCGACTTGTCCTGCTTCCACATCTCCGTGTAGCCGGATTCGTCCAGCAGCGTGGCCGCGACCACGACATGCCCCTCGCGAGGCAGCGCCTCCCGCCAGCGCGCGAAGCCTTCCAGCAGGTCGTGCAGCGCCGCCTTGGGCTTGGCGCGGATGGCGCCGGTCTCGATCATCCGCCAGGCAGCGCTGACCAGCGGCTTGCCTTCCTGCCGCGCCAGGGCATGCATGGCGCGGATGGTAGTATCGCCCAGCCCGCGCTTGGGCGTGTTGACGATGCGCTCGAAGGCCAGGTCGTCGGCGGGCTGGTTCAGCACCCGCAGATAGGCCATGGCATCGCGGATCTCGGCGCGCTCATAGAATTTCTGGCCGCCAACGACGCGATAGGGCACGCCGAGGGTGATCAGCCGCTCCTCGAAGGCACGGGTCTGAAAGCCGGCGCGGACCAGGATCGCCATTTCCGAAAGCTTGTGGCCGCGCCGCTGCGCCTGCTCGATCCGCTCGCCCACCATCCGCGCCTCCTCCTCGGAGTCCCAGAGGGAGACGATGCGGACCTTCTCGCCATCGGCGTCGTTGCGGCCGGGGCGGAGCGTCTTGCCCAGCCGGCCGCTGTTCTGCGCGATCAGCCCGGCGGCGGCACCCAGGATGGGGCGGGTGGAGCGGTAGTTGGATTCCAGCCGAACGATTTTGGCGCCGGGGAAATCCTTTTCGAAGCGCAGGATGTTCTCGATCTCGGCGCCGCGCCAGGAATAGATCGACTGGTCGTCGTCGCCGACGCAGCAGATGTTGCGGTCCGCCGGGTTCTCCCGCAGCGCCAGCAGCCGCAGCCAGAGATACTGGACGGTATTGGTGTCCTGATACTCGTCCACCAGGATGTAGCGGAACATCCGGTGGTAGCTGGCCAGCACATCCGGGTGGGTCCGCAGGATCTCCGTGACATGCAGCAGCAGGTCGCCGAAGTCGCAGGCATTCACCGCCCTTAGCCGCTGCTGATACTGGGCATAGAGGCCCTGCGCCCGGCCATTGGCGAAGTCCACGTCATCCGCGGGGCCGATGCGGTCGGGCGTCAGGCCCTTGTCCTTCCAGCGCTGGATGGCGCCCATCAGCGCCTGCGGGGTCCAGCGCTTGGCGTCGATATTCTCGGCGGCCATGATCTGCTTCAGCAGCCGCATCTGGTCGTCGGTGTCGAGGATGGTGAAGTTGCTGGTCAGCCCCACCAGCTCGGCATTCCGGCGCAGCATGCGGGCGCAAAGCGCGTGGAAGGTGCCGAGCCAGAGCCCCTCGGCCGGCCGGCCCAGGATGGCGGAGACACGCTCCCGCATCTCCTTCGCCGCCTTGTTGGTGAAGGTTACGGCCAGCACCTGGCTGGGCCAGGCGCGCCGCGTCATCAGGATATGGGCGAAGCGGGTGGTCAGCACCCGCGTCTTGCCGGTGCCCGCGCCGGCCAGCACCAGCAGCGGGCCGTCGATGGTCTCGACCGCCGCGCGCTGCTCGGGGTTCAGGCGGGTCAGGTAGTCGCTCATTGGCAGGCCCCCACGGAATCGGCGGCGCAGCGCCTCTGGCCATCCACCCAGAGCGCGCCGTCCAGCAAGGCGCCCGAGAGGTCGGCGCCGGCCAGTTCGGCACCCTGGAAATCGGCCCCGCGCAGGTCGGCCCGGAAGAACCGGGCCTGCCGCAGATCCGCACCCCGGAGTGTGGCGTCCCGCAGCGCGGCCCGGGTAAAATCGGCGCCGCGCAGCACGGCGCCCGAGAGGTCGGCACCCGTCATCTCGGCCGAGGTGAAGCGGGCATCCGGCCCTTCGGCCCCTGCCAGCTTGGCCCCCTGCATCCGGGCGCGGCCGAAACTGGCATCCCGCAGCACGGCGCCTGAGAGGTCGGCATCCCGAAGGTCCCGACCGTCCATCAGGCAGCGGCGCCAGTCCACCTTCGGCCCCGCGGAATCTGTGCAGGCGGCTGCCGCGGGATTCGCGGCCAGCAGCACAAGCAGGGGCAGAAGCAGGGTGAGGAGAGGCGCGAGCGGGACAGACACAGGGCGAGGTATAGAACGTCTCACGAACAAGACCAAGCCGTGGCTGCCCCTCCGGGCTTTCACCCCTGCTTCGGCCGCGCCCCCAGGATATGGGCGATGGCGTAGCTGAGGTCGGCCCGGTTCAGGGTGTAGAAGTGGAACTCGTCCACGCCATTCGCCTGCAGCAGCCGCACCTGCTCGGCCGCCATGGCGGCGGCCACCATGCGGCGGGTTTCCGCGTCCTCTTCCAGCCCCTCGAAGAGCTTGCCCATCCAGTCCGGCACGCTGGCGCCGCACATGGCGGAGAATTTCTTCACCTGGTTGAAATTCGAGACCGGCAGGATGCCCGGCACGATCGGCACGGTGATGCCGGCGGCAAGCGCCCGGTCCAGGAAGCGCAGATAGACATCGGTATCGAAGAAATACTGCGTGATGGCGCGGGTGGCGCCCGCGTCGATCTTGCGCTTCAGGTTGTCCAGGTCAGCCTGGGCGGAGCTGGCGGTCGGATGCGTCTCCGGATAGGCGGCGACCGAGATCTCGAAGTCACCGATGCGCTTCAGCCCGGCCACCAGATCAGCCGCATAGGCATAGCCCTGGGGATGCGGGACATAGCCTTCCTCCCCGGAAGGGGCATCGCCGCGCAGGGCGACGATGTGGCGCACCCCGGCATCCCAGTAGCGGCGGGCGACGTCATCCACCTCCCCCGCGCTGGCGCCCACGCAGGTCAGGTGGGCGGCGGGGGTCAGCGAGGTTTCCCGCGCCAGCCGGGCGACCGTGGCGTGGGTGCGCTCTTGCGTCGTGCCGCCCGCGCCATAAGTAACGGAGACGAAGCGGGGTGCCAGAGGCTCCAGCCGCCGCACGCAGGCCCAGAGCTGCTGCTCCAGAGCCTCGGTGCGCGGCGGGAAGAATTCGAAGGAGAGCGCCGGGGGAGGCTGGTTGACGCTTTGCGGCAGGCCGGCGATGCGCGGGCCGGTCAGCCAGCGCCGCAGCGTGTCGGTGGACGCCCGGTTCCCGGCGCTCTGGGTGGTATCCTGCCCGGAGGGGGCGTCGGCGAGATCGTTCATGACAGGGCATCCTAGCCGAGGGCCGGGCCAAGTAGAACGGGCCCTTTGGCAGTATCATGAAGGTTACCACCGCGAACTAGGCATTTTACCCGCTCTCCGCTAGATGTGCGGCACAACGCGGGCCCAGATAGCCCCCCTGCGTAGTGAGACTTTTCTGTCTCTCGCCCGTTAAGCTCGCGCCCCCGATGCGATACTACAGGACCCGCCAAACCGATGCCCCCACTCCGCCGCCCCTCCCTGCTGCTGCTTGGCTTGCTGGCCCTCTCCGCCTGCGCCACCCGCCCGCCGGCCAGCGATCCGGAAGCGCTGGCGGAATATGAGCAGACGAATGATCCGCTGGAGCCGCTGAACCGCGGCCTCTACGCGGTGAACACGGGCATCGACACCGTGGTGCTGCGGCCGGCGGCCAAGGTCTACCGGGCCGTGCTGCCACAGCCCGTCCGGACGGGCGTCCGCAACGTGCTGGCCAATCTCCGCAGCCCTGTCATTGCCGCCAATGACCTGCTGCAGGGCGAGCCGGACCGGCTGCTGGTCACGGTGGGCCGCTTCATGATCAACACCACCTTCGGTATCGGTGGCATCTTCGACGTGGCCGCCTCCGCCGGCATGCCCGGCCACAGGGAGGATTTCGGCCAGACGCTCGCCGCCTGGGGCGTGGGCGAAGGTCCCTTCCTCTTCGTTCCCCTGCTGGGGCCGAGCAATCCGCGCGACCTCGTGGGCTTCGGCGCGGATGTGGCCGCGGATCCGATCAGGTGGGCCGGCGTCGACAGCGACACCCTTGACAGCGTCCGCTGGACCCGCCTGGGCCTGACCGTGCTCGACACGCGGGAAGGGCTGCTGGAGACCATCGACAACGTCAACAGCACCAGCCTGGACCCCTACGCGACGCTCCGCAGCGCCTATCGCCAGAACCGCAACCAGCAGATCCGCAACGCCGGCGAACTGCCCGCCACCGCCGGCCCGCTGGCGCAGCCACAGCAGGGCAGCTTTGCACCTCAAGCTGAGCCAGACACCGGAACCACTCTCCCGCAGCCGCGTTAAAGCCCTCAAAACAGGCCGACCGAGAACGAGATATCTGTAGTGATGAACCGCCGCTCCCTGCTGGCCAGCATGCTGGCCACACCCTTCGCCTTGAGTGCCTTCGGGCAGCTGGCCATCCGGCCGGCCCATGCCGAGATGGACATCAACCGCGCCGCCCAGTTCATCCAGACGGCTGGCCGGGACTTGGTGGCCGCCATCAATTCGCCGCAGCCCGTCGCCGTCCGGCGGCAGCAGGTCGCCGCCGTCCTGCGCCGTGACGTGGATGTGCAGGGCGTGGGCCGCTTCATCCTGGGCCGCTGGTGGCGCACCGCCAGCCCGGCCGAGCAGCAGCAGTACATGACGCTGTTCGAGGAGACGCTGATCCGCAACCTCTCCGCCCGCTTCGGTGAATATGAGGGCGTGCGCTTCACCCTGGGCCGCAGCCAGCAGCGCACCGAGGACGACGTGCTGGTGAACACCATCATCGAGCGCCCGGGCAGCGCGCCTTTCAGCCTGGATTGGCGGGTGGGCGAGATCGGCGGGCAGCCGCGCGTGGTGGATGTGATCGCCGAGGGCACATCCCTGCGCCTGACGCAGCGGAGCGAATATTCGGCCGTGATCAGCCGCAACGGCGGTCAAGTCTCGGCACTGCTGACTGCCATGCGCCAGCAGATCGCCGCCCTGGCGGCGCGCGAGAGCCGCTAAGTCCCCGCCGCCCTACTGTGCCGGGCCGCCGTTCAGGCCCGGCGCAGAATGGCGTGCATCATCTGCCCGTCGATGCTGGGAAAGACCTGCCGCGAGGCGCAGCGCCCCGGCTCGATCTCCGCCAGCAGCCCCTCCATCCTCCGCGCCGTGATACATTCCGGCTTCCGGTTCAGATAGATCTCCATCCAGGCGGCTTCCGGCGCCGGGCGCCCCGGCGCGCAGAGCAGCAGCCGCCCGCCCGGCTTCAGGACCTGGAAGGCGGACCAGACCAGGTTCTGCACGGCGGCGGGTTCCCAGTCGAGCGGCAGGTCCGGCAGGCAGATCAGGTCGAAGCAGCCCTCGCGATAGGGGCGCCGCGCGAAGCCGCGAAGCGAGCAGCGGAGCGTCCGGAGCGCCAGTTCCCGCGGCTGGTCGCGGTAGAGCACCCTCCGGCTGGCGGTATGATTCTCCAGCACCGTCCAGCGGGCGATGCGGTGCAGGTTGGTGACGGCGGCGGCCTCGCGCAGGTGGCCGGCGCCCAGGGTCAGGATTTCAGCGCCACGGATCTCGGTGGCCACGGCATCAGCCATACGCGTCAGAAGGGCGGTGCGGTTGCGGAGGGCCTGCATCCAGGGCAGCGCCCGGGTCACGGCAAAGAGGTCGAGCCCGGCGCGGGAGGTTCCCTCCAGCAGTGGCTCCACCGCTTCATGGCCCAGCAGCAGGTCCAGCCAGGCGGCCGCCGGCTTGTCCGCATGATGGACCAGCGGGTCCTCCCGCATCAGCCGGTGCATCGGATGGCTGCGGAGCAGGTCCCGCACCTCCACCCAGTCCTGCGCCTCGCGCCGCAAACCGGCGCAGAGCCGGATCAGCTCCCCCAGCGCCATTGGCGCCCAGCCTGGCTCCCATGCCAGATCGACCAGCCGGTCCAGCTCACTGACCAGCTCCGCCCCCACCCGATCTTTAAGGCCATAAGATGCGATCGTCGTGTTGTCATACATCTCTCGGCCCTCCCGTTCTGAAAGCCCAATAACGCGTTCGGGAGCGAGCGCATCACCAAAATTGGTCAGAACTTCGCAAAAATACGACTCGCTCAACCCTGCCATGCAGAAAGGCGGGGTTTCAGCATGACTGCACAACCGGAAGGCACGCAACCGGCTTAAGCTGAACAAAACCGACGAACCCGAGCTGGTGCAGGGCTTGCATAGCCGTTCCCGAAACAGAACGACGGGGCTGGCCTTGCGAGCGGATGTCGAACTGATCAGCGTCACCAAGCGCTATGCCAGGGGCGCGGTGGCGGTGGATGCCATTTCCCTGGCCATCCCCAGCGGCAGCTACTGCTGCCTGCTCGGCCCCTCCGGCTGCGGCAAGACCACCACCCTGCGGATGATCGCGGGCCATGAGGCGGTCACGGAAGGCGATGTCCTGTTGGGCGGCCGCAACGTGACGGACCTGCCGCCCGCCGCTCGCGGGACGGCCATGATGTTCCAGAGCTACGCGCTCTTCCCGCACCTCACGGCGCTGGAGAATGTGGCCTTCGGCCTGCGGATGCGCGGCATGGGCAAGGCCGAGCGGCTGAGGCAGGCGCAGGAATTCCTGGACCTCGTGCAGCTTTCATCCATGGCCGCGCGCCTGCCCAGCCAGCTCTCCGGCGGGCAGCAGCAGCGGGTGGCCCTCGCGCGGGCGCTGATCACCCACCCCCGCGTGCTGCTGCTCGACGAGCCGCTCTCCGCGCTCGACCCCTTCCTGCGGACGCAGATGCGGGAGGAGCTGAAGCGGCTGCAGCGGGAGTTGGGCATTACCTTCATCCATGTGACCCACGGGCAGGATGAGGCCATGGCCCTGTCCGACATTGCCGTGGTGATGGAAGGCGGCCGCATCGCCCAGGCGGCCCCGCCGCGGGAAGTCTTCGAGAAGCCGGCCAGTGCCTTCGTCGCCCGCTTCATCGGCGGCCACAACGTGCTGAATCTGCCGGAAGGGCACTTCGCCATCCGCACCGACCGCTGCCGCCTCGGCGGCGGCCGGCTGGCCGGGCATGTCGCCGCTATCGAATACCAGGGCGCCGCCGTGCGCGTGGTGCTGGCCGCTCAGGATGGCCAGACCGCCGAGGCCATGCTGCCCGACGCCGTGTTCCACGCCGCACCGGTCAGCCCCGGCGTGGCCGCGACCCTGGGATGGGACGCCGCCGACGCGCACCCCCTGCCCCAGGCCAACTGACTTTCGATGCTGCCTGACGACAACAGAAGGACTGAGGATATGAGCAAGACGACCCTCACCCGTCGCGGCGTGCTGGCGCTGGGTGGCGCCGCCTTGGGCAGCGGTGCCGTCACCGGCTTCCCCACCATCTGGGCACAGAACATCAAGGATGTGACGCTGCGCCAGATCGGCACCGGCGTCTCCGGCCTCAACCCGATCGCCGAGCAGGTGAAGAAGGATCTGGGCTTCACGCTGCAGTTGACGGTGACGGATACCGATGCCGTGGCGCAGCGCGCGGCCACGCAGGCGCGCAGCTTCGATATCGCGGATATCGAGTATTTCAGCATTAAGAAGGTCTATCCGACCGGCGCGATGCAGCCGATCGACACCACGCGCATCAAGCTGATGGACAAGATCGTGCCGGTCTTCACCACCGGCAGGCTGACGGCGGACAGCGAGATGGGCCAGGGCACCTCGCCCTTCTCCGTCGGCTTCGTCGAGAGCAGGGACGCCAAGGGCTTCGCCGGCAGGCGCACCGAACTGATGACGCTGATGCCCACGGTCTACAACGCTGACACGCTGGGCATCCGCCCGGATCTGGTGGGGCGCCCGATCACCCATTGGAAGGACCTGATCGACCCGGCCTTCAAGGGGAAGGCCAGCATCCTGAACATCCCGGGCATCGGCATCATGGATGCGGCCATGGTGGCCGAGAGCGCCGGCATCATCCAATACGGCGACAAGGGCAACATGACCCGCGCCGAGATCGACAAGACCATCGCCTTCCTGATCGAGCAGAAGCGCGCCGGGCAGTTCCGCGCCTTCTGGAAAAGCTTCGACGAGAGCGTGAACCTGATGGCCTCGGGCGAGGTGATCATCCAATCCATGTGGTCGCCGGCCGTGGCGGCGGTGCGCTCGCGCGGCGTGCCCTGCGTCTACCAGCCGCTGGCCGAGGGCTACCGCGCCTGGGGCTCCGGCCTCGGGCTGATGCGGCACCTGACCGGGCTGCAGCTCGATGCCGCCTATGAATACATGAACTGGTATCTCTCCGGCTGGTGCGGCGCCTTCCTCAACCGCCAGGGCTACTACTCGGCGGTGTTGGAGACGGCGAAGGCGAATATGTCCGAGAATGAGTGGGGCTATTGGATGGAAGGCAGGCCGGCCACCGGCGACATCCTCTCCCCCGACGGCAAGGTGATGGAAAGGGCCGGTGCGGTGCGCGACGGCGGCGGCTTCGAGGAGCGGATGGGCAAGGTGGTCTGCTGGAATTCCGTCATGACGGAGGACCGCTACCTCGTCACGAAGTGGAACGAGTTCATCGCCGCCTGAGGACCAACGGATGCGCCGCTCTGCGCTTTTCTCCTGGCTGCAGGCGGCGCCCCTGGCGCTGGTGCTGGCCATCTTCCTGGTCCTGCCGATGGCGATGATCGTCGTCGTCAGCTTCTACGACTACAGCGCCTTCGCCCTGATCCCGGATTTCGTCCTGACCAACTACGAGGAAGCCTTCGGCTCCGCCGTCACCTGGCGGACCTATGGCAAGACGCTGTGGTATGCTGGAACAGTCTGGACCATCACCTTCGCCATCGGCTTCTGGCTGGCCTACTACCTGGCCTTCGTCGTCCAGGGCGAGATGACACGCATGGTGCTCTTCATGCTCTGCACCGTGCCTTTCTGGACCAGCAATCTGATCCGCATGATCGCCTGGGTCCCCTTCCTCGGCCGCAACGGGCTGATGAACCAGGCGCTGATCAGCATGGGCGCGATCGACCAGCCGCTGGAATTCCTGCTCTTCTCAGACTTCGCCGTCGTGCTGGCCTTCGTGCATCTCTACACGCTCTTCATGGTGGTGCCGATCTTCAACACCATGATGCGGATCGACCGGCGGCTGCTGGAGGCGGCGCGCGACGCCGGCGCCGGCTTCTGGCAGACGCTCTGGGTGGTGATCCTGCCGCTCTGCAAACCCGGCATCGGCATCGGCAGCATCTTCGTCATCGTGCTGGTGATGGGCGACTTCGCCACCGTGCGCCTGATGAGCGGCGGGCAGAGCGCCTCGGTCGGGCTGATGATCAGCAACCAGATCGGGCTGATGCAATATCCCGCGGCCGCCGCCAATGCGGTGGGCCTGCTGGTGATGGTGCTGCTGCTGATGGCCGCGATCCTGCGCGCCATCGACATCCGCAAGGAGTTGTGATCCGTGCCTGGACGCCTCGGGCGCATCCTGCTGACGCTGCTCTTCGCCGCCTTCCTCGCCTTCCTTTACGGGCCGACGCTCACCATCACCATCCTCTCCTTCCAGGGACCGGATGGCGGGCTGACCTTCCCGATGAACGGCGTCTCCCTGCACTGGTTCGGGCGGCTTTTCGCCACGCAGGCGGTCGGCGATATCGGCGCGTCGTTGAAGCGATCCCTCGGGCTGGCGGCGATGGTCACGATCTCCACCGTGCTGATCTCGCTGGCTGCCGGCATGGCCTTCCGCCACCGCTTCCCCGGCGGCGGCGCGCTCTTCTACCTGACGCTGGCCAGCCTGATCGTGCCCTCCATCCTGGTCAGCCTGGGCGTGGGGCTTCTCTTCACGCTGATGGAATGGGAGCCGTCCTGGTATTCCTCGGCCTTCGGCGCGCAGCTGACCTGGACGCTGCCCTTTGGCCTCCTGATCGTCCTCGCCGTCTTCAACCGCTTCGATCGCTCCTGGGAAGAAGCGGCGCGCGACCTCGGCGCGACGCCGTGGCAAGGGTTTCTTTACGTTGTCCTGCCCATCATCGCGCCCGGCGTGGTGGGGATCGCCCTGTTCGGCTTCACCCTCTCCTTCGACGAATTCGCCCGCACCTTGCTGACCGCGGGTTCGGGCAACACCCTGCCGCTGGAGATCCTGGGGATGACCACCACCGTTACCAACCCGGTGCTCTACGCGCTGGGCACGGCCTCCACTGCCCTTTCCTTCGCCGTCATCGGCGGTGCCATGCTGGGGGTTCGGAGTTTGCGCCTGAGGCGAAACCGGTGAAACCTACTCGCCGCGCATCGCCTGGGAATGATACATCGTCGCGTTCTTATTTATAAATAAGGGCGGCGCGTGGCGGTATCGAAGGGTCGGACGTAATGCTCGGGCGGCTAGCCACCTTGGTACGGAATGGATGGGCCAAGGAGGCCCAGGCCGGGCGCGACAGCGACCGCCTGTTCCGCCTGCTGGCCGAGAATGCCAGCGACATGATCGTGCTCCTCGCACTCGACGGGACGCGCACCTACGTCTCCCCCGCCTGCCGCACCATCCTCGGCTATGAGCCCGAGGAGATCATGGGCGTCTCCACCTTCGTCTATGTGCACCCCGACGACCTGGAACCGGTGCGGGAGCGGATGCGCGCGGTGGCCGAAGGGCACGGCGACCGCCGGGGCGTGAACCGCATCATCCGCTCCGATGGCCGGACCGCCTGGGTCGAGTCGAGCCTGCGGCTGGTGCGCGACCCCGTGACCGGCGAACCGCGCGAGATCGTCGCGGTCGTGCGCGACATCACCCAGCAGAAGCTGAACGAGGCGCGGGTTGAGCAGCTTGCCAGCACCGATGAACTGACCGGCCTGCCAAATCGTCGCGCTTTCCTGGCAGGAGTGGAGGCGATGCTGGCGAAGGGCGCGCGTTGCGCCCTGCTCTTCATCGATCTCGATAACTTCAAGCCTATCAACGATATCCATGGCCATTCCGCCGGCGACGCGGTGCTGACCGTGGTCGCCTCCCGCCTGCGGCAGGAAGCCCCGGCCGGGGCCATGGTGGCGCGGCTGGGCGGCGATGAATTCGCCATTCTGCTGGCCGATGGCCACCTGGCGGCCGAGCTGGCCGAGCATATCCTGCAGGTGATGGCCGCCCCCGTGGTGACCGAGGATCTGGTCGCCGAGATCGGCGCCAGCATCGGCATCTCCCGCTGCCCGGAACAGGGCCATGACAGCCAGAACCTGCTGCGCACCGCCGATATGGCGATGGACCATGCCAAGCGCGCCGGCCCTGGCCGCTACTTCTTCTTCGCCAGCGAGATGGAAGAGGAGCTGCGCGAGAAGACCGTCTTCAAGGTGCGGCTGCGGCAGGCGATCACGGCGGGCGAGATCATCCCCTATTACCAGCCGCTGGTGGATCTGCGCAGCCGGCGGCTGATCGGGCTGGAAGTCCTGGCGCGCTGGAAGCATCCGGACCGGGGGGTGCTGCCGCCCTCGGAATTCATTACCCATGCCGAGCTTGGCGGGCTGATCTCGCCGCTCTTCAACGACCTGCTGCGCCAGGCCTGCCACGACGCCACCCAGTGGCCGGACGGGCTGAAGATCGCCGTCAACATGTCACCGCTGCAACTGCAGGATGCCGCCCTCTCCGGGACCGTGCTGAACATCCTGTCCGAGACCGGGCTCAGCCCGCTGCGGCTGGAGCTGGAGGTGACGGAGACCGGCATCGTCCATGACCTCGGCACCGCCAAGCGGCTGCTGGGAATGCTGCGGGAGGCCGGCATCCGCGTGGCGCTGGACGATTTCGGCACCGGCTATGCCAGCCTGCGGATGGTGAAGGAACTGGCGGTGGACCGGCTCAAGATCGACCGCAGCTTCGTCGTCGCCCTGGCCTCGGCGCCGGAGAGCGGGCGCTATGTCTCCGCCATCATCGGGCTGGCGCGGGCGCTGGGTCTGGGCACCACGGCGGAGGGGATCGAGGACGCCAGCACCATGCGGCGAATCGCCTCCATGGGTTGCGATCTCGGCCAGGGCTATTTCTTCGGCCGCCCCCACCCGGCATCCGAGTTGGGGCCCTGGCTGCGCGACGCGGCAGAAGGGCTGCCGGCGGTGCCAGAGGCCGAGATCGTCAACCCATCCTCGGCACAGATCCCCGCCAGTGCCGGAGCGGCGGCCGGGCGAGCATCCCCACCCGGCCGGGTCCTGTTCTAGGCCCGCTGCCGCGCCAACGGCGGCCGCAGGCTTTCATAGACGCGCATCGGGTATTCCTGATGCATGTAGTGGTCGCATTCGCGCAGGCCGAGGTCGGTCAGCACGGCGCGGGACGCCAGGTTGCTCTCCCGCGCCACGGCGATGATGCGCGAGAGCCCGGCTGCATGGCCGAATTCCAGCACCGCCCGCGCGGCTTCCCGCGCGTAGCCCTTGCCGCGCGACCATGGCCAGAGCGAGAAGCGCAGCGCGATGCCGCGCCCATCCGGCCGTTCCATCAAGCCGACGATACCCAGGAAGGCGTCATCCTCCGCCCGGTGCACCGCCCAGGTGCCGTAGCCACGCACGGCCCAGAAGGCCATGTCGTCCTGCAATTCCTCAGCCGTGCGCGCCGCGCTGCGGGTGCCGTGCAGCATCAGCCCGAAGGCGGCCTCATCCCCCTTCAGACGGATGAGGTCGTCCAGATGCGCGGGGCAGACGGGGCGCAGGACCAGCCGGTCCGTGCGCACCACATGGGGGGCATCGCCCCCCCAGCCACCGTCCATCACCGGGTCAGGGGGCGGTACTTGATCCGGTGCGGCTGATCGGCAGCCGCGCCCAGGCGGCGGCGTCGGTCGGCTTCATAGGCCTGGTAGTTGCCTTCGAACCACTCGACATGGCTCTCGCCCTCGAAGGCCATGATATGCGTCGCCAGCCGGTCGAGGAACCAGCGATCATGCGAGATGATCACGGCGCAGCCGGCGAAGTCCTGCAGCGCCTCTTCCAGCGCGCGCAGGGTATCGACGTCCAGGTCGTTGGTCGGCTCATCGAGCAGGATGACGTTGTGCGGCTCGCGCAGCATCTTCGCCAGGTGCAGGCGGTTACGCTCACCGCCCGAGAGCACGCCCACCGGCTTCTGCTGGTCCCCGCCCTTGAAGTTGAAGGCGGCGGCATAGGCGCGCGACGGCACCGCCCGCTTGCCCATCATGATCATGTCCTGCCCGTCGGAGATTTCCTGCCAGACGGTGCGCTTGTCATCCAGCGTGTCGCGGGACTGGTCCACGTAACCCAGGCTGACGGTCTCGCCGATCTTCAGCGTGCCGCCGTCCGGCTGCTCCTTGCCCGTGATCATCTTGAACAGCGTGGACTTGCCGGCGCCGTTGGGGCCGATGACGCCGACGATGCCGCCGGGCGGCAGCTTGAAGGACAGGCCGTCGATCAGCAGATTGTTGCCGAAGCCCTTCCGCAGGTCGGTGGCCTCGATGACCGTGTTGCCCAGGCGCGGCGCGGGCGGGATCTGGATCTCGGTCGGGTCGGGTGCGCGCTCCTGGCTCTTGGCCAGCAGCTCCTCATAGGCCTGGATACGCGCCTTGCTCTTGGCCTGGCGCGCGGCCGGGCTGCGGCCGATCCATTCCTGCTCCTCGGCCAGCTGGCGCTGGCGGGTGCTCTCCTCCTTCTCCTCCTGCTGCAAGCGCTTGCGCTTGGCATTCAGGTAGGCGGAGTAGTTGCCCTCGTAGGGAATGCCGCGGCCGCGGTCGACTTCCAGGATCCAGTTGGTGACATTGTCCAGGAAGTAGCGGTCATGGGTGACGACCAGCACCGCGCCCTCATAGTCGCGCAGCGTCTTTTCCAGCCAGGAGACGCTCTCGGCATCCAGGTGGTTGGTCGGCTCGTCGAGCAGCAGCAGGTCGGGCTTCTCCAGCAGCAGCTTGACCAGCGCCACGCGGCGGCGCTCGCCGCCCGAGAGGTTGGTCACCGAGCTCTCTGCCGGCGGGGCGCGCAGGGCGTCCAGCGCGATGTCGATCTTGCGCTCCAGGTCCCAGCCGTCGGCGGCGTCGATCTTCTCCTGCAGCTCGGCCTGCTCGGCCAGGAGGGTATTCATCTCCTCCTCGCTCATCTCCTCGGCGAACTTCATCGAGATCTCGTTGAAGCGCTCCAGGTCCGTCTTCAGCGTGCCGAAGGCGTCCATGACATTCTCGCCGACCGTCTTCTCGGGGTCGAGATGCGGCTCCTGGCTCAGGTAGCCCACCCGCACGCCCTCGGCCGCCCAGGCCTCGCCGCCGAACTCCTTGTCCTGCCCGGCCATGATGCGCATCAGCGTCGACTTACCGGCGCCGTTGGGCCCGAGCACGCCGATCTTCGCGGTGTTCAGGAAGGAAAGGGTGATGCCTTTGAAGATCTCACGCCCGCCCGGATAGGACTTGGTGAGGTCTTTCATCACGTAAACGTACTGAGGGGCCATGGCGCGACACTATTCCGGCGAGAGGTTCGGCCCCGGTTCTAGCCACCGGGGCGCCCTACGCCAAGCGTAAGCGGGTTCAGGCGGCGGCCGGGTCATTCCCCCTCGCCTCGTGCACCTGATCGCGGCCGGCATTCTTGGCGGCATAGAGGGCACCATCGGCCCGCAGCAGCAGACTGTTCAGCCCCTCCCCCGGCTGCCGGACGGCGATGCCGAAGCTGGCGGACAGGTAGTGGCCAGGCAAGGCGAAGCCGGGCCGCACCTCCCGCAGCACCTGGCGCAGCCGCTCGGCCAGGGCCAGGGCGCCGGCGCGGTCCACGCCAGGCAGGGCGATGGCGAATTCCTCGCCTCCCAGACGGCCGAGGAGATCCTCCGCCCGCAGCGCCTCCTGGCAACGCCGGGCGACCGCGCGCAGCACGGCGTCGCCACCGGCATGGCCGGCGCAGTCATTGATGGCCTTGAAATGGTCGAGATCGAAGGTGATCAGCGAGAACGGCCTGCCCTGGCCCCGTGATGCCACCAGCGCCCGCTCCGCCTGTTCCAGGAAGCCTCGGCGGTTGGCGATCCCTGTCAGCGCATCCGTCCCGACCAGCCGCCGGAGCTGCTCCGTTCGCTCGGCCACCCGGTATTCCAGGGTCCGATTGGCGTCGGCCAGGGCCCATTCAGCCTCCCGCCGCTCACTCACCAATGCCATCAGGGTCAGCACGTTCATGGCGCAGAGCACGATCAACATGCTGGCCGACTGCATCGGATTGGCCACGCCCGGACCCTGGAAGGGTCCGAGGCCCGCGACCGTGCCGGCCGAGGCGATGACGCAGAGGATGGTCAGCAGCGTATAGGCCGCGCGCAGCGAGATCCGCAGCGCGACCCAGGAAAGCGGCACCGCCAGCAGAAAGACCAGCTGCGCGGAAGGCAGGCGGTCCGGCAGATTGATGGAAAAGACCAGCACGGCCAGCCCCGCCGTGGCCAGCCAGACGGCGCCATCCAGGAACAGCATCCCCTGGGCACCGCCGGCGGCACGGCCGGGCGCCGGCGGCACCCGCTCCAGCCCCAGCCAAAGCGCCAGGGAGGGAGCGAAATAGAAGGTGCCGCCGGCATCGCAGAGCACCCAGCCGGCCCAGGTGCCCCAGGCATCCTGCCAGGGCAGGCCGCCCAGGCTCAGCAGGGAAAGCGTGCCGATGCTGGCGGTGAGCAGGGCATGCAGCAGCACCAGCCCGATGATGAAGGCCACTACGCCGCTGAAGCGCGTGAACAGGCCTGTGGCCGGGCGCAGCCGGCGCGTCAGCATGGCGCCCGCCAGCGGCCCCAGGGCATTGCCCAGGGAAATAGCCGCCGCCACCGTGGGCGGGGCCTCGAAAGCCAGCGCATTGACCAGGAAGGAGCCGAGGAAGACACCCGGCAGGAGGCGCGCGCCCCCCATCATGCTGGCCGTCGCCGCCAGCCCGGCCGGCAGCCAGATGGGAGCGGGGAAGAGGCCGAAGGCGGCGAAGAACCGGCCGACGGCACAACCAAGCACCAGATAGGCCAGCAGGACCGAGAGATTCGCCATACCCCAGAAGAACAGGCTGCGGCCACGGCACCAGGCTGGCAGCCAGGGCTCGGCGCCTGTTTCTCGCCTCAGCCAGAGAGGCCATGCGTCACGGCCCGCTGCCCGGGTCGGAGCGATGGCATCCAGATTCTGATGGATGGCTGAAGGCATGCGGCACCCCGACCTGCCGCCAGTCCCGGCGGTGGGCCGCAATTTCCGTGATGCATCGTTGTGTTGCAAGCACGATCACGGAATCCGGAGCGCCTTGCACGCCTGTGCCGTTCCCCCTGCGCCCGGCAGGACTTGAACCCGCAACCAAGCCGTTATGAGCGGCCCGCTCTAACCAATTGAGCTACAGGCGCCAGGAGGATCATCCGATAGCTAGACCGGCGGGAAGGAATCCGCCAGGGGGGGGAGCGGCTCAACGGGCCAGCAGGCCGCGGATGGCATCTTCCCCCTGCCCGAGGCCGCTCACCCCCTCCAGATGGCCGAGCCTTCCCTTCAGTTCCACCAGTTCCACCGGCTGGTCCATGCCGCGCAGCGCCTCCGCCAGCTCCCGCGCATATTCCACCGGGAAAACCCGGTCCCCGGCGGCGGGCATGATCAGCCATTTCGCCCGGGTGCGGGCCAGGGCGGCGTCCCGGTCGGTATATTCGTTCAGGAAGAGCTGGTTGGCGCGCGTCAGATAGAGGAAGGAATTCGCGTCCGAGAGCCTGGCGCGGGCGGCGGCGGCATCCTCCAGCCATTGCTCGACGGCGAACCGGTCCTGGATGCGGCGGGAGGGGTCCTGGCCCTCCGCGGGGCGGCGGCCAAACTCCCGTGCCCAACCCCGGTCGCGCGAATGCAGGGTGACGATGCGGAGCGCCTCCGCCAATCCCTGCAAGGGAGGCTGGCGTCCCTGGGCGTAGTAGTCGCCATTGCGCCAGTTGGGGTCCATGCGGATCGGCGCCTCCCAGACATCCAGCCAGCCCAGCATCCAGGCATCCATCTCGCCGGTCGTGACGGCGGCCATGACACGGTCCACCAGCCCGGGATAGGCGCAGGCCCATTCGATGGCCTGCAACGCTCCCATGCTGGCACCGGCCACCAGGGCCAGCTTCCGCACCCCCAGGCTTTCCAGCAGCAGCTTCTGCACATCCACGAAGTCGCGGATGGAGACCACCGGGAATTCCATGCCGTAGGGCCGCCCCGTGGCCGGATTGACCGAGGCGGGTCCGGTGGTGGTGGTGCGGGGGTCGCGCGCGTTCAGATTGGCCAGGGTGTCGGATGACACGACGAAGTACCGGTCGGTATCGATCGGCTTCCCCGGGCCGATGATGTCGTTCCAGTAGCCCGGCGCCTCCCCCGCAGCGTAACGGCCGAAGGCATGGCTGGTGCCGGTGAAGAAGTGGGTGATCAACACCGCGTTGTCGCCGGCCGCGTTCAGCGTGCCGGCCGTCTGGTAGCCCACGCGGCCAGTGGGCAGGGCGGCGCCGCCGCGGGTGCGGTAGTTCTGGAACTCGAAGATCTTCTTCTCGACGATCAGCTCCGGCGTGGCCGGCGTCGCGGGGCTGGCGCCGGGCCGGGGGGACTGTGCCCGCGCCCACGGCGCCAGGAGGCTGGTCAGGGCGGTCGCGGCCAAGAAGCTCCGGCGCGTGGTCATGCGGCTCCACTCCCCCTCGGGCGGCGCTGGCGGCGCGCGCCTTTTCCGCCACATGGTGCCCTGGCCCGCTTCCGGCCGGCAAGAGTGCTGCCGAATAGACGCCCGCCGCGCCCCCTGCTACAGCGCCTCCACCCAGCTTCCGTACGACTGCAACAACTTGGATGGGCCACCCAGATGGACATTTCGAAGCTCTCCACCGGCAAGAACCCGCCTTACGACATCAATGTCGTCATCGAGATCCCGCAGGGGTCGCAGGTGAAGTATGAGCTGGACAAGGACAGCGGCGCCGTCGTGGTCGATCGCTTCCTCTTCACCCCGATGGCCTATCCGGCGGCTTATGGCTTCGTCCCCGGCACCCTGGCCGATGACGGCGACCCCTCGGACGCGCTGGTGCTGGCGCCCGCCCCGATCGTGCCCGGCGCAGTGATCCGCTGCCGCCCGATCGGCGTTCTCTTCATGGAGGACGAGAGCGGCCAGGACGAGAAGCTGGTCTGCGTGCCGCATGACAAGCTGCATACCGCCTATACCGATGTGAAGGACGTGTCGGATCTGCCGAAGATCATCCGCGACGCCATCGAGCATTTCTTCACCCGCTATAAGGACCTGGAGCCCGGCAAGTGGGTGAAGGTGCGGAACTGGGGCAATGCCGAAGAGGCGGCGAAGATCCTGGAGCAGCAGATCGCCGCGGCCAAGTAACGCCGCAACAGGGGCGGGGCGCCGACCCCGCCCGGTTTGATCGGGGAGGCTGACCATGCTGCTGCTGAAGCCGGAGCAGGACATCGTCCTGGGCCAGTCAGCCGACCCCAAGCGTTATTTCCCGATGCTCCGCAGCACCTCCCGCATCAACCGGGAATTCTGCCGGCGGCAGGACATTCTGTATCTCTGCCATTACGGGGTCGTCCGGGGCTTCCACCCCTGGCACGCCTCCTACAACCGGGTCTTCACCCTCAACCAGCTGCTCGATCTCGGCTTCACCGGCTGGTATCTGCATCTGGATGCCGATGCCTGGGTGCATGACACCGGCTTCAACCTGCGCGACTACCTGGCCGGCATCGCCGATAAATCCCTCGTCTTCGCCCCAGGCGCCACCGACCGGGTCTGGGACGTCAATAACGGCGTCTTCCTAGCCAATCTGGCGCACCCCGACACCCAGGAAGTGCTGCGCACCTGGAAGCAGGAGATCGAGGCCATCTCGCCCGAACGGATGCGCCGGGCGACGGACTGGGCGCAGATTCCCGAGGACCAGCAGCTGCTGCACACCGTGCTGCGGCGGGACGAATTCCGCCTCTGCGCGCATCTGCACCATGAGCACTTCAGCTTCATGAACGGCCCCGAGGCCAGCTTCATCCGCCAGTTGCTGCGCTCCCATCAGCGCGACCCGGTGAAGCGGCTGGACACCATCCAGCTGCAGGTGGAGACGGCGATGGCCGCGCAGGGCCTGCCGGCGGAAGAGCCCGTGACGACCTTCTGCAACCTGGCCCGGGCGCTGGACCTGCCCCTGCCCCTGGATGCCGCCGGCATCCGCGCCATCATGGCGGACAAGGCCAGCCTGGCCGCCTTCCTGCGGCAGGCGCTGGGCGAGGATGACACGCCTTCCATCCCGGCGGCCTGAGACCGGGGCTCAAGGGCGGCACTTCCGCGAATTCCCCAGGCAAGGCTTACCGCAGCAACGTGAACTGAAGCTGGGCGCTGGACGGGATATTCATCTCTCCGCCTGACCTCGGGGAACCGGACGCGATGCGTGCACTGAAGCCTGAACGGGATATCGTCCTGATCCAGTCAGCCGACCCGGTGAACTACTTCTTCATGTTGCGCAGCACGGCCCGGATCAACCGGGAATTCTGCCTCCAGCACGATATCGACTACACCTGCCACCAGGGCATCATCCGCGGCTTCCATCCCTGGCAGGCCTGCTACAACCGCATCTTCCTGATCAACAACCTGCTCGATCTGGGCTTTACCGGCTGGTACCTGCATCTGGACGCCGATGCCTGGGTGCATGATGTCGGCTTCGACATCCGCGCTTATCTGGCCGATTGCCGGGACCATTCCTTCGTCTTCGCCCTGAGCGCCAGCAAGCTGAGTTGGGAGGTGAATGACGGCATCTTCCTCGCCAATCTCGCGCATCCCGACACGCGGGATGTGATGCGCGCCTGGAAGGAAGCGGCCGAGGCGATCCCGGAGGACCGGCTCCGCCAGGCCACGAACTGGTATGAGCATGGCACGCCCGGTGACCAGCAGTTGCTGCAGGCCATCCTGCGGAAGGATGACGCCCGGCTCTCCGCCCATATCCGGCACGAGCCCATCAGCTTCATGAACGCCCCGACCTCCAGGGTCTTCCGGCAGCTTCTGCGCGCCCAGCAGCGCGACCAGGGGCTGCGCCTGGACGAGATCCAGATGCGCGTGGGCGATGCGCTGCGGCAACGGCGCCTGCCCGTGGCGGAACGGGTCACCACCTTCTGCTATCTGGCGCGCCTGCTGGGCCTGCCGATACCGCCCCAGGTGGCGGAAATCCGCAGGATCATGGCCACGAAGGAGAATTTCGCTGCCTTCTTCGGGCCGGTGCTAGCCAGGACCGAGGCGCCGCCCCCTACCCCGCCAGCAGCCGCTCCGGCACCTTGAGGCCGAGGCGCACCGGCACCGGCCAGATCTCCCGCACCCGCCGCGTCTCGGTGAAGCCGGCGGCCCGGTAGTTTGGCAGGGCGCGCGGATGGTCGGCGGTGCAGGTATTCACCGTCAGCAGCCGCGTGCCGCGCGCCCAGCCCTGGTCGATGGCGTGGCGGAGGAAACCGGCGCCCATGCCGCGCCCGACGGCATGGGGCAGCAGGCCGAAATAGGCGATATTGGTCTGCCCGCTGCCCCGCCGCTCCAGCTCATAGAAGCCCGCCGGCGCGCCGCCATGGTAGAGCACATGGATGCTGACGGCAGGGTCGGCCAGGACATTGGCGATCTCGGCATCGCCGACGGTGCGGCGCAGCCACCAGACGTAATCCTGCCCCACCGTATTATAGAGGTAGCGGTAGAAGGGTACGGTGCAGCCCGCCACGACCTCTACATGGGCATCCGCCGGCAGGGCCGGCGCCGGGCCGGCGGGGGGACGCTCCATTCGCAGGAAGGTCACCTCCACCGCCACGCGGATCGCGGGCTCCACCAGCGAGAGCTTCACCGCCCCTACCCCTGCCTCAGTTGTCGAGGAAGCTGCGCAGCTTACGGCTGCGGCTCGGGTGTTTGAGCTTCCGCAGCGCCTTGGCCTCGATCTGGCGGATACGCTCGCGCGTCACGTTGAACTGCTGGCCGACCTCTTCCAGCGTGTGGTCGGTGTTCATGCCGATGCCGAAGCGCATGCGCAGCACGCGCTCCTCGCGCGGGGTCAGGCTGGACAGCACGCGCGTGGTGGCTTCCCGCAGGTTGTTCTGGATGGCTGCATCCAGCGGGATGATGGCGTTCTTGTCCTCGATGAAGTCGCCGAGGTGGCTGTCCTCCTCGTCGCCGATCGGCGTCTCCAGGGAGATCGGCTCCTTGGCGATCTTGAGGACCTTGCGCACCTTCTCCAGCGGCATGCCGAGCTTCTCGGCCAGTTCCTCCGGCTGCGGCTCCCGGCCGATCTCGTGCAGCATCTGGCGCGAGGTGCGGACCAGCTTGTTGATCGTCTCGATCATGTGGACGGGGATGCGGATGGTCCGCGCCTGGTCCGCGATGCTGCGGGTGATGGCCTGGCGGATCCACCAGGTGGCATAGGTCGAGAACTTGTAGCCGCGGCGGTACTCGAACTTATCGACCGCCTTCATCAGCCCGATATTGCCTTCCTGGATCAGGTCCAGGAACTGCAACCCGCGGTTGGTGTATTTCTTGGCGATGGAGATCACGAGGCGCAGATTGGCCTCGATCATCTCCTTTTTCGCCTGGGTCATGTCACGCTCGCCACGGCTGACCATGGCATAGACCCGCTTGAACTCGCCCACCGGCAGGCCGGTCAGGGCCGCCGTCTCGCCGATCCGGGCACGGATGGCCTCAGCCTCGTCGCGGGAGCGTTCGACGAAGTTCTTCCAGGCCTTGCCCGGCAGGGTAGAAACGCGCGCCATCCAGGCGGGGTCGATCTCGGCGCCGCGCCAGTGGTTCAGGAAGTCGTCGCGCTTGACCTTGCTGGCCTCGGCCAGACGCAGCACCTGGCCCTCGAAGCCGGTGATGCGGCGGTTCAGGCCCTTGAGCTGGTCCACCAGCTCCTCGATCCGGTTGTTGTGGAGATGGATCTTCTCCACCAGCGCCACCAGCTCGGCCCGCTGCCGGGCGTATTCCTGCTCGGCCTTGGCGGCCAGTTCGCCGCCGGCCGTATAGGCCTCCATCCGCTGCGTCTGCAGCTTCCGGAGCTTGCCGTAGAGGCCCTCGATCTCCTCGAAGGTCGCCAGGGCCTCGGGCTTCAGCTTCTCTTCCAGCGCGGAAAGCGAGAGGCCCATACCCTCGCCTTCCTCGCCTTCCTCGAATTCCTCGGTCTCGGGCGGGGGGGCGTCGCCACCCTCGGCGGCGGCGGTCGCCTCAAGGTCGATCACGTCGCGCAGCAGCATGCGGCCGTCCTTGACGGCTTCATGCCAGCCCAGGATCGCCTGCAAGGTCAGCGGGCTCTCGCAGAGGCCGCCGATCATGGCGTCGCGCCCGGCCTCGATGCGCTTGGCGATGGCGATCTCGCCCTCGCGGGAGAGCAGCTCGACGCTGCCCATCTCGCGCAGATACATGCGGACGGGGTCGTCGGTACGCCCGAGGGTTTCCTCGTTGACGTTGCCGCCTTCCGATTCCTCTTCCTCTTCCTCCTCGGCCCCTTCGGCCTTGGCGGCGGGGCGGGCGGCGGCGCCATCGCCCTCCTCGGCCTCCTCGGCCTCCACCACGTTGATGCCGAGCTCGCTCAGCATCGCCATGGTGTCCTCGATCAGTTCGGAGGACACCTGCTCGGAGGGTAGAGCGGCGTTCAGCTCGTCATAGGTGACGTAGCCTCGTTCCTTCCCGCGGGCGACCAGCTTCTTGACGGCTGCAGAGAGGGTATCGAGCAGGGCCCCTTCCACCGCCTCGTCGCGGTTCTCGACCGTCTCGGTGCCGCCCGCCGCCTTGCTTGCCATGCCGTCCGCTCCGTCAGATGCCGCCGCACATGCCACCCGAGGCTGCCGCCACTCACGGCAAGGGGTGACGCACCTTGCTGGTCCTATTCTGCCCTGCCCCCGTCCTGACGGGCCCCCGGGCGTCGCACACCACCTTCGCGCCATAACCGCCCGCGCCCCCGCAGCACAAGAGCCGGCGGCGGCCAAAGCAGGACGGTCATGGACTCGCGTCGGTTTCGCCGCCTTCGTCCCCCATCTCGCCCCTCCGCTGCGCCATCAGCGCCTCGGTCAGCCGGAGCATGCGGTTGTATGCGGGCACGTCGTTGGAGGCGATCCAGTCCTGCCGGGCCCTTTGCAGATCCTCCTGCAAAGCGTCCTCCCCCCGCAGAAAACCGAAGAAATGCCACCATGCCTGGGCCACGGACTGCGGCTGCGCCTCGGCCGCGAGCAGCCGCCGAAGCCCCGGGCACTGCAGCGCCCAGGCCAGGGCCTCGGGCGCGCTCGCCTGGAGGTGGGCGTTCAGCGCCACCGGGTCAAGCTGCTCGGCCACCGCGCGCCAGTCCAGGATACCCTGGCGGAGCCGCGCCGCCTCCTCCTCCGCCGGCAGTTCCAGTTGCAGCAGCGCCTCCTCCACCTCCGGCAGCAGCCAGGGATGGGCCAGGGTCAGCGCCAGCAGGCACCGCAGCCGCTCCCGCTCCGTATGCCCCGCGTCGATGGCGGGGCGCGGCAGGTTCAGCACCGGCGCGGGCGGGCGGCCCTTCTTCCAGTCGCCGCCGCTCCGCATGGCCGGGCGCTGCGGCGGCGGGCGCCGGCCGGATTCGAAGAACCGGTCCAGCAGCATGCGGCGGTATTCGGAAGCCAGGGCCTTGTCGGAAATCCTGGCGGCAGCGTCTTCCAGGGCATGGCGCAGGCCGGCGCGGGCCTCCGGCGTCGTGCCGCCATGCTCGGCGGCCAGCATGTCATAGAGTACGCCGCTCAATGGTCGGGCGGCTTCCAGCAGGCTGCCGAAGGCCCCCGGCCCGCCCTTGCGGATGAGGGAATCCGGGTCCTCCCCAGGCGGCAGGGTGACGAAGGAGAGCGTCCGCTCCGTGGAGAGCAGCGGCAGCGCCACCTCCGTCGCCACGCGGGCGGCGGCGCGGGTGCCGGCGGCATCGCCATCGAAGCAGAGCACGGGGTCCGGCACGACGCGCCAGAGCTCCTCGAGCTGCTCCTCCGTCAGCGCCGTGCCCAGCGGCGCCACCGCGCCCGTGAAGCCGGCCTGATGCAGCGCGATGACATCGGTATAGCCCTCGGCCACCACCACCCGGCTCTTGCCCCGGAAGGCGGCGTCACGGGCAATATCGATGCCATAGAGGTTGCGGCGCTTGGAGAAGAGCGCGGTCTCCGGCCCGTTGACGTATTTCGGCTGACCGTCGCCCAGCGTCCGCCCACCGAAGGAGACCATGCGCCCGCGCCGGTCCCGGATGGGGAACATGACGCGGTTGAAGAAGAGGTCGGTGGGCGGCCCGCCATCCTCGCCGCCGCGCATCAGCCCGGCCTCGACCAGCTGGCGCAGCTCGATGCCCAGCGGCTTCAGGTCGGCCGCCAGGGCGCCGCGCCCGCCCCCGGACCAGCCTAGGCCGAAGCGGCGGATGGTCTCCTCGCTCAGTCCCCGGCGCAGCAGGTAGTCCAGCCCCGCACGGCCTTCAGGCAGCCGCAGCCGGCGCTGGAAGGCCTCGGCGGCGGCTTCCAGCACGGCATGCAGGTCACGCGCGCGGGCCTCGCGCTGCGCCTGCTGCGGCGTCGCCTTGGGCACTTCCAGCCCGGCCTCGGCCGCCAGGCGCTCCACCGCCTCGGGGAAGCTCGCCCCCTCCGCCTGCATGACGAAGGCGATGGCATCGCCATGCGCGCCACAGCCAAAGCAGTGGTAGTGGTCGTCGTAGATATAGAAGGAAGGCGTCTTCTCCCCATGAAAGGGGCAGCAGGCCTTCCATTGCCGGCCGGAGCGCGTGACCCTGGTCTTGCGGCCGATCAGCGCCGGCAGCGGGGTCCGGGCGCGAAGCTCTTCGAGAAAGTTGGGGGGCAGCGCCATGACAGGGTCTTAGCGCGCCGCCCCTGCCAAAGTTAAGCGCCCAGCTTCGCCTTCACCAGCGGGCCAGCCTTGGCCATGTCCATGGTGGCGGCATGCTTCGCGCGCAGCACGGCCATCACCTTGCCCATCTCCTTGATGCTGCTGGCGCCTGTTTCGGCCACGGCGGCGTCGACGGCGGCCTGCATGGCGGCATCGTCCATCTGCTGCGGCAGGAATTCCTCGATCACCGCGATCTCGGCCTCTTCCTTCGCGGCCAGTTCCGGGCGGTTGCCCTGGCGGTACATTTCCACGCTTTCCCGGCGGGACTTCACCATGCTGCGGAGCATGGCGACGATCTGCTCCTCCGGCACCTGCTCCACCCCGCTGGGGCGGGCGGCGATATCGGTGTCCTTCAGCTTGGCCATGACCATGCGGATGGTCGAGGTCCGCGCGGAGTCACCGGCCTTCATCGAGGCCTTCATCTCCTCCAGGAAACGGGCGCGCAGGGACATGGGGCTCTCCTCGAACAGGGCTAGCGGCACAAAAACAGGCGGTGCGGCATGGAATGGGCGGTATAAGGCGGCCCGGTGCGGAAGAGCCAGCGGGAAGAAAATTCCCAGACACCCATATCTGCGCTGTTGCCCTGGGAAAGAAATTCCCAGATAACCCGCACATGCGGTCCGTGGAAGATATCCTTACCCTGATTGGCGGCGCCGACGCCGCCGCCCAGCGCTGCGGCATCGGCACCGAGGCCGTGCGGAAATGGCGCCAGTCCCGCGCCATCCCCGCCAAGCACTGGCCCGCCATCATCGCCGCCACCGGCCTGAGCCTGGCGGATATGCCCCAGGGCTCCCCCCTGCCCGCCCCCACCAGCCCCGAAGCGGAGAGCCCGATGAGCCCTGAGCACCAAGCCGCCGAGCAGCCGCCCGCCGGCGCCACCGCCGCGCTGGTGCTGGGCGATGGCTCTGTCTTCTGGGGCATCGGCTTCGGCGCCCAGACGACCAATGTCGGTGAGGTCTGCTTCAACACGGGCATGACCGGCTACCAGGAGACGCTGACCGACCCCTCCTATGCCGGGCAGATCATCACCTTCACCTTCCCGCATATCGGCAATGTCGGCGCCAATCCCGAGGATAGCGAGAGCATCACCCCCGCCGCCCGCGGCCTGGTGGTGAAGCTGGACCTGACGGAGCCCGCCAATTACCGCGCCACCCGCCACCTCGACGACTGGCTGAAGAGCAACGGCATCCCCGGCATCGCCGGCGTGGATACCCGCGCCCTGACCCTGCGAATCCGCGACGGCGGCGCGCCGAATGGCGTGCTGGCCTTCCCCGCCGACGGCAAGTTCGACCTGCCGGCCCTGAAGGCCCGGGCCGCCGGCTGGCCGGGGCTGGAGGGGATGGACCTGGCGAAGGAAGTCTCCTGCCGCCAGTCCTACCAGTGGACCGAGGGACTCTGGGCCTGGGGCCAGGGCTTCGAGAAGAACCCCATCCGCAAGCACAAGGTCGTGGCCGTCGATTTCGGCGCTAAGCGCAACATCCTGCGCTGCCTGGCCGATGCGGGCTGCGACGTGACCGTGGTGCCCGCCACCGCCACGGCCGAGGACATCCTCTCCCACAACCCGGACGGCGTGTTCCTGTCCAACGGCCCCGGCGACCCGGCGGCGACCGGCACCTATGCCGTGCCCGCCATCCGTGGGGTGCTGGACTCCGGCAAGCCCGTCTTCGGCATCTGCCTCGGTCACCAGCTGCTGGCGCTCGCCCTGGGCGCGAAGACCTATAAGCTGGAGCGCGGCCATCGCGGCGCCAACCAGCCGGTGCAGGACCTGACAACCGGCAAGGTGGAGATCACCAGCCAGAACCACGGCTTCGCGGTGGATGAGGCCAGCCTGCCCGCCGGCGTGACGGTGACGCACAAGTCGCTCTTCGATGGCTCCAACGAGGGCATCGCCGCGTCCGACCGCCCCGCCTTCTCCGTCCAGTACCACCCGGAGGCCAGCCCCGGCCCCTCCGACAGCCACTATCTCTTCCACCGCTTCGTGGAGATGATCGAGGCGCAGAAGGGCTGATCCACGGCCCTTCCCGGGGAAGAGGAACGGACATGTTCGATCTGAGCGGACGCGTGGCGGTGGTCACGGGCGGCAATGGCGGCATCGGCCTGGGCATGGCGCGTGGCCTGGCCGCCGCCGGCGCCTGGGTGGCCGTGGTCGGCCGCAATGCCGAGAAGAACAAGGCCGCCGTGGCTGAGTTGGGCGACGATGCCTTCGCCATCCAGGCCGACCTGACCGAGGCCGGCGCCGCCGACCGCGTGGTGGCGCAGGTGGTGGAACAGGCCGGTGGCGTGGATATCTTGGTCAACAATGCCGGCACCAATATCCGCCGGTTGCCGCAGGATGTGACGGACGAGGACTGGCACGCCGTGATGGATGCCAACCTCACCAGCGCCATGCGGATGACCCGCGCGGCCTATCCGCATCTCAAGGCCAATGGACGCGGACGGGTCATTTCCATCGGCTCGATGATGTCGATCTTCGGCCTGCCACTCTCCCCCGCCTATGGCGCCAGCAAGGGTGGCATCGTGCAGTACACGCGCTCCCTCGCCGTGGCCTGGGGGCCGGACGGCATCACCGCCAATGCCATCCTGCCGGGCTGGATCGAGACCGAACTGACGGCTGGCGCCAAGCGCGACATGCCTGAGCTGAACGACCGCGTGCTCTCCCGCACGCCGCAGAAGCGGTGGGGCCTGCCCGCCGACTTCGCCGGCATCGCGGCCTTCCTGGCCAGCGATGCCGCTGCCTTCATCACCGGCACCGCCATCCCCGTGGACGGCGGCATGTCGGTGCACGGCTGACACAGACCGATAAAGACAGGGTCCCCTCCCCGATGCCCAAGCGTACAGACATCAAGTCCATCCTGATCATCGGGGCCGGCCCCATCGTCATCGGTCAGGCCTGCGAGTTCGACTATTCCGGCGCGCAGGCCTGCAAGGCGCTGCGGGCGGAGGGCTACCGGGTCATCCTGGTGAACTCCAACCCCGCCACCATCATGACCGACCCCGGCCTGGCGGATGCGACCTATATCGAGCCGATCACGGTGGAGATGGTCGAGAAGATCATCGCCAAGGAGCGGCCGGACGCGCTGCTGCCCACCATGGGCGGCCAGACCGCGCTGAACACCTCGCTGAAGCTGGCAGAGGCCGGCGTGCTGGAGAAGTACGGCTGCGAGCTGATCGGCGCCAAGGCCGAGGTGATCGACAAGGCCGAGGACCGGCTGAAGTTCCGCGATGCCATGACCAAGATCGGCATCGAGAGCCCGCGCAGCCACATCGCCCACACGATGGAAGAGGCACGCGCCGGCCTGGAGCTGGTGAAGCTGCCCTGCGTCATCCGCCCCTCCTTCACCCTGGGCGGCACGGGCGGCGGCATCGCCTATAACAAGGAGGAGTTCGAGCAGATCGTCTCCGCCGGCCTCTCGGCCTCGATGACCAACGAGGTCCTGATCGAGGAATCCGTGCTGGGCTGGAAGGAATTCGAGATGGAAGTGGTCCGCGACAGCGCGGATAACTGCATCATCGTCTGCTCCATCGAGAACCTGGACCCGATGGGCGTGCACACGGGTGATTCCGTGACGGTCGCCCCGGCGCTGACGCTGACCGACAAAGAATACCAGCGCATGCGCGATGCCTCCATCGCCTGCCTGCGCGAGATCGGCGTCGATACCGGCGGCTCCAACGTCCAGTTCGGCATCAATCCCGCCGATGGCCGCATGGTGGTCATCGAGATGAACCCGCGCGTCTCCCGCTCTTCCGCGCTGGCGTCGAAGGCCACGGGCTTCCCGATCGCCAAGATCGCCGCGAAGCTGGCCGTGGGCTATACGCTGGACGAGCTGAAGAACGACATCACCATGGTGACGCCGGCCGCCTTCGAGCCAACGATCGACTATGTGGTCGTGAAGATCCCGCGCTTCACCTTCGAGAAGTTCCCCGGCAC
The DNA here is from genome assembly GCF_017654485.1 of Roseomonas marmotae. Lineage (NCBI taxonomy): Bacteria > Pseudomonadati > Pseudomonadota > Alphaproteobacteria > Acetobacterales > Roseomonadaceae > Roseomonas > Roseomonas marmotae. Next base: position 1,685,856 of record NZ_CP061091.1, on the reverse strand, counting down.
GCCTGCGACGCTGACGACCTCCATGAAGTCGGTGGGTGAGGCCATGGCCATCGGCCGCTCCTTCAACGAGGCGTTGCAGAAGGGCCTGCGCTCGCTGGAAACCGGCCTTTCCGGCCTGGACGATATCGAGCAGCCGGGCGATGGCTCCAAGGAAGCGCATATCGCGTCGCTGGCCACGCCGAAGCCGGACCGCGTGCTGAACGTAGCGCAGGCCTTCCGCGCCGGGCTGACCGTTGAAGAAATCCACCAGGCCTGCAAGTTCGAGCCCTGGTTCCTGCGCGAGATCGAGAAGATCGTGAAGGCCGAGGAAGGCGTGCGCGCCAATGGCCTGCCGGCGGATGCCAATGGCCTGCGCCGCCTGAAGGCGATGGGCTTCTCTGACAAGCGCCTCGCCGCGCTCTCCGGCAAGTCCGAGGCCGAGGTGACGGCACTGCGCCAGACGCTCTCCGTGCTGCCGGTGTTCAAGCGCATCGACACCTGCGCGGGCGAGTTCGCCTCCGATACGCCCTATATGTACTCGACCTACGAGGGCGGCTTCGGCGTGCCGGAATGCGAGGCGCGGCCGACGGACAAGAAGAAGGTCATCATCCTCGGCGGCGGCCCGAACCGCATCGGCCAGGGCATCGAGTTCGACTATTGCTGCGTCCATGCCTGCTACGCGCTGCGCGAGGCGGGGTTCGAGACCATCATGGTCAACTGCAATCCCGAGACGGTCTCCACCGACTACGACACCTCCGACCGCCTGTATTTCGAGCCGCTGACGGCCGAGGACGTGATCTCCCTGATCCGCAAGGAGCAGGAGAAGGGCGAGGTGCTCGGCTGCATCGTGCAGTATGGCGGCCAGACGCCGCTGAAGCTCTCCCAGGCGCTGCACAAGGCCGGCATCCCCATCCTCGGCACCAGCGCCGAGGCCATCGACATCGCCGAGGACCGCGAGCGCTTCCAGCAGCTGCTGAAGGGCCTGGGCCTGAAGCAGCCGCAGAACGGCATCGTCCGCACGCTGGATGAAGCGCTCGTGGAAGCCGAGCGCATCGGCTATCCCGTGGTGGTGCGCCCCTCCTACGTGCTGGGCGGCCGGGCGATGGAAATCGCCTACAACAAGGAACAGCTCCTGCGCTTCGGGCTGGAGGCCGTGAAGGTCTCGGGCGAGAACCCGATCCTGATCGACCAGTATCTGCAGGACGCCATCGAGGTGGATGTGGACTGCATCGCCGATGAGGCGGGCGAGGTCTATGTCGCCGGCGTCATGGAGCATATCGAGGAAGCAGGCATCCATTCCGGCGACAGCGCCTGCTCCCTGCCGCCCTATTCCCTGCCGCCCGCCATCATCACCGAGTTGAAGGCGGAAACTGAGGCGATGGCCAAGGCCCTGAAGGTCAAGGGCCTGATGAACGTGCAGTATGCGGTGAAGGACGGCGAGATCTTCGTGCTGGAGGTGAATCCGCGTGCTTCCCGCACGGTGCCCTTCGTCGCCAAGGCCACGGGCATCCCGGTCGCCAAGATCGGCGCCCGCGTTATGGCCGGCGCGAAGCTCTCCGAGTTCAAGCTGGATGATGAGGCGATCAGCCGCCACGTCGCGGTCAAGGAGGCGGTCTTCCCCTTCAACCGCTTCCCGAATGTCGATGTCATCCTGGGCCCGGAGATGAAGTCCACCGGCGAGGTGATGGGCCTCGACACCTCCTTCGAGCGTGCCTTCGCGAAGTCCCAGCTCGGCGCCGGCGTGAAGCTGCCGGAGGCCGGTGGCGCCTTCATCTCGGTGAAGGACAGCGACAAGAACACGGTGGTGCAGCTCGGGCGCCGGCTGGCCGATATGGGCTTCACCCTGCTGGCCACCCGGGGCACCGCCGCCAGGCTGCGGGATGCCGGGCTGCCGGTGACGGTGGTGAACAAGGTGATGGAAGGCCGGCCGCATTGCGTGGACGCCATCCGCAACGGCGAGATCCAGCTGGTGATCAACACCACCGGCTCCGGCGCCGCCGTGACGGACAGCTTCGACATCCGCCGGGGCGCCCTGACCACGGGGGTGCCGCACTACACCACCATGGCCGGCGCCCGGGCCGCGGTGCATGCCATTGCGGCCCTGAAGGCCGGAACCCTTGATGTGTTGCCGGTCCAGGCCTACTTTCCCCCTTCGTTCTGAACGGGTGGGGCCGCTTTCCCAACAGGGAAAGCGGCCCTAACCCCCTCTAACCCCTACCCTACCGGAGGTCCCGGCCTGGCATCATGCCGGCACCGGGGCAGACGGTGGGGCCATTGTGTATGTCAGGAAGGGCCCGCCGTGCAGAAGTTCCCCATGACCGCCGAAGGTTTTGCCCGGCTCGAGGAAGAGCTGCGCCAGCTGAAGGCCGAGGAACGCCCGGCCGTGATCCGCGCGATCGCGGAGGCGCGCGCTCATGGCGATCTCTCCGAGAATGCCGAGTATCATGCGGCACGGGAGCGTCAGTCCTTCATCGAGGGCCGCATCGCCGAGCTCGAGACCATCGTCCCGGCCAGCGAGATCATCGACGTCTCCAAATTCTCCGGCGATCAGGTGAAGTTCGGCGCCTATGTGACCATCGTCGACGATGAGACGGAGGAAGAGAAATCCTACCGCATCGTCGGCGCCTATGAGGCCGACATGAAGAACGGCTCCGTCTCCATGTCCTCTCCCCTGGCCAAGGCGCTGCTGGGCAAGAAGGTGGGCGACACGGTCGAGGTGCCGGCCCCCGGCGGGGCCCGCGCCTACGAGATCACCGCGGTGCGCTTCAACTGATGACCCGGCCGGTGGTGGACCCGGTTGGCCTGCCCGCCATCGGGCTGCCGCCGGTCGGACTGGCCGAGGTGCGCGCTGCCGCCGCCCGCATCCAGGGCGCGGTGCTGCGCACGCCGACCATTCCTTCCCATGCCGTGGGACGGGCCGTGGGGGCGGAAGTCTGGCTGAAGCTGGACAATCTCCAGGCCACCGGCGCCTTCAAGGAGCGCGGCGCCGCGAACCGCCTGGCGCTGCTCTCGGCGCGGGAACGCGCGGCCGGCGTCATCGCCATGTCCGCCGGCAACCATGCCCAGGCGGTGGCGCGCCATGCCTCGCTGCTGGGCATAGCCGCCACCATCGTCATGCCGAGATTCACTCCCTCCACCAAGGTGACACGCACCGAGGGCTGGGGCGCGCGCGTTGTGCTGCATGGCGAGACGCTGGCCGAGGCCGCCGCCCATGCGCATGACCTGGCGCTGCGCGAGGGGCTGACCTTCATCCACCCCTATGACGACGTGGGCGTCATCGCCGGCCAGGGCACCATGGCCCTGGAGATGGTCGAGGACGTGCCGGAGCTGGACACGCTGGTCTTCCCGGTCGGCGGCGGCGGGCTGCTGGCCGGCTGCGCCGCCGCTCTGGCCGAGCTGAACCCGGCGCTGCGCGTCTTCGGCGTGGAGGTCGAGGGCTATCCCGCCATGGCGCAGCGCCTCTCCGGGCGGCCGGTGGCCGTGGGCGGCCCCACCATCGCCGAGGGCATCGCCGTGCGGGATGTGGGCGAGACCCCCTATGCCATGCTGAGGCGCCTGGGCATCGAGGTGCTGGTGGTGCCGGAGCGCGCGGTGGAACAGGGCATCGCCCTGCTCGCCGAAAGCGCCAAGGTCGTGGCCGAGGGCGCCGGGGCGGCCGGTGTCGCCGCGTTGCTGACCCATCCCGGGCGCTTCAGCGGCCGGCGCGTCGGCACCACGGTCTGCGGCGGCAATATCGATGCCCGCGCGCTGTCCAATGTGCTGCTGCGGCAGTTGCTGCGCGATGGCCGCATCCTGCGGCTGCATTTCGATATCCCGGACCGGCCGGGCATGCTCTCCGACATTTCGAAGCGCATCGCCGATGCGGGCGGGAATGTCATCGAGGTCAAGCACCAGCAGCTCTTCGGCGCGCCCACCGTGCAATCGACCGAGCTGGAGCTGATGATCGAGGTGCGCGACTCCGCCCAGGGCAATGCCATCATCGCCGCCCTGGAAGCCGGACAATACGTGGTGCGGCGGGTCTGAGAACCCGCCCGCCCGGGGCGGCCCCCGGCGGCCCCGGCTCAAGGAATTCGCTCTAAGTCTTTGTTGCAGTCGAATTCCGCCCTGTTCGGGGGCGCCTTAAAGCGGCACCCCCGGCATCTGCTTCGCGGTATGGATCGTCTGCAAGGTCTGCACGCGGGAGACGGCGGCATGTGCCGTCAGGCGCTGGGTCAGCGAATTCTCATGCGCCGTATCGCGCGCGACCAGCCGCAGCAGGAAGTCGCCGCCGCCACGGATCATGTGGCATTCCCGCACCTCCGGCCAGGTCTTCACCTCCTCCTGGAAGGCTTCGAGCATGGCCTGCTTCTGGCTCTCCAGCCCCACCAGCGCGAAGAAGGTGATGGGCCAGCCGAGCGCCACCGGGTCAACCTCGGCGTGATAGCCGCGGATGATGCCCCCTTCCTCCAGCCGCCGCACCCGGCGCAGGCACGGCGGGGCCGAAAGCTCGACGCGGCGCGCCAGCTCCACATTGGTCATGCGGCCGTCGCTCTGTAGCTCAGAGAGAATCTGGCGGTCGACCGCGTCAAGGTTATCTATAGAATCGGGCATCAATTGAACCGTTGGTTGCTCGCGCGGCGTGTGTAGCGCAATATCCTTGCATAGCTCCCCGTATTCAAGGCATCCGGGTTGCGGTCAGCACTGATCTTGCCGATATCTTGAGCCTTGCGTGAGTTATCAGGATCAAGACCTTGCCCGAACTGCACCGTACCCGTCTGTTGATCCTTGGCGCCGGCCCCGCCGGGTACACGGCGGCGATCTATGCCGCGCGTGCCGGGCTACAGCCACTGGTTGTCGCCGGCATGCAACCGGGAGGCCAGCTGACCATCACGACCGATGTGGAGAATTTCCCCGGCTTCGCCGCCCCCGTCCAGGGGCCCTGGCTGATGGAACAGATGCGCGAGCAGGCCGAGCATGTCGGCGCCAGCATCCAGTATGACCTCATCACCTCTGTCGATCTCTCCCGCCGCCCCTTCCGCGCCGTGGGCGACTCGGGCGACACCTATGAGGCCGAGGCGGTCGTGATCGCCACCGGCGCGCAGGCTCGCTGGCTGGGCATTCCGGGCGAGAAGGAGCTTTCGGGCTTCGGCGTCTCCGCCTGCGCCACCTGCGACGGCTTCTTCTACCGCGGTAAGGATGTCGCGGTGATCGGCGGCGGCAACTCGGCGGTCGAGGAAGCGCTCTACCTTTCCAACCTGGCGAAGAGCGTGACGCTGATCCACCGCAGGGACACGCTGCGCGCCGAGCGTATCCTGCAGAAGCGCCTGCTGGCCAAGACGAATGTCACCGTGCGCTGGAATACGCTGACGGAGGAGGTGCTGGCCCAAACCGGCGGCCGCACCCCCGTGGCACGCGGGCTGCTGCTGCGTGACGCGATCACCGGCGAGCGGTCGGAACTGGCGGTCGATGGCGTCTTCGTCGCCATCGGCCATTCCCCGGCCACCAGCCTTTTCACGGGGCAGTTGGCGATGGATGCGGAGGGCTATCTGGTGACCGAGCCTGATTCGACGCGCACGAGCGTGGAAGGTGTCTTCGCCGCCGGCGATGTGCAGGACCGTGTGTTCCGGCAGGCGGTGACCGCCGCCGGCACCGGCTGCATGGCGGCGCTGGAGGCCGAGAAGTTCCTCGCCGTCAGCGAGGACCAATCCCAGGCGCAGGCCGCCTGAACCGCCATGCCGCTCGATTGGGACAAGCTCCGGGTTTTCCATGCCGTCGCCGAGGCCGGCTCCTTCACCCATGCGGGTGAGTCGCTGAACCTCAGCCAGTCCGCCGTCTCGCGCCAGATCCAGGCGCTGGAAGAGGCGCTGCAGGTGCCCCTCTTCCACCGCCACGCGCGCGGACTGATCCTGACGGAACAGGGCGAGTCCCTGAACCGGACGGTGCGCGAGGTCTTCGCCAAACTGGCCATGACCGAGGCCCTGCTGACCGAGAGCCGCGAGCGCGCGGCCGGCCGGCTCAAGGTGACCACCACGACGGGCTTCGGCACCACATGGCTCGCGCCCCGGCTGCGGAAGTTCATGACGCAGCACCCGGATGTGACCGTCACCCTGCTGCTGGATGATTCCGACCTGGATCTGGCGATGCGCGAGGCCGATGTGGCCATCCGCATGCACCCGCCGAAGCAGCCGGACCTGATCCAGCGCCACATCGCCACCTTCGGGTACAGGATCGTCGCCTCGGCCGACTACCTGAAGGGTGCCGGCATGCCGCAGCGGCCCGAGGATCTCGATGGCGGGCACCGGCTGATCGTCTATGGCGACTACCGGCCGCCGGTGGAGAGCATCAACTGGCTGGTGGAGGCCGGGCGTCGCCCTGGCAGCCCGCGCCGGGCGGCGGTGGAGGTGAACAGCCTGCCCGCCATCCTCAATGCCGTGCGGGCCGGCCTCGGGCTGGCCGCCATGCCGGATTATATGGACGACGAACTCATCGGGCTGACCCATGTCCTGCCGGATCTGAAGTCCCCCCGGATCGATGCCTATTTCGTCTATCCGGAGGAGATGCGGCACTCCAAGAGGGTCGGCGTCTTCCGCGACTTCCTGGTGGCGGAGTTACAGGCGTCGAACGCTTCCTAAGCTTAGGCTTATGCACCCATCGCATATCCGACCACAGATATTGGCCGGAGACGCATATCGGAGCCTTGGCGTATCGTTCCGTCACCGGCGACTGGCCGGGAAGGGTTTCGACCCTTTCGTCTCCCAGACGTGAAGCCTCCCTGAATGACTGGCCTGGAAAACTCTGTTTTCCGGGCCTTCTTTTTGGCCGCACCCCGCTGTTGCATCCTGGCCACAGAACTGCCGGAGAGAACCCATAACGGAACTCTCACGACCGTCCCGTGTTGAATGGGGGACAACGAAGGAGCGCCGCGGCGCGGTTGCGGAATGCAGGTTCAGGCCAGGAAAGAATCGAAGGTGATGAAGCGTTACGGTCGGCTAGTCACGGTAGAGCAGCGGGCGTTGGATCAATGGACGCAACGCGCCCTGCAGGAGCGCTACGGCCGGACCATGGATGATCCGCTCCCGGATGAGCTGCTCGCCCTTATCCAGCAGTTCCCGGAACACTGATGCTCCGGGCACGGCCCTGTCGGCCCTGCCCGCTCCGTACCAGGCTATTCGCTGACAGATGTTTCCGGCCGGTCGTCGCCCCTGGCGGTTTCGACATGCCACAGGCCTTCCTGGTCCTGATACTCGATCACCTCCGTCTCATCGCCCTGCTGCTGCTTTTCGGCGGCATCCCTCGCGGCGGCGGCCGCTTGGTCGTGCGTCCGGTAGGTCTCCGAAAAGACATCCCCGACCTTGTACGCCCAGCCGCCATCGTGCTGGACCACGTGATAGACGAGCTTGGCCATGGCATGTTTCCTCCTGCCTGCAGGAGATGAACGGGCTGTGACCCCGGCGGTTTCCCGGCGGTGACTTGGCAAGTGCCGCGGCAAAGGCTACCGCCGGAGATATGGACACCTTCGTTCCCGCCCTGGTGCTGCTCTCTGGCGCTGCCTTCATCCATTCGCGTTCGAATGTGCCGGAGCTACGTCCGGCCTCGGAAAAGGCCGACCTGATCTGGAGCTGGCTTTCCCGCTTCGCTTTCATGCTCTGGCTGGGCCTGCTGGTCTGGGGAACGCAGATGCGCCCCCTGAAGGAGGTGCTCCTGGGCCTCGGCCTGTCGCTGCTCTTCAACCTGATGCTGGCCCTGCGCGGCCCGCGCCCGGTCTGGCCGGGGCTGTCGATGAGCATGGGCGTGGCCGGCGTCGCCATGGGCATCTACCGGTTGCTGCAATAGGCGAAGACCGCGCGCCTCTCTGAGGGCCCACCTTCGATCAACCCCTATCGATTTGCTTCCCTAATCATTCCCTTACCCAAATAAAATCATTGCGGAAGGATAACTTTCCGAAGGGACAATTAGATGCCTTTGCCAAAAATGGCTCTTCTAGCCACCGCAGCAAGCGTCTTGATGTTAGGGGGCGCCGGCACCGCGGATGCCGTTCTGATTTCGGGAACCTCTGACCTATGGTTGGCCGGCATGCCGGACGGCTCAACAGCGAGTTCCGGAGACACCGCACCAGGAGAATCGCCGGTTCTCATTCCGGGCCTCGCACTGGCGGGGGGCACGATTCTCAACTTTGCCGCCACCGGCAGCGTCAGCAACACTCCCACGCCATCCGGTTTATCACCCGATGGCGGGCTGTTCACCTCCCACAGCGCCGGCGCCCTGAACGGCATCGCCACCCTGACAGCCCCGTTCAATTCGTTGATTGGCGTATTCCTCGATGCGGCACAGCCGAATCTTTCGCCCCCGCCGGATGGCCTCAACTTCGCGGCCCTGGGGATCGACTTCGGCAGCCTGGCACCCGCTCTGAAACAACCCTTTTTCATCGGGGATGGGCTGACCGGAACAGGGACCGGAGCAACTCAGGATTTCATTGTACCCGAAGCCGCGACCCGCCTTTTTCTTGGCACCATGGACGCCTTCGGCTGGTTCAACAATTCTGGCTCTTTCGACGTGACGGTGAGCATCCGGGATGGCACGCCAACCCCAACGCCGACTCCGGTGCCAGAGCCCGGAACCCTGGCATTGTTCACAGGTGCTTTGGCCGCGCTTGCCCTCCTGTATCGCCACGGTCTGCCAAAGGGCACGTAGAGGCGATTGCATGGGTTCAGCCGCCGCGCCTCAGGCGCGGGGCCAAACAGGTCGTGCGGAAGGCAAGCTGACGAGAGCGAGCGGGCGGGCCCCGGAACATGCGATGGAGGGAGCCAAAAGCTCCCTCCTGCCGGCCACCGTACGCCTCAGGCGGCCCGGCGGTCTCCATGGTTACCCTCGCCCACTTCCTCGACGATCTTGGCCACGAAGGCATCCAGATCCTTGGGCGAGCGGCTGGTGACGATGCCCTTGTCGGTCACCACCTCCTGGTCCACCCAGGTCGCGCCCGCGTTCTTCATGTCGGTCTTGATGGAGGCGAAGGACGTCAGCTTCCGCCCCTTGGCGAGGCCGGCCTCGGCCAGCAGCCAGGGCCCGTGGCAGATGGCGGCAACCACCTTGCCCTTGGCCGCGAAATCCTGCACTAGCGCCACCGCCTGCGGCTCCATGCGGAGCTTGTCCGGGTTGATCTGGCCGCCCGGCAACACGATGGCGTCGTAGTCCTGCGCGCTCACCTCGGCGAGCTTGCGGTCCACCTTGACCTTCCGGCCCCAGCCGGGCCTCTCCGCCGCTCCGTCCCAGCCCGTGATATGGCCGGGTTCCATCGTCTTCTCCGGTGCCGCGACCTCGACGGTCGCGCCCTTGGCGCGGAGCTGCTCCACCGGCACCAGCAATTCGGATTGTTCGAAGCCATCGGTCGCGAGGACCAGGATGCGAGCCTGTCGGATATCCGTCATGTCCGCTTTCCTCTGTTGTGGGAGACAGGACAGGAACGACCTGGCAGCCACAAGGTTTTGCGGGTCAGGGCAGCACGAAAGGCAGGTCCGTGGCGCCGGTATCCGCGCCGGCCCGGGTCAGCAGGGCATGGGCCTGGCCGCGATGGTGGTTCTGGTGCAGGAACAGATGCGTGACCGCCATCGCCATGGGCCGCTCCATCTCCCGCCCCGCCGCCTGGCTGTACCAGCGCAGCGTGCCGGCGAGCGTCGGCTCGTCCACCCCGGCGGCCCAGGCCGTGATGCGCGCGTCCGTGGCGATGCGGGCCTCCCGCAGCGCCTCGAACTCCGCGATCATCTCCGGGCCCTCGGCCAGCCCCGCTGGCGGCGGCGGACCACCGTCGAAGCGCGCCATCCAGGCCATGTCGCCCCAGAGCAGATGGCACAGGGTCCGGTGCAGGGAGCCGAAGAAGGCCCCCTCATCCCGCCGCCGCACCGCATCCGGCAGCTGGGCGGCGGCAGCATAGAAGCGGCGGTTCATCTCGGCGTTGTAGGACGCCATCATCCGGCACCAGGCCGGGGTGATCATGACTGCGGCGTCTTGTAGAAGATGAGGGTGTCGTGCAGCCGGCCCTCGGCATCGGCGGCGAAGCCGGGGATGCGCCCGGCCTCCTGCCAGCCCAGGGCGCGGTACAGCGCCTCCCCGCCATCGCCGGCGCGGGTATCCAGCGTCAGCAGGCTGCGGCCGATGCCGCGCGCCGCCTGCTCCGCCCGCTGCATCAGCGCGCGGCCGATGCCACGGCGGCAGAATTCCGGATGCACCAGAAGCTTGGCCAGTTCCGCCCGGTGCCGCTGGTTGGACGGCGTGGCGAGGTCCAGTTGCACCGTGCCGGCCATGACGCCGTCCACCCAGGCCACCAGCAGCAGCCGGTTGCCCATGGCGACATCGCCGGAGACCTTGCGCCAGAAGCCACGCGCCGTCTCCGCCGGCAGCGGCGGCAGGTAGGATACGCTGGCCCCCGCATCCACGCAGGCCACCAGGATATCCGCCAGGCGTCGCTCCGCGCTGGCGGCGGCGGCGGCGTCCAGCGCCTCCACCACCACGCCGCGCACCGGCTTGGCGTAACGGAACTCCAGGGATTTCGAGATGTCGTCGAGGATGCGGATGGAGCCGGCGCGCACGAAGCCACGCTTCTCATAGAAACGATGCGCCGCGTCGAAGCGGGTATCGGTCCAGAGCACCAGCCGCTCGGCGCCGGCTTCCTTGGCATGGGCCTCGGCGCCGCCGAGCAGGCGATGCGCCAGGCCGGTGCCGCGCTGCCCCTTCTCGACATACATCTTGCAGATTTCCCAGGCGCGGTCGGAGCCCAGCGGCCGGGTGGCGACCATGCCGACCACCCTGCCCTCCTCCTCCGCCACCCAGACGGTGCCGCCCGCCTTGGCGAAATAGGTGGCGAGCGCGCGCAGCTCCGGCACCTCCCCATCCACATCCAGGATGCAGTTGGGGTATTCGGCCCAGGCGTCCCCGATCAGGCGGATATAGCTGGCCTCGTCCTCGTCCCGCCCGGGACGGATGACCGCCGTCACGCCAGGCCCTTGCAGAAGTCCTGGATCTGGATGCAGGCCTCGCGCAGGCTCTCGGTATCCGTGGCATAGGAGATGCGGAGATAGGGGCTCATGCCATAGGCCGCGCCATGCACGGCCGCCACCAGCTTCTCCTCCAGCAGCGCCATGACGAAATCCGCATCCGTCTCGATCCTGCGCCCGCCGGCCGTGGTCTTGCCAAGGCAGCCGGCGATGTTGGGATAGACGTAGAAGGCGCCCTCGGGCTTGTGGCAGACGATGCCGGGGGCCTGGTTCAGCATCTCCACCACCAGGTCGCGCCGGGCGCGATAGACCTCGGCGCGTTCCTTCACCAGATCCTGCGGCCCCTCCAGCGCCGCCAGCGCGGCCGCCTGGGTGATGCCGCTGACGCCGCTGGTCACCTGCCCCTGCATGTTCACCATCGCCTTGATGACTGCCTTGGGGCCGCCGGCGAAGCCGACGCGCCAGCCCGTCATGGCATAGGTCTTGGAGACGCCATTGGCGGTGATGGTGCGGTCCTTCAGCCGGGGCTCCACCTCGGCGATGGTGCAGAACCCAAAGCCGTCGAAGACCAGATGCTCATACATGTCATCGGTCAGGATCCAGACATCGGGGTGGCGCAGCATCACCTCGGCCAGCGCCTTCATCTCCTCCCGCGAGCAGGCGGCGCCCGTCGGGTTGTTCGGGAAATTCAGCATCAGCATCTTGGTGCGCGGCGTGACGGCCGCTTCCAGATCCTCGGGCCGCAGCTTGAAGCCGTTGTTCTGGGGGCAGTTGACGAAGGTCGGCTTGCCACCGGCAAGTTTCACCATGTCCGCATAGCTGGCCCAGTAGGGCACGGGGATCAGCACCTCGTCGCCCGGGTCGATGGTGGCGAGGAGGGCGTTCATCAGCACCTGCTTGCCGCCATTGCAGACGCAGATCTCGTCCAGCGCGTAGTCCAGGCCGTTCTCCCGCGCGAACTTGGCCTGGATGGCCTTCCGCAGCGCCAGGCTGCCGTCCTGCGGCGGGTACTTGGTGTCGCCGCGCAGCGCCGCCTGATGCGCCGCCTCCACCGCGTGCGGGGGCGTGGGGAAATCGGGCTCGCCCACCGCCAGGCTGATCACCTCCTTGCCCTCGGCCTTCAGGGCGCGGGCGCGGGTGCTCATCGCCACGATGGGGGAGACGGTGACGTCCTTCAGGCGTTCGGCAAGGGCAGGCATCAGCTGTTCGACTCCGGTGGTGCGGCGGGCAGGATGTAGAGCCAGTCATAATCCTGCTCGGCGCCGCGCACAAAGCCGGCCCGCTCATAGAAGCGCATGGCGGGGCTCTGCTTCAGCACTTCCAGATGCACGGGCAGGCCCTCGGCCTCGGCCACCAGCAGGGCCAGGATGGCGCTGCCCAGCCCCTGGCCCTGGCAGGAAGGTTCCAGGAAGAAGGCGGAGATCTCGGCATGATCGGCATGCCGGCGGAAGCCGATGCAGCCGATGGTGGCGCCATCGCGCTCGATGACGCGGATGCCGCCAGCATCGAAGGCCGCGCGGGCATTGCGCCGCCGCCGCTCCGGGTCCCAGCGCCCGATCCGCTCGAGATGCGGGCGCATGGTGCGGGCGGAGAGGTCGTGCAGCGCCTCGAAATCCGCTTCCGCCGCGGGGCGGAAGCGAACTCCTTTCAGCATGTCACTTCAGGCCGGCGCAGAAGCGCTGGATGCGCGTGCAGGCCTCGATCAGCGAGGCGTCGTCCGTCGCATAGCTGATGCGGAAATGGCCGGGGAACATGAAGGCCGAGCCATGCACGGCGGCCACGCCCTCATCCTCCAGCAGCGCGGTGACGAAATCCTCGTCCGTCTCGATCGTCTTGCCGGAGGCCGTGGTCTTGCCCAGGCAGCCATGGATGGAGGGGAAGACGTAGAAGGCACCCTCGGGCGTGATGCAATGGACGCCAGGGGCCTTGTTGAGCAGGCCGACGACGAGGTCGCGGCGCCTCTCATAGACCTTGCGCATCTCCTCGACCGATTCCTGCGGGCCGTTCAGGGCCTCGACGGCGGCGGCCTGGGAGACGGAGGAGGTGTTGGAGGTGGACTGGCTCTGCAGCTTGTCCATGGCCTTGGCCAGCGCCAGCGGGGCACCGGCGAAGCCGATGCGCCAGCCCGTCATGGCCCAGGCCTTGGAGCAGCCGTTCATGGTGATGGTGCGGTCCTTCAGGCGCGGCTCCACCTCCACCATCGTCTTGGACTTGAAGCCGCCATAGACCAGCTTCTCGTAGATGTCGTCGGTGAAGACCCAGACCTGCGGGTGGCGCAGCAGCACTTCGGCCAGCCCCTTCAGCTCGGCCTCGGAATAGGCGGCGCCGGTCGGGTTGGACGGGTTGTTCAGGATGATCCACTTGGTCTTGGGCGTGATCGCCGCCTCAAGCTGCTCGGGCGTGATCTTGAAGCCCTGGTTCTGCCCGGCGGGCACGATGACCGGCTTGCCCTCGGCCAGCGAGACGATGTCGGGGTAGGAGACCCAGCAGGGGGCGGGGATGACCACCTCGTCCCCGGAGTCGATCGTGGCCAGCATGGCGTTGAAGATCACCTGCTTGCCGCCGGTGGAGACGACGATCTCCTCCGGCTTGTAGTCCAGGCCATGCTCACGCTTGAAATAGCCCGCCGCGGCCTCGCGCAGCACCTTGGTGCCGGAGACGTCGGTATAGCGCGTCTCGCCCGCCTGGATGGCGCGGATGGCCGCATCCTTGACGTTCTGCGGCGTGTCGAAGTCGGGCTCACCGGCCGAGAGGCTGATGACGTTCTGTCCCGCTGCCTTCAGGGCACGCGCCTTCGCCGTGATGGCGATGGTCTGGGACGGGGCGATGCGGTCGAGCCGCTCGGCGGTGAGTTTCATGAGTAGGAGCGATCCAGGACGGAGGACGCCGGAACCTACCCCCCTGCCCGGCGCGCGACAACCCGCCGCGCGCCCTGCCCTGCCATGCCGCCGGCAGCCAGGGCCAAGGTGTCCTAGCGCGGCATCACGGCGCGGTAGAGATGCCAGGTGGCATGGCCCAGCACCGGCACCGCCACCGCCAGCCCGACGAAGAGCGGGATGCAGGACACCGCCAGGATCAGCGCCACCATCAGCCCCCAGAGCAGCATGGGTCCTGGGTTGGCCGCCACCGCCGCGATGGAGGCCCGCACCGCCGCTGCGGCGCCGACCGGCCTGTCCAGCAGCAGCGGAAAGGAGATGACCGTCAGCGCCAGCACCGCCACAGCGAAGAGCAGCCCGGCGAGGTTGCCGAGCAGGATCAGCCGCCAGCCCTGCCCGGTGCCGAAAACCTGGCTCAGGAAGCCCCAGACATCCGTGGCCAGCGGCATGCCGGCGAAGCTGGCCTCGAAGATGGCGCGGGCCGTGAAGAGCCAGGCGACGAAGATGGCCAGCAGCATCGCCCCCAGCACGAGGATGGAGAAGATGGAGGGCGAGCGGAGCACGTCGAAGGCATTCACCCAACTCACCGGCAGCCCGGCCTCCCGCCGCCGGCTCAGCTCATAGACCCCGATCGCCGCCACCGGCCCCACCAGCGCGAAGCCGGAGAGCAGCGGCCAGATGATGGGCATCATCTCCCGCCCCGCCGCCGCCGTGGCCGCCACTATGCCGATGATGGGATAGATGATGGCCAGGAAGACCAGCTGCGTGGGGCTGGCCATGAAATCCTGCCAGCCGAGGGAGAGCGCGCGCCAGACGGCATCGGTGCCGATGCGGCGGATGGGCGGCATGCCGGCGGCGGCCCGGGGCGGCATCGGCAGGTCGCTGGAAGAGGCGTGGTATCGGGACATCGGAGCCTCCCTGTGCCAGCCCATGGCGGGCTGGCCGCGATGCGGTTGCGAAGGGCCCGCGAGGCTGAGCCGGACGGTTCGAACCTTGCGCCTGACAAGCGGGCCAGCCACGGCCCTGACTCTGCGCCCGGCAACGGGGAAGCCGTTAACAATTTTCCGGTAAGCTCAAAAAATAAGCAGATCACCGTCAATTCTGCGCCTTTCTTGCTCAGGACAGGCTTCTGGCGATGACGAATTTGCGAAAGGCCGCTTGAAACCCGGCCCCGCGAAAGGCATCGTTGCCTGAAATCGGAACCATGGTTCCATTTTTCGGGATTCAGATGGCCACGCTCGCCAACGCCGCCGATGTGCTGCGCTGCTTCACGCCAGAGAGGCTGGAGCTGACATTGACCGACGTCGTGGCCCTGCTGGGCACACCGAAGAGCAGCACCTCCCGCTTGCTGCGGGCGATGCGGGATGCGGGCTTCCTGGAAATGGCGCCCGGCTCCCGCCGCTACCGTCCGGGCATCATGATCTTCGAGCTGGGCACGACCTATCGCCGCGCCTCCACCCTGCTCGCGCGGGCGGATGAGGCGGTGGGCCGCCTGTCCCGCCGCTTCGGCCATACCGGCTATGTCTCGGTGCTGGATGGCGCGGATGTGGTGGGTGTCGCGCATCACGAGGGCAGCAGCACGCTGCGCGTCGGCACGCCCATCGGCCGGCGCCTGGCCGCCTTCTCCAGTTCCACCGGCCGTTCGCTCCTGGCCCGCCGCGGGGATGCCGAGGTGCGCGCCCTGCATCCCGAGCCGCTGCGCCCCGCCAGCCCCCATTCGCCGCGCGACATGAACGCGCTGCTGGCCCTGCTCGCCGAAGTGCGGCACCAGGGCTACGCCATCTCGCTGGAGGAGGCCAATCCCGGCGTCGGCGGCCTCGCCGTCGCGGTGGGAGAGCGCGCCACCGGCGAGGAGGTCAGCCTCAACCTTGTCTATCCCGTCGCCACCGTCTCCGTCTCGGAGCGGCAGGCCATGCTCCATGCCCTGCTGGCGGAAGCCACCGAGATCGCCACCCTGGTGGACGATCCCTGGCTCGCCGCCCGCAGGGCCGCCTGAAGGAAGTTTGTGAATATGGCTCAGCCCACCTCACGCTGGCGGATCGGCTTCGACATCGGTGGCACCTTCACCGATTTCATCCTCTATGACGGGCAGGAAGGCAGCGTGCGGCTGCACAAGCGCCTGACCACGCCGCACGACCCCTCCGCCGCCGCGCTGCTGGGGCTGGAGGAGCTGGTGGCCATGGGGGGCATCGGCCTGGGCGACGTGGGCGAGATCATCCACGGTACCACGCTGGTCACCAATGCCGTCATCGAGCGCAAGGGCGCCAAGGTCGGCCTGATCACCACCGAGGGCTTCCGCGACATCCTGGAGATGGGCACGGAGCAGCGCTACGACATCTACGACCTCTTCCTCGGCTTCCCCGAGCCACTGGTCTCCCGCGACCTGCGCCTGGAAGTGGCCGAGCGCATGGACCGCGACGGCAATACCATCACCGCGCTGGACGAGGATGGCGTGCGCCGCGCCCTGCGCGCCCTGCTGGAAGCGGGCTGCGAGGCCGTC
This sequence comes from Roseomonas marmotae, assembly GCF_017654485.1. Lineage (NCBI taxonomy): Bacteria > Pseudomonadati > Pseudomonadota > Alphaproteobacteria > Acetobacterales > Roseomonadaceae > Roseomonas > Roseomonas marmotae. The sequence goes on along the minus strand of NZ_CP061091.1, from coordinate 1,669,534 downwards.
GGCGTCTGCCTGCTGAACGCCTACCGCAACCCCGCGCATGAGCAGGCCATCGGCCGCATCGCCCGCGCCGAATTCCCGGAGCTGGCCGTCTCCCTCTCCGCCGAGGTCGTGGCGGAGCTGTGGGAATACCAGCGCGCGGTGACCACCTGCGCCAATGCCTATGTGCAGCCGCTGATGGACCGCTACCTGAAGCGGCTGGAGCGTGAGCTGGCCGCGCGCGGCTTCACCGGCGCGCTGCGGCTGATGCATTCCGCCGGCGGCCTGGTCTCGCCCGAGACGGCGCGTGCCTTCCCCATCCGCCTGCTGGAATCCGGCCCCGCCGGTGGCGGGCTGGCGACCGCGCTCTTCGGTGAACTGGCGGGCAAGAAGGACGTCATCTCCTTCGACATGGGCGGCACCACCGCCAAGGCCTGCATGGTCGAGGACGGGCGGATCGAGATCGCGCCCATGCTGGAAGCCGGGCGCGTGCACCGCTTCAGCAAGGGCTCCGGCCTTCCGATCAAGGCGCCCGTCATCGACATGATCGAGATCGGCGCGGGCGGCGGCTCCATCGCCGCCATCGACGAGGTGGGGCTGCTGAAGGTCGGCCCGCATTCCGCCGGCTCCGACCCCGGCCCCGCCTGCTACGGCATGGGCGGCACGAAGCCGACCGTGACGGATGCGAACCTCATCCTCGGCTACTACGACCCCGCCTTCTTCCTGGGCGGGCGCATGAAGCTGGACATGGCGGCCTGCGAGGCCGCGGTGGAAAGCGTCGCCAGGCCGCTGAACATGTCCGTGCCCGAGGCCGCCTGGGGCATCCACAAGGTGGTGGTGGAAAGCATGGCCGCCGCCGCCCGAGTGCATCTGGTTGAGAAGGGCAAGGACCCCCGCCGCTACGCCATGGTGGGCTTCGGCGGCGCCGGCCCGGCCCATGCCGCCGACGTGGCGCGCGTGCTGGGCGTGAAGGAGGTCATCATCCCGCCGGCCTCCGGCGCCGCCTCCGCGCTTGGCTTCCTGGCCGCGCCGCTCTCCTTCGAATCCGTCCGCTCGCTGCCCGTGGAGTTCTCGCCCGGCTTCGATGCCGCGCGCGTCAACGCGCTGCTGGATGAGATGGAGGCCGAGAACCGCAAGCACCTGCTGGCCGCCGGCGTGAAGCCGGAGGACATCCGGGTGGAGCGGAGCGCCGATATGCGCCTGGTCGGCCAGATGCACGACATCGCCGTGCCGCTGCCCGGCGGGGCCATCGGCCAGGACAGCCTGGAGGCCATCCGCGCCGCCTTCGTGAAGGCCTATGCCGCCCGCTATACCTCGGTCTACGAGGGCGCGCGGATGGAGGCGATCAACTTCCGCCTCCGCGTCGTCGGGCCCGCGCCGACCCTCTCCCTCAGCGGTGCCGCGGGCGGTGCGGATGCCGCCAAGGCCATCAAGGGCACCCGCCGCGCCTGGTTCGAGGGCGGCTGGCACGAGGCCACCGTCTATGACCGCTATGCCCTGGCCGCCGGCCACAGCCTGCAGGGCCCCGCGATCATCGAGGAACGGGAATCCACCACCATCGTCCCGCCGGGCGACAGCGTGACGGTGGATGCCAGCCTGAACCTGCGCATCGCTATCGCCGCCGCCGCGCAGGCCGATGAGAGCATCACCGCCGACATGCCGCTGGAACAGGCGGTGGCGCGGATCGAGGCCGACCCGATCGCGCTGGAGATCATGTGGTCCCGCCTGATCACGGTGGTGGAGGAGATGTGGCTGACGGTCTGCCGCACCGCCTTCTCCCTCGTCATCTCCGAGAGCCAGGACTTCGCGACGGAGCTGCTGGACCCGGAGGGCGAGACCCTGGCGCATTCCCCGCGCGCCATGCCGGTCTTCAACCTGACCCTGCCGCTGGCCGTGAAGGCGCTGCTGGAACGCTACCCGGCCGAGACCCTGCAGCCCGGCGACGTGCTGATCACCAACGACCCCTGGCTCTGCGCCGGGCATCTCTTCGACATCGCCGTCGTCACGCCGGTCTTCCTGGATGGCAAGGTCGTCGGCCTGATGGGCACGGTGGGCCATGTCTCCGACATCGGCGGCACCAAGGACTCCCTGCGGGCGCGTGAGATCTACGAGGAAGGCTTCCAGATCCCGCCGATGAAGCTGGTGGAGGCCGGCAAGCCCAACGAGAGCCTGATGCGGCTGCTGGCGGAGAATGTCCGCAACCCCGAGCAGGTGCTGGGCGACATCCACTCCTTCGTCGCCGCCAATGCGCTGGGCGCCGAGCGCCTGCTGGCCTTCATGGCGGATTACGGCATGCGCGACCTGCGCGCCCTGGCCGCCGTGGTGCAGGGGCGGTCGGAGAAGGCGATGCGCGACGCCATCGCCGCCCTGCCGGATGGCGAATACAACAGCACCATCTGGAACAACCCGCTGGGCCAGAAGCTGGAATACCCGCTGAAGCTGACCGTCCATGGCGACGAGATCGCGCTGGATTTCGAGGGCGCGCCGCCGCAGCTGCCACAGGGCGGGCTGAACTCCACCCTGAACTACACGCGGGCGCACGCCACCTATCCGCTGAAATGCATGCTGACGCCCAATGTGCGCGGCAATGCCGGCTGCTACCGCCCCTTCACCGTGAAGGCGCCGGAAGGTTCCATCCTGAACCCGAAGCGCCCGGCCTCGGTGAATATCCGCACGCGCACCGGCTGGTACCTCGCGCCCAATATCTTCCGCGCCCTGGCCGACGCGGCGCCGGGGCAGGTGCAGGCCAATACCGGCCTGCCGATGGCCGCCAATATCTATGGCCAGGACCAGGACGGCCGCACCTATTCCGACCTGCTCTTCGTGGGCGGCGGCCAGGGCGCCTCGGCCCGGGGCGATGGCAAGAGCGGGCTGCTCTGGCCGACCTCGGCCGCCAATACCTCGATCGAGCTCTTCGAGGCGCGCGTGCCGGTGGTGGTGCTGGAGAAGTCCTACCTCTGTGACTCCGGTGGCGCGGGCAAGCATCGCGGCGGCCTCGGCCAGCGGGTGCGCGTGCGCAAGCTGAAGGATGATGGCCTGCCCACGCTGGTCTCGGTCTATCCCGAAGGCGTCGGCAACCCGATCGAGGGCCTCTTCGGCGGCAAGGCAGGCGGCGAGGCGCGCGGCCGCGTGGTGGACAGCGAGGGGCGCGAGATCCTGGATTGCGGCACCGGCGCGCTGGTGCAGATCGAGACCCCTGACCAGGTCGTCGAAATCACCCTGGCGGGCGGTTCCGGCTATGGCGACCCGTCCCAGCGCGACCCTGCCGCGCTGGCGCGCGACGTGCAACTGGGCATGGTCTCGGCGGAAGGTGCCGCCCGTGACTATGCTGTCCGCCTCCCTGAAGCGGCCGCCTCGGCCTGAACCCGATTGTTGGAGCGTAGAGCCATGCTGACGACGACACGACGCGGTGTGATGGCGGGCGGTGCCGCCCTGCTGGCCGGGATGGCCGGCATGCGGCCTGCCGAGGCGCAGGCCCGCCGCATCCTGGTGATGACCAGCAACCAGGACATCCCGAACTTCGACCCGCATCTGGCCAGCGGCTATTCCACCGCCATGGCCATGCGGAACGTCTATGACTCGCTGGTACGGGTGGAAGGCAACCCGCCCAGGCCCGTGCCGCATCTGGCGCAGTCCTGGACCATGTCGGAGGACGGTCGCGAATACGTCTTCAAGCTGGACCCGGCGGCGAAGTTCCACGACGGCAGCCCGGTCGACGCGGCGGCGGTGAAGTATTCCATCGAGCGCCTGCTGCGCCTCAACCGTGGCAATGCCTGGATGGTCGCCGGCATCGTGGACCCTGCGGGGATCGAAGCCGTGGACGCGCAGACCGTCCGCGTGAAGCTGCTGACGCCCTTCGTACCCTTCCTCTCCGTCCTGCCCTGGGTCTGGATCGTGAATCCGAAGCAGGTGGAGGCCAATAAGGGCGCGGACGACGGCCAGACCTGGCTGCGCTCCAACATCGCGGGCTCCGGCGCCTTCAACATCACCCGCGCCGAGGCCGGCAACCTCTACCAGTTCGAGCGCGTGGCCGATGGCTGGCGGAAGGGCGGCGGCAACCTGACCGGCGCCATCTGGAAGATCACGCGGGAGACCGCGACGCAGCGCCTGATGGTGCAGCGTGGCGAGGCGCAGATCGCCGTGGACCTGACCAGCGAGGACATGGATGCGCTGAAGGGCCGCCCTGGCGTCAACCTGATCCTGGAGCCGGAATACCGGACCTTCCAGATCAAGATGAACTCGAAGCATGGCCCGCTGGCGGACAGGAACCTCCGCAAGGCCATCGCCTATGCCTTCAACTACCAGGGCATGCTGGATGTCAGCGGCTACGCCGAGCTGATGAAGGGCCCGCTGCCCGACAGCATCGACGGCTTCGACAAGGAGCTGCCGATCTACCGCACGGACCTGGAGAAGGCGAAGGAGTTCCTGGCCAAGTCCAGGAGCCCGAATGGCGGCATCAAGCTGACGCTCGCGCATGTCTCCGGACTGGAGCAGCAGCGGCGCTGGGCGCTGGTGATGCTGGACAGCCTGCGCGCGCTGAATATCGAGCTGGACATCAAGCCGATGATCTGGCCCGACATGGTCGCCGCCTGCCGCTCGCCGGAGACGGTGCCGGACTTCTTCATGGTCTACCAGACCGCCAATTACGGCGATGCCGACAACCTGGCCTATGCGGGCTTCCATTCCTCCCGCAACGGCAACTGGCAGAACCCGGTCTATTCCAACCCCGAGGTCGATGCCGTGCTGGAGCAGGCGCGCGCCGAGGCGGATCCGGAGAAGCGCCGCGAGCTGTACAAGAAGTTCCAGCGCATCGTGCTGGACGACAGCCCGGATATCTTCGGCGTGCTGGAGATGCGGAAGCTGGCGATGCGGAACAACGTGAAGGGCTTCACCTTCACCCCGGTGGCCTCCAACGCCATCGAGCTTTTCCCGCTCTCGCTGGGCTGATCGCGTCCCATGCTGGGCTATATCCTCCGCCGCATCCTGCTGCTGGTGCCGGTGCTGCTGGGCCTGTCGCTGCTGGTCTTCGCCATCGCCCGGTTGCTGCCGGGCGACCCGGTGGCCCTGGCGGCGGGGCCGAATGCGACGGCGGCGGATGTGGCCTCGGTGGCGCGCGAGTTCGGGCTGGACCAGCCCCTGCCCCTTCAATACTGGAACTACCTGACCGGCATCCTGCACGGCGATTTCGGCGTCTCCATCTTTACCCGCCGCCCGGTGGCGGAGGATCTGGCCGCCTTCCTGCCGGCGACGCTGGAACTGGTGCTGGCGGCGATGTTCATGGCCATCGGCCTGGGCATTCCGCTGGGGCTGATGGCGGCGGTCTTCCGCAACAAATGGCCGGATTTCCTGTCGCGCACCGTTTCGCTCGGCGCGATCTCCATGCCGCGCTTCTTCCTGGGGCTGATGTTCCAGCTCTTCTTCGCGATGTGGCTGGGCTGGCTGCCGCTGTCCGGCCGCTTCCCGCTGATCGAGGAACCGCCGCCCACCGTCACTGGGTTGCTGACGGTGGATGCCGTGCTCTCCGGCCAGTTCCATGCGCTGGGCATCGCGCTTTCGCACCTGGCGCTGCCGGCGATTGCCATGGCGCTCTCGCCGCTGGCCACCATCATGCGGATGATGCGCGCCTCCACCATCGAGGTGCTGCAACAGGATTACGTGCTGACGGAACGCGCGCTGGGCCTGTCGCAGCGGCTGATCCTGTTCAAATACGTGCTGAAGAACGCGATCTCCGCGACCCTGACCGTCATCGGCCTGTATTTCGGCTGGCTGCTGGGCGGCACCGTGCTGGTGGAGACCGTCTTCGACTGGCCGGGCATCGGGCTCTACGCCACCCAGGCCGTGCTGACGCAGGACTTCATGCCGATCATCGGCGTCACGCTCTGCATCGGCGCCATCTTCGTGACCGTCAATCTGGTGGTGGACATGCTCTACGGCCTGCTGAACCCGAAGGTCCGCTACCAGTGAGCGCCACCACCCATCCCCGCGTCGAAAGCTGGCGGCGCGGTTTCTACCGCTTCCGCCAGAGCTGGGTCTCTGTTCTCGGCCTCCTCATCGTGCTGGTGCTGCTGGTGCTGGCCATCGGCGGCGCGCATCTGACGCCTTATCCGCAGCATATCCTGGGCGTGGTGGATACCAGCTCCCGCCTGCAACCGCCTTCCACGTCCTATTGGTTCGGCACCAACGAACTGGGGCAGGATGTCTTCTCGCTGGTGGTGGCGGGCACGCGCATCTCGCTGTTGGCGGGCATGGCGGTGGTGATCGTGGGCGCCGCCTTCGGCGTCTTCGTCGGCGCCCTGGCCGGCTTCTTCGGCGGCTGGGTCGATGAGGTGCTGATGCGCATCGCCGACCTGAAGCTGACCATCCCCGGGCTGATCCTGGCCATGGCCGTCGCCGCCGCGCTGGGGCCGGGGATCGTCAACATGATCTTCGCCATCGCGCTCTCCTGGTGGCCTGGCTATGCGCGGCTGGTGCGGGGCGAGGTGATGGCGAAGCGGGAGGAAACCTTCGTGCTCGCCTCCCGCGCCATGGGTGCGGGCACGGGGCGGCTGCTGTGGCGGCATATCCTGCCCAACATCGTCTCGCCGATCATCGTGAAGATGTCGCTGGACATGGGCTTCGCCATCCTCACCGTGGCATCCCTCGGCTTCATCGGCATCGGCGTGAAGCCGCCGACGCCGGAATGGGGTTCGCTGCTTTCCGTCGCGCGGGTGAACATGCCGGATTACTGGTGGACGGCCATCTTCCCCGGCCTCGCCATCTTCCTGGCCGTCTTCGGCTTCAACCTGCTCGGCGATGGCCTGCGCGACCTGCTGGACCCGAAGGCGCGCCGCTGATGAGTGACGATACCCTGCTGGAGATCAAGGACCTCCACCTCGCCATGCGCTCCTTCGAGGGCGAGGTGCAGGTCCTCAACGGCGTCTCCTTCGCCGTGAAGCGCGGCGAGATCTGGGGCATCGTGGGCGAAACGGGCTCGGGCAAGTCACTCACCGGCCTCTCCGTCTCCCGCCTCGTGCCGACACCACCGGGGCGCTACCTGGGGGGCAGCGTGCGCTTCCAGGGGCGCGACATGCTCGCCCAGACGGAAGAGACGATGCGGAGCCTGCGCGGCCGCCGCATCGGCATGATCTTCCAGGACCCCACCACCAACCTGAACCCCACCTTCCGCATCGGCACCCAGCTGGTGGACGTGGCGCTGCACGCGGCGCGGCAGGACCCTGATTTGCTGGGCCTCGTGCCCGGCGCCTCCCGCCGCGCCATGCGGACTGCGGCGGAGAAGCACGCCGTCGCCATGCTGGAGAAGGTCGGCATCCCCAATGCCGCCGCGCGGGTGAATGATTATCCGCACCAGTTCTCCGGTGGCATGAAGCAGCGCGTGCTGATCGCCATGGCGCTGATCGGCCGGCCGGACCTGTTGATCGCGGATGAGCCGACCACCGCGCTGGATGTTTCCGTACAGGCGCAGATCCTGCGGCTGATCCATGGGCTGGTGGAGGAGCACAATCTCGGCGTGCTCTTCATCACGCATAACCTGGGCGTGGTGGCGCAGCTCTGCACCCATGTCGCCGTGATGTATGCCGGCGCCATCGTGGAATCCGGCCCGGTGCGGGAGGTGCTGAAGCACCCGCAACACGACTATACGCGCGGGCTGCTGGCTTCCGTACCCAAGCCCAGCATGAAGCGCGGCGAGCTGCGCGGCCTGGCAGGCGGCGCGCTGGCCGCCGAGCCCCTGGCGCCACCGCCGCCCCGCCCGGCGCCGGGCGGCACCATCCTCTCCATCGAGAATGTGGTGAAGGAATTCCCCGGCGCCCGGCGCGGCTTCTTCGACCGCGCGCCGCCGGTGAAGGCGCTCCAGGATGTCAGCCTCAATGTCCGCAAGGGCGAGAGCTTCGGGCTGGTCGGTGAGTCAGGTTCCGGCAAGACCACCCTTACCCGCTGCATCCTGCAACTGGAGAAGGTGAGTTCCGGCCGCATCGTCTATGACGGCATCGACCTGACGGCGCAGACGCCGCAGCAGATGCAGGCGCTGCGCGCGCGCATCCAGATCGTGTTCCAGGACCCCTATGCCTCGCTGAACCCGCGCATGACGGTGCGGGACATCATCGCGGAGCCGATGGAGATCCATCACGACAAGATCGCGCTCTCGCCCCGCCAGCGCACCGACCGCGCGGCGGAGCTGTTGCAGCAGGTCGGCCTGACCACGGCCCACCTGAACCGCTACCCGCATGAATTCTCCGGCGGGCAGCGGCAACGCATCGGCATCGCCCGCGCCCTGGCGCCGAAGCCGGATTTCCTCATTCTCGATGAACCGACCAGCGCGTTGGATGTCTCGGTGCAGGCGCAGGTGTTGAACCTGCTGCACGACCTGCAATCGCGCCTGGGGCTGACCTATTTCTTCATCAGCCACGACCTCGGCGTCATCCGCTATATCTGCGACCGCGTGGCGCTGATCCACCATGGCAGGCTGGTGGAGCAAGGTGAGACGGAAGAGGTCTTCACCGCCCCGCAGAGCGACTACGCCAAGATGCTGCTGGCGGCGATGCCGGACCCTGACCCCGATCTCTCGCCCCTGCGGCAGCGGGAGGCGGCGCTACTGTAGCACGCCCCAGCGTTCCACCGCCGGCTCAGCCATAGCCCATTTCCAGCCCGTGTCCTGCCGGCAGACCATGGCGATGATGGTGGCGCGCTCCTCGCCCTCGCCCGTGCCGACCGCGACCTCGCGACACTGGGCCAGCGGGGTATCGATCAGCCGCAGCACCTGCACCGTGCCCTCGGCATCGCCATAGCCGAAGGGCAGCGCGTGCTCGACCTTCCAGTTCACGACCTCGCCGGGCACGATGGCGCCGGCCGTGGCGGCGATGCTGTCCTGCTCGCCGCTCCGCACCCTGCGCAACACGTATTCAATGGTTGCATCGGTCGCGGCGCGGATGCCGACACCCACCGCATAGCCCACCGCGGCATTGCCGGTGGCGATGCCCGCCGTGACGCCGGAGAGACCGCCAACGATACCGCCTGCGGCGTCGCATCCCGCCAGCGGCAGGGCGGCCAGCAGCACGGCGGCCGCGCGCCGCGCGGCGGGGGTCACTGCAAGGCTCCCCAGCGCTCCGTGGCCGGCTCGGCATTGGCCCATTTCCAGGTCTCGCCATTGCGGCAGATGGCGGCAGTATAGAAGGCCTTGTGCGGCCGCAGCTCGCCATCGATCTCCTGCTCGTCGCCCTCGACCGAGAAGAGGATTTCCCGGCATTGCAGGCCGATGCCGCCGATATCGCGCACCACCGTCACCCGGCCCTCGCGGTTGGGCAGCATCGGCACGTCGTGGCGTACGGACCAGGTGCCCACCTGCCCCAGCTTCAGTGACCCGGCGGCATTGGCGATGCTGTCCTGCTCGATCCTCTGGGCTCGACGCTCGGTGTACTGCAGGCCGGCCCGGGCCAGGGAGCGGACGCCGATACCGATTCCGGCGGTGACCGCCCCGTTATCCGTAATGGCCTCCGAGAGCGAGGCACCCGCGATACCGGCCAGATCTGCCGTGCCCTCGCGCCGCAAGGACTGGCAGCCACCCAGCACCAGCAGGGCCAGCATCACAGCAGGTACGGTTCTCACGGCAGCGTCTGATCCCCCCGTCTCCTGGCTAGCATGCGGCCCGATTCACCCGCGCCTCACAACTCCGTTCGCCGCAGCGCCAGCCAGGCGCCCAGCACCGCGACGCAGGCCACGCCGAGGATGACGACGGCCAGGGCGTTCACCTCCGGCGTCAGCCCCAGCCGCAGCATGGAGAAGACCAGCATGGGCAGGGTAGTCCCGGCGGGGCCGGAGACGAAGCTGGCCACCACCACATCGTCCAGCGACAGGGTGAAGGCCAGCAGCCAGCCCGCCACCATGCTCGGCGCCATCAGCGGCAGGGTGACGGTGCGGAAGGCCACCCAGGGCGTGGCGCCCAGGTCCAGCGCCGCATCCTCCAACGCCGCGTCCATCCCCGTCAGCCGGGCCTGCACCACCACGGCCACATAGGCCATGCCGGTGGTGGCATGGGCCAGCAGCACGGTGGTGGCGCCGCGCTCGGCGGGCCAGCCGGTCCAGCCCTGCAGCAGCACGAAGCCCAGCAGCAGGGAGAGGCCGGTCACCACCTCCGGCAGCACGAGCGGCGCGCCGGCCAGCGCGCCGAACAGCGCCCGCCCGGCGAAGGGGCCGCGCCGCGCCAGTACCCAGCCGGTGGCGCCGCCCAGCAGCATCGCCAGGGTCGCCGCCCCAGCCGCCACCCGCAGGGAGAGCCAGGCGGCCTCCCGCATCCGCTCGTTCTCCGCCAACACGGTGAACCAGCGCAGGCTGAAGCCGCCCCACTGGAAGGGGATGCGGCTGTCGCTGAAGGCATAGAAGGCCAGCAGCAGCACCGGCAGCCAGAGGAAGGCGAGGCCCAGCCACAGCCCGCTCCGCCGCATGTATCCCGTGCTCACTTCCGGGCCTCCAGCCGCTGGAACAGGCGGATGGGCAGGATCAGCGCCAGCAGCAGCGCCACCGCCAGCGCCGAAGCCACCGGCCAGTCCCGGTTCTGGAAGAATTCCTGCCAGAGCACCCGCCCCACCAGCTGGGCATCCGGCGGCCCCAGCAACTCCGGGATGACGTATTCGCCGGCGGCGGGGATGAAGACCAGCAGGAAGGCCGCCAGCGCCCCCGGCGCCGCCAGCGGCAGCGTCACGGTCAGGAAGACCACCCAGGGCCGCGCGCCCAGGTCGCCCGCCGCATCCTCCAGCGTCCGGTCGAGGCGGGAGAGGCTGGCATAGAGCGGCAGCACCGCGAAGGGCAGGTACGCATGCACCATGCCCAGGAACATCGCGGTATCCGAATAGAGCAGCGGCAGCGGCGCATCGATCCAGCCGAGGGAGCGCAGCACGCCATTCACCCAGCCCTGGTCCCGCAGGATGCCCGTCCAGGCGCCGATGCGCGGCATGAAGCCGGTCCAGAAGGGCAGCAGCACCGCCATCAGCAGCGGCATCCGCCAGCGCCGCGCCGCGCGAGCGATGCCAAGCGCCATGGGAAAGCCCAGCAGCAGGCAGAGCGCCGCCGTGACTCCCGCGACCCGCAGCGAGCGCAGGAAGGCGGAGAGGTAATAGTCATCCTCCAGCAGCAGTCCGAAGGCGTCCCAGTTCGGCTGCCAGCCCCCGGCAGCGGTATAGGGCAGCACAAAGGGTGGCACGCCGCTACCAGACTGCGAGATGGCCAGCACCAGCACCAGCACCAGTGGCGCGGCCACGAAGCCCAGCAGCCAGAGCGCGGGCACCAGAAGCGGAATCCGGCGCATGGTCAGCCGGCCAGCGGCACCAGCGCCGCCGCCTCCCAGTGCAGCCGCAGGGGCGTGCCGGGCGGCGGCGGCGGGCCATCCTCCTCGGCATGGCTGACGCGCAGCAGGGCGCCGCCGGCGGCACGCACCAGCAGCAGGCTGTCATCGCCCCGGAAGGCTACCTCCTCCACCACGCCCTCGGTGGTATTGGGCGCCGCCGCTCCGGCGCCGACCCGTGGCGCGGCCAGGATGCGCTCGGGCCGCAGGGCCAGGGCAGTGGTGCCAGCGGGCAGCGGCGCAGCCGGGCGCAGCGTGGCGGCCAGCCCCGGGCAGCCCAGTCCGCCCTGCCCGTCCAGCGTGCCTTCCAGCACATTGGCCGCGCCCAGGAAGGTGGCGACGAAGCGCGTGGCTGGCCGCTCATAGACCTCGCGCGGCGCGCCGAGCTGCACCAGCCGCCCCTGTTCCAGCACCGCCACGCGGTCGGCCAGTGCCAGCGCCTCCTGCTGGTCATGCGTCACCATGATGAAGCTGGCCCCGGTGCGCCGCTGCAAGGCGCGCAGCTCGAAGCCCGTGCGCTCCCGCAGATTGGCATCCAGCGCGCCCAGCGGCTCATCCAGCAGCAGCAGGCGCGGGCGCTTCACCAGCGCGCGGGCCAGCGCCACGCGCTGCCGCTGCCCGCCGGACAGACGGTGCGGCATACGTGTGGCGAAATCACCGAGGCCCACCATCTCCAGCGCCTCCGCCACACGCCTGTCGCGCTCGGCGCGGGGCGTGCCTTCCCGCTTCAGCCCATAGGCAACATTGCCGCGCACCGAGAGATGCGGAAACAGCGCATAGGACTGGAACATCATGTTCAGCGGGCGCGCATATGGCGGCATGGCCGTCAGGTCGCGGCCGTCCAGCAGGATATGCCCGGCATCCGGCGTCTCGAACCCCGCCACCAGCCGCAGCAGGGTGGACTTGCCGGAGCCCGACCCGCCCAGCAGCGCCAGGAACTCCCCGGCCTCGACCCTGAGGTCCAGGCCCTCCAGCGCCGGAATCCTGCCGAAATGCTTCGACAGGCCGGTGATCTCCAGCAGGCTCAACTCAGCGCCCGGCCTTGAAGCGGTTCCAGCTGCGGCTGCGGGCGCGCTCGGCGGCGGCGGGCAGCGCCTGGGCGGTGAAGGTATTGGCCACCATATCCGCCGTTGGATAGACATTGGGGTCTTCGCGCACGGCCTTGTCCACCAGCGGCGTCGCGGCCGGAAGGCCGTTGGGGTAGCGCACGTGGTTGGTGATGCCGGCCATCACTTCCGGCTGCAGCAGGAAGTTGATGAAGGCATGCGCTTCCTCCGGATGCGGCGCATCGGCGGGGATGGCCAGCATGTCCACCCAGAGCTGCGCGCCCTCCTTCGGCTGGATGTAGCCCAGTTCGACGCCACGCCCCGCCTCCCGCGCCCGGGCCTGTGCCTGGATGGTGTCGCCGGAATAGGTCAGCGCCACGCAGTATTCGCCCGTGGCCAGGGAATCCATGATGTTGCTGCTGGCGGTGATGGCGCGGACATAGGGGCGGATGGCCAGCAGCGCCTGCTCCGCCGCGCGCAGGTCGGCGGCATCGGTGCTGTTGGGGTCGCGTCCGGCCCAGCGCAGCACGCTGGGCAGCACATCCGTGGCGGAGTCCATCACGGCGATGCCGCAGCGGGCCAGCCGCTGCGCATTCTCCGGCTTCATCAGCAGGTCCAGGCTGTCCAGCGGCGCATCGGGCGCCAGGGCGCGCACGCGGTCGGGGCGAATGGCCAGCCCCACGGTGCCATAGAGATAGATGGCGCCGAAGCGGTTGCCAGGATCGCTGCTCGCCACCTGCTTCAACAGCGTGGGGTCCTGGTTATCCCAGTTCGGAAGCTTGCTGCGGTCCAGCGGCAGCAAGGCGCCGGCGCGGGCCAGCCGCGCGAAGGTGGGTTCGCTGGTCGGCACGATGACATCATAGCCGGAGCGCCCCGCGGAGAGTTTGCCCTCCAGCGTCTCCAGGCTGTCGAAGACGTCGTAGCGGATGCGGATGCCCGTCTCCTGCTCGAACCGCGCCACCGCATAAGGGTCGATGTAATCCGACCAGTTGTACACGTTCAGCCTCCGCTCCGGCTGCGCGGCGGCGGGATACACCGCCCCGGCCAGGAGAGCGACGGTGCAGAGCGAGGCGGCGAGGAGGCGACGGAGCATCTCGGGCGATCCCTGGCGGCAATTCAAGTCGCCAAACTAACGGTGAAAGGAAGTGAGACTCAATCCGCCACGCCACCCAACGTCCTATATAGGATTTTTTTCTTGACTAACGGCTGATATTCCTGTTTATTCCGGCCCGTCAACGGGCGAACTGCGCCCTGACCGCCTCCCCCCCTCACATAGCCTCTGCCCGCGCCAGCCTGCCCGCACTGCCCGCGGGCGGGTCGTCCGCGCGTGCCCCAGCCCGGCCGACCGGCCCGTCCCAGGAGACGCGCATGCCCTTCGACGCCCGCAACCTGACACCGCTCGACTCCGCAGGCGGCTTCACGATGTGGCTCTACACCACGACGGATACCCGCGCCGCCACGCTGGCCCCCGGATACTTCGCCTCCGCCGCGGACAAGCTGCTGCCCGGCCACCTGATCCTGCTGCAATCGGCCGATGCGCTCAGCCTGATCCCCGTGCGCAGCAACGGCGCGGTGGGCAATGGCCTGGTGCTGGATGCCTCGGCGCCGCCCGTGCGCCTCACCGTTGCCGCCGCACTCTCCATGATCTTCGGCCTGAGGGTCAGCGCGGTGCAGACGCGGGCCGTGGCGCTCGATCCCGTGCCGGGCGGCCTCTACATCGGCCGCAGCTTCACGGTCACCGCCCGCGTCACCGGATCGGTGGCGACGCTCCTCTTCTCCATCCTCAACGCTGCCGGCCAGGTCGTCGCTGGGCCCATCTCGGCCAGCGCGCTCTCCGGCTCGGCCACGGCCACTTTCACGGCCCCGGCCGAGGGGTCTGGCTATCGCATCCGCGTCCAGGATGCCGATGAACCGCTGGTGACGCAGACCTCCGCCAGCTTCGTCGTCACCCCGCCCTTCGCGCTGCTGACCGAGTCTGGCGGCGCGCTGCTGCTGCAGGAGGGTGGCGAGATGCTGGTCTGAGCGGCCCCTTCCTCCGCGCCGCCGCTGTCCCTCTCCCCGAAGGAACCCCGCCCCGATGCAGAGTTTGAAGATCTCCGAACTGCCTTCCGCCGCCACCCTGGCCGATGCCGATATCGCGCCGCTGGTGCAAGGCAGCGCCGCCCTGGCCGAGACGCGCCGCACCACCTTCGGCGCCATGCGCCGCGCCATGCTGACCGACCGCGCCCTGCATGTGCGCGACTATGGCGCGGTGGGCAACGGCACCACCGACGACACCGCGGCCATCCAGGCCGCCATCAACGCGGCGGCGGCGCAGGGCGGCGGCGTGGTGCTGCTGGGCCCGCGCCGCTACCTGGTGGCGGCGGCCGATCTGACGGTGAAGGAAGGCGTCTTCCTGCGCGGGCGCAGCAGCAGCGGCGGCTGGCGGCTGAATGGCGATTTCTCCACCGTCAACCACGCCATCCTGCTGGATTCCGCGCGCACTATCCGCATCCAGCGCAATGGCGGGCTGGACGGGCTGGCGGTGCTGCGCCGGGGCCTGACGGCACCCACCACCCTGCGGGAAGGGCTGGACGCGGCGGCCACCTTCGACGGCACGGCCATCACGGTCGGCAATGGCAGCGGCGGCAACAGCGCCGGCAATGGCGCCGATGTCACGCTCTGCGGACTGCTGATCCTGGGCTTCCACTGGGGCATCTACAGCCACGGCAACGCGCGGCTGCGTGTCAGGGACGTGCTGGGCGACGCGCGCAACGGCCTCTTCCTCGGCAATGCCTTCGATGTCTGCCGCATCAGCGAGGTCAACTGGCATCCGTTGGTCACCACCTCCCGCATCTGGTCCAACACGCGCATCGCCATCGCCGATGTCACCGACAACGGCGCCGGCCGCTTCCGCGTCACGCTGGCCGGCGAGCACAGCCTGAGAACCGGCGACCTGCTGAACATCGCTGAGGTTCGCAACAGCGGCATGCCCGGCCTCTACGGCCGCTGGACCGTGACGGTGGTGGACGCGACGCGCATCGACCTCAATGGCTCCACCTACGCGCCGGGCTGGAACTCGGGTGGCGCGGCCTATATCCAGCCAAACCGTCGGCTCGGCACCGCCTTCGCCATCAACAATGCCGACATGGCCACCTTCCAGAACTGCTTTGAGTATGGCCATGAGATCGGCTTCGACGTGCAGACGGATGTGCATGCCTGCGGCTTCGTCAATTGCGGCGCCGATGGCTGGGTGGATGCGGCGGACCCCACCACCATCGGCATCCGCATCTCCGGCACCGCGCAGCGCAACAAGTTCATCGGCGGATTCCTCTCCTCCAAGGGCGTCTCGGTCCAGCTCTCCACCACCGGCACCGAGCAGCAGGAGATCATCGGCGTCGATGTCACCGGCGGCGCGCGGCGCATCGCGGAAATCCTGAGCGGGCAGCTCTCCTTCGTCGGCTGCGACTTCACTGGCGCGGCCGGGACCGGCAACCAGAACATCGCTGCCATCCACATGGCGGAAGCCGCGGGCAACCTGATCGTCACGGGCTGCGACACCCGCCCCGTCACCTTCACCGCCGACAGCGCGGCGGCCATGAAGCGCATCATCCAGGCCGCCAACCGCACGGGCACCGGAAGCACGAACCGCCTGGCCGCCGGGCGGGTGGAGATCGCCTCGGTGGCCGATAACGCGGCGATCGAGACACGGCTCTCGGCCGACAGCGACGGCGCGGTGAACATCCACCGGCGCGGTGGCAACGGCGCGCAGCTCCGGCTCTTCAACAGCGCGGACCGGCCGGCGGCCGCCTTCACCCTCTCCGGCACTGAGCTGAATTTTGCTGGTGATCCCGGCAATAATCCCAATGCGGCGCTGAGCCTGGGCGGCACGGGCATGACGCAGCCGCAGACGCTGCGCCTGCGCCGCCTCTCCGCCAGCCCGGTTGCCGCCGACCGCCTGGCGGTGCTGGAGGCCACCGGCAACAACAGCGCCGCCAGCGAGCAGGTCTTCGCGCGCGTCGCCGCCGTGGCCGAGACGGTCACCAGCGGCGGCGAGGCCGGCGCGCTGGTCTTCGAGACCCGCGCCGCCGGAACGGTGGCCGAGCGCCTCCGCATCGCCTCCAACGGCACCGCCACGCTGGCTGGCCCGCTGGTGCTGCCGGGCAACCCGACGGCGAATCTGCAAGCTGCCACCAAGCAGTATGTGGACGGGCAGTTCACCGAGCGGCGCCTGGCCACCGTGGTGCTCTCCGGCGCCACGCCGCTCACCCATGCCGCCCATAACGCGCGCATGCTGATCGCCAATCCCGGCGCCGGCCTGTCGCTGAGCTGGGCAAATACGCTGGACGGCTTCTCCTGCATCGTCGTGAACCGGACGGGGGCGGACCTCGCGCTGTCGCTCTCCGGCTTCACCGTCAATACGGCGCCCAGCAACGCGGATGGCTTCGCGAAGATCCGCGCGGGCGGCGTGGCCTCGCTGCTGGTCTATTCACCCGATGGCGGCACCACCCGGGTCTGCCACCTCAGCGGCGCGGGGGCGCCCTGATGAACCATGCCTTCGGCCTCACGCAAGCGACGGCGGATAGCGGTGCCTTGCGTACCCTCGGACCCGACCACCTCGGCCGGGCCACCATCACCCGTGCCGGCGCGGCCCTGGCGCTGGACGCCGGCGGCATCTACCGCAGCCTCGGCGCCGACACGCCCCGCTTCGTCGGCACGGACCGCCGGCTGCTGGTGGAGGGCGCGCAGACCAACCTCCTCCGCAACCCCAGGGCGGAAGGCGCGATAGCCGGCGCACCCGGAACGCCGCCGACCTACTGGAGCATCACCCCCACCGCCGGCATGTCGCGGGAGATCGGAACCGGCGCCGGCCGGGGTGTGCCGCTGCTGGAGGTCGGCTGCCGGGGGATGCCGGCCACATCGGGTTATTTCAGCATCCTGCTGGAGCCGGTTGGCGGCATTCCATGCGCCCTGGGACAAGTCTTTACCTTCGCCGCCGATATCCGCCTGTCTGCCGGCAGCCTGCCCGCCGGCGCCAATTACCGGATCAGGCTGCAGGAACGGGGCGGTGCTTCCTCTCCGGCGACGGATCAAGCCTTCATACCCACAGGCTCCTGGCAGCGGGTGGCCGTCACCCGGACCATCGGCATATCCGGCACGACCAGCATCGTACCCTCCATTCTGCCCTATTTCGTGACGGAGCAGGGCGTGACCGACATGACCTTGCAGATGGCGCTGCCGCAGGTCGAGATCGGACCGATTGCCACTTCTCCGGTGCTGCCGGCGAGTGGCAGCCCGGCTGCCGGCAGCCGGGCTGCCGACCTGCCGGTCTGGACCCCTGCGGGCGGGCTGCGCGACCGGGGGACGGTGGTGGTCCGCGCCATGCTGCCGCAGCCCGCGCCCTTCGGCGCCTCGCAGGGGCTCTGGCAGATCGACGACGGCACGGACCAGAACCGCATCCAGCTCCGCAACACCTCCGCCGGCAGCGCCATCACCGGCGTGGTGGAGGCCGCGGGCGCGACGCTCGCCACGCTGAGCCCCGGCAACATGACGCGCGGCGTGCCCTTCCGCGCCGCCTTCGCCTGGGCCCCCGGCAGCCAGGCGCTCTGCATCACCGGCGGCACGGTGCAGACCGCCAGCGCCGCCATCCCGGCGGGGCTGGCGCGCATGATGATCGGCCACGGCTCCACGCAGCTCAACCGCGCCGCGAATGGCGAGGTCGAGTGGCTGGACTACTACCCCAGCCGCCTGCCGGACGACCTGCTTCAGGCCCTGGCCAACGCCGCCTGAACGACGCCTCCTTCGAAAGGAACACAGCAATGCCCGTCCTGACCGATTACGCCCGCAACCTGCTGTCACGCGCCCTCAGCGCCCGCGGCCCTTCCCTGCCCACCGCCGTCTACGCGGCGCTGGGCACCGGCGGCACCGTGGCCGCGGGACTGTCCGGCGAGCCCGCCGGCAATGGCTACGCGCGGCAGAAGGTGATCTTCACCGGCACGGGTACGCAGCAGAACGCGGAGGCGCTGCGCTTCGTCTTCACAGGCAGCGCCGGCACCGTGACGCATATCGGCCTCTACGACGCCGCCGCCGGCGGCAATGCGCTGGCCTTCGGCCCGCTGACGCAGAACGCGCCGGTCACGGGCGCCGGCACCGTCACCATCGCCGCCGGCACGCTGACGCTCAGCGCCGAGTAGCGCCGCCCCGCCGGCCGCCTTCCCCCCTCCCGGCGGCCGGCGCCTTCCTCCCTTCCTCCGCAAGGATGCAACGATGCGCTTTCTCCTCGACCGTCTGGCCGAGCCGGGCACGCTGCGCTCGCTCGCCGTCATGGTCTTCGCCCTCAAGGGCATCGCGCCGGATCAGGGCGCGATTCAGGGCTTCGTCGATATCTCCATCCTGCTGCTGGGCGGCATCTCCGCCATCATGCCGGCGCAGAAGGGCAGCCGGGAATGAGCGGCGCTCCCTCCCCCCTCGCGGCCCTGCTGGCGCGCGAGGAAGGGCTGCGCCTGACCGTCTATGACGACGCCACCGGCAAGCCCCTGGTCCCCGGCATGGCGCTGCGGGGCCACCCCACCATCGGCATCGGCCGCTGCCTGGACCGCAAGGGCATCACCCGGGCCGAAGCCCTGGGCCTGCTGGAGAACGACCTGTCGGAGGTGCGCGCCCAGGTGGCAGGGGCGCTGCCCTGGGCCGGCGGGCTAAGCGAGGCGCGGCAGGTGGTGCTGCAGGCCATGGCCTTCCAGCTCGGCCTCGCCGGGCTGCTGGGCTTCAAGGGCACGCTGGCCGCCATGCGGCGCGGCGACTGGCCTGCGGCGGCGGAGGGGATGCTGGCCTCACTCTGGGCCCGCCAGACCCCGGCGCGGGCCGCGCGCATGGCGGCGATGATGCGCGCGGGCTGAGCCACTGCGTGGAGCAGGGCCGCGGCGGGGAGTATGCCAAGCCACCTCTCACCGAGGCACGGGCGGCGCTGGAGGAGCGGATGATCGCCCTCTCCCGCACCCCCTGCACCTTGCTGGACCCGCAGTTCAAGACGCCGGGATTCACGAGGTGGTCGGCCGGACTCTGCTGCCGCATGACAATGGCAGGCAGTTCCAGATTGGCAGCCCGCCGCTGCACCTTTCCTCCCGCTGCATTCTGGCCCTGATCCTGGCGCTGGACGAGTTGGCGACCAATGCCGCCAAACACGGCGCCCTGTCCGCCGATCCCGGCCGCGCGGAACTCACCTGCCGCATCCTGCCAGCGGTAGAAGGAGAGGAAGCGAGCTTCCGCCTGTCCCGGCGGGAAACCGGCGGCTCGGCGACCAGCCGCCGCAGCACACGGACTTCGGCAGCTCATGGTTCAGCGCGCCCTGCCCGGCTATTTCGACGGCAGCGCCCATATCGAATACCGGCCGGGCGGGCGGGCTGTTCTATGAGCTGGCGGGTGCGAGCGGCACCAGGGCTGACTGCCCCGCACGGAACCCTCCCCCACCGCCCCGCGTTCTCCTCCCACAGCAGAGGAGGCGATGCGCCATGTCCGAATCCGACAAGCAGAAGCAGGGCGGCCAGAACCAGCAGCCCGCGCCCGCCGAGAAGCCGGTGGACGAGAAAGCCCAGGAAGACGCGGCGAAGGAGCGGGAGAAGACGGGCGGCTACCAGTAACGGCTCAGCCTGATCTGCCCCGGGGGCGGGCGTGGCACGACGCGGCGCTTACACCAGCACGGTGTCGGAGCCGCCCTCCCCCAAAATGAAGAAGGGCACGCCTTCGCCGGGACCAAAATCGGTAACGGGAACCAAGACAGTACCGCCGGGTACGGCGACGCCCCGCCCCGGTCCGCTGTTGGCGCTGGTGACTTGGAGGAGTCCGAACCCTGCTGCAGGGTCCTCTGCAGGGAGAGGATCGGCGCCCTCACCGGCAAGGGCGAATGACGCAGGCTGATTCGGAGCGGAGCCAGCGGCCGCCAGATCGGCCAGGCCGGTGCCTCCCACGATCAAGTCGAGTTCAGCGCAGCTGAGAGACTTCAGGGTCGGCATGGCGCTCCCGATCGCGTGATGTTGCGGCGCCATAACAGCTTATCCTCCTTCTGGCGAGGTTCAGGGCGCTTCCGGGTTATTTCCAGACCCCTGCTGCTCGCCGGCCCCGCTCTCCCAGGCGGGGACCTGGCGGCAGGACCGGTCGGGGTTCAGCCTTGCCGAAGCTCAAGATGGAGAAGGGATAGCCGGGCATGGCTCCGGCTGAGCCGCCCTGCCCCCGATGCCTGCGGCGCACCCTGACGAGAGCTGGCAGCCATGCTGGCTCCGGCCCGTCCCACTTACGGTAAGGCAGGTATCATGACCGCAGGTCCGCTGGATGGCAGAAATCGGCTCGCCCGCCCCCCTCCCGGCGCGTTTTCGTTCAGAATGGGTCTTGCGCGGCGCCGCGCCGCCCCCTAGGAACCGCCTCGCTTTCGCGGCGTAAGCTGCTGTAGCTCAGCGGTAGAGCACTCCCTTGGTAAGGGAGAGGTCCAGGGTTCGATTCCCTGCAGCAGCACCATCACCAACGGCCTTTCCGTGCATCGGCAAGATCCATCGCCCGGATGACCAAGTCTTCAGGTTCAGCCCCCCCGGCTACCCCCGCACAGCGTCGCGCCGCTGAGGCGCAGGCGCGCCTCGCCGCCGCGCTGCGCGAGAACCTGCGTCGCCGCAAGGCCCAGTCCCGCGCCCGCGAGGCCGTCCAGCCCCCCGCCCCCGGAGACGTCCCTCCAGGCGAGACTGAGCAGGGCTAGCCCTATCCCGCCATCAGTTGCGGCTACGGCGGCGCTGCGGTAGACCCCGGCGCCCCTCCGCGTGCGCTCCCTTGCCGGCGCGCGCCCTCTCCTGCACAGACGCCACGGAAGAGCCTGCCCATGTCCATCATGCCCGATCACTGGATCCGTCGGATGGCCACCGAGCAAGGCATGATCGAACCCTTCGTGGAGAACCAGCGGCGGGAGGGCGTGATCTCCTACGGCCTCTCCTCCTACGGCTACGACGCCCGGCTGGCCGACGAGTTCAAGATCTTCACCAATGTCGACAACGCGCTGGTGGATCCCAAAAATTTCGCCGAGGGCAGCTTCGTCACCCGCCGGGGCGATACCTGCATCATCCCGCCCAATTCCTTCGCGCTGGCCCATACGGTCGAATATTTCCGCGTGCCGCGCGACGTGCTGGTCATCTGCCTGGGCAAGTCCACCTACGCCCGCTGCGGCCTGATCGTGAATGTCACGCCCCTGGAGCCGGAATGGGAGGGACAGGTGACGATCGAGATCAGCAACACCACCCCCCTGCCCGCCCGCATCTACGCGAATGAGGGCATCTGCCAGTTCCTCTTCCTCCAGGGCTCGGCGCCGCCGGATGTCTCCTATGCTGACCGCAAGGGGAAGTACATGGGGCAGCGCGGCGTCGCCTTGCCGCGGCTGTAAGGGGGAGACGAGTCCATGGATCGCATCCGCATCCGGGGTGGCCGCACCCTGAAGGGCAGCATCGCCATCGGGGGGGCCAAGAACGCCGCCCTGCCGCTGATGGCGACCGCCCTGCTCACCGGGGAGGGCGTGACCCTCACCAATGCTCCGGCCCTGTCCGACGTGGTGACCATGGCGGCCCTGCTGGCCCAGCACGGGCTGCGGGTGGAGCATGACCGGGCCGGCCGCCACATCCGCCTGGAAGGCGAGGCCACCAATCTCGAGGCCCCCTACGACCTCGTGCGCAAGATGCGCGCCTCCATCCTGGTGCTGGGCCCGCTGCTGGCCCGCTACCGCGAGGCCCGCGTCTCCCTGCCCGGCGGCTGCGCCATCGGCACCCGCCCAGTGGACCTCCACCTGAAGGGGCTGGAGGCCATGGGCGCGCGCATCGACCTCGAGGGCGGCTATGTCCATGCCAGCGCGCCGGAAGGGCTGAAGGGCGCCCGCATCCTCTTCCCGCAGGTCTCCGTCGGCGCCACCGAGAATCTGCTGATGGCCGCGACCCTGGCGCGCGGCACCACCACCCTGGTCAATGCGGCGCGCGAGCCGGAGATCTGCGACCTCGCCACCTGCCTGGTGGCCATGGGCGCCAATATCGAGGGCATCGGCAGTGACCGCCTCGTGATCGAGGGGGTGGAGAGCCTGCACGGCACCACCCACCCCATCCTGCCCGACCGCATCGAGGCCGGCACCTTCGCCTGCGCCGCCGCCATCACGGGCGGCGAGGTGCTGCTGAAAGGCGTGCGGCAGGAGATCTTCGGCGCCTGCGCCGCCAATCTGCGCGAGGCCGGCGTGGAGCTGACGCAGGAGGATGCCGGGCTGCGCGTCGCCCGCGTCGACGGGCTGCGCGGCGTGGATGCCATCACCGAGCCCTTCCCCGGCTTCGCCACGGACATGCAGGCCCAGTTCATGGCGCTGATGGCGGTGGCCGAGGGCGCCTCGATGATCACCGAGACGATCTTCGAGAACCGCTTCATGCATGTGCCGGAGCTGACCCGGATGGGCGCGCGCATCAACGCCCATGGCTCCTCCGCCATCGTGCGCGGCGTCTCCCGCCTGACCGGCGCGCCGGTCATGGCGACCGACCTTCGCGCCTCCGTCTCCCTCATCATCGCGGGCCTCGCGGCGCAGGGGGACACGGTGGTCAACCGCGTCTATCACCTGGACCGCGGCTATGAGCAGGTGGAGCAGAAGCTGGCGGGCGTCGGCGCCGACATCGAACGTCTGCGTGAGTGACATGACTCCGCAATCTGCCGGGTGGTAAAATTCCCCATGGACCTGCCCATCAACGAAAAAACCGGCCTCGACCAGGCCGCCCAGCCCCTCGTCCTGGCGCTGCCCAAGGGGCGGATCCTGAAGGAACTGGGGCCGGTGCTGGCCCGCAGCGGCATCGTCCCCGCCGCCGACTTCAACGACGAGGGCAGCCGACGCCTGCGTTTCGAGACCAACAACCCCGCGCTGGACGTGGTGCGGGTGCGGAGCTTCGACGTCGCCACCTTCGTGGCCTTCGGCGCGGCGCAGATCGGCATCTGCGGCGCCGATGTGCTGATGGAATTCGACTATCCCGAGATCTACGCGCCACTCGACCTCGGCATCGGCAGGTGCCGCGTCAGCGTGGCCGAGCCCGTCGGCCAGCGGGCGGCCGACCGCGCCCGCCTCTCCCGCGTCGCCGTCGCCACCAAATACCCCAATATCGCCCGCCGCCACTTCGCGGCGCGCGGCATCCAGGCGGAAGTGGTGCACTTGAACGGGGCGATGGAACTGGCGCCCGCCATGGGCCTGTCCAACCTCATCGTCGACCTCGTGCAGACCGGCTCCACCCTGAAGGCCAATGGGCTGGTGGAGACGGAGGTGATCGCCCAGGTCACCTCCCGCCTGATCGTCAACCGCACGGCGCTGAAGACCCAGCCGGAGGCCATCGGCGCCTGGCTGGCCCGCTTCCGCGCGGCGCTGGAGGCCGCATGATCCGCCTGGATACCCGCGAGGCCGGTTTCGAGGCCGGCTTTGCCGCGCTGCTGGACATGGCGCGGGACACCACCGCGCGGGTCGATGCCGCCGTCGCCGGGATCATTGCCCAGGTGCGGCGGGAGGGCGATGCCGCCCTGCTGGAGCTGACCGCGCGCTTCGACCGCTGGACCCCCGCCGGCCCCGCCGCCTTGAAGGTGACGGCGGCCGAGATCGAGGCGGCCGTGGCGGCCTGCGACCCCGCCCTGATCGCGGCGCTGGACCATGCCGCCACGCGCATCGAGGCCTTTCACCGCGCGCAGCTGCCGCGGGACCTGGAGCTGGACGATCCGGCCGGGCTCACGCTGGGCATGCGCTGGAACGCCATCGACGCCGTCGGCATCTATGTCCCCGGCGGCAAGGCGGCCTATCCCTCCTCCGTGCTCATGAACGCCATCCCGGCGCGGGTGGCAGGTGTCGCGCGGGTCGCCATGTGCGTCCCCACCCCCGACGGCGTGCTGAACCCGCTGGTGCTGGCCGCCGCCCGCCGTGCCGGCGTGACCGAGATCTGGCGCATCGGCGGCGCCCAGGCCATCGCCGCCCTGGCCTGGGGTACCGCCTCCATCGCGCCCGTGGACCGCGTGGCCGGCCCCGGCAATGCCTATGTGGCCGAGGCCAAGCGGCAGGTCTTCGGCCGCGTCGGCATCGATTCCATCGCCGGCCCCTCCGAGGTCGTCGTCATCGCCGATGCGGCGCAGGACCCGGCGCGGGTCGCCATGGACCTGCTGGCCCAGGCCGAGCATGACGAGAGCGCCCAGTCCATCCTGATCACCGACAGCCCCACCCTGGCCGATGCCGTGGCCCTGGCCGTGGAGGATGCGCTGAGAAGCCTGCCCCGCGCCGCCATCGCCGGGGAAAGCTGGGCCCGCAACGGCGCCATCATCGTCACCCGCGACCTTGAGGAGGCGGCAAGCCTCTCCGACCGCCTGGCGCCGGAGCATCTGGAACTGCTGGTGGCCGAGCCCCGCGCGCTCTTCGCCCGCATCCGCCATGCCGGCGCCGCCTTCCTGGGCGGCTTCTGCCCGGAGGCGCTGGGCGACTACATCGCCGGTCCCAACCACGTCCTGCCCACCGGCCGCACGGCGCGCTTCGCCTCCGGCCTCTCGGTCTTCGACTTCCTCAAGCGCACCACCTGGATCGAGCCGCAGGAGCGTGGATTGCGCGCCATCGGCCCCGACGCGGTGCGCCTGGCCGAGGCCGAGGGCCTGGATGCCCATGCCCGCAGCATCGCCATGCGGTTGTGAGGAAGAGCCTGTCCTTGACCGGCGCCTTTCGCGCCATCATGTTCCGGCGGTGAATCTCCGGCACCTGCCAGCGGCGGGCGCCACCGCATGCCTGAATGGCCTGCACAACTCCAATGCCCCGCTTCCGGCGATAATAGAGGTCTGATGTCGAAAGAAGATATGATCGAGTTCAGCGGCCAAGTCGTTGAACTGCTGCCCAACGCGATGTTCCGCGTCAAGCTGGACAACGAGCACATGGTCCTGGCCCATACCAGCGGGAAGATGCGGAAGAACCGCATCCGCGTGCTGGCCGGCGACCGCGTGAATGTCGAGATGACGCCATACGACCTCACCAAGGGCCGCATCACCTTCCGGTTCAAGTAATTGTCCGGACGGACTGAAGTAAGGACGTAAGGTGGCTGCTGCGACCCGCCCGCCCCTGGTGCTGGCCAGTGGTAGCCCGCGCCGTGTGGACCTGTTGGCGCGGATCGGCATCACGCCCGACCGCATCCTGGTCTCCGAGATCGACGAAACGCCGCTGAAGGACGAGCTGCCGCGTCAGTTGGCCGCCCGCCTTTCCCGTGCCAAGGCCGCGGCGGTGGCGCCGCAGGTCCCCGACTGCCTGGTGCTGGCCGCCGATACGGTGGTGGGCGTCGGGCGCCGCATCCTGCCCAAGGCGGAGACCGAGCGGGAGGCGCGTGACTGCCTCGGCCTGCTCTCCGGCCGCCGGCACCGCGTCACCACGGGGGTGGCGCTGGCGCTGCCCGATGGCCGCGTGCTGACCCGGCTGGTGGAGAGCATCGTCACCTTTCAGCGGCTGACCCAGCAGCAGGTCGATGCCTACATCGCCTCGGGCGAATGGAAGGGTAAAGCCGGCGGCTATACCATCCAGGAATCGGCCGAGATGTTCGTGCGCTTCCTCGCCGGCAGCCATTCCAACGTGATCGGCCTGCCGTTGTTCGAAACGGCGCAGCTGCTGCGGGGCATTGGCTGGCTGCGCCCATGACGGGCCCGGTGCTGATCTTCGTCAGCACCTCCCCCGGCGAGCAGCGCACGGCACTGCTGCGGAATGACCGGCTGGAGGCCGCCTTCATCGAGCGCCCGGCCCGGCCGGACGGCATCGGCGACCTGCATGTCGGGCGCCTCGCCGCCCGCGCGCCCGCCATGGCCGGGGCCTTCGTGGCCCTGGCGGGCGGCGAGACCGGCTTCCTGCCGGATTCGGAGGGCGCCAGAGGCCGCACGGAGGGCGAATGGCTGCGCGTGGCCATCACCCGCGCCGCCCAAGGCGGCAAGGGCCCGCGCCTCGCCCTGCGCCCGCCGCCGGAGCCGGTGACAGGACCGCTTCGCCTGCTCGCCCGCGGGCCGGACGCACCGCTGCGGCTGGCGGCGCAATACCCCGATGCCCCGCTGCGCGCCGACAGCGCCGCCACCGTCGCGCGGCTGCGCGCGGCGCTGGGCGCGGCGCGCGTCACCCTCTCCCCCACCCCGGCCTTCGACGATGCGCTGGAGGGCGAGTTCGAGGAACTCTCCGGCCCCGATGTGGCGCTGCCCGGCGGCGGCCGGCTGCGCATCCATCCCACCCCCGCCCTGGTCGCCATCGATGTCGATGCCGGCACCCAGGCCGGCAGCCGGGACGCGGGGGCCCATCTGGCCCTGAACCGCGCCGCCCTGGCCGAGGTGGCGCGGCAGATCCGCCTGCGCCACCTGGCCGGCGCCATCCTGGTGGATATGGCCGGGCTGCCCATGGCCCGTCGCAAGGCGCTGCTGCCGGCGATGCAGGAGGCCGCGGGTGCCGACCCGGACCTGCGCGTGGTCGGCGTCACCGGCCTCGGGCTGATCGAGCTGCAACGCCGGCGGGTGCTGCCCCCCTTGCACGAGGTCCTCGGCCATCCACCTTCTGCCCTGACACGCGGACTGGCGGCGCTGCGGCGCGGCCTGCGGCAGGCGGCGGCGCGGCCAGGGGCCAGGCTGGTGCTGACCGCACAGCCCGCCATCTGCGCCGCCCTGCGGGACTGGCCGGGCGCGTTGCAGGACTTCGCCACGCAGGCTGGCCCGCTGAGCCTGCGCCCCGACCCTCTCTGCCCCCCGGGACAGGAAGACATCCATGCCGAATAAGCCCAAACCCTCCCTGGCCCGCTGCCCCATCTGCGGCAAGCCTTCCGACCCGCAGCAGCGCCCCTTCTGCTCCGCCCGCTGCCGGCAGGTCGATCTCGGCCGCTGGCTGAACGAGGCCTATGTCATCCCCGGCCCGCCGGTGCCACAGGAAGACGAGACGCGGGATTAATTGGCGGCGCGGCCGAAATATCCGGCAGAGGTGGCTGGACAGCCCCCCGGCCATCGTCTATTTCGGGCGCACTCTACAGACGGTGACGGCAACGCCACCGCCGCTATGGGCCCAGATAGCTCAGTTGGTAGAGCATGCGACTGAAAATCGCAGTGTCGGTGGTTCGATTCCACTTCTGGGCACCATCCTCTCTCATCCCCGATACCGACAGCGCCGCCGGCATCACGCGCGGCCCATGGCCGTGGCTGCCCCGGGCAGTCCGCGCCTTACCACCGTGTCATCCCCTCCCCACTTGCATGCCCTCATGATCCACGCCAGCCTGCGGTAGCCGGACGAGCCGCCCCAGGCGGCCGCAGCCAGGTCAAAGCCAAAGCCGCAAAGGCGGGCAGGAAACGATCGAGAGGGTGAATCCCATGGCCGCGCCGCGCCTGTGGACCGGTTGCCTGCCGGCATGAACTACGCCTTCGAATTCGGCCAGGTTTTCGCCTCCTGGGATGAACTCATGGCCGGGGCCTTGCGCACCCTCTGGCTATCGGCGGCCGCCATGGCCATCGGCATGGTCGTGGCCGTGCTGGGGGCACTGGGCAAGACCGGCGGGCCGAGGCCGCTGCGCTGGATCATCGACGCCTATATCGAGCTGATCCGCAACACGCCCTTCCTGATCCAGATCTTCATCATCTTCTTCGGCCTGCCTGCGATCGGCATCCGGCTGGAGGCCGACCAGGCCTCCCTGCTGGCCCTGGTGGTCAATGTCGGCGCCTACGGCATCGAGATCATCCGGGCCGGCATTGAGAGCATCGCCAAAGGCCAGATCGAGGCCGGGCGGGCGCTGGGCCTGAAGCCGCTGCAGATCTTCCGCCTGATCGTGCTGAAGCCCGCCATCCAGGCCATCTACCCGGCGCTGACCAGCCAGTTCATCCTGCTGATGCTGAATTCCAGCGTCTGCTCCGCCATCGCGGCCAATGAGCTGACGGGCGCGGCCAATGACATCCAGGCGCGGACCTTCCGCAGTTTCGAGGTCTATTTCGTCGTCACCGGCATCTACTTCGTCCTTTCCCTGACATTCTGGGGCATTTTCGCACTGATCGAACGCGCCTTCCTGCGCCAGCCCGCCACACGCTGAGGAGGACGGCAGCATGCGTAGCCTCGGCCCCAACGAGATCCTCTTCATCCTGGCGGCGGTGCGCTGGACCATCCTGCTCTCGGTCTGCGCCTTCATTGGCGGCAGCATCGGCGGCCTGGCCATCGCGCTGATGCGCAGCGGCAAAATCCGGGTGCTGCGCTGGTTCGCCTTCGGCTACATCAAGGTCTTCCAGGGAACGCCGCTGTTGATGCAGCTGTTCCTGGCCTTCTTCGTGCCGGGCCTCTTCGGCTTCGATGTCGATCCCTGGGGCGCTGCCACGCTTGGCCTGTCGCTGCATGCCAGCGCCTTCCTGGGCGAGATCTGGCGCGGCAGCATCGAGGTCGTGCCGCGCGGCCAGTGGGAGGCATCCAGCGCGCTGGGCCTGCGCTACTGGCACCAGATGCGGCTGATCGTGCTGCCGCAGGCCGTACGCATCGCCCTCCCGCCCACGGTCGGCTTCCTCGTGCAGCTGATCAAGGCGACCTCGCTGACCTCGATGATCGGCTTCGTGGAGCTGACCCGCGCGGCGCAGGTGATCAACAACGCGGTCTTCCATCCCTTCACCATCTTCGGGCTGGTGGGACTGGTCTATTTCATCCTCTGCTGGCCGCTCTCCATCTACAGCCGGCGCATGGAGCAGAAACTGGCCCTCGCCAGCCGCTGAGGCGGCGGCGCATGGTCCGGGAAACGAACACCAGGGAGAAGACTGACATGACAGCCTATCCGATCGGACGCCGGGCCCTGGGGGCGCTGGCCATCGGCGCCTCGGCCGCCATGCTGCCGGGCCTGACGCGCCCCGCCGCGGCGGCCACGCCGGATGAGATCAAGAAGGCCGGGAAGATCTCCATCGGCATCCTGACCGACTACCCGCCCTTCGGCGGCATCGACGAGAATCAGAAGCCCGCCGGCTATGACGCGGATGTCTCGGCCCTGCTGGCCAAGGCGCTGGGCGTGCAGCTGCAGCTGGTGCCCGTCACCGGCCCCAACCGCATCCCCTTCCTGCTGACCAACAAGGTGGACATGCTGGTCGCCACCTTCGGCATCACGGAGGAGCGGTCGAAGCAGGTGCTCTTCTCCAACCCCTACAGCGCCTTCACGACCTATATCCTGGCGCCGAAGAGCACCAAAATCAGCGGGCCGGACGACCTGAAGGGCGTGCGCGTCGGCGTTGCCCGCGCCAGCACGCAGGATTCGGCGGTCATGGCCGTGGCGCCGAAGGAGATCCGCATCATGCGCTTCGACGATGATGCGACGACCACGCAGTCCATCATCTCGGGCCAGGTGCAGGCCATCGGCGCCAGCAGCACCGTGCTGGCGCAGCTGACCACCAATTATCCCAAGCTGGAGATCGAGCCGAAATTCACGCTGCGCGCGCAGGCCAATGGCATGGCCTTCCGGAAGCAGGACGCGGCACTGCGAGACTGGTGCAACAGCTTCATCGCCGAGCTTGTGCAGAACGGGGAGCTGGACCGCATCCACCAGCGCTGGTTCAAGACGCCGATGGAGCCGCTGCCGCCGATGCCGGCCTTCGCGGCCGGCTGAGGCCATCGCCTTCCGCGCGGGCTGGCCCCGCGCGGAAGGCCGGGCCGCTTAGCGCGAAACCGCGCCGATCACCGCACCGCCGGCGCCACCCACCAGCGCGCCGGTCAGCAGCGAGCCACCGGCGATGGCCGATACCGCCGTGCCGGCCGCCGCGCCGATGGCGCCGCCGGAAAGCGCGCGCTGCTGCGACCGCGACATGTTGTCGCAGCCCATCAGCGCCAGCGCCATGGTGCCGACCACCGCGATGCGGGACAGAGTCTTCATGACAGTCTCATCTCCTGTAATTGCCACAACCTCGACCTTAGTAGTTTCCCGAACGTGGCGGCGCTGTGGCAGTTCCGTGGTTGATGAAGCCGCTGACATATAATTGATCTGTCAGTAAATGGCCGGGCGGCAGGAGCCGAGACACGGCGCCGCCTGCGCCCGCCACCCAGCGCTCAGTCACCGAAGCGCAGGTCCAGGCCCTTTTCCTTCCATCCGGCCTCGACCGCGGCACGGTCGATGGTGCCGGAGGGATTGGCCTTGCGCGGCCCCGTCGCCAGCCCCGGCGCGCGCGTGACGCGCCAGAGGCCCAGCAGCCGCCGCAGCTCCACCAGCGGCTCTGCATGGTCGTCGACACGCAGGTCGAGGTCGGGGAAGTCCTCGGTCGTCACCACCTGCATGGCGGCGGACTGCCGGCCCCGGCGGTCGCCGCCCGCGGCCTCTCCGGCATCCATGGCCAGCAGCATCCGCTCCGGCAGCGGCAGGTCGGACGGCGCGCGCAGGCTGGCCAGGGTCTGCCCCACCACCTCCGGCCCGGCCAGCATGTTGCCGGCCACGCTGAGATGCGGCGCGGAGGCCGAACCCGCCCAGATCACGCAGCTGCTTCCTGTCCAGGCGGCGCTGCGGCCGTGGCGGTCCAGGGCATGGACCTGCCGATAGGCGCGGTTGGCATCTCCCGCCAGGGCAGCCTCGATGGCGTCCTGCGGCGGAAGGCCGCGCTCCATGGCATCCAGCACCGCCGGGCCCAGATAGCGGTTGGTGAAGGACTGCGTGGATACCGCGCCCACCCCGGCACGGAGAAAGGGGCAGGAGGCGCCGACGGCGAAGGCGCAGGTCGCCACCGCCACGCCGAAGGCGCCGCTCTCGGGGTCATGGGCCAGGATCGACCAGGTCATCAGAGGTTCCTCGTGCTTGCCGACCCATGCTCGCGATGAAGGGGCCGGCGCACAAGCCAACGCTCAGGCGCGCACCTTCTCCCGCAGCAGCGCGGCGGCGTGGGTGGCCAGTTCATCCGCCGGGATCGGCTTGCGGAGCAGCATGAAGGGTCCGCCCTGCTCGGCCTCCTGCAAGGCACCGCTGCTGTCCTCGTCCATATAACCGGTCACCAGCATGGCGGGCAGGCCGGGGCGGCGGCGCCGCGCCTCGGCCAGCAGGGCCAGGCCATTCATGCCGGGCATGGCGAGGTCGGTCACCAGCAGGTCCAGCGGCGCGGCGCCGATCCGCTCCAGGGCAGCCAGGGCATCCGCCGCCTCGGTGACATGCCAGCCGCGCGCGGCCAGGTCGGCGGCGATGGCGGCGCGCACCGCGGGCTCGTCATCCACCACCAGCACCGCGGGCATCCCGCCTCCCTCGCCCGGCCGGACCTGGAGCGCCTGGGAATGGGGCAGCGGACGGGAGGCACGCATCTCCTCCATCCTGCCACGCGGCAGCCAGAGCGTGACGCAGGTGCCCTCCCCCGGCCAGCTCTCGATGCCGAAGCCGCCGCCGGACTGCTCGGCGAAGCCCTTGGCCATCGCCAGCCCCAGCCCGGTGCCCTTGCCCAGCGGCTTGGTGGTGAAGAAGGGCTCGGTGGCCCGCGCCAGCACCGCCGCATCCATCCCGCCGCCGGTGTCCCGGACGGACAGCCGCAGATAGGTGCCGGGCGCCAGCTCCACCGGGCCCGGCGCATCCTCCGTCACCTCCTCGGCCGAGGCGGAAAGCTGCAGCCGCCCGCCGCCGGCCATGGCATCGCGCGCATTGGTGGCGAGGTTGACGAGCACCGCCTCCAGCTGCCCGCGGTCGACCAGCAGCGGCGGCAGCTCGGGCGAGGCCTCGATCCGCACCTCGATGCCCGGGCCGAGCGTGTGCTTGAAGACGGCGGCCAGGTCGTCCAGCAGCGCCGCCGCGTCCACCGGCTCCACCCGCAGCTCGCCGCGCCGGGCGAAGGTCAGCAGCCGCCGGGTGATGGAGGCGCCTCGCTCGGCGGCCTCGGTGGCCATGCCCGCCAGCTTGCGGACCCGGGCGGCGTCCTCGGCGCGCTGGCTGATCAGGGCCAGCCCGCTAGTGATGGCCTGCAGCACGTTGTTGAAGTCATGCGCGATGCCGCCGGCAAGCTGCCCCAGCGCCTCCATCTTCTGCGCCTGGGAGAGGCGGGACTGTGCTTCCTCGCGCGCCACAACCTCCGCCCGCAGCCGGGCATTCGCATCCTCCAGCTCCTGCGTGCGCTCGGCGACGCGGCGTTCCAGCGCCTCGGTGGCGCGGCTGGCCTCGCGGAACAGCCGGGCATTGTCGACGGCGATGGCCGCCTGCGCCGCCACGCCCGCCACCAACCGCTCCGACCGCGCGGTGAAGACGCCGGGCTCGGGATGGCCGAAGAAAAGGCCGCCGATCACCTCGCCGGAGCGGGAGACCACAGGCACCGCCAGATAGGAACGCAGCGGCGGCTGGCCTTCCGGCCCTCCATCCCCCCGGCCCCAGCGGTAGCGCGGGTGCTGCGTCAGATCGGCGATCCGCAGGATGCCATCCCCCCGGAAGGTGGGGGCGAAGAGTGCCGTGAAGCGCGACAGCGGGAAGCGGGAGAAGAGGTCCTGCTCGCTGCCGGAAAGGGCGTAGTGGGTGGAGGATCCGGCCTGCGGGTCCGGCCCGCTATAGAAGAAGGCGCCCATCCGCGCGCCGCTCAGTTCGGTGGCCGCATCGGTCACGGCCTGGATCAGGCGGTCGAGGTCCAGCTCCGCCGCCAGCAGGGAGCCGATGCGGTTCAGCGTCTCCAGCGACCGGCTCTCTTCCCGCAGCGCCTCCTCCGCCCGGTCGCGGCCCAGGGCGCGTTCCCGCAGGTCATGGGCGGCGGCGCCGATGGCCTCGCTCACCGAGTCAACTTCGCGGATGCCGCTGGCGGGGGGCGAGACTTCCCCGGCCTGGCCGATGCGGCGCGCGGCATTGGCCAGCTGGTGGATGCCCCCGGAGATGCTGCGCCCGACCCAGAAGGCCAGCAGCGCCGAAACCAGGAGTGCGCTGGCCGAGAGCAGACCCAGCGCCAGCAGGGAATTCCGCAGCGGCTCGCGCATCACCGCCACCGGGACCCCCACCGCCGCGCGCCAGCCGGAGAGCTGGGAGCGTCGATAGGCCGCCACCACCGGCTCCCCCATCGCCGTGGTGCCGGTCCAGACGCCGGATTCGCCCACGGCATTGCGGCGCAGATCCTCAGTGGCCAGACTGCCGCGGAACTGCACGCTGCGGTCGGAGCGGGCGATGATCCGCCCGTCGCCGCCGACATAGGAGGAGGTCCAACCTTCCGGCAGCGGCTCGGCCTTCAGGACCCACTGCGCCGTCTCGGCCGGCAGCACCAGGCTGAGCAGGAAGGGCGGATCGGCATCCGGCAGCCGCACGGGCATGACGATGTTAAAGGTGCTCGCCTTGCCATCCTGGCTCACGCGCAGGTCGGAGACGGCCGGCCTTCCGGCCGCCAGGGCCCGCCGGTCGGTTTCGGTCAGCTGCGCGTGGGTCGGCTGGAGGATACCCCAGGGGCGGCTGGTATCGATGACCGGATTGCCGGAGGCGTCGCGCAACAGGACGTAGAAGCCTTCTGCCCGGCCAAGCTCTGCGGCCTGTGCGTGGAAGCCACGCAGATCCCCGCTCCGCAGATAGGGCGAGAGCGAGAGCGCGCGCAGGGCGAGGAACTGCCCCTCCAGCTTGCGGTCCAGCGTCTCCGCCAGATAGGCGGCGCTCCCCCGCACCTCGTTCTCCAGGCGAAGCTGCTCGGACTCCGCGAAGCGCCAGAGCAGGATGCCGCTCAGAAGCAGGGTGGGAAGCAGGAGCGCGGCGGCAAAGATCAGTAACCGCTGGGCGAGCGACAGACCGGGCCGGCGCCGCTCGGCCGGACTACCCGACAAGGAGGCCGAGGGCGAAGAGGCATGCATGCCTCCTCTCTTCCTGCTCAGAGGCGCCGGGTCAAGAATAGTTGACTTCGCGGAACCGGCCCCGTCCGCGCCGGGGCAGCACGCTCAGGCCTTGCGAAGCCCCGGCTGACGCGGGGCACGCTGCCGCCGGGCCGTGGCCAGATCTTCCCGCAGCAATTCGTTGTTGATGGCGAATGCTGCCTGGCTGCCCTGGGCCGAGGCGATCAACACCATCTGCAGCCCCGCCCCATTGTCCCCGGCGACATAGAGGCCGGGGATGCTGGTAGCGCCATGGTGGTCGGCGCGGATGCCGCCATGGCGGGTCAGCCCACAGCCCAGTTGCTGCGCCAGATCCGAACGCTGCCGGCGCGGCATGGCCAGGAAGAGGCCATCCGTTGGCAAGAAGCCGCCATCAGCGAAGTTCAGGCCACGCATCTGCGTCCCCTCACGCGCCAGACCGCTCACCGGCTCCTCCCGCAGGCCGATATCCAGCGCGACCAGTTGCCCGCGCTCCCGCCCCGTCAGGCGTGCGCCGCCGGTGCAGACGGTCAGCTGGCGGCTCCAGCCTGTCAGCTCCTTTGCTAGCCGCACCACCTCCATGCCCGCGCCATGGACAGCCAGGGGGCGGCCGGCATTCTCGAAGCCGTCGCAATAGGGGCAGTGCCAGGCGGAATGGCCGTAGATCTCCCGAAGCCCCGGCAGGTCCGGCAGCTCGTCCTCCAGCCCGGTGGCCAGCAGCAGCTTGCGTGCCTGGAGGTCACGTGGCTGCTGCTTCCCCTCCGGCAGCAGGGAGAGGGTGAAGCCCTGCTCCGTCCGGCCCGCCTCCCGCGCCCGCCCGGCGAGGAACTGCACGGTTGGATAGGCCGACAGCTCGGCCCGGGCGATCTCACGGAATTCGGCGGGGCTGGTGCCGTCCCGCGTCGGGAAGCCATGCATGGCGGGGGATGGGGCATTGCGGTACTCGCCGGAATCGCAGACCAGCACCCGCCGCCGCGCCCGCCCCAGCAGCAGCGCGGCCGCCAGGCCGGCCGCCCCGCCGCCGACGATGATCACGTCCCAAGGCTCGGCCATGGCGCCTCCGGCGTTTCGGAAGAGGGGTCGCCGTCCGGCCTGGACGGCTCCGGCACAACGGGTGGCCCCGGCTGGAGTTCCAGGCCCCAGCGGTTGCCCCTGCCCCTTTCCCGCAGCTACACCCCCGCCTTCGACTGGGTGCGGAGCAGCACAGGATGGATGAATACGATGCCGTCGTGCTGGGGGCCGGCGCGGCGGGACTGATGGCGGCCATGGCGGCCGGCCGGGGCGGCCGCCGCGTGCTGGTGCTGGACCATGCGCCACATGCGGGCGCCAAGATCCTGATTTCCGGCGGCGGGCGCTGCAACTTCACCAATACCGGCACGGTTCCGGAACGCTTCCTCTCCGCCAATCCGCATTTCGCCCGCTCCGCTCTGGCGCGCTTCACGCCGCGCCATTTCCTCGACCTGGTCGAGAAGCACCGCATTCCCTGGCACGAGAAGACGCTTGGGCAGTTGTTCTGCGACCGCTCGGCCCGCGACATCGTCGCCATGCTGCTGGATGAATGCGCGGCGGCGGGAGTGGAGCTGCGCACGGGCACCCGCGTGATCGAGGTGACGAAGTCCGACCGCTTCCGGGTGGAGACCTCGCGCGGCACCGTCCTGGCGCGGGCGCTGGTGCTGGCCACCGGCGGGCTCTCCATCCCGAAGATGGGCGCCACCGGCTTCTCGCTGGATCTGGCGCGCCGCTTCGGGCTGCGGCTGACCGAGACGCGCCCGGGGCTGGTGCCACTGACCTTCGAGGGCGAGGCCCTGGCGCTGATGCGCCCCCTCTCCGGCGTGGCGCTGCCGGCGGTGGCGCGGACGGGAAAGGCGGCATTCCCGGAAGCCGTGCTCTTCACCCATCGCGGCCTCTCCGGCCCGGCCATCCTGCAGATCTCCTCCTACTGGCGGCCCGGCGAGGCCATCAGCCTGGACCTGCTGCCCGGCCAGGACCCCGCCGCCCTGCTGCTGGAGCGCAAGAAGGCCCGCCCCCGCGCCGAGCCGCGCACCGTGCTGGCCGAGTTCCTGCCGCAGCGCCTGGCCCAGGCCCTGGCCGAGGCCTGGCTGCCGGACGCCGAGATGGCCAACCAGACCGACAAGGCCTTGCGCGGCGTGGCGGAGCGGCTGAGAGCGCTCCCTCTCACCCCCTCCGGCACCGAGGGCTATGCCAAGGCCGAGGTGATGCTGGGGGGCGTGGATACGCGCGACCTCTCCTCCCGCAGCCTGGAGGCCAAGGCGGTGCCAGGGCTGTTCGTGGTGGGCGAGGCGGTGGACGTGACGGGCTGGCTGGGCGGCTATAACTTCCAATGGGCCTGGGCCAGCGGCTGGTGCGCGGGAGAGGCGATCGCAACGCGGGACTGAGCCGTGGCAACTCCCGCCCGGTCTCCACACTTTATTTTTCAGTGATGTTTTCGGCCGAACATTCCCTCGCTGGGGAGGCACGGGCCCGTTACCTTGACCCCGGCGGCAGGATTGTGGCCCAAAGCTTGGTAGTTTTCCCGTGCCGGGTGGCGCGGGGCAGAGGGTGGCCCAGGCCGCTCAGAAAGGCTTCGGTGGATGTACTATCAGTTTTACCAGAACCAGGCCGATCTCATGGCTCCGCTTCGCGCCGCCGCGCGCGGGATGGGAGGTGTGCTGCGTCAGTTCGACAATGGCAGGCCCGAGACCTTCGGCATCCGGCAATGGACGGCGGCGCTGGAACTGCTGGCCGGCACCAGCATCACCCATCTGCGCCCGCCTTTCGGCTTCACCACCGTCCAGGTCGGCAACCAGGAAGTGAAGGTCGAGGAGGAGGTCGTCGCCTCCACCCCCTTCGGCCAGCTGCTGCATTTCAAGAAGGATACGGCGCTACCGCAGCCCAAGGTGATGGTGGTGGCGCCCATGTCCGGCCACTTCGCCACCCTGCTGCGCGGCACGGTGCAGGTGCTGCTGCCGGAGAATGACGTCTATATCACCGACTGGGCCAATGCCCGGGACGTCCCGGTCTCCGCCGGCCGTTTCGGGATGGATGAGTTCATCGACCACGTCATCGCCTATCAGCGGCACCTGGGGCCGGGCGGGCACGTGCTGGCGGTCTGCCAGCCTGCGGTGCCGGTGTTGGCCGCCGTGGCCCTGATGGCCGAGGACAAGGACCCCGCCACCCCCGCCAGCATGACGCTGATGGCCGGGCCCATAGACACCCGCATCCGCCCGACCGAGGTCAACCGGCTGGCGATGGAACACGACATCGGCTGGTTCGAGCGGCACCTGATCGACACCGTCCCCTGGCGGTTCCAGGGCGCCGGGCGGCGGGTCTATCCCGGCATCGCCCAGCTCAGTGCCTTCGTCTCCATGAACCTGGACCGGCATGTGAAGGCGCATGTCGACTACTACCGCAACGTGATGGGCGGCGATTCCATCCGCGCCAACGCGCACCGGAAGTTCTACGACGAATACCTGGCCGTGATGGACCTGCCGGCGGAATTCTACCTGGAGACGGTCAAGGGAGTCTTCCAGGACCATGAGCTGGCGCTGGGCACCATGACCTGGCGGGGACGCCCGGTGCGGCCGGGGGCCATCACCAATACGCATCTGCTGACGGTGGAGGCCGGGCGCGATGATATCTGCTCCGTCGGGCAGACGGAGGCCGCGGCCACCCTCTGCACCGGCCTGCCGGCGGCGATGAAGCATCACCACCTGCAAGCCGATGTCGGCCATTACGGCGTCTTCAACGGCCGCCGCTGGGCCAATGAGATCTATCCGCTGGTGCGGAGCGTGATCATGGGGGAAGAGGCCACCGCGACGGCGGCCTGACCCCCGCCACCCTCAGGCCGTGGCGCCCAGCATGTGGTAGCCGCGGCCCCAGTACATCAGGGCGGAGCCGGGCTCGGCCACCCGCAGCGCGCTGATATGCGCGAAGAACACGCTGTGCGTGCCCTTCTCCAGCACCTCATCCACCACGCAGTCCAGCACGACGGCCGCGCCGACCAGGGTGGGGCAGCCGGTTTCCATCGTATCCCAGGTGCCGGTCTTGAAGCGTTCCTCCGTCGTGCAGCCGGTGGAGCCGGCGAAGACGTTGGAAACCTCCTGCTGCCCGGCCGAGAGGACGTTCACGCAGAGCACGCCATTGGCCTTGATGATGGCGTTGTTGTCGCTGTTGCGGTTGACGCAGACCAGAACGGTCGCGGGCTCATCTGTCACGCTGCAGACGGCGCTGGCGGTCATGCCCGCCAGGCCACCGGGGCCGGCGCTGGTGATGACGTTCACAGCGGCGCCGAGGCGAGCCATGGCTTCGCGGAACTGCTGGCGGGTAACAGTCATGGACATCGGCCTCCGGCGACTCTGCACCCGACATAGACCGGGATGACTTTCTTGAAAACCGGCGGAGGGAATGGGCTGGCGACGGCGCCGGGCCGGCCTATCCTGCGTCGCCCCGAGGGGAGGAGAGCCCGATCCATGCCTGAGATCACCATCCCCGCCACCGATGGCAGCGGCAGCTTCAGCGCCTATCTGGCCATGCCCCGCCAGGTGCCGGCCGGCGCCGTGGTCATGATCCAGGAGATCTTCGGCGTGAACCACGCCATGCGCGCCCTATCCGACTGGGTCGCCGACATGGGCTTCATCGCCATCTCCCCCGACCTGTTCTGGCGGCTGGAGCCTGGGGTGCAGCTGACCGACTCGAGCGAGGCTGAGTGGCAGCGCGCCTTCGACCTGATGAACCGCTTCGACCAAGCCAAGGGGGTCGAGGACCTGAAGGCCACGCTGCAGACGGCGCGCGGCCTGCCGGGCTGCAACGGCAAGGCAGGCACCATGGGCTTCTGCCTGGGCGGACGGCTGGCCTTCATGATGGCCACCCAGTCCGATGCCGATGTGAATATCTCCTATTACGGGGTCGGTATTGATGGCCTCCTGGGGGATGCAGGGAAGATCCGCGCGCCGCTGCTGCTGCATATCGCCGAGCGCGACCGCTTCGTGCCGGCCGAGGCGCGCGAGAAGATCGTCGCCGGCCTGGCCGACAAGCCGGATGTGGCGGTGCATGTCTATCCGGGCGTGGACCATGCCTTCGCGCGGATGGGCGGCCATTCCTGGGACGGCCGCGCCGCCACCATCGCCAATGGCCGCACGGCCGAGCTGCTGGCGCGCGTGCTGGGCTGAGGCCCCGGAAGACCGGCTGCGGGGCTAGTGCCTCGCAGCCGGCCTGCTGGCCACGAAGAGCGAGATGAGGATCGCCAGATCCTGCGGCTGCCGCCCCTGGAAACGGTGGTTCAGCGGCAGGTGGCACAGGTCCCGCAGGCATTGCTCATCCGGCGTGCCCTGGGCTGTATCGATGGTGAAGCCCGCCTGCTGCATCAGCGTGATATAATCCTGGTGCCGCAGCCGGTTCTGGAAACCCTGAGGATTCAGCTGGCTGATCTTCCAGAAGATCCCCTTGTCGTCGAAGCGGAGGAAATTGACGCGGCTGAGCGCCCTGTCCTTGTGCTGCCAGTGGTCGGAGTTGTCCACCAGATGGCTCATCGCCCCGCCCGGCCGCAGGATGCGGAAGAACTGACCGAAGAAGAATTCCAGCTGCTGAAGGGGAACATGCTCCAGCGTCGCCCGGGAGAAGATGAGGTCGGCGCTTCCGGCCGGGTGGGAGGCCGCGTCCCAGGGCACCAGATAGTCGAAGCGCAGTGGCTGTTCGAGCTGCGCCAGCAGCGTGCTCTCCGGCTGCAGCAGCGCCCCGGCAATGTCCTGGATACGGGTGCGGAGGATGACGCGCGCGCGCTCGATCGTCTGCTCGTCCATCAACCGGTCGATATCTGTCAGGATCAGGCGCCCAGCCCCGGCGAGCTGGAACAGCCAGGGGATCAGCGGCAGCCAGCCCGAGCCGAATTCCAGCACCGTCTTGCCGCGCACCTCGAATCCTGACTCGCGGAAGGCGACGATCTGCTCCAGCCCGTTGGTGATGCAGTAGCCGGAATTACCGGGGTCGTCCTGATAGGGACGAATCATCCGTTTGACCCGCCGTAGCGTCCTGCGGAAAGGCACCACATGGCGCCCCGCCGTCTTCAGCACATCGGTCACTTTGACGCCGCCAATCTGCATCACCTGCCTCGAACGGGACTTCCTCACATATTATTGCGCATAATTATCATTATGATATCGGAATATTTTGATCCGGGAGTTCACAGATCCGTGATCATCTCCTAAACGTGACGCATTCGCAGCCGGGCCCATCCCCGCGCGTCTTCTGGCCGGTCAGGGCCCTTGGCAGGCCCCTCAGTCCCCGCCCAGGCGCGCGTCGATCCAGTCACGCCGGCCGATGCGGTAGAGCAGCTGCCGCCGCATCGGGTGGCCTTCGGGCAGGCGCGGATGCTCGAAGCTGCCATCCCGCGTCATACCCAGCCGCTCCATCAGGCCCCAGGAGCGAGTATTGGCTGAGACAGTGAAGGCGACGATCTCCGGTAGCGCCAGCGGGCCAAAGCCATGGGCCAGGGCGATGCGCGCCGCTTCCTCGGCATAGCCCTGGCGCTGATGGGCCGTGGCAAAGCGCCAGCCGATTTCCACCGCCGGGGTGAAACGCGCCTCCCAGGGGATGCGGGACAAGCCGCAAAGGCCGATGGCCCCTGGCGTGTCATGCCGCTCCACCGCCCAGAAGCCGAATCCTTCCGCCGCCATATGGGCCGTGATGCGGTCCATGAAGGCGTCGGACCCCGCCCGGTCCAGCGGATTCGGGAAATACCGCATCACCTCGGGGTCCGCATTCATGGCGGCGAAGGCATCGCGGTCCTCCTCCCGCCAGGGGCGGAGGCGGATGCGGGGACCTTGCAGGACGGGGGGTTCAGCACTCATCCCCCCATGGATACCGATAATCGCCGCCGGTTCAATCACGCTGCGTGGGGAACGAATGGCCATCCCCCCCTCGCCTGCACGGCAGATGGCACTATGCTGGCGGCAGGAGGACCCAGACCAATGCCCGATACCCCGCTGCCATCCCACGCCGCCGAAGGAAAGGGCCTTGCCCGCTCACCTGGGGCGCTGGCGGGGCTGAAGGTTGTCGATCTGACCCGCGTTCTGGGCGGCCCCTATTGCACCATGATCCTGGCCGACCACGGCGCCGAGGTCATCAAGATCGAGCCGCCGCAGGGCGACGAGGTGCGGGAATGGGGCCCGCCCTTCCTGCCGCATGAGGGCGAGCGCGGCGACGCCAGCTACTTCATCGGCGTCAACCGCAACAAGCAGTCCATCGCCCTCGATCTCTCCCAGCCCGCAGGCCGCGAGGTGCTGCTGCGGCTGCTGGAAGATGCCGACGTGCTGGTGGAAAACTTCAAGCCCGGCGCCATGGAGAAATGGGGCCTGGGTTATGAGGAGGTTCTACGCCACCGCTTCCCGACCCTGGTGCATTGCCGCGTCTCCGGCTTCGGCGCCACCGGGCCGCGCGGCGGGTTGCCGGGCTATGACGCCATCATCCAAGCCATGGTCGGGCTGATGTCCATCAATGGCACGCCGGAAAGCGGGCCCACCCGCATGGCGACGCCGATCGTCGATCTCGCCACCGGGCTTTATTCCGTCATCGGCATCCTGATGGCCTTGCAGGAGCGCGCGCGATCCGGCCAAGGGCAGTATGTCGACATGACGCTGCATGACTGCGGCATGGCGCTGCTGCACCCGCAGGCCGCCAACTTCCTGCTGAACAACAAGCGCCCCAAGGCCACGGGCAACCCGCACCCGAATATCTCGCCCTATTCCGCCTTCCGCACCGCCACCTGCCAGATTTTTGTCGCCTGCGGCAATGACCCGGCCTTCCGCAAGTTCTGCGCCTATCTGGACCTCCCGGACCTGCCCGTTGACCCGCGCTTCCGCAGCAATGGCGACCGCGTCACCAACCGCGACGCGCTGACCGCCATCCTGGAGGAGAAGCTGGTGACGCGGGATGGGCATGCGCTCTGCGACGAGCTGCTGGCCATCGGCCTGCCTGCCGGACCGGTGCTGCATGTGGATGAGGCTCTGGCCGAGCCGCATACCGCGCACCGCGAGATGGTGACGGAACTGGGGGAGTTCCGCGCGCTCGGCACGCCGATCAAACTCTCCCGCACTCCCGGCGGCACCCGCTCGGCGCCGCCGCGCTTCAACCAGCATGGCGACGAGGTGCTGGCCCGGCACGGCTACACGCCCGAGCAGATCGAGGCGCTGAAGCATGAGGGCGTTCTGGTGGAAAAGCGGCGCTGAGGCGAAGCCTGGCCGGGTGGAACAGCCCGGCCAAGTGACGATGCCCGCCGCAATCCTCTAGGCCGCGCGTACCAAGTTCAGGAAGCGGTCCACCCGTGCGCGCAGGCCATTGGCCTGATCGTTCAACTCTCGGGATGCTTCCCGCACCTCCCGCGCGGCATCCCCGCTGGCGCCGGCGGAATCCCGCACCACCGCCGTCTCCCGCGAGACGGTGGAGGCGGCCTCCGCCGTGCCGGCGATATTGCGGGCGATTTCCTGCGTCGCGGCACCCTGCTGCTCCACTGCGGCTGCAATGGCGGCGGCGGTCTGGTCGATCTCGGCCACCACCAGCCCGATGCTGCGGATGGCCTCCACCGCCTGCCCCGTTGCGCCCTGGATGGCGCCCACCTGCTGGCCGATCTCCTCCGTCGCGCGCGCTGTCTGGCTGGCGAGAGATTTCACCTCGCTGGCGACGACGGCGAAGCCCTTGCCTGCCTCGCCCGCCCGCGCCGCCTCGATGGTGGCGTTCAGGGCCAGCAGATTGGTCTGCCCGGCGATATCGGCGATCAGCCGCACCACATCGCCGATCTTGCTGGCGGTCTCAGCCAGGTCGCGCACCGTGCGATCCGTGCGCTCGGCCTCCGCCACGGCACGGCGTGACACCTCGGCCGAGCGGCCGACCTGCCGGGTGATCTCGCCAATCGAGGATGCGAGTTCCTCCGTCGCCGCGGCGGCGGTCTGCGCATTGCCCGACGCGCCTTCGGACGCGGTGGAGAGTGCCTCGGTCAGCCGTGCGCCTTCCTCCGCCGCCTGGCCCATGCGGCTGGCGGTGCCGTTCAGCCGCTCGGCGGCCTGGCGCACGCCATCCAGCATGCCGCGCGTCTCCTCACCGAAGGCGCATACCAGCTCATCCAGCTTCTGCGCTCGCTGGGACTGGGCGACGTCCATCTCCGCCTGCTCTCGTGCCAGCCGCTCGCCATCCCGCACCCTGGCGCGGAAGACTTCCAGCGCGCGCGCCATGCTGCCGATCTCGTCGGCGCGCTCCTGATCCGTCACTACCGCTTCCAGCTCTCCACGCGTCATGCGGTCCATGACGCCGGCCAGGCGCAGCAGCGGCGAGGTCACGCTGGCGGCCAGGTTCAACGCGATGCCCAGGGAGAGCAGGGCGCCGAGCAGCACGGCACCCAGGATCAGCCAGTAAGCCGTGTCGTAGGTCCGGTGAGAATGCTGCACCACCGCCTGCATGGCCGACAGCATATGCTTGCTCAGCTGGTCCCGCGCCCGTTCAAAACGCGCGAAGGCCTCCCGTTCCTCATTGTTCAGTTGCTCCCGCGTGCTGGCCGGGCGGCCCGGCGGTTGGGCGGCGGGCATCAGGCCGATATAGGCACGCCAGGCCTGGGCAAGCTGCACGAAGCCC
This sequence comes from Roseomonas marmotae, assembly GCF_017654485.1. NCBI lineage: Bacteria > Pseudomonadati > Pseudomonadota > Alphaproteobacteria > Acetobacterales > Roseomonadaceae > Roseomonas > Roseomonas marmotae. Next base: position 1,625,799 of record NZ_CP061091.1, on the reverse strand, counting down.
CGGCTCTCCATCTCATCCGCGCCAACCGGCCTGTAGCTGTCGAGGAGGCGCGTGACCTCCGCCCGCTGACTGGCGATGGTGGCCTCATCCTGCGCGCGCAAGCTGTCATCCTGCCGCATTCCTGCCAGCAGCACTGCGTTGCGATAGCGATGGGAGCCATCGGCCAGTTCCGACAGCAGGTGCATGCTGCCACTGGCATGCGCGGCGATGCCATCCGATGCCTGCCGCACCTTGCCCAGCCGATCCAGCGCGAAGCCGCCGAGGCCGAGGAAGCTGAGGAACAGAATGGCAAGGGACGCGACGATGCGGCGGCGCAGGGTCATGGTTCGGCATTCTCCGGCTAGGACCTGTTCGCGACATCCTCGCCCAGACCCGTGAAGATTCCGTTTCGCGCGCCACGGACACCGCCGTGAGGCACCGCGCGTCACCCTTTCTTCACGTCACTCCGCTGAAATGCCCAGGCGACGGCAAAAGGACGTGGCAATGGCCAATCCGGTGGCAACGGGCGTGGTGCCCGGCACTATCCTGGAGAACAACCGCCCGGGAGACTGGGTGGCCAGCCTGACGCTGACCGGCGCAGAGGGCGTGACGGCGGTTGCGCTGACAGGCGCCGGCGCGGCGCATTTCACCGCCGTGCTGGACGCGGCGCGGGGCATCGTGACCATCGTGCCCGCCACGGCCTTCGACCGGGAGGCATATCCCGCAGAGAGCGACCCGGTCTTCACCTTCGGTCTCTCTCTGCACTTCGCCAGCGGATGGCGAGATACCGGCCAATCCTGGCCGGTGGTGCTGCAGGGGGTGGACGATACGCCGCCACAGAGTCTCGGCTTCTCCTCCGGCGGCGTGGTGCTGGAGAACGATGTCGGCGCCACGATCGGCGTGTTGCAGGCCACCGATCCGGACACGCCGGCGAACGCGCTGGAATACAGCGTGGCCTGGCCGGATTCCGCCTGGTTCGAGGTGGTGGATCGCACCCTGAAGCTGCGCGACGGCGTGGACCTGCTGCGGGAAGGTGGCACCGACCGCAGCGTGATGATCGAGGTCTCGGACGGCCGGCAAAGCGCCGCCTTCGCCGTGACGGTGAAGGTGCTGAACGTGACGAGCGAGGACGATCTGCCCGCGCCACCACCGGTCTCGCCACCGCCACCGCCACCGGTCTCGCCACCGCCGCCACCACCGGTCTCGCCACCGCCGCCACCACCGGTCTCGCCGCCGCCGCCACCACCGGTCTCGCCACCGCCGCCACCACCGGTCTCGCCGCCGCCGCCACCGCCGGTCTCGCCACCGCCGGTCTCGCCACCGCCGCCACCACCGGTCTCGCCGCCGCCGCCACCGCCGGTCTCGCCGCCGCCGCCACCGCCGGTCTCGCCACCGCCGCCACCACCGGTCTCGCCGCCACCGCCGGTCTCACCACCACCACCACCGGTCTCGCCGCCGCCGCCACCACCGGTCTCGCCGCCGCCGCCACCGCCGGTCTCGCCGCCGCCGCCACCGCCGGTCTCGCCACCGCCGGTCTCGCCACCGCCGCCACCACCGGTCTCGCCGCCACCGCCGGTCTCACCACCACCCACCACCGGTCTCGCCGCCGCCGCCACCACCGGTCTCGCCGCCGCCGCCACCGCCGGTCTCGCCGCCGCCGCCACCGGCGGTCTCGCCACCGCCGGTCTCGCCACCGCCGCCACCACCGGTCTCGCCGCCACCGCCGGTCTCACCACCACCACCACCGGTCTCGCCACCGCCGCCACCGCCGGTCTCGCCGCCGCCGCCACCGCCGCCACCGCCGGTCTCGCCACCGCCGCCACCGCCGGTCTCGCCGCCGCCACCGGTCTCGCCGCCACCGCCGCCAGTCTCGCCACCGTCGCCACCACCGCTCACGCTGGGCGAAACGCACCATGGCTTCACCAAGGTCTCGCCGGATCTCGTCACCTCACTGCGCCTGGTCTGGGAGGCGGAGCGCATTGTCACGGGCCCTGACCACGTCACGCAGATCGTGTTGAACACGGGCGACATCGTCCGGATCGGACCGGTTTCCCGCATCGCCTTCGCCAATGGCGTGATCGACTTCTCCGGTGCCTCGCACGCGGCCGAGGTGGTGCGTCTCTACGCCACCATCCTGGGGCGGGAGCCGGATGAGGCCGGCATGATCAACTGGAACGACCACATGGCGCATGGCATGAGCCTGGCGCAGGTCGCGGAGGGTTTCTTCAGCAGCAACGAGTTCATCACCCGCTTCGGCGGCCTCACCAACGAGGCCCTGGTGGTGAACCTCTATTGGGAGTCACTCGGGCGGTTGCCGGACACCGCGGGGATGGCCGTGCAGCTCGGGGCCCTTGATGCCGGTCTCAGCCGTGCACAGCTGATCGCGAATTTCGTCCAGAGCCCGGAGGCCGCCAGGAAATTCGAGGCCAGCCATCCCGGCGGCCTCTGGGTGCGGGACAGCAACGCGACGGTGGTGGGCATGGCCTATGACGCCGTCTTCGACCGCACGCCGGATGCCGTCGGGCTGGCCTTCTGGACCGGCAAGCTGGCGCGCGGCGAGTTGACCGCGCGACAGTTGGTGGAAGCCATCGCCGATAGCGACGAGTTCCGCGCCCACCACGCGCACCAGGACGATGTCGCCTATGTCACCTCCATCTACCGCAGCACGCTGGAGCGGGAGCCGGACCCGGAAGGGCTGGCCCATTGGGTGGACCATCTGGCGCAGCAGCGGATGGACCGTATCGACGTGGTGCTGCTGATCGGCATGTCGGACGAGCAGCGGGAGCAGTTCATGCAGCACCCGCATGGCGACGCCTTCCTGGGCTAGGGCGGCGCGGACATGAAAAAGGGGGCCGCGAGGCCCCCTTCCCGTCCACCAGATGCCGTGGCGCTCAGGCGCGCGGCAGGATCTGCGCCGGGCCGGGCTGCCAGGCGACCTCGCCGGCCGTGCCGCAGGCATCGCAGACCGGCACCCATTGCGCGTGCAGCTTGCCGCAATGGCCACAGCGCCAGCGCGGCTCCGAAGGCGCGGCCGTGGCGGCGCGCAGCCAGCGGGCCTCGGCGGCGCGGGCCACGGCGCTCTCACCATGCTCCACCTGCTCCAGCTCCACCAGCGCAAGATAGGCGCGGGTATCGGCGGTGCCTTCCTGCACCAGGGCCTCCAGTTCCTGCCGCGCGCGGCCGGTCAGGGACGCGGCCAGGGCGGTACGGGCCAGCAGCAGGCGGCTCTCGGGATGGTTGCGGTTGGCATGGACCAGCGCCTCCGCCAGCTTCACCCGCTCCAGCGGATCGCTCTCCCGGTCCAGATAGGCGGCGGCGATGTCGGGATGCGGCATGGCGGCCCAGGCCTGCTCCAGCACGCCGCGCGCCTTGCGGTGGGAACCGGCCGCTTCCAGCCGCGCCGCATAGGCCACGGCGGCAGGGGCGAAGCCCGGATCGGCCTGGAAGGCCTGCCGCTCCAGCTCGGCCGCCTGGGCGGGGTCCTGTTCCTGCCGCGCGGCGGCCATGGCCAGCTGCGCCTTCGGGGCCTTGGGGGCAGCCAGGGCCAGTGCCTCGCGCCAGTCCCGCGTGCGCAGCGCCAGGGCGGCGCGCTCCTCGCGCAGCCAGGCGGCGCCGGGCTGGGCGGCCTCGGCCTCCCGCGCCAGCTGCTGGGCGGCGGGCCAGTCCTGCCGCTGGATGGCCTGGCGCAGCAATCCACGCAGGCCGAGGAACCTCGCATCCTCGCGTGCCGCCAGCGCCTGGAAAGCCTCGGTCGCCCCTTCCTCACTGCCATTAAGGCGCTCAGCCTCGGCCGAGAGCAGCAGCACCTGCGGCTTGTCGCCCAGCAGCTGCCGCGCGCGGCGCACTTCCAGCCGGGCGGTATCGGCCGTGCCGGCGGCCAGGGCCACCAGGGCGCGGGTCAGCGCGGCCTCGCCCTTCTCGCGGTCACGGGCCTCGCGCTTGGCGCGCATGCGGGCAGGCAGGCGGCGCAGGGCGCGCCAGCCGCTCAGCAGCCCGTGCAGCACCAGGAAGAGCACCGCAAGGATCAGCAGCACCACCGGCAGGTTGACGCCGATGAAGGTATCGCCGACGCGTACCTCCACCGTGCCGCCCATCCGCATCAGGAACCAGGCGACGCCGACGGTGACGAGGCAGAGCAGCAGCAGCCAGAGCGCGCGGCGCATCAGCCCTGCCCCCGCGGCGCCACCAGCTCGCCCAGCGCGGCGCGGGCGGCGATCAGCCCACGCGCCTGCTGCAGCCAGCCGTCCATCGGGGCGCGGGCAGGCTCGGGCAGCGCCTCCACCTTCTGCACGGCGGCGGCGAGGTCGCCGGCCTCCAGCGCCTGGCGGGCGCCTTCCAGTTCCCCGCTCACCCTGTCGCCCCAGACGGTCTGGTCGCCGCGGCGGATAGTGACGAGGTTGGACAGCCGCGTCGCCGCCGCCTCCAGCACGCCCTGGTCGCCGGTCGCGGGCTCGGAGGCCGCGCGGGCGGCCCGGGCCGCCTCGTCGAAGGAGAGGCGAAGCGAGGCCATGGTGGGCGGCGCGGCATTGGCATAGGCGGTGAGCGCCGGCGGCGCCGTGCCGGGCAGGGCAGCCAGGGCCTGGCTCAGCGGCTGGCCGGCTTCCAGCGCCGTGGTGAGGGCGGTGGAGGCGACCAGCCGGTTCAGCCGCTGCTCGGCGGCGGTGATGCGGGCCTCGCGCTGCTCCAGCGCCGTGAAGCGCGCATCCATCTCCTGCTTCTGGGCGGCGGCGGCCTGCTGCGCGGCCTGGGCGGCGGCTTCCAGCTGCTCCCGTGCCGTACGGCTGGCAGCCTCCTGCTGCTGCTGCGCGGTCCGCGCTGCGGCCTCAAGCTGCTGCCGCACCTGCTCCTGCATGGCGCCGAGGCGCTGCTGCTGCGCCTGGTCCAGCGCCTCCAGCCTCGGCGCCAGGGCGGCGGCCGCGGCATTCACCCGCTCCCCCAACTGCTCCTGCGCGGCGGTGAGGCGCTGGCTCAGGGCTTCCTCGGCCTGACGGACACGCGCGTCCAACTGGCCCTGCTGCGCGGCCACGGCCTGTTGCTGCTGCTGCAGCCCGTTACGCAGGGCCTCCAGCGCGGCGGGCGTCACCGATTCGCGTTCGCGCATCGCCGTCTCCAGCGCGCCCAGGCGCTGGTCGATGCGCTGCGTCACCGGGCCCAGCGCATCGGCGCGGGTCTCGGCCTGCTGCAGGCGGCCCTCCAGCGCGTCGATCCGCGCGGGATCGATCTGCGGCTGGTCTGGGCGGTTGGCCAGGGCCAGCACCACCGCCAGGACGGACAGCGCGACACCACCGGCGGCCAGCGGCAGGGCCAGTGAATCGCGCCGGCGCGGCACGGCGGGCGGCGGCGTCGCGGGGCCGGGCCGGCGCGGCGGCGGTTCCGGCGGGGGCGTGGCGGCCACGGGTTCCGCCTCGGCCACCGGCGTGGCGGCAGGCGGCGTCACCGGCTCCACAGTATCGGGCGCCGGCGGCGCCGCATCGGCTGCGGGCTGCGGCGCACGTTGCGGGGCCATGTTGCGCCCCTTGTCGCGCCGGCCGTCGCTGCTCCCCTTCGATGGGGTGCGGGCGGGGCTTTCCTTTGGCGTGTCAGACATTCTTCTCCTGCCCCTCGCGGTCGGGCCTCACGGCCGGGTGGTGCGCCGGGCCCAGAAGGGCCATCAGCGCCATCGGTTCGGGCGTGGGGGTAGCACGGATCGTCTGCCAGGACAGTCCCGCCAGTGCCGTGGCAATCCGCGCCGAAAGCGCCAACGCCGCCACGCTCCCCACGGTTTCCGCCAGCCCGGCCCGCCGCAGCAACGCCATGGTCACGCTGGCCGAGCGTGGCGAGAAAAACAGCGCCGCCCGCACCTCCCCCGCCCGCAGGGCCTCGGCGGCCTCGGCGGACAGCGAATCGGCGGGGCGGGCGGCATAGACCACCCGCCGCCGCACGGCGAAGCCATGGCCCCGCAACGAGGCCGCCAGCGCGTCGCTATAGCCGCGCCCCACTGCCAGCAGCAGCGGCCCGGCCCTGGGGTCCAGGCTGCGTGCGGCTTCTGCGGTCAAGGACACGGCATCGCCAGAGGCTGCGCTGACGCAGGTAAAACCGGCGGCGCGGGCCTCCTCGGCCGTGCCGGGGCCGACGGCGAGCACAGGCAGGTCGCGCCGCACCCCCGGCAGGGCGCGCGCGGCGGCACGGCTGGGCAGCAGCAGGGCCTGGGCGGGGGCCGTGAGGTCGGCGGGCGGCGGCAGCGGCGCCAGCACCAGCGCGGGCGCCAGCAGGGGGCGCCAGCCCAGCGCGGCCACGGCGGCGGCGGTTTCCGCCGCGCCGGGCTCGGGCCGGGTGACCAGGACGGCGGGCGCCGTCATCGGCTACTGGATGAAGATGTCGGCGGGGCTGTCGGCCCGCAGGCTGTCGCCCAGCTCCAGCCCGATCCGCTCGGCATCCGCCACGGCGCCATGCAGGCTGCGCTTCAGCAGGAAGGTGCCGTCGGGCCGCGCCACCAGCCCGGTCAGGTGCAGCTCGCCATTGGGCAGCAGCCGCGCATGGCCGCCGATAGGCGTGCGGCAGGAACCGTCCAGCGCCGCCAGCAGCGCCCGCTCGGCGCGGGAGACGGCGCGGGCCTCGCTGTCCTCGATGCCGGAGAGCAGCTCATGCAGCTCCAGATCCGCCGCCCGCACGGTGACGGCGACGATGCCCTGTCCGGCGGCCGGCACCATGGAATCGGCATCCAGGATGATGGAGGCGCGATCCGCCATCTCCAGCCGCTTCAGCCCGGCCAGGGCCAGCAGGGTGGCGTCGAATTCGCCGGCAGCCAGCTTGCCGAGGCGGGAGCCGACATTGCCGCGGATCATGCCGACCTGGAGGTCCGGGCGCGCGTGCAGCAGCTGCGCCTGCCGCCGCAGGCTGGCCGTGCCGACCCGCGCGCCGGCCGGCAGGGTGCCAAAGGGGTCGGCCGCGTCCAGCGCGCCGCAATGCGGGCCCAGCACCAGGCAGTCCCGCGAATCCTCCCGCTTCAGGGTGCAGGCGAGGACGATGCCCGGCGGCAGCTCGGTCTCCAGGTCCTTCAAACTATGGACGGCGAAGTCCACCCGCCCGTCGAGCAGCGCCTCATGGATCTCCTTGGCAAAGAGGCCCTTGCCGCCGATATCGGCCAGGCGCTTGTCCTGGATGCGGTCGCCCGAGGTGGCGATGACATGCTCCTCGAAGGCGTTGACATTGCGCAGCACCGGGCAGAAGCGCGTCACCAGGTCGAGGAAGGTGCGGGTCTGCCACAGGGCCAGCGGCGAGCCACGGGTGCCCACGCGCAGCGGCAATGCCCTGCGGTCATGCGGCTTCACGTGGGCGGCGACGGACCCGGCGCGCAGATCGGCAGGAGCGGCGCAGACATGCGGGTATGCGAAGGCGCCCGCCGCGGCAGACGGCGAAGCGGGGTGGGCAAGGGACATGGCGCGCGTCATAGAACCCCGGCACCCGATGGGGAAGGCAGAATAAGGATGCAGGGCGTGCTGATCAGGGGTCCGGTTCTGGGATTGGAGGCGAGTTGCGACGAAACCGCCGCCGCCGTGCTGGCGCCGGACGGCACCGTGCTGGCGGAAGCCGTGCGCAGCCAGCTGGCGGAACACACGCCTTTCGGCGGCGTGGTGCCGGAGATCGCGGCCCGCGCGCATCTGGCGCATCTGCCGGCGCTGACGGCCGATGTGCTGGCCCGCGCCGGGGTGAAGGCTGCGGATCTCGGCGGCATCGCCGCCACCTCCGGCCCCGGGCTGATCGGCGGGCTGATCGTCTGCGCCACCTTCGGCAAGGGCATGGCCATCGCCCATGACCTGCCCTTCGTGGCCGTGAACCACCTGGAGGGACATGCGCTGACGGCGCGGCTGCCGGGGTTGGTCGAGGGCGGGGCGAAGTTCCCCTACCTGCTGCTGCTGCTCTCCGGCGGGCATTGCCAGTGCGTGGCGGTGGAAGGGCTCGGCCAGTACCGCCGCCTCGGCTCCACGCTGGACGACGCCGTGGGCGAGGCCTTCGACAAATCCGCCAAGCTGATGGGCCTGCCCTGGCCCGGCGGCCCGGCGCTGGAGAGGCTGGCGCAGACGGGCGACCCCCACCGCTTCCCCCTGCCCCGGCCGATGCTGGGGCGGCCGGGCTGCGACTTCTCCTTCAGCGGCCTCAAGACCGCCGTGGCGCAGACCATCCCGAAGCTGCGGACCGGGCAGGACCGCGCCGACCTCGCCGCCACCTTCCAGCGCGTGGTGGCCGCCGTGCTGGCGGACCGGGCGAAGAACGCACTGGCCATGATGGACGGCCCCACCGCCATGGTGGTGGCCGGCGGCGTCGCGGCCAACCAGGCGGTGCGCGTCGCCCTGGCCGGGGTAGCGGAGAAGCACGGCCTGCCGCTGGTGGCGCCGCCCATCCGCCTCTGCACCGACAATGCCGTCATGATCGCCTGGGCCGGCATCGAGCGCCTGCGCGCCGGACTGACCGACCCGCTGGACCACGCCCCCCGCCCCCGCTGGCCGCTCGCGGAGCTTGCTGCATGAACTATCGTCACGCCTTCCATGCCGGCAATTTCGCCGACTGCATGAAGCACGCCCTGCTGCTGCGCCTGCTGCGGCGGCTGGAGGTGAAGGAAACCCCCTTCCGCGTGCTGGATACCCATGCCGGCATCGGCACCTATGACCTGACCGGCAGCGAGGCCGAGCGCACGGGCGAATGGCAGCGCGGCGTCGGCCGGCTGATGGAGATCACCGAGGGGCCGCTGGCGGAATGGCTGGCCCTGCTGCGCCGCGCCGGCTTCCCGCCCGTCTATCCCGGCAGCCCCAGCCTGACCCGCATGGTGCTGCGGCCCAATGACCGCCTCGTGCTCTGCGAGTTGCATGAGCAGGACCACGCCACGCTGCGCGCCCTGTTCCGGGGCGACCCGCAGGTGGCCGTCCATAAGCGCGACGGCTGGGAGGCGCTGACCGCCCTCACCCCCTTCCAGGAGAAGCGCGGGCTGGTGCTGATCGACCCGCCCTTCGAGGAGGAGGGCGAGTTCGAGCGGATGGCCGAGGGGATCGCCACCGTGGCGCACCGCTTCCGCGCCGGGGTGCAGGCTGCCTGGTATCCCATCAAGCACCGTGCCCCCGTGCGCGCCTTCCACACCGCCCTGTCCGACAGCGGGGTGCGGGATATCATCGCCTGCGAGATCTGGCTGCGGGAGCCGACGGACCCGCAGCGGCTGAATGGCTGCGGCCTGGTGGTGGTCAACCCGCCCTGGAAGTTCGGGGAGGAGGCCGAGGCCATCCTTGCCGCCCTGCTGGAGAAGCTGGGCGGGGGCGAGCGGGGCGAAGGCTTCGCCGTGACCCGGCTGGCCGAGGAATGAGCGGGACTGCCGGGGGCGGCCCGGCCAGGATCGCCGTCATCGGGGCCGGGGCCTGGGGCACCGCCCTGGCCATCCAGGCCATGCGCGCCGGGGCGGAGACCGTGCTCTGGGCCCGCGACCCCGCGCGCGCCGCCGCGATGCAGGCGACACGCGAGAATGCCGCCCATCTGCCGGGGCAGCCGCTGCCGGAAGGGCTGCGCGTCACCGCCGATGCCGGGGAGGCGCTGGAAGGCGCCGCGCTGGCATTGCTGGTGGTGCCGTCCCAGCATCTGGCCGGAGTGCTGGCGGGGCTACCGGCCCTGCCGCCCAGCCTGATCGCCGCCAAGGGCGTCGAGCTCGGCACGTTGCGCCTGCCGCTGGAAATCGTCACGGAGATGCGGCCGGGCCTGCCGGCGGGCGTGCTCTCCGGCCCCAATTTCGCGCGGGAGGTGGCGGCCGGGCTGCCGGCGGCCGCCGTCGTGGCCAGCACCGATGCCCGGCTGCGGGAGACGGCGGCGGGGCAGCTCTCCACCCCCTGCTTCCGCCTTTACGGGCAGGATGACCCGGTGGGGGTGGAAGTCGGCGGCGCGGCGAAGAACGTCATCGCCATCGCCGCCGGCGCGGTGATCGGCGCCGGACTGGGCGAGAATGCGCGCGCCGCGCTGGTCACGCGCGGGCTGGCGGAAATCGCCCGGCTGGCCGTGGCGCTGGGTGGGCGGGCGGATACGGTGGCCGGGCTCTCGGGCCTCGGCGACCTGCTGCTGACCTGCACGGGCGGCAGCAGCCGCAATTTCTCGCTGGGCCTGGCGCTCGGCCAGGGGCAGCGGCTGGAGGATATCCTGGCCGCGCGCAACAGCGTGACGGAGGGCGTGGCCACCGCCCCGGCCATGCTGGCACGGGCCGCGACGGTGGGGGTGGAAATGCCGATCACCGCCGCCGTGGCCGATGTGCTGAGCGGCCGGGCGGATGTGGCCGGCGCGGTGGAACAGCTCATGACCCGGCCGAGGCGGCGAGAGGTCTGATCCCCGAGAGACACGGGGGCAGATCCTTCAGGAAGTCTCCCCGCCGACGTGCGGTGACGGAGGTTCCCGCCGGTTCAGAGCGTCTCTAAGGGCCTGGACCTCATCCTCGCTCAGCGTGGTGATCCTGCTACCAGTCGGCAGCTCCGGGAGAGGCAGGATCACCGAGGAGCCCGTCGGCTCCGGTGGACTAGTGGGCACGGACAGGGTGGTCGTGTTGGTCCCGGCCTGGGGTGAGGCGGCAACAGGCACCAGGCCGAAGCCGTCATCCTCTGGCGGCGGGTTTCCGCTCACCACCTGGATCGGGGCGAGCACGTCTCGATGTTCTGTTCCGTCCGCGTCAATCCAGTGATTTCCCCCCGCGGTGCCGCCGGTCACATGCTCCAGCGCCGCGTCGTCCAGGGCCGCTGGCCCTTGTTTTTCCTGCATCATCTGCGTCTCTCCCACCACTGACGAAATCCGGCACAGGCTAAGCTTGAGCGGAGCCTCTGGCCATACCCTTGCGCGACCGATTCGAACGCCGGACGGGAATTAATCCGCCCGCAGCGCCGTGCTGGCCGCGGTGCCAGCGGCAGGGCGGCGGCGGTCAGCGCATCCAGCAGCAGGAAGGGCGCCAGGCTGCGCCATGCCACTGAACGGTTAGCCCTTCAGGGGTGCCGGATTCCCGCTTCTGTTCCGTGAGCGTCTTGCTCGCTGGCTTTCGGCCCCTGAGGCATCTGACCATCCGGGCCACTCATGCCCGAAAAACCCGGAGGGGGGACGAAGGATTGACCGGCCCCGGGTGGCACTATCACGGGCGCGGATATGGGCATTGGCGGACTCCCCGGGAACGGATGCGCGGACGAACTCACGGTGATCTGGCCATCGACGACGCGCATGAAGATGCCTGGGACGGCCCCGCCCGTTCCGCCGGCCACCAGGCCCAGCGTCGCATCATCCAGCATCACTGGCGCCGGCGGAGCCGGGTTCTCGTTCTGCGCCATCGGCGTGCCCCGTCCCTGTGCGGAGAGCCCAGGCCTCCCCTCACGCCCAGGCTAGGCGAGCGCCAACAGAACCGCCGGTTGTTTTGCATTCGATTCATTCCGCCCTGAGAGCCGCCCCGGCGGCCAGCGGTGCCAGCGGCAGGGCGGCGGCGGTCAGCGCGCCCAGCAGCAGCAGGAAGGGGTGCCAGGACACGCCGCTGGCCGCGGCCTCGATACCCGCGGCGCCGAAGATCATGGCGGGGATGGCCAGCGGCAGCACCAGCAGCGGCAGCAGCACCCCGCCGCGCCGCGCGCCCAGCGTCAGCGCCGCCCCTGCCGTGCCAAGCAGGGAGAGGAAGAGCGTCGCGAGCCCCAGCGCCAGCGCCGCCACTCCCCAGGCCGCCACCGGCAGGTTCAGCATGGCGGCGGCGACAGGGCTGGCCAGCAGCAGCGGCCCGCCGGTCGTCAGCCAGTGCGCCAGGGCCTTCACCGCCGCCAGCTGCGCGGGCGCGAGGCCGGAGAGCAGCAGCTGGTCCAGCGACCCGTCCTCGGCCTCCAGCGCGAAGAGGCGGTCCAGCGGCAGCAGTGCCGCCAGCAGCGCGGCCGCCAGCAGCGCGCCGGGGGCCAGACGCGCCAGCATCTCCGGCGCAGGGCCGACGCCGAAGGGAAACAGCGCGGTCACCAGCAGGAAGAAGAGCATCGCCGCGAGGGTATCGCCGGGGTGGCGAGCGGCGAGCAGCCATTCCCGCCGCAGCAGCGCGATCATGCGTCCTCTTCCGTCCAGGGGGTGAGCCGCAGCTCGCCGGCCCCGGGCAGGGGCAGGCCCACATGCGTCGCCGCGATCACCGCGCCCCCGGCCGCCCGGTGCGCCGCCAGCATGGCGCCGAAGAGTTCGATGGAGGCGCTGTCGAGCCCCACGCTGGGCTCGTCCAGCAGCCAGAGCGGCACCGGTGCCAGCGCCAGCCGCGCCAGCGCCGCCCGCCGCTTCTGCCCGGCGGAGAGCATGCGTGCCGGCAGATGCTCCAGTCCCCGCAGCCCGACCGCTTCCAGCGCCGTCCCCACATCCCCGCCCCAGAGGCGGGACCAGAACTGCAGGTTCTCCCGCAGCGTCAGGCCGGGCTTCAGCGCATCGGCATGGGCCAGATAGCGCAGCCGGGCCGAATGCGCGGGTCCATCGGCCAGGGCGTCACCGCCATTCCAGAGCAGACTGCCCTCGGCCGGCGGCACCAGCCCCGCCAACAGCCGCAGCAGTGTGGACTTCCCGGCGCCGTTCGGCCCTGTCAGCAGCAGGGCCTCCCCTGGGCCGCACCGGAAGGAAAGTCCGGCGAATATTATCCGCTCCCCGCGAACCACGGCCAGTTCCAGCGCTTCCAACATTGAACCCGTCAGTCCCCCTGCGCGTCCCAGGGCCGATGGACCGGGGAAAGAAGCCGTGTAATAAGCGGCAGCGTTCGCAGCAATATGACGTGGGAAGCTCCAACCATGCGCTTGATCGGGCAGGATAGCCTCAAGACCCGCCGCACCCTGGCGGTGGATGGCAAGACCTACCATTATTTCAGCCTGCCCGAAGCCGCCAAGAGCATCGGCGACATCTCGCGTCTCCCCTACAGCCTGAAGGTGCTGCTGGAGAACGTGCTGCGCTTCGAGGACGGGCGTTCCTACTTCGCCAAGGACGCGCAGGCGATCGCCGACTGGGTGAAGGAAGGCCGCAGCGACAAGGAAGTTCCGTTCCGTCCCGCGCGCATCCTGATGCAGGACTTCACGGGCGTGCCCGCGGTGGTGGACCTCGCCGCCATGCGCGACGGCATCCTGAAGCTGGGCGGCGACCCGCGCCGCGTGAACCCGCTGGTGCCCGTCGATCTGGTGATCGACCACTCCGTGATGGTCGATGTCTCCGGCAGCGCCTCCGCCCTGCAGAAGAACGTGGACATCGAGTTCGAGCGCAACGGCGAGCGCTATGAGTTCCTGCGCTGGGGCCAGGAAGCCTTCAACAACTTCCGCGTCGTCCCGCCCGGCACCGGCATCTGCCACCAGGTGAACCTGGAATACCTGGCCCAGGGCGTCTGGACCTCCACCGACGCCGGCGAGACCTTCGCCTACCCCGATAGCTGCTACGGCACCGACAGCCACACCACCATGGTGAACGGCCTGGGCGTGCTGGGCTGGGGCGTGGGCGGCATCGAGGCCGAGGCCGCCATGCTCGGCCAGCCGATCGCCATGCTCATCCCCGACGTCATCGGCTTCAAGCTCCATGGCAAGCTGCGTGAGGGCGTGACCGCCACCGACCTGGTGCTGACGGTGACGCAGATGCTCCGCAAGAAGGGCGTGGTCGGCAAGTTCGTCGAGTTCTACGGCCCGGGCCTTGCCGACATGGCGCTGGCGGACCGCGCCACCATCGGCAACATGGCCCCGGAATACGGCGCCACCTGCGGCATCTTCCCGGTCGATGAGGTGACGCTGGACTACCTGCGCCTCTCCGGCCGCGACGAGCACCGCATCAACCTGGTGCGCGAATACTACAAGGCCCAGGGCATGTTCCGCGAGGAAGGCCAGCCCGACCCCGTGTTCACCGACTCGCTGGAACTGGACATGGCCACGGTCGAGCCGTCGCTGGCCGGCCCGAAGCGTCCGCAGGACCGCGTGGCGCTGACCGGCGCCGCCCCGGCTTTCGCCAAGGAACTGGCTTCCGGCAACCTTGGCGTGCCCGGCGACAAGGCCGACCTGCGCGTGCCGGTGGCCGGCGCCAACTATGACCTCGGCCATGGCGACGTGGTGATCGCCGCCATCACCTCCTGCACCAACACCTCCAACCCCTATGTGCTGGTGGCCGCGGGCCTGGTGGCGAAGAAGGCCCATGAAAAGGGCCTGGCGCCGAAGCCCTGGGTGAAGACCTCGCTGGCCCCCGGCTCCCAGGTAGTGACGGACTACCTGGACAAGGCCGGCCTGACGCAGCACCTGGACGCGCTCGGCTTCCAGACCGTCGGCTATGGCTGCACCACCTGCATCGGCAATTCCGGCCCGCTGGCGGACCCGATCGTGGACGCGATCGAGGAGAACAAGCTGGTCGCGGTCTCCGTGCTCTCCGGCAACCGCAACTTCGAGGGCCGCGTGCACCAGAACGTGCGCGCCAACTACCTGGCCTCCCCGCCGCTGGTGGTGCTCTACGCGCTCGCCGGCTCCATCACCAAGGATGTGACCAAGGAGCCGATCGGCACGGGCAAGGACGGCCAGCCGGTCTATCTGAAGGACATCTGGCCGACGCAGAAGGAGGTGAACGACGTGGTCGCCTCCGTCGTGACGCGCGAGATGTTCCAGAGCCGCTATTCGGACGTCTTCAAGGGTCCGCAGCAGTGGCAGGCCATCCGCGTCGACGCGGGCAGCGACACCTATCGCTGGAACTCCGGCTCCACCTACGTGCAGAACCCGCCCTATTTCGAGGGCATGGAAGCCGAGCCGAAGCCGATCGCCTCCGTCGCCGGCGCGCGGGTGCTGGCGGTGCTGGGCGACAGCATCACCACCGACCACATCTCCCCGGCCGGCAACATCAAGAAGGCCTCGCCGGCGGGTGACTACCTGCTGAACCACCAGGTCCGTCAGGCCGACTTCAACAGCTACGGCGCCCGCCGCGGCAACCACGAAGTCATGATGCGCGGCACCTTTGCCAATATCCGCATCAAGAACGAGATGGTGCCGGGCATCGAGGGCGGCATCACCAGGCACTTCCCCTCGGGCGAGGTGATGCCGATCTATGACGCGGCCATGAAGTACAAGGCCGAGGGCCGCCCGCTGGTGATCTTCGGCGGCAAGGAATACGGCACCGGCTCCTCCCGCGACTGGGCGGCCAAGGGCACCTTCCTGCTGGGCGTGAAGGCCGTCATCACCGAGAGCTTCGAGCGCATCCACCGCTCCAACCTCGTCGGCATGGGCGTGCTGCCGCTGGTCTTCAAGCCGGGCGAGGATCGCAAGACCCTCGGCATCACCGGCGAGGAGATCGTGGACATCGAGGGCCTCGAGGAGCTGAAGGCCCGCATGGTGCTGGGCCTGGTGATCCACCGCCCGGATGGCAGCGTGACCCGCACCGATGTGCAGTGCCGCGTCGATACGGCCGACGAGGTCGAGTACTACAAGAACGGCGGCATCCTGCACTACGTGCTGCGCAGCATGGCCGGCACCAAGTCCGCCGCCTGAGACTGACCCAGGCCGGCCTCCGCAGGGGGCCGGCACGGAAAAAGGGCGCGGTCCTGGTGGGCCGCGCCCTTTTTTTCCCCTCCCGGATGAGCCGGACTTCCGGGACCTTAGCCCCTGCGCGGGGCGTGGCTGGGCAGGGTGCCGAAGAGTGGCGCCCCCCAGGGCAGCTCCACCAGTCCGGTGATCAGGCTGGTGGCGGTGATCGGGGCAGACTTGATCTCGTGGCGCATCGGGGTCTCTCTCTTTTTTTGTCCGGCCTGCTGATTATCGCTCCCGAGGGTGAAGGGGTCCTGAAGCGCCGTTAAATTGGGGGCCATGCACGCGACCGTGCGAATGCCCACCCTCGCCACCGGGGGGCAACCTGCCCCACAAGCGGCGCGTTGCGCGCCTGCGAGAGAACGGCGCCTGAATGGAATCCCGATGCGTGCTGCCCTGCTACTAAATCCGCGCGCCGGGACTCTGCTCGCCCGGCCAGAGTTGCTGACGCTGATCCCAGCCGCCTTGCGGGATGCCGGGCTGGAGGTACTGGAGGTGGAGGCCGGCGGCGACCTGGATACGCGGCTGGAGGCGGCGCTGGCCCTGCAGCCGGATGTGGTGGTGGTGGGCGGTGGCGACGGCACCATCCGCACCGCCGCCGCGCGGTTGGCAGGCGGTCCGGTGCCGATGGCGATATTGCCGCTGGGCACGCTGAACCTGCTGGCGCGCGACCTGGGCCTGCCCCTGGCGCCGGAGGAAGCGGCCGCCGCCCTGGCGCGGGCCACCCCGCGCCGCATCGATATCGGCCTGGTGAATGGCGAGGTCTTCCTCTGCCAGTCCGTCATCGGCCTGCCCAACCGCATGGGCCTGCACCGGGAGAAGGTGCGCGGACGCGGCGGGCTGGCGCCGCGCTGGCGGGTGGTGGTGGCGCTCGCCCGCGCGCTGCTGCACCACCCGCCGCTGCGGCTGGGGCTGCGGACGGGTGGCGGCGAGATGCGGCGGGTCTGGAGCCGCGCCATCTCCGTCGTGAACAACGCCTATGACGAAGCGCCCGGCCATTTCTTCCACCGGCCCCGGCTGGATACGGGGCGGCTGAGCTGGCATGTGGTGCGCCAGTTCGACCTGCTATGGATCGCCCGGATACTGACCTCCATGGCGCTGGGACGCTGGCGGAGCCAGCCCGGACTGATCTCCGGCGAGGCGGAGACCCTGGATATCCTGAGCCGCCGCAGCCACCTTCGGGTCATGAACGATGGTGAGGCGATGCTGCTGCGAACCCCTCTGCGTTATTCCATCCGCCCCCGTGCCCTGCTGGTGCTGGCATCGCCACAGCCCGCCATGGCTGCGCCGCCCCTGCCGATGGCGGCAGAGGGCCTGGCATGAGGGTGGTCGATCATATCTCCGACCTGCATTTCAACCTCATCGACCACAGGGCCGCCGAGGCGCTGGTGGAGGCGCTGAACGAGGACCCCGCGCATCTCGTGGTGGTCAGCGGCGACCTGACCATGCGGGCGCGGAACCGCGAATTCATCGCCGCCGCCGCCTTCCTTTCCCGCCTGAAGTCGCCGGTGCTGGCGGTGCCGGGCAATCACGACATCACCACCTTCTACCCCTGGGAACGCTTCCTGGACCCCTTCGGCCGCTGGCGCCGCCACGTCTCGCCGGAGACGGAGCCGCTCTGGCGGGATGAGGAACTGGCGGTGATCGGGCTGAACACCGTCATCCGCGGCGGCTGGCACCTCAACTGGGAAGGCGGCCGGGTGCCGCGCCATGGGCTGCGGAAGCTGCTGGGGCGGCTGGAGATGCTGCCGAAGAACCTCTTCCGCATCGTCGTCGCCCATCACCCCTTCCTGGCGCCGGAGGAGCGGCCGGATACGCCGCTCGCGCGCCATGCCGCCCCGGCGCTGGAGCGGCTGGCCAAGGCCGGCGTGCGGCTGATCCTCTCGGGCCATCTGCACCGGGACTATGTGCGGCTGCACCGCGGCGCGGCTGGCGAGCGCACGGGGCTGCTGCGCCGGCAGCAGCAGGACCTGCTGGTGGTGCAGGCGGGCTCGGCCATTTCCACGCGGCTGCGCGGCGACCCCAATGCCTATAACCGCATCATCGTGGAGAGGAACGTGGCGCGGATCGAACCACGCCGCTGGAATGGCGAAGGCTGGGTCGCCGCCCCTGCCCCGGCCTGGCCAAAGCAGCGCCTGACCGATATCGCGGCGCAGGAGGAGGCGGCGGAGGCCGCGTCTCAGGCGCCCTAGCGCGTCCGCGGCCAGGCCGATCTCCCGCACCGGCCGGGAAGGCGCGCCCCCCGGCCCGCGCCATTCCGCCGTTTCCATCCGTCCTGTGCTGATGTCCGCCTGTCAGTGGGCTGGCCGGCGCTGAGCGGCGCGGCGCGGCCGGGAGCGCGGAATTCGGCGCCTCACACCCTTGCCGCCGCCATGCCCCGGCGCCACCCTGGCCTTCAGGATCGCCAGGACCTGATTCAGATGCCCCCTGCCCCGCCCGCCCCAACCCCACCGGCGCCATGCTCCGGGGAGGCTTCTCTGGCGTGAGCGAATCACAGGCCCGGGGCAATCTCCGGGGCGCCGTGCTGATGGCGGCGGCAGCCTTCTGTTTCTGCGTGGAGGCGCTCTTCATCCGCTGGCTGACCGCCCGCGGCGTGCCGGTGACGACGCAGCTGCTGTTCCGCGCCGGCGGGCAGCTGGCCTGGGTGGTGCCGCTGCTGCTCTCGGCCGGGCCGGGGCTGCTGCGAAGCCGCCATATCCCTCTGCATGTACTGCGCGGCAGCTGCTCGCTGGTAACCTGGGGCCTCTACTACTTCTCCCTCACCCAGCTCGACCTCGCCTCCGCCACGGTGCTCTCCTTCACCAGCGTCATGATCACCACCATCCTGGCCGGCCCGCTGCTGAAGGAGAGGGTGGGCGCGGCGCGCTGGGCCGGCGTGCTGGCGGGCTTCGCCGGCGTCTGCCTGATGCTGCGCCCCTGGGAGGGCGCGGGGATGCTGATGGCCGCGCCGCTGGGTGTGGCGGCGGCATTGGCGGGGGCCGTTACCTGGTGCGGGCTGACGGTGACGACGCGGATGCTGACACGCACCGAGAGCACCGCGACCATCCTGACCTGGGTGGGCGTGGTGACCTTCCTGGGCGTGCTGCCGGCGGCCATCTGGGGCTGGCAGCCCATCGGCTGGCTGGAACTGCTGGCACTGCTGGCCTTCTCGGCCTTCACGCCCTCCATCATCCTGCTGGTGACGGAGGCCTTCCGCTTCGGCGAGGCCTCGGCCGTCGGGCCCTTCCAGTATCTGCGGCTGCCCATCGCCGCGCTCTTCGGCTGGGCGCTCTATGCCGAGGCGCCGGATGCCTGGGGCTGGGCGGGGTCACTGGTCATCCTGGCCGGGGCGACCCTGGTTTCCGTCGCCGAGGCCCGCGCGCGCGGATGAGCCCGATACAGCAGGCGGTTCTGCTGGCCGTCGCCGCGGCCTTTCTGTTCAACCTGGAAGCCAGCCTGACCAAGCTGATGGTGGGCGTGCCCGTGGAGACGATCCTGCTGGTGCGCTCCTTCGGCCAGCTGGTCTGGGTGGCGCCGCTGCTGCTGCGCACCGGGCCGGACCTGCTGCGCACGAAGCAGATGCCGATGCAGATGCTGCGCGGCCTGCTCTCCCTGATCAGCTGGGGGCTGTACTACATCGGCTTTCTGCACCTGACGCTGGCGACGGCGACGGTGCTCTCCTTCACCTCCGTGCTCTTCATCACGGCGCTGGCGGGCCCATTGCTGAAGGAGGAAGTCGGCTGGCGGCGCTGGGCGGCGACGCTGGTGGGCTTCGCGGGCGTGCTGCTGGTGGTGCGCCCGGGGATGCTGCCGATGAGCTGGCCGCTGGCGGCCTCCCTGCTCTCGGCCTTCTTCGGCGCGGGCATCGCGCTGACCACCCGCAGCCTGGCGCGCACCGAGCGCACCGGCACCATCATGCTCTATATCGGCATCTTCACCACCGTCGGCGCCCTGCCCTTCGCCTGGGGCGGGCTGGCCTGGCCGGGCTGGACCAATGCGCTGCTGCTGGCGGGCATGGGGCTGCTGGGCCCGGCGGGGATGTATCTCTGGATCGGCGCGCTGCGGCTGGTCGATGCCTCGGCCATCGCGCCCGTCACCTATGTGCGGCTGGTCTTCGCCGCGGCGACAGGCGCGGTGCTGTTCCAGGAAGCCATCGACAACTGGCTGGTGGCGGGCGCGGCGCTGATCGTCGGCAGCGCGCTCTACATCACCCGCCAGGGCGCGGCGGGGCGGGTCAGCCCGCCTCCACCCCATGCTGTTCCCGGAAGTTCAGGAAGTGCAGCGCCGGATTCTCATCCTCGGAGCGCTTGCGACCCCAGTCGGAGGTGAAGAAGGCCACGGGCTGGTTGTCGTGGTCCTCGGCCATCTGGCTGGGGGCGGAGCGCAGGAAGCGGTCCAGCGCCGCGCGGCCCTGCGGCCCGTCCTCCTTCGGCGCCACCCAGCGCATGGTGGACCAGGAGGTGCCCTCGAAGGTGATGTTGACGCCGTATTCGGCCTGAATGCGGCTGCTCAGCACGTCCAGCTGAAGCTGGCCGACCACGCCCACCACCGGCTGGCTGCCGTCCATGGGACGGAAGACCTGCACCACGCCCTCATCGGCCAGCTGGTCCAGCGCCTTGCGCAGCTTCTTGGCCAGCATCGGGTCATCGAGCCGCACGCGGCGCAGGATCTCCGGCGCGAAGCTGGGCACGCCACGGAAGTTCAGCTCCTCGCCATCCGTCAGCGTGTCGCCGATGCGGAGCACGCCGTGATTGGCGATGCCCACCACGTCGCCCGGCCAGGCTTCCTCGGCCACCTGCCGTTCCTTCGCGAAGAAGAACAGCGGCGCATTGACCGGGATGCTTTTGCCCGTCCGCACCTGCTTCAGCCGCGCACCCTTGCGCAGGCGGCCGGAGCAGATGCGCAGGAAGGCCACGCGGTCACGGTGGTTCAGGTCGGTATTGGCCTGGATCTTGAAGACGAAGCCCGAGAGCTTCTCCTCCTCCGGCTGCACCGTGCGGACATCGGCCTCACGGGCGGAAGGCGGGGGCGCGAAGGCAGCCAGGCCGTCCAGCAGGTGCTTCACGCCGAAGCCCCGCAGCGCCGAGCCGAAATAGATCGGCGTCAGATGGCCCTCGCGGAACTTCTCCAGCTCGAATTCCGGATAGACGGAGGCGATCTCCGCCCCCTCCCGCAGATGCTGGGCCCGCTCCTCGCCCACCAGGGCGTCGATGCGCGGGTCCTCCAGGCCGGAGACGGGCTCGTCCCGCTCCCCTTCCTCGCCCAGCAGGCGCAGGGTGCTATGGGCCATGTCATAGACGCCGGCGAACTGCCGGCCGGAGCTGATCGGCCAGGTGGCGGGCGTCACGTCGAGCGCGAGGGTCTTCTCGATCTCGTCCAGCAGCTCCAGCGGCTCCCGCGCCTCGCGGTCCATCTTGTTGATGAAGGTGACGATGGGAATGTCGCGCATCCGGCAGACTTCAAACAGCTTGCGGGTCTGCGCCTCGATGCCCTTGGCGGCGTCGATCACCATCACCGCCGCGTCCACGGCGGAAAGGGTGCGGTAGGTATCCTCGGAAAAGTCCTCGTGGCCCGGCGTGTCCAGCAGGTTGAAGACCTGCCCGGCATATTCGAAGGTCATGACCGAGGTCGCGACGGAAATGCCGCGGTCCTGCTCGATCTTCATCCAGTCCGAGCGCGTGCGGCGCCGCTCGCCCTTGGCGCGCACGGCGCCGGCGATCTGGATGGCGCCGCCGAGCAGCAGCAACTGCTCCGTCAGCGTCGTCTTGCCGGCGTCTGGGTGGGCGATGATGGCGAAGGTGCGGCGGCGATGGGCTTCGGTGGCCGTTTCGCTCAACGGGGGCTGGTTATGGCCCGCAGAGGGAGGGGCATCAGGCGTCTCAAGGTTCTGCAAAACTGTGCTCCGCGGGCGCGTCGTCTTTTCGGGTGCGCTGCCATATAGCGTGCCGGGGGCCGCAAACCCAGGGTTGCCGCGGCAGGGCTGGGTTGCCCCCAGGCGCGGAAATCTGTTGCCGCCCTGTCACATCCGGCACCGCTGCCTCGTCCTGAGGGTATCAACCCCTACAGGAGCGCCGCCATGACCCCTCGCCTCGACTATTTCGCCACCGCCCCCAGGATGCTGCAGCCCATGCTGGCGCTGGAGCGCGCCGTCGCCACCAGCGGGATGGAGCACAGCCTGATCCATCTGGTGAAGACCCGCGCCTCCCAGATCAACGGCTGCGCCTTCTGCATCGAGATGCATAGCCGGGACGCCATGGCCGCCGGGGAAAGCCCCGCCCGCCTCTTCCTGCTGGATGCCTGGCGGGAAGCGCCGCACTACACGGAGCGGGAGCGCGCGGCGCTGGCCTGGACGGAGGCGCTGACCCTGGTCTCCACCACCGGGGCGCCGGATGCCGATTACGACGGCCTGCGCCCGCATTTCTCGGATGAGGAGATCGTGAAGCTCTCGTTGCTGATCGCCACGATCAATGCCTGGAACCGGCTGTCCGTCGGCTTCCGCAGCGTGCCCGGCAGCGCGCCGGCCAGGGCGGCCTGACCATGGCGGGCGAGCCCGATGCCGCCGAGAGCTTCATGCCGCTGCGGGCGGAGCTGATCGGGCTCGCCTACCGCATGACCGGCTCCCTGGCCACGGCGGAGGATATCGCGCAGGACGCCTTCCTGCGCTGGAGCACCGCCGACCGCGCGGCCATCGAGCTGCCCCGCGCCTGGCTGTTGAAGGTCACCGCGCGGCTGAGCCTGGACCATCTGAAATCCGCCCGCCACCGCCGGGAGACATATGTCGGCCCCTGGCTGCCCGAGCCCCTGCTGACGACCGCCGGGCCGCCGCAGCAGGCGGCGTGGGAGCGGGCGCAGGATATTTCCGTGGCCTTCCTGCTGACGCTGCAACGCCTCTCCCCGGCGGAGCGCGCGGTCTTCATCCTGCATGACCTGTTCGAGACGCCCTTCGCCGAGATCGCCGCCCTGCTCGGCCGCACGGAGGCCGCCTGCCGCAAGCTGGCCACCCGCGCCCGAGCCCATCTGGGCGAGCCAGAGCCGCGCCAGGCGGTGAGCGAGGCCGAGGCGCAGCGCATTGCCCGCGCCTTCCTGGCCGCCAGCCGCAGCGGGGACGAGGCCGCCCTGCGCGACCTGCTGGCGCGGGACGTGGTGCTGCATACCGATGGCGGCGGCATCCGCCCCGCCGCGCTCAACCCCATCCTGGGTGCCGGGGAGGTCAGCCGCTTCTTCGCCGGCTTGGCCCGCAAGTATCCGGCGCCGATCCCGCCCCTGCTGCATCTCGGCCATATCAACGCCCTGCCCGGTTATGTGACGCTGGAAGCCGATGGCCTGCCCCAGACCACGGCGCTGGAACTGCGGGAGGATGGGCGCATCGGCGCCATCTACGTCGTCCGCAATCCGGAGAAGCTGACCGCCGTGCGGGCGGCGCTGGCCGGCGGCTAGCCAGGGCGGCGGAAACCCCGGCCCGCCCGGCCAGTTTCCCGAGGGCCGCATGAAGGAGCCCCGAGGGATGAGATCGCGTCTTTCGCTGAAGCTGCTGGCCGCCCTGGCCCTGCTGGGCACCGCCCCGGCCCTGGCGCAGAATGCCCCGGCCGCCGGTGGTGGCACCACCAGCCCGCCGGGCACACCCGCCGCCCCCGCCGCCAACGCGGATGTCGTCTCCCTGGACAAGTCCCGCTGGCAGGCCAGCAACCTGATGGGGCAGAAGCTCTATGCCTCCACCAATGAGACGATCGGCGAGATCGAAGACCTGATCTTCACGCCGGAGGGCGGGCTGACCGTGGTCGTCGAGGTCGGCGGCTTCCTGGGCAGCGGCAAGAAGCAGGTGGCGGTGCCTTACGACCAGTTGCAGCACAGCGAGCGCTGGCTGCTGCCCGGCGCCACCAAGGCCATGGTCGAGGCCATGCCCGAATACAAACCCGGCTAGCCGCCGAAGTCGAATTCCTGCTGGTGCTCCCGGAAGGGGTCCAGCGGGTCCTCGGCGCTGCGGGCCTCGTCACGGTTCAGGCCCAGGGCATCCAGCTGGGCGCCGGTGACGGGGGTGAATTCCACCCCCGCCTCCCGTAGCATCTCGATGGCCAGCAGCCCCACCTTGTCCCAGTAGGAATCGGTGTTCGGGCGCGGCGCGGCCGCCACCACCCTGCGGACGCCGGATTGGATCAGCAGGGTGGCGCAGACATTGCAGACCGGCTTGCCGACCACATAGGCGTCGCAGCCCCGGGCGGCATGGCCGGCATTCAGCAAGGCGTTCTGCTCGGCATGCAGGATCATCTGCAGCTTGCGGGCCTTGTTCTCCAGCCGCTCCACGCTGTCCTCGACATTGGCGGGGAAGCCGTTGAAGCCGGTGGCGACGATGCGGGCATGCGGCTGGTTCACCAGCACCGCCCCCACCTTGGCGCGCGGGTCCTTGGACCACTGCGCGATGTGATGCGCCAGGCCGATATAGCGGGAATCCCACCTGGCGCGCTTTTCCGGCCGGTTGTCGAAGCTGTTGGGATTGGTCATCGCAGGCGGCACGCGTCTCCAGGAGGCCTCCCGCACCGGACCGGGTCGCCCGGCCGGCCGCAGGTCAGCGAAGGATCATTGACCGAAACCACGGGCCATGCAGCAATCCGTTTCGGAGCCGTCACCATAAGATGGCCCGCAGGGATAATCGCTGGTTCAATACCCCGGAGACGCTCATGCCCCGCCTACCCACCGACCTCCGACGCCGCAGCCTCCTGGCCCTTCCCGCCGCCGCGCTGCTGGCCGGGCAGTTGCCGGCCTCCCCCGCACGGGCGCAGGGCCAGAACCTGACCCTGGCGGTCGCGGCCCCGCCGACCTCGCTGGACCCGCACTACCACACGCTCTCGCCCAACAATATGGTGGCGGAGCACTTCTTCGACAGGCTGGTGGGGCGCAACAATGCCGCCCAGCTGGAGCCCGGCCTGGCGGAATCCTGGAAGCTGGTGGATGACACCACCTGGGAATTCAAGCTGCGGAAGGGCGTGAAATTCTCCAACGGAGATGAATTCACGGCCGAGGACGTGGTGGCCACGCTGAAGCGCGTGCCATCCGTCACGAACAGCCCCGGCCCCTTCACCGTCTACATGCGGGCGGTCACGGGCCATGAGGTCGTGGACCCCTATACCATCCGCCTCAAGACGGCCGAGGTCTATCCGCTGCTGCCGCAGGACCTCACCCAGATCTACATCATCCACCGCTCGATGGTGGAGGCGCCGACGGGCGACTTCAACAACGGCAAGGCGGTCATCGGCACCGGACCCTTCCGCCTGCAGTCCTTCACGCCCGACGACCGCGTGGTGATGACGCGCAACGACCAGTACTGGGGCAACAAGCCGGACTGGGCCACCGTCACCTACCGCTTCGTGCCCAATGACGGCGTGCGGGTGGCGGCGCTGCTCTCCGGCGACGTGCAGATGATCGACGTGGTGCCGCCCGCCGATACGCCGCGCCTGAAGAGCACACAGGGCATCAGCTTCTCCGAGATCCCGAGCCTGCGCTGCATCTACCTGAAGCTGGACGAGGCGCACGACAGCTCCCCCTACATCACCGACAATGCCGGCAAGAAGCTGGACAAGAACCCCCTGCGGGACCTGCGGGTGCGGAAGGCGCTGAGCATGGCGATCAACCGCCAGGCCATGGTGGACCGGGTGATGCAGGGCGCGGCCTTCCCGTCCGGGCAGATGATGCCGCCCGGCGCCAATGGCCATGACGAGACCATCCCGGTCCAGAAATTCGACCTGGAGGGCGCCAAGAAGCTGCTGGCGGAGGCGGGCTATCCGCAGGGCTTCAAGATCACGCTGCTCGGCCCCAACAACCGCTATGTCAACGACGCGCAGATCATCCAGGCCGTCGCGCAGATGTGGCAGCGCGTCGGCGTGCAGACCGCCGTGGACGCCGTGCCCTTCTCCGTGCTGGCGCAGCGGCAGGCGCGCAACGACCTCTCCGTCATGCTGATCGGCTGGGCGACGAGCGGCGAGCCCTCCACCGCGCTGAAGAGCGTGCTGATGACGCGGAACAACGAGAAGGGCTTCGGCAGCACCAACTTCAGCGGCTATTCCAACGAAGAGGTGGACAAGCTGGTGATCGAGGGCCTGCGCACCGCCGATGACGAGAAGCGCGAGAGCATCTTCAAGCAGGCCATGAAGGTGGCCATGGAGGATGTGGGCGTGATCCCGCTGCACATGCAGAAGAACATCTGGGCGCTGCGCGGCGCGCTGACATACGAGCCGCGGGCGGATGAATATACCGTCGCGATGAATGTGAAGCGGGGGTGATGCCCCGGGGCTGGCGCCGCGACGGCGGCGCCGCTCCCTTCAGGTCATCTGGCCGAACATGCCGTGCATACGGCCGAGGAAGCTCCTGAGCCGCTCGCTCTCGGGATTGCCGAAGACTTCCTTCGGCGGCCCCGCCTGCGCCACGCGCCCGCCATCGAGGAAGAGCACGTGGTGCGAGACGTCGCGGACGAAGAGCATCTCGTGGCTCACCAGCAGCATGGTCATGCCGCTTTCGGCCAGCTTCTGCATCACGCCCAGCACTTCCGCCACCAGTTCCGGATCCAGCGCGCTCGTCACCTCGTCGAACAGCAGCAGGCGGGGCTGCATGGCCACCGCGCGGGCGATCGCCACCCGCTGCTGCTGCCCGCCGGAGAGCTGGTAGGGGTGGTGGCCCCGGCGTTCCGCCAGCCCGACGCGCTCCAGCCAGTGGCCGGCGATGTCGCGCGCCTCGGCCCTGCCCTTGCCCAGCACCTTGGTCAGGCCAAGCATCACATTGCCTTCCGCCGTCAGGTGCGGAAACAGGTTGAACTGCTGGAAGACCATGCCGATCCGCGCCCGCTGGGCGGAGATCCTGACCTCGCTCAACCGGCGGCGCCTGCCCCCGTCCATGCGGTACCCGATGGGGTCGCCGTCCAGCAGGATCTCCCCGCCGTCATGCTCTTCCAGCAGGTTCACGCAGCGCAGGAAGGTGGTCTTGCCGGAGCCGGAAGCGCCGATCAGCGAGACCACCTGCCCCTGCCGCACATCCAGGTCGATGCCCTTCAGCACCTCGACATCGCCAAAGCTCTTGCGCACGCCGCGCGCCTTCAGCAGCACTTGATCGCTCATGCGTGCCATCCTCAATAGCGGATATAGGAGAAGCGCCGCTCCAGCAGCGCGCCGAGCTGCGCGATGCAGAAGTTGACGACCAGGTAGATGCCGCAGGCCAGCAGGTAGAAATCGATCACCATGTAGTTGCGGGCGATCACCTGCTGGCTGGCCAGAAGCAGTTCCACCACGCCGATGACGGAGAGCAGCGTGGTGCCCTTCACGATCTCCAGGCAGGTATTCACCCAGGGCGGCAGCATGCGCCGGACGGCCTGCGGGATGATCACGTAATAGAGCCGCTTCGGGAAGTTCAGGCCGATGGCCTTGGCCGCCTCCATCTGCCCGGCCGGCACGGATTGCACGGCGCCGCGCAGGTTCTCCGCCACATGCGAGGTGGCGAAGGCCGAGAGGGCGATGATCCCGGCCCAGAAGGGCGGCACGTTGATCTTGAAGATCGCCAGCCCGTAATAGGTGAAGAGGATCAGGACCAGCAGCGGCATGCCGCGCATGAAGTCCACGTAGAGCCGCACCAGCAGCCGCAGCGGCCACCAGCCATAGGTCAGCGCCACGCCGAGCAGGATGCCCGCCACCGTGGCGAGGAAGATGCTGATGGTGGATGTCGTGACCATGGCCCAGAGGCCGCGCGCGAGCGCGAAGCGGGCGGTCCAGGCCTCGAACAGGAAGGTGCCGGGTTCCAGCTCCATATCGCCCCTCCTCTCAGCGGATGCTGGCGTAGCGGCGTTCAAGCAGCCGCAGCCCGGTGGCGATGACATAGCAGGTGCCGAGATAGAGGAGGCTGGCCGTCAGCCAGGCCTCCATCACCCGGAAGGTATTGGCGTTGATCTGCCGTGCCACGAAGGTCAGTTCCGGAATGGCGATGGCCGCCGCCAGGGAGGTGTCCTTGAACAGGGAGATGAGGTTGTTGCTGAAGGCCGGCAGGGTGATGCGGAACATCACCGGCAGAGCGACATATCTTTGCCGCTGCCAGGGCCGCATGCCGATGGCCTTTGCCGCTTCCATATACTGCTTGGGGATGGAGGCGAGGCCGGCGCGGAACACTTCGGTCATATAGGCGCCCGCGTAAAGCGAGAGGGCCAGCACGAAGCTCTGCGTCTTGTCGAGGTAGCTGATATCCAGCTCCGGCAGGCCGAAATAGACGAAGAAGACCAGCAGCAGCAGCGGCGTGTTGCGGATGAACTCCACATAAAGCCAGACGGGCCAGGAGAGCCAGCGCGGCCCATGGACCCGCGCCATGGCGCAGGCCAGGCCGATGACGCTGCCGATGAAGAGGGAGATCACCGCCAGCGTCAGCCCGAGGCCGAGCGCCGACATGAAGCGGTCCCAGTTCCGCCAGATCACGGACCAGTCGAAATAGTATTGAATCATGCACCCAGCCTGTCGCGATCGGAGGAGACGGCGCCGCGCGTCATGCGGGGCGCCGTGGCCTGCGTCAGGCGAATTCGGTGGGGAAGCCCACCTTCGGCGTCGGCAGCTCGATCCCGAACCACTTCTTGTAGGAGGCGGCGAAGTAATCGAAGTCCACGCCCATCATGGCTTCCTTGTAGACGGTGTTCACCCAGTTCAGCCACACCGGGTCGCCGGGCTTCACGGCGGAGGCATAGGAATTGGGCAGCCAGCCATAGCCGGAATCGATGAAGCGGCCGGGAGCCTGCTGCATCAGCCAGCGGGCGGCGGACTGGTCGGCCAGATAGGCATCGACGCGGCGGGCGTTCAGCGCCTGCAGGGTGGCGTCCGGGCTCTCGAAGGCATCGACCTTCGCCTCGGGCAGCGCCTTGCGGACCCAGTCCTCCAGGAAGACGTTCTGCGTGCCACCGATGGTCACGCTGCTCCCGGCGGCCTTGATCTCGTCGAACTTCTTGTACTTCCCGCCGCGTGCCAGCACCAGCAGGGCGACACCCTCACGGTAATAGGGGACGGTGAACTCCACCTGCTGGGCGCGGCCCGCGGTCACGGTCATCCACTGGATGACGATATCCACCTTGTCCGTGATCAGGCTGGGGATGCGGGCGTCGGAGCCCTGCAGGACGAATTCGACCTTGGTGGGGTCGTCGAAGAGGTTCTTGGCCAGCAGGCGGGCCAAGTCGATATCCATGCCCTGGAGCTGGCCATTGGCATCCTCGAAATGCCAGGGCGGGTTGGTGCTGCCGGTGCCGACGATCAGCCGCCCCCGCTCCTTGATCAGCTGCAGCCGGCTCTTGCCCAAGGTCTGCGCCATGGCGCCGCGCGGCGCCAGCAGGCCCAGGCCGCCACTGGCCGCGGCACCCACCGCCGCCCCCACGGCGGAGGCACCGAACAACCCGCGCCGGACCAAACCGGATCGGCCCTTGCTCTCTTCCATTTCGTCAGTCCCCCTGATTGTTGCGCTAACGGGCGCATGGCGGAAAAGAGCAAGATTTCGCCCGGAGGTCACTCCCTCTTACGTGATGCTCAAAAAAATTATGCCGCTGCTTCCGCCGGCCGTCCCGCCATCAGCCCGGCCAGCCGGCGGCCGGAGCCTGCGGCCATGGTCCAGCCGGTATGGCCATGGCCGGTATTGGTCCAGAGGCCGGGGACGCGCGTGGGCCCGATGCGCGGCTGCGCGTCCGGCACCATCGGCCGCAGCCCGGCCCAGGAGACGGCGCCCGGCATGTCCTCGCAATGGGCCAGGTTGGGGAAAAGCTCCGCCACCTTCCGCGTCAGGGCGCTGACACGCACCGGAGAGGGCTCGGTGCTCTGGTCCCCCACCTCAGCCGAGCCGACGATGCGGTAGCGGTCGCCCAACGGGGTCAGCGCGAATTTGCGGCTGTCCTCCAGGATGGCGTTGCGCGGCCCCTCCGGCCAGACGCTGCGCGGCAGGGTGACGGAGACGCCCTTCACGGGCTGGATCGGCATGGCGACGCCCAGGCGCTTCAGCAGCGGCACGCTCTGGCTGGCCAGCGCCACCACCACAGCATCCGCCGGCAGCTCCGCCGCGCCGGCATCGCTGGAAATCCGCACCGCCGCCACGCGGCCGCCCTTCAGCACGACATCCTCGACCGTGGTGTTGTATCGGAAGCGCACGCCGCGCGCTTCCAGCCACTTCGCCAGCCCCTGGCTGAACTTGTTGCAGTCGCCCACCTCATCCTGCGGGAAGCCCAGGCCACCGGCGATCTTGTCGGCCACCGGCGCCAGCGCGGGCTCCCGCGCCACGCATTCCGCCTGGCTCAGCACCTCCGTCTGCAAGCCATACGGCGCCAGCGCCAGGTGCTCGGCGGCGGCCACATCGAGGCTGCCCTGGTCGGAGAAGGTCTTGATGACGCAGTTGCCGGCATAGTCGTATTGCACGCCCGTGGCCTCGCGGATCTCGGCCATGGCGGCGGTGCTTTCCATCGCCAGCTTCAGATTGGCCAGGCTGCCGGCCTTGTACTGCGCCGGCCGCGCCGCGCGCAGGAAGCCCAGGCCCCAGCGCCAGACGCGCGGCACGGCGGAAGGGCGCAGCAGCATCGGCGCGTCCTCCTGCCCCAGCCACTTCAGCACCTTCATCGGCACGCCCGGCGCCGCCCAGGGCTGGACGGAGCTGACATGGATGATGGCGCCATTGCCCCAGCTGGTCTCCAGCCCCGCGCCTTCACGACGCTCGATCACCTCGACCTCATGGCCTTCGGCATGAAGCCAATAGGCGCTGGCCACGCCGATGACGCCGGCGCCGAGGATGGTGATACGCATGCTGGAAAAACCTCCGCGAGAAAGCCGGATGGCAGCGCGGCGGCAGCCGGATTGCAAGCCCCACCCCGCCGTTCTATCGAAGCATCCATGCCCAGCCCACGCCAGCCGTCATGAGCCGCACAGCCTTCGATGCCATCGTCATCGGCGGCGGGCTGGTGGGTTCTGCCATCGGCTATGGCCTGCAGCGCCAGGGCCTGGCCGTGCTGCTGCTGGATGAGGGCGATGTCGCGCACCGGGCCAGCCGCGGCAATTTCGGCCTGATCTGGGTGCAGTCCAAGGGGTTGGGCGCGCCACATTACCAGCGTTGGACGCGCGGCTCGGCGCAGGAATGGCCGGAACTGGCGCGGGACCTGCAGGAGCGCACCGGAATCGATACCCGCCGCCACCAGCCCGGCGGCGTGAGCATCTGCATCGGCGAGGAGGAATTCGACCGGCGCGCCGAGACCATGGCGCGGATGCAGGCGGAAGCCGGGAATTTCGGCTTCGACTACCGCATGATCCCGGCCGCCGAGGCGCGGGACATGCTGCCCGGCCTGGGGCCGGAGGTCAGCGGTGTCAGCTGGACACCCTATGACGGCCATGCCAGCCCGCTGCACCTGCTGCGGGCGCTGCATGCTGGCTTCACCGGCCTCGGCGGGCACTACCTGCCCAATGCCGGGGTGGAGGAAGGCACCGCCGCGCCGCGCGACTTCAGCATCGCCGCCGCCGGGCAGCGATTCACCGCGCCCCGCCTGGTGCTGGCGGCGGGCCTGGGCAATGCAGCGCTGGCCCCGCGCTTCGGCCTCTCCGCCCCCGTGAAGCCGGAGCGCGGACAGATCCTGGTGACGGAGCGCGCCCGCACCATCCTGCCCATGCCCACCGTCAGCCTGCGCCAGACCGCCGAGGGCAGCCTGATGATCGGCGACAGCAAGGAGGACGCGGGCTACGACAGCCTGACCCAGTCGCCCGAGATCATGCGGGCCATGGCGCGGCGTGCCGTGCTCTGCTTCCCCTGGATCGCCGATCTCAACATCGTCCGCGCCTGGTCGGCGCTGCGGGTGATGGCGCCCGACGGGCTGCCGATCTACGACGAATCCGAGCGTTTCCCCGGCGCCTTCACCGCCAATTGCCATTCCGGCGTGACGCTGGCCGGCGCCCATGCCAACCGACTGGCGCCGATGATCGCCGCCGGCGCCCTCTCCCCCGAATTGTCCCTGTTCAGTGCGAGGCGGTTCCATGTTCACGCAGCGGCCTGAGGCCCGCCCCGCCACCGTGCAGGTCTTCGTCGACGGCCATCCGCTGCTGGTACCGGAAGGCAGCAGCGCCGCCGCCGCCGTGCTGCTGGCCGGGCTGCCCGCCATCCGCCACACGCCCGTCACCGGTGCGCCCCGCCTGCCCTATTGCATGATGGGCATCTGCTTCGACTGCCTGGCCGAGATCGATGGCCAGCCCAACCGGCAGGCTTGCATGGTGCCGGTGCGGCCGGGCATGCGGATCGCCCCGCAGCAGGGCGCGCGGGCGGTGCCGGCATGACCGACCTCGCCATCATCGGCGCTGGCCCGGCGGGCATGAGCGCGGCGATCGAGGCTGCCGCGCTGGGCCTTTCCGTCACCGTCATCGACGAGCAGCCCGCGCCGGGCGGGCAGATCTTCCGTGGCGTGGAACAGGCCGGGCGCGACCCCGCCCTGGCCGGGGAATATGCCGCCGAGGGGGCCGCCCTGGCCCGCCGCTTCCGCGCCACGCCGGGCATCGACTACCGTCCCGCCACCACCCTCTGGCACCTGGATACCGAGGCCGGGCTGCTCTCCCTGCGCGGGGATGACGGCACCGGCACCCTGGCCGCCAGCCGCGTGCTGCTGGCGACCGGCGCGCAGGAACGCCCGGTGCCCATCCCCGGCTGGACCCTGCCCAATGTCATGACGGCGGGCGCGGCGCAGATCCTGCTGAAGCAGGCGGGCGCCGTGCCGCACGGGCGCACGGTGCTGGCGGGCCAGGGGCCGCTGCTCTGGCTGCTGGCCGGGCAACTGGCGCGGGCCGGCGCGCCGCCGGCCCTGCTGCTAGAGACGACGCCGCGTGGCGCGCTGGGGCCGGCACTGCGGGCGGGCGGGCTCTGGCGCGGCCGGGCCATGCTGGCCAAGGGCGCGGGGCTGATGCTGGCGGCCCGGGCCGCCGGCATGCGCGTCATCCGCCATGTGACGGGGCTGCGGGCGGAAGGCGACGGCATCCTGCGCCGCGTCACCTGGGACGGCGGCAGCACGGAGGCCGGCACGCTGCTGCTGCATGAGGGGGTGATCCCCTCCACCCATATCTCCCGTGCCCTGGGCCTGCCGCATCACTGGGACGAGGCGCAGCTCTGCTGGCGGCCGGAAGCGGATGCCTGGGGCGCCACGCCGCACCCGCTGCTGGCCGTGGCGGGGGATGGCGCGGGCATCGGCGGCTGGCAGGCGGCCATGGCCGGCGGCGCGCTGGCGGCGCTGGATGCCGCCCACCGGCTAGGCCGGCTGGCGGAGCATGCGCGGGACAGCCGCGCGGTGCCGCATCGCGCCCGGCTGGCGGCTGCCCTGGCGCTGCGGCCTTTCCTGGACCGGCTCTATGCCCCCGCCCCTGGCCTGCTGGCCCCGCCGGAGGATGCCACCATCGTCTGCCGCTGCGAGGAGATCACGGCCGGGGAGGTGCGCGCCGCCGCCCGGCTGGGCGCCACCGGGCCGAACCAGGCCAAGGCCTATCTCCGCACGGGCATGGGCCCTTGCCAGGGACGGGTCTGCGGCACCATCCTCTCTGCACTGATCGCCGAGACACGGGGCGTCCCCGTCGCCGAGGCCGGGGCGCTGCGGCCCCGCGCGCCCTTCAAGCCCATCACGGTGGGGGAACTGGCCTCCCTGCCGGTGGATTGAGGCAGGCCTGCCCATGGGCAGCTTGCATCGGGCGGCGCATCGGTCCATGTCTCGCGCGCGCGAAAGGAACTATGGGCCGTGGCTTACGTCGTCACCGAGAACTGCATCCGCTGCAAATACATGGACTGCGTGGAAGTCTGTCCCGTCGACTGCTTCTATGTCGGCGAGAACATGCTGGTCATTCACCCGGACGAGTGCATCGACTGCGGCGTGTGCGAGCCGGAATGCCCGGCCGAGGCCATCCTGCCCGACAGCGACGACCGCGCGACCGACTGGGCCGAGCTGAACCGCGAATATGCCCAGACCTGGCCGAACATCACCCGCAAGGGCGAGGCCCCGGCCGATGCCGAGGAATGGAACGGCAAGCCGGGCAAGAAGGACCTCTTCGACCCCAAGCCCGGTACGCCCTGAGGGGCGCCGCGCGGCCGCGGATGACGCGGCATGAAACTTATGCTATCATCATGTTCTGATTGGGGCGTGCGGGCGTCGGGACAGGGCGCCGCGCGCTTTTGCCATGTGACACGGGGCGGCGTCATCTCGCCCTTGAGGCCCCGCTTTCGTCCCAGGCGCCTCGCAGGAGAATAGAAAACGGATGAAGCCCCCCGCCGGCGCGAAATCCCCCGCCCAATCCGAAACCGCTGAGCCGCGCAGCCCCGGCATGGTGGAAAACCAGGCGCCCGGCGAAGGCACGGTGGCCCCTGGCCCCTCCCGCCCCATGCCGCCACCGAAGCCGCTCGGCAACAAGGGCAGCGATTTCAAGGCGGGCGACTATGTCGTCTATCCCACCCATGGCGTCGGCCAGGTACAGGGCATCGAGACGATGCAGGCCGCCGGGCTGGAGCTCAAGGTGATCGTCGTCACCTTCGAGGAGAACCGCATGACCCTGCGGGTGCCGCTGGGCAAGGCGGCCTCCGCCGGCCTGCGGATGCTCGCCAACAAGGACATGATGGGCGAGGCGCTGGACACGCTGAAGGGCCGGGCGCGCATCAAGCGCACCATGTGGTCCCGCCGTGCCCAGGAATACGAGCAGAAGATCAACAGCGGCGACCCCGTGCAGATCGCCGAGGTGGTGCGCGACCTGCACCGCAATGCCGGCCAGCCCGACCAGTCCTTCAGCGAGCGGCAGATCTATGAGCTGGCGATGGACCGGCTGGCGGCCGAGGTGGCGGCTCTGGACCGCACCGACAAGACGGCGGCCATGAACAAGCTGCTGGACTACCTGAAGCAGGGCTGAACGCCCCCCCGGCGAAAGGCCCGGCCACCGCGAGGTGCCGGGCCTTTTTCATGCCATCTCCCCTCCGGCGCGCCCATAGAAAAAGCCCCGGGGATCGCTCCCCGGGGCCCGGTGCCGTCAAGCCTGGCCGGGTCAGTCCTGCTGGCGGACCCCCATGAACTGCAGCAGCAGCTGGAACAGGTTGATGAAGTTCAGATACAGGCCCAGCGCGTCGAAGACGCTGCGCTTGGCGGCCAGATCCGTGCCCTCGGCATAGGCGTACTCGATGTAGTCCGCCTTGATCCGCTGCGTGTCATAGGCGGTCAGGCCGACGAAGACGACCACGCCGATGACGCTGATGGCGAACTGCAGCGCGCTGGAGCCGATGAACATATTGACGATGCCGGCGATGATGATGCCGATCAGGCCCATCATCATGAAGCTGCCCATGCGCGTCAGGTCGGCCTTCGTGGTGTAGCCGTAGAGGCTGACACCGGCGAACATGCCGGCGGTGATCACGAAGGTGGAGGCGATGGAGGTGCCGACATAGACGGCGAAGATATTCGCCATGCTGGCGCCCATCGTGGCGCAGAAGACCCAGAACAGCGCCTGAACCGTGCCCTTGCTCATTCGGTTCACGCCGAAGGAGAGGGCCAGCACGAAGGCCAGGGGCGCGAACATCGCGGCGAAGCCCAGGATGGTGGGCTGGGTGGCGGCGCCACGCGGCGTCATCACGCGGGTGTAGAACAGGTCGGCAGCGCCGGTGCTCGCGATCACATAGGCAACGATCGCGGTCAGCAGCAGGCCGGAAGCCATCCAGTTGTAGACGCGCAGCATATAGGCCCGCAGCCCGGCATCCAGGGCGGCGGCATCGGTGGTCGCGGCGCGGCCCCAGCCAGGCGCGCCCGTGGTGCGATAGTCTTGACCAAAGGCCATGGCGGCGAAAACTCCTCCGATCGCGGGATGATCCCACGTATGAGCACTAATATGGACTAACGGTAATGTTGTTCAATTGGATTCGGCACGGTTTGCGCTTCGTTACACCCTGCCGTACCCGAATTGCCAGGCGTGACAGTGCCTTAATCCCCGCTCATCTCGTGCGGCGGCGGGAGGAGAGGGCCAGAGCCTTTCAGCCATCCGCTTCCGTCAGAAGATCGTAGCAACGCGGCGGGCGCAAGGCACAACCTGCGAAGGATGGTGCCAGCGGGCCTCCGGGCGCCGGCACCACCGCCTCATTCATTGCGTAGCAGCGGCGCGGGGCGCGCCCGCAGCGCCAGAGCCGTGCCGGCATAGCCCAGTAGAAGCGTCAGCACGGTGCAGCCCAGCACCGTCACGGCCAGGGTGCCGGGCAGGAAAATCCAGTCCGTCCGCATGACGTAACGCGCCACGCCCCAACTCGCTGCGGTGCCGATACCGGCGGCCAGCAGGCCGGCGGTCAGGCCCAGCAGCCCGAATTCCACCATCCAGGCCCGGCGCACCTGGGCCCGGGTAGCGCCGATCACCTTCAGCACCACGGCATCCCGGACGCGGCGCCGCTGCCCGGCGGCCATGGCCCCGGCCAGCACCAGCCCGCCCGCCAGCAGCGTCACCCCCGCCACGGCAGAGATGGCGGTGCCCAGCCGCTCCATCAGCGCGCCCACCGTCTCCAGCGCATCCCGCACGCGAATGCCGGAGACATTGGGGAAGGTGTCCGTCACCGCGCGCAGCACGGCGGCGTCCTGCGCGGCATCGCCATAGAGGGTGGCGATATGCGTATGCGGCGCCCGCTCCAGCAGCCCGGGCGAGGCGATCAGGACGAAGTTCAGCCCGAGGCCCTGCCACTCGATCTGCCGGAGGCTGGCGATCTTCAGCGGCACGTCGCGGCCCAGCACATTCACCACGATCTCGTCGCCCAGCCCGACATTCCAGCCCTCGGCCAGCGCCGCATCCAGCGAGAGCAGGGGCGGCCCGTCGTAATCCGGCGCCCACCACTGGCCGGCGACGACGCGCGTGCCGTCAGGCGGCGTGGCGGCATAGGTCAGGCCGCGGTCGCCGCGCAGCGCCCAGCGCGTGTCGTTGGTGGTCTGCACCTCCTCCGCCGGCACGCCCTTGACCGAGACGATGCGCGCCCGGAGCGAGGGCACGCGCTTCACCTCCCGCACCCCCGGCAGGCCGGCGGTCAGGCGGTCGAATTGCGGCACCTGATCGGACTGGATGTCGATGAAGTAGAAATTCGGCGCGGCGGCGGGGATCTGGGAGCTGATCTGCTGGCGCAGATTACCCTCGATCAGCGCCAGGGCCGAAAGGGTGGTCAGGCCGATGCCCAGCGCCACCAGCAGCAGGGCGGTGGGCGCGCCCGGACGGTGCAGATTGGCCAGGCCCAGCCGCAGCGCCGGCCTCTGCCCGGCCCGCAGGCGCCGGGCCAGGGCCATCAGCGCGGCGGCGCCGAGGCGGAAGACCAGCAGCGTGGCCCCGGCGGCGGCGCAGAAGGCCAGCGCGAAGATCGGCTGCGCCGCCGTGCCCACCACCAGCGCCACCAGCGCCAGCACCGCCGCCGCGTTCATCAGCAGCAGGGACAGGCGCGGCCGCGCCGCGCGGGGGGCCAGCGTGTCGCGGAACAGCGCGGCGCCCGGAATCTCCCGTGCACGACCCAGAGGCCAGAGGGAGAAGGAGAGCGCAGTGAGGATGCCGTAGAGTGCCGCCTGCGCCAGCGTCCAGGGGAAGAAGCCGATGCGCGGCGGCACCGGCATGGCGCTGGCCAGAAGCTGCGCCGCCAGCAGCGCCAGCCCCTGCCCCGCCACCAGCCCCAGCAGGATGCCCAGCACGGAGAGGCCGAGCACCTGGATCATGTAGGTGGCGAAGACGGTGCCGGGCGGCGCGCCCAGGCAGCGCAGGGTGGCGATGGTGCGGGCGCGCTGGTCCAGCCAGCTCCGCACCCCCGTCGCCACGCCGATGCCGCCCACCAGCAGCGCCGTCAGCCCCGCCAGGGTCAGGAAGGAGGCGACGCGGTCCAGCACGCGGTTGACCCCCGGTGCCGCCTGGCTGGCATCGCGCACCCGCCAGCCGCCATCGTCATGTGCCGCCTGCAGGTCCCGCGCGAAGGTCTGGGGCGAGATGCCCGGCGGCAGCGCCACGCGGTATTCGTATTGCACCAGGCTGCCGGGCTGGACGAGGCGCGTGGATTCCAGCGCCGCCATCGGGATCAGCGCCCGCGGCCCCAGCAGCGCGGGGCTGGCCACCTTGTCCGGCTCCGTCCGGATCAGCGCGGCCAGGGTGAAGCCCGCCTCGCCCAGCCGCAGCCGGTCGCCGATCTTCAGGCCCAGACGCTCGGCCACCAGCGGCTCCAGCGCCACGCCGTATTCGGCGCCGGGCGCGGAAGGCGTCAGGCGGGCATCGGGCGGGTCCAGTTCCAGCCGGCCATAGAGGGGGTAGGCGTTGTCGGCCGCCTTCAGTTCCACCAGCGTGCGGTCGCCGCCGGGGGCGATGGCCATGCCGCGCATCTCGATGATCTCGGACAGCCGCCCGCCATGGCCGGTGATCCAGTCCCGCGCCTCCTGCGGCATGGGGCGGTGGGAGACGCGGATGGCGAGGTCGCCGCCCAGGATGCGGGCGCCGTCCTCGGCCAGCCCGGCCTCGGTCGCCGCGCGCAGCACGCCGACGGCGGTGATGGCGGCCACCCCCAGCGCCAGGCAGGCCAGGACGATCCGCAGGCCTTTGATGCCGCCGCGCAGCTCCCGCCGCGCGAAGCGCAGGCCAAGCGCCAGATGGCCGCTCATGCCGCCGCCGCGGCCTGGCTGTCGGCGGCGATCACGCCATCGCCCATGCTCAGCTGCCGCCCGCAGCGGCCGGCCAGGGCCGGGTCATGGGTGATCAGCAGCAGGGTGGTGCCGAGCTGGGCGCGGATCTCGAAGAGCAGGTCCATCACCATCAGCCCGGTGGCGCGGTCGAGGTTGCCGGTCGGCTCGTCGGCCAGCAGCAGGCTGGGCTCGGCCACCACGGCGCGGGCCAGGGCCACGCGCTGCTGCTCGCCGCCCGAAAGCTGGCCAGGATAATGGTCGAGCCGGTGGCCCAGCCCGACCCGCGCCAGGGCCTTGCCCGCGCGCTCGAAGGCATCGCGGCGGCCGGCGAATTCCAGGGGGACGGCTACATTCTCCAGCGCCGTCATGGTGGGGATGAGGTGGAAGGCCTGGAAGACGATGCCGAGATGGTCGCGCCGGAAGCGCGCCAGGGCGTCCTCGTCCAGCTTCGGCAGGTCGTGCCCGGCGACGGAGAGGCTGCCGCCCGTCGGCCGTTCCAGCCCCGCCAGCAGCATGAGGAGCGATGTCTTGCCGGAGCCCGAGGGGCCGACGATGCCGACCGCCTCCCCTCTCGCCACATCCAGGTCGATGCCCCTGAGGATGTTGACCTCCCCCCCTGCGGCGACCACCTTGAGCGAGAGGCCCCTCGCCCGGATCAGTGGTGCGGGGTCACGGGGTGGCAGGCCAGGGGAGGTTCGCATGGGGTTCGTGGCATCGGGCATGAACCACAAGTTGGGCCGGAGGGCCGCGTTGGGAAAGGCCACGCTCGGTATCGGACTGTTTCTCGCCGGCGGTATCCGCATGGCCAAGGCCCAGGCGCCTGCCCCGCTGAAGCTGATGATCCTGGGCGATTCGATCACCGCCGGCTATGGCCTGCCGGAGGCCGAGGCCTGGCCGGTGAAGCTGGAGGCCGCGCTGAAGGCCGCCGGCGAGGCGGTGCGCGTGATCAATGCCGGCGTCTCCGGCGATACCACGGCGGGCGGCAAGTCCCGGCTGGACTGGGCGCTGGCCGACCGGCCGGACGCGGTGATCGTGGCGCTGGGCGGCAATGACGGGCTGCGCGGCCTGCCGCCCAGGGATTCGCAAGCCAATCTGGAGGATATCCTGGCCCGGCTGAAGGCGAGGCGCCTGCCCGTGCTGCTGGCCGGCATGCTGGCGCCGCCCAACCTGGGCGCCGATTACGGGCGCGAGTTCAGCACCACCTTCCAGAACCTGGCCAGGGCGCATCCCGAAGTGATCTTCTATCCCTTCCTGCTGGAGGGGGTGGCGGGGGAGCCGGCACTGAACCAGCCGGACCGCATCCATCCCAATCCGCAGGGCGTGGAGGAGATGATCCGCCGCATGATGCCTCCGGTGCAGGACTTGCTCGCCCGGGTCCGCAAGGCCAGGCAAGGAGAGGGCTGACCCATGGTGCGCCTGTTCGTGGCCCTGCCCATCGACGACGGCACGCGGGATGAGTTGGCCGGCCTGGCCGGCGGCATTCCCGGCGCCCGCTGGGTACCGCCCGAGAACTACCACCTGACCTTGCGCTTCATCGGCGAGGTGGAGAATGTGCTGGCCGATGAGCTGGACGAAGCCCTGGCCACCATCCGCGCCAAGCCCTTCGAGCTGAAGCTGCGCGGCGTGAATGTCTTCGAGAAGGCCGGACGCATCCATTCCCTCTACGCGGGGGTGGAGCGGTGCGAGCGCCTTTCCCACCTGCAATCGAAGGTGGAGACGGCATTGCAGCGTGCCGGGCTGCCGCCGGAGCGCAAGAAATTCGCCCCGCATGTCACGCTGGCACGGACCGAGAAGGCGGCGCCGGACAAGCTGATCGCCTTCGTGCAGGCGCATAACCTCTTCCGCGCCCCGCCCCAGCCGGTGAACCACTTCAGCCTCTATTCCTCCCGCCTCGGGAAGGAACAGGCGCATTACGTGGCGGAGGTGGATTACGCGCTGGAGGGAGCGAGCCTTGCCGCCAGGGCTGCGGAGCATTAGTCCGGTTCCCGCATGAACCCTCGCCCGACGCCATTGCCGCGGCTGCTGGTCACGCTGCTGCTGCTCTGGCAGGCCGTGGCGGCGCCGGCCTACGGGCTGGCCCAGTTGGCGCGCAGCGGGGGGATCCCGATCTGCACCGCCGGGGGGCTGACGACCGCCCATGGGCAGGAGGATGGCGGCCCCGCCTCGCAGCATGGCGATTGCTGCGCCATCTGCCACCTGCCGCCGCAGGGCCCGGCCCCGCATTCCGCCACGCCCGGCGCGCCGGGCTGGCAACTGGCGGAAGGCTCCGCCCCCCTGCCCCTTCGCGCCGCACCACCATACCGGATGGCCGGCGAAGCCTATGCCGCGCGGGCCCCACCGCGGGCGTGAGAGCCTTCCAATCTGCTGTCACGTCCCACGCAACCCGCATCAGCGGAGCCTTTCCCGTGCATCACCGCCGTTTCCTGCTCGCCGCCCTGGGCGCGGGCTGCCTCGCCCTGCCCATCCCTGCCCTGGCCCATAGCTACAAGGCGGGCGAGATCGAGATCGCCCATCCCTGGAGCCGCGCCGCCCCCGCCGGCATCACCGGCGCCGGCTACATGACCCTGACCAACAAGGGCGGCACCGCGGACCGGCTGGTCGGCGCCCGTGCCGTGATCGCCCGCACCGTCGAGATCCATACCCACAGCATGGAGGGCGGCGTGATGCGGATGCGCCCCGTGCCGGGCATCGACCTTCCCCCCGGCGCCAGCGTGACGCTGCAGCCAGGCGGGCTGCACATCATGCTGATCGGCCTGAAGCAGCCTCTGGTGAAGGACAGCCGCGTGCCGCTGACCCTGGTCTTCGAGAAGGCCGGAGAGGTGCCGGTGGAACTGGCGGTGGAAGCCGCCGGCTCGCGCGGCGGCGGCGGGCGGGAGCATGGACACAGCCACGGGCACGGCGGCTGAGGCCAGGCTTGAGCCAGGGGGCAAGGCGGGCCATCTGCGCGGCATGCCCCCCGAGACCCTGGAGGAAGCAGCCGCCGCCGCCCGCGCCTGCACGCGCTGCGGCCCGGCCCTGCCGCTTGGCCCCCGCCCTGTCTTCCGCGTCAGCCCCACCGCCCGCCTGCTGATTATCGGCCAGGCACCGGGCACCCGGGTGCATGCCACTGGCATCCCCTGGAACGACCCCTCCGGCGACCGGCTGCGGTCCTGGCTGGGGATGGAGCGGGAGGATTTCTACGATGCCGGCCGCATCGCCATCGTGCCCGCCGGGCTCTGCTATCCCGGCCGCATGCCGCGCGGGGGCGATGCGCCGCCCCGGCCGGAATGCGCGCCGCTCTGGCACCCCCGGCTGATCGGGCCGATGCGGCAGATCCGCCTCACCCTGCTGGTCGGCACCTACGCCATCCGCACGGTGCTGGGGCGTCAGGCCGCCGCCGCGCTCGGGCAGACGGTGCAGGATTTCGCCGGACCACTGGCGCGGGGCTGTTTCCCTCTGCCGCATCCCTCCTGGCGCACCCGCGCCTGGGCGGCGCAGCGGCCCTGGTTCGAGGATACGGTGCTGCCCGCCCTGCGGGATGCCGTCAGGGCGGCGCTGGCGGGCTGAAGGCGCGCCGCCGCGCCAGCCGGCTCATCCCTCGCCTTCCAGCCGGGCGATCTCCTCGTCGGAGAAGCCGAAGTGATGGCCGATCTCATGGATCAGCACATTGCGGACCAGACGGAAGAGATCCTCCCCCGTCTCGATCCATTCGACCAGGATGGGCTCGCGGTAGAGCAGGATCGTATCCGGCACGGCAGGCACGTCCAGGCTGGACCTCTGCGTCAGCGGCGTGCCGCGGTAGAGGCCGGTCAGCTCCCAGGGGTGCTCGAGTTCCAGGGCCGCGAGGGTTTCCTCATCGGGCACTTCCTCCACCAGGAGGGCCGTGCCTCGCACCGCCTCCCGCAGCACCTCCGGGATGGCGGCGAAGGCAATTTCCGCCATCTCCAGCAGGTCATCGGCCGAGGGTGGGTGGTTGAAGCGCATGGGTATTCCTAGCAGGGCCGGCGCGTTGCGCCAGCCCTGACATCAGGCGCCGGTGCCTCCGGTGCCGGGAACCCCCGGGGTTCCGCGCGCCACCGGAGGCGTGGCACCGGCCTGGCGCATGGCGCGCATCTCGT
Source organism: Roseomonas marmotae (assembly GCF_017654485.1). NCBI lineage: Bacteria > Pseudomonadati > Pseudomonadota > Alphaproteobacteria > Acetobacterales > Roseomonadaceae > Roseomonas > Roseomonas marmotae. The sequence goes on along the minus strand of NZ_CP061091.1, from coordinate 1,583,581 downwards.
CGCGGATCTCCATCAGCAGCTTCTCCTCCGCCGTGGGGCCTGCCGCCTCCTTCGCTTCCTCCTGGCGCAGGCGCAGCCTGGTCAGGGCCCGCAGCAGCCAGAAGATCGCCAGGGCCACGATCAGGAACTTGATGACGGCATTGATGAAGGCGCCGATGGCCAGCACTGCCGCGCCGGATTCCCGCGTCGCCTCCAGCGAGGGCCCGCGCTCTCCGCTCAGCACGACGAATATGTTGGAGAAATCGACCCCACCGATCAGCAGGCCGATGACCGGGTTGATGAGATCCTCCACCAGCGAGTTGACGATGCCGGTGAAGGCCGCGCCGATGATGATGCCGACCGCCAGGTCGACAACACTGCCGCGCATGATGAAAGCCTTGAACTCCCGAAGCCACGCGGGTTCGTGCAGGGGGATACTGGGCGGTTTCATCGGCATCCTTTCAGGAGATGTCTCGGGCAACCGGGCTCGATGGGATCACGTGGATCAGCCGTCGCGCAAGGCTTGCGGCAAGCGCCGCCCGCGATACGGCCCGCTGCTCCAACTCGCCCGGCACCACCGAGGATGCAGGATGCGTTATCATTCCGTTGGGACCAGCGCGCCGCGCCACTGGCCGCTCGCTTTCGGCCATGTCCCGGGCGCGGTCCTCTCCGGCCAGCCCTGCTTCCCATGCCTTCCGCATGCAGTGGCGGAGGGCAGCATGGCCATGATCCTCAGGGCAGGCTCGCAACGTCACACCTCTCGCGGGCATGAGCGAGGCAGCTTCCTGAGACCATCATAACGGCCCAGGTGACGGCATATCCCCGCGCAATATCCATCCACCATCCCCTCGCCCGCCCGCCGCCTGAAGGCCTGACATCCTGGCGCGGACAGGGACGGCTCAGCCGGCGGTGGAGACGTAGTTCCGCAATTCGGTGGCCTCCAGCTCGGCTTCCGCGATGCGCGCCTTCACCAGGTCGCCGATCGAGACCATGCCGACCAGGCGCTTCTCCCCGTCCAGCACGGGCAGGTGGCGGACGCGGCGGTCGGTCATCATGGCCAGCGCCTCGACGATCAGGGTGCGGGGCGTGACGGTATGCAGCACCTTGGTCATGAGGTCGGTGGCCGACTGCTGCGCCACAGTCTCGGCGGAGGCGGCCATGCAGCGGACGATGTCGCGCTCGCTGACGATGCCCATGATCTCGCCCGCCTCGTCCCGCACCAGTACCGCGCCGATACGGTGCCGCGAGAGGGTGCGGGCGATATCGATGGCACTGTCCCGGGGCCCGACGGCGATCACCTCGCTGCCCTTGCTGTGCAGGATGTTCCCGATGACCATCATGCTCTCCCTTCAGCTTCCCAGCTCAAACCCGGTTATTTCGCCGGTCTTCTTAATGAGACGAATAGGTTGAAGGGTGCCACGCCTTTACGTCCAGCGGAATCGGGCGCGCGCGCGGCTTCGTGCACGGGAATGTAACCGCTGGAGGAGGCTGTAAAACCGGGAAAAGGGACATGGCCGCCTAGACCAGCAGCCGCCGGGCCTCGTCTGCGGCACGCCGGATGGACAGGACGAAGACCGCACGCTCCGCGCGCACCAGCCCGTCGAGGTCGGCACCGGCGAGGAAAGCCAGGATGCCGGCACCCTGCCCCCCCGGCAGGGCAGAAGTCAGGCCCATCAGCGCGCCACCGGCATCCACCACCGGCCCGCCGGAATAACCCATCAGCGCCGGCATCCGGGCAGTGAAGCCCCGGCCGAAGCCGGGCATGACGGCATCCGGCGCCTCCACCACGCCACGTGCCACCGGGCTGCCCAACGCCGGTGCCCCGGCGGCCCAGACTTCCTCCCCTTCAAGGGGCGCGTCGGTGGCCTGTGGCGGCGGCAGCAGGAAGCCGGCGGGCACGCGCATCACCGCCAGATCCATCCGCCGGCTGCGGCGCAGCAGCAGGGGCCGGACCTCCGCGCCATCCGGCCCGCGCCGCAGCACCACCGCATCATCTCCGGGCAGAACATGGGCACAGGTCATCACATGGCATTCGTCGAAGGCGACAGCGGCGCCACGGGCCGTGCCGCCGGCCTGCACGGCCGCGAAGCCCGTGGCGGCGACCTGCGCCACCGGGGTGCCTCCGGCCTCCGGCCCAGGCATGCGGGCGCAGGCGCCCAGGCCCATCGCCATGGCCGCCCCGCCCATCCCATGCAGGAAGAAGCCCCACCGCCCTCTCATCCGCGCCCCACGCCCCAACCCCAGGTCGATTCGGGCGCACAATATCTGAAGGATTCGTTGAGTGGCAGGCGCCAGCCCCACGGGATTCCTGGTTTTTTTCTCCGGACGGGGGCGCTCAAATCATCTCCAGCGACCGCTTATGGCGCGGCGGCGGAAAAGCGGAATCGAGTTCCAGCAGGTCCTCCGGCGTCAGCACCATCAGCCGGGCGCCCAGGTTCTCCCGCAGATGCGCCTCGTTCGAAGCCTTGGGAATGCTGATGACGCCGGGGTTCCGCAGCGTCCAGGCCAGCGCCACCTGCGCCGGGGTCGCCCCCTGTCGCTCCGCCACCCGGCGTATCACGGGATGGCGCAGCAGCGCGCCGCCCTGGCCCAGGGGGGAATAAGCCATCACCGGCATCAACTCGTTCTGGCAGAAGGGCAGCAGGTCGAATTCCACGCCGCGGGCCTCCAGGTTGTAGAGCACCTGGTTCGCCGCGCAGTTCTTCAGATGCGGACCCAGCTCCTCCAGGTCGGCGACATCGAGGTTGGAGACGCCCCAGTGGCGGATCTTGCCCTGCTCCTTCAGCCGCTCCATCGCCTCGGCCGTCTCGGCCAGGGGCACGGCACCGCGCCAGTGCAGCAGGTAGAGGTCGATCACATCCGTCCCCATCCGCCGCAGGCTGCGCTCGCAGGCCAGCGGCAACTGGGTGCGCGAGGCATTCTGCGGATAGGCCTTGCTGACCAGGAAGACCTCCTCCCGCCGGCCGGCGATGGCCTCGCCCACCACCTCCTCCGCCCCACCATCGCCATACATCTCGGCCGTGTCGATCAGGGTCAGCCCGAGGTCGAGGCCAAGCCGCAGCACGGCGGCCTCCGCGCCACGGTCGGCGCCGCGCTCGCCCAGGCGCCAGGTGCCCTGGCCCAGGGTGGGAATGGGGGTGCCGTCAGCCAGCGTGATGCTGTGCATGGTATCCTCCTCTGATGATACCTATCTTGGCTGGCATGCGCCGTCTCGCCACCGCCACCATCCGGCTTTTCCCACGTCCCCTCGCCTCGGCGCTGCTGTTGGCGGCTCCCCTGGGGCTGGCCCCTCCACCCGCCGCGGCCCAGGCGGTCGATACCTATGGCCCCTGGCTGCTGACCTGCGCCACCGACAGCATGACCGACCGCCAGCGCTGCCGCATGACGCATGAGACGCCTGTCGAGGCTGCCACCGCCGGCCAGTCCGCCATGGCACTGGAAGTGGTGATGCGTGACGGGATGCTGGTGCCGGCGGTGACGGCCCGTGACCTGGGGCTGGAGACGGCCGGGCGCGGGCTGCTGGCCTTCACCGGGACGGCGCAGGTGCGCTTCCCGCCGAACCCGATGATGGAAATGCCCTGCCGGCTGGAGGGCCGCTCCGTCATCTGCGCGCCACGGCGGGAGGACCTGCCCCGCGCGGCCCAGGAGCTGAGCCAGGCCTCGCGCGCGCTGGTGCGGCTGACCGGCCTCGGCGCCGGCGGCACGGATGCGGAGCCCAAGGCCCTGCGGCTGGACCGGACGGCGGAGGCCCTGGCCGCCTTCCGCGCCCGGGTGCCGCCGGGCGCCGCCACGCAGGAAAGCGAGCAGGGCTTCGACCTGCGGGATGTCTTCCTGCGCCTGCAGCAGTTCTTCTTCCCGCAGCAGTAGCCGCGGGCGTTCAGGCCGCTGGCCGGCTCGCGCTCAGCGCTTCATCCAGCGCCGCAGCCGCTCCGGCGCCTCGGCCACGGCCGCCTCCGGCCCGCAATAGGAGAAGCGCAGGAAGCGCCCGCCCCGCGCGGGGTCGAAGTCGATGCCGGGGGTGGCGGCGATGCCGGCCTCGGCCAGCATGCGGGCGGCGAAATCCAGGCTGTCATTGGTCAGGTGGCCAATGTCGGCCCAGAGGTAGAAGGCGCCATCGGCCTCGGCCAGCCGGTCGAAGCCCGCCTCCGGCAGGCCGCGCAGCAGCAGGGCGCGGTTGCGGGCATAGGCGGCCTTGTTGGCTTCCAGCTCCTCGGCGCAGCCGAAGGCGGCCTCGGCGGCGACCTGGGCGATATGCGGGGCGGAGATGAACATGTTCTGCGCCAGGCATTCCACCGGGCGCACCAGATCCTCCGGCAGCACCATCCAGCCGATGCGCCAGCCGGTCATCGAGAAATACTTGCTGAAGCTGTTCACCACGATGGCGCTATCACTGCATCCGGCGGCGGTGCTCTCCTCCATGCCGTAGGAGAGGCCGTGATAGATCTCGTCCGAGACGAGGCGCACGCCATTGGCCTCGCACCATTCCGCGATGGCGGCCAGCTCGTCGCGCGAGAGCATGGTGCCGGCGGGGTTGCAGGGCGAGGCGACGATCAGCCCGGCCGGGCGCGGGTCCAGCGCCTCCAGCATGGCGATGGTGGGCTGGAAGCGGGTGGAGGCGTCGCAGGGCAGCAGTTGCGGCACCATGCCCAGCGCCGTCAGGATATTGGCGTAAGGCGGGTAGAAGGGCGCGGCCATGGCCACGCGGTCGCCCGCGTCGAAGGCCGCCAGGAAGGCCAGCGGGAAGGCGCCGGAAGCCCCGACTGTGACGGCGATGCGGGAGGGCGGCACCGCCACCCCGTATTTCTCGCGGTAATGGCCGGCGATGTGCTCCCGCAGCGAACGCAGCCCGAAGGCTTCCGTATAGCCCAGTGGCGCGCCGCCCTGGAGGGCGCGGATGGCGGCCTCGGCAGCGCCACGCGGGGCGCCGGTGCCGGGCTGGCCGACCTCCATCCGCAGCACGCCGGGCGCGCCGGGCGGCAGCGCCGCCTGCCGCGCATTGGCGGCGGAGATCACGTCCATCACCAGGAAGGGCGGCGCCTCGGCCCCCCTGCCGACCTTCAGGGCCATCTTACTGCAGGCCGCCGATCGCCAGCCCGGCACCGCGCGGGTCGGTGGCCGCCACGCACTGGCGCGGGTCGCCGGGCAGGTAGCGGTCGCAGGCGATGGCATTGCCGCGCCCGGGCTCCGGCGCCTCGGCCAGGGCCTGGGCCGCCGGCACGCGGTTCACCAGCTGCCGCACCGCGGGCAGGGCGGTGGCCAGCGGCGCGCCCGTCTGGCCGGAGGAGGCGCCGGCATAGCGGAAGGCTGAGAGGCTGCGGTTATGCGCCATCACCGCCGAGAGCAGCGGCGGCTCCACCCGGCCCACGCCGGGGGCGGCGGCCAGGAAGAAGCCCATACCCGGCACGATGCGCCCGGTGCCGAAGAGGTTGTTCATGCTGAAGGCGCAGGAGACGGCATTCCCCTCCCGGTCCAGCACCACCAGGCTGGTGGAGGCCGGCAGCACGCCCCAGCCGCCCCCGCCGGCGGGCGGGTTGGCCAGCAGCGTCGCGGGGTCGCCGCCACCCCGGCGCCAGGTGCCGGCGGCGGCGAGGCCCTGCGCCTCGGCGCTGGCCGGGGCCTGGCCGGCGGCGATGCCGCGCGCCGCCACGGCGGCGGCCAGCCCGCCATCGGCCGGCGGCGGCAGGAAGGAGAGCGTGTCGCTGACCAGCGTGATCTCCAGCGGCGGCACCACCTGCGCCACGGCGGGGCGCAGCGCCTCCACCGTCAGCGGGCCACCGACGCGGGGGGAGAGTTCCTCCAGCCGCCGCGCCTGCGTGCCCTGGTAGAGGTCGCCCACGCCCGAGACGCGCAGCGCCGCCAGGGTGCTGCTGAGGTCGGGCTGGAGGAGGTTGTCGCCCTCGGCCAGGGGCTGGCCGCCGGGACCGGTGAAGACGGCGCGGGCGGCCGGGTCCGCCAGCAGCGGCCCGGACACGGCCGCCAGGTCGGTGGCCAGGGCGCGGGAGGTCAGGGCGCCGAAGCGCGCCAGCTGCTCGGCCGGGGCCACCAGCTCCTCGAAGGGCCGGCGCGGCTTGCGGGTATGCAGGGCGAAAAGGCCGCGCGCCATCATCGGCACGGCCGCCGGCCGGTCGCCGCCGGAGGTGCCGGGGTTGCCGGCCGGGAAGATCACGGCCTCCGTGGCATTGCGCGCGCGGTCGAAGACCAGGCAGGCGCCGCCGCCGCCCAGGCCCGCGCGGGAGGGCAGCGTGACCGAGAGGGCGAAGCCCGCCGCCACCGCCGCATCCACCGCCGTACCGCCGGCCGAGAGGACGTCCCGCCCGACCAGCGCCGCGCGCGGCTCGTCGGCCACGACGCCGCCCAGGAAGCCCGTGACATAGCCGGGCTGCCCCGCCGGGGTGCTGCCGCCGCCCACGACACCGGATACAGTGCTGCAACCCGCCAGGGTCGCCGCCATCCCCAGCACTGCCAGGGCACGCCTCTGCGCGCGGCGCGGCGCGGGATGGGCAAGAGCTTGGTCGCGGGTGCTGGTCATGCTGTCGAACTTCACTCCGGTAAGCCGTGGCTCTGGCGGATGGTGGTTCCGCCTTGCGTGCTCGCACCGGGCCATAGACTCCTTCGCCACCCCCGGCAACCGGCTCTTGGTAAGGCCCTGTCTTCACGCGGGCTGGATTTGCGCGCCGCCGCCGGAGCCAGCAGATTGCCGGACCCCCGGAGTCCGCCGCCATGCCGAAGCCCCGCCTCGCCACCGCCCTGATGGGCCTCAGCCTGATTGCCGCCACCCCTGCCCTGGCCAGCGAGGCCCTGACTCCCGCGCAGCGGCAGGAGGTGGTGGAGGTGCTGCGGCAGGCGCTGAAGCAGGACCCCTCCATCCTGCGCGACGCCCTGGCCGCCATGCAGGAGGCACAGCAGCAGGATCGCGCCGAGGCCCAGCGCGCGGCCATCGCCGCCCATGCCGGGGCGCTGCTGCGCAACCCCGAGGACCCCGTGAAGGGGAACCCGAAGGGCGACGTGACGCTGGTGGAATTCTTCGATGCCCGCTGCGGCTACTGCAAGATCCTGCATCCCACCCTGGAGCAGCTGGTGAAGTCGGACCCTGATCTGCGCGTGGTCATGAAGGACCTGCCGATCCTCGGCCCCGCCAGCGTGCTCGCCAGCCGCGCCCTGCTGGCGGCGCAGCGCCAGGGTAAATACCTGCCCTTGCAGGAGGCGCTGATGCGCCTGCGGAGCGAGCCCACCGAGGCCGCGCTGAAGACCGAGGCCGAGCGCGCCGGGCTGGACTGGGCGCGGCTGCGGCGGGACATGGACGACCCCGCCATCCAGCGCCGGCTTGAAGGCAATATGGCCCTGGCGCAGGCGCTCTCCATCGAGGGCACGCCGGCCCTGGTCATCGGCGACCGGCTGGTGCCGGGCGCCGTGGACCTGGCCACCCTGCAGGCACTGGTGGCCGAGGCCCGCCAGCAGGCGCGTGGAAGCGGTGGCTGAACCATTCCGCCCCGGATTGCCGCGCCCGCCACGCCGTATAGACTGACCCGCCGGGGCCGCCCGGAATCCAGAGGAGGAGCGGAGGTGAGATGCCAGCCATGGCCTTGGCACGCTGCGCGCCGCAGCCCCGTGCAGGCGGCTGCGGGTGACTGAGGCAGCGATGACGGGGGCCGGCTACCTGCCGCATTTTCCGGTGCGTGTGCCGATCCCGGACCTGCGCCCCTGGCTTGAGGGCAACCGCATGCCGGGAGTCTGGAGCTTCAGCTCCCCCCTGCCCGGCCCGCATGTGGCGCTGGTCTCGCTGATGCACGGCAATGAGATCGCCGGCGCGCTGCTGCTGGCCCGCTGGCTGCGGGAGGGGCTGCGCCCGCTGCGCGGCACGCTGACCATGATCTTCGCCAATCTGGCCGCCTTCTCCCGCTTCGACCCCGCCAATCCCACGCTCAGCCGCTTCGTGGATGAGGATCTGAACCGCGTCTGGGACGACCGCCTGCTGAAGGGCTGCCGCCACAGCACCGAGCTGGCCCGCGCCCGCGCCCTGCTGCCGCTGATGCAGGAGGCGGATGTGCTGCTGGATCTGCACAGCATGCTCTGGCCCTCCGACCCGCTGATGATCGCGGGGGATACGCCGCAGTCCCGGGACATGGCGCTGCGGCTGGGCACGCCGGAACTGGTGGTGGTGGACCAGGGCCACCGTACCGGGCAGCGGCTGATCGACCACCCGATCTTCACCGCGCCCGGCAGCCGCCGCGCCTGCCTGCTGGTCGAGGGCGGCCCGCACTGGGAGCCGGCGACGCTGGAGACGCTGGAGCAATGCGCCACCGCCCTGCTGCGGGAGAACGGGCTGCTGCCCCAGGCCCCTCGCCCGTCCCGGCCCGGCCGGCTTGCGGAAGTGACCCGTACCGTCATCGCCGGCACCCATGGCTTCGCCTTCGTGCAGGATTTCCGCGGTGGCACCGTCATCCCGGCACGCAACACCCTGCTGGCCCTGGACGGGGAGCAGGAGATCCGCACCCCACATGACGACTGCCTGCTGGTGATGCCCACGCCGCGCGCCATGCGCGGGCACACGGCGGTGCGGCTGGCCCGCTTCGCCTGAATGATTTCGGTCCAGGCATTCTTCCCTCGCATGCCTGACATGTGGTTTGCTGAATCCTGAGTGTCACAGCGCCGAGGAGCCGCTCCATGCCGAATACATTCTTCCGGCTGAAAACCGCCTTGCTGATGGGGGCCGCGGGCCTGGCCATGGCCACTGGTCCGGCCCTGGCCCAGAATGTCACCATCGCCATCGGCGGCTCTGTCACCTCGCTGGACCCGCATTTCTACAACGCCTCGCCCAACCACAGCGCCGCCGCCCATTTCTTCGAGCGGCTGACGGAGTTCGACAGCACCGCCAAGCTGCAACCGGCGCTGGCGGAATCCTGGAAGGCGATCGCCCCCGATGTCTGGGAATTCAAGCTGCGCCCGGGCGTGAAGTGGCATGACGGCCGCGACTTCACCGCCGAGGACGTGGCCTACACCATCAAGCGCGCGCCCGATGTGCCGAACAGCCCGGGCGGCTTCGGCGCCTTCGTGCGCGGCGTGAAAAGCGTGGAGATCGTCGATCCACTGACCATCCGCTTCCACACGCCCGGCCCCTATCCGCTGCTGCCGGTGGATTTCGCCTCGCTCTTCGTCATCTCCCGCCATGCGGGGGAGAATGCTTCCACCGAGGATTACAACAGCGGCAAGGCCGTCATCGGCACCGGCCCCTACCGCTTCTCATCCTACACGCCGGGCAACCGCGTGCAGATGACGCGCAACGACACCTACTGGGGCGGCAAGCCGGACTGGGCGACGGTGGATTTCCGCATCATCTCCAACCCCGGCGCGCGGACGGCGGCGATGATGTCGGGCGATGTGGACATCATCGACACCGTTCCGACCTCCGACATTCCCAAGTTGCAGCAGGACCCGAAGCTGCAGGTGACCTCGATCCAGGGGCTTCGCCTCATCTACCTGGCACCGGACCGCTCGCGCGACGAGAATCCCGTCTTCGTCACCGACAACGATGGCAAGCCGCTGGCGAGGAATCCTTTCAACGACCTGCGGGTGCGGCGCGCGCTCTCCATCGCCATCAACCGCGAGGCGCTGGCCGAGCGTGTGATGGAGAATACCGCCAAGCCGGCCGGCCAGTGGCTGCCGTCGGGCACCTACTCCTACAACCCGGATGTGCAGGTGCCGTCGCAGGATATCGACGGCGCGAAGAAGCTGCTGGCCGAGGCCGGCTTCCCGCAGGGCTTCAAGCTGACCCTGCACACGCCGAACGACCGCTACCCCAATGACGCCAAGACCGCCCAGGCCGTCGCGCAGATGTGGACGCGCGCCGGCGTGCAGACCACCGTCGAGGCCCTGCCCTGGACCACCTACTCCGTCCGTTCCAACCGGCAGGAATTCGGCGTCAGGCTGATGGGCTGGGGCAGCCTGACCGGCGAGGCCTCCTATGCCCTGGTGAACATCATGGGCACCTACAGCCAGGAGACGCGCTTCGGCGCCAACAATTCCGGCCGGTATTCCAGCCCGGAGCTGGATGCGCTGACGATCAAGGCGACATCCACGCTGGATGACGAGGGGCGTGAGAAGTTGCTGCAGCAGGCGGTGAAGCTGGCCATCGACGACGTGGCCATCATCCCGCTGCACCAGCTGGTGAATACCTGGGCGGTCAAGAAGGGCCTGCAGCACAGCCCGCGCATGGACGAGCGCACCCGTGCCATGGACGTGAAGCCCCCCAAGGGCTGAACCTGCCTGCCTGCCGGGCGGGCACCTTGCCCGCCCGGCAACGGCTTTGTGGACTACCTCCTTGCGTGGCGTTCATCTTTCTTGCAGAGCTTTCCCTCACATATTCTCGAGGGGAGCGATGATGCCCATTTCCAACCTGAAGACCGCCTTGCTGGCGGGGGCCGCCGGTATCGTCCTGGCCACCGTGCAGCCGGTGCAGGCACAGGACCTGACCATCGCCATCGGTGGTTCCGTCACCTCGCTGGACCCGCATTTCTACAATGCCTCGCCCAATAACGGCCTGGGCACGCATTTTTTCGACCGCCTGACCGAGCTGGACGCCAATGCGCAGATCCGGCCCATGCTGGCCGAATCCTGGAAGGTGATCGAGCCGACCCTCTGGGAATTCAAGCTGCGCCCGGGTGTGAAGTGGCATGACGGCCGTGACTTCACCGCCGAGGACGTGGCCTTCACCATCCAGCGCGCCCCCAATGTGCCGAACAGCCCGGGCGGCTTCGGCGCCTTTGTGCGCGGCGTGCAGAAGGTCGAGATCGTCGATCCGCTGACGATCCGCTTCCACACCGCGACGCCCTACCCGATGCTGCCGACCGATTTCGCGCAGGTGCTGGTGATCTCGCGCCATGCCGGCGAGGGCGCGACGACCGAGGATTACAACAGCGGCAAGGCCGTCATCGGCACCGGCCCCTATAAATTCAGCGCCTATACGCCGGGCAGCCGCACCCGCATGGTCCGCAACGACGCCTATTGGGGTGGCAAGCCCGACTGGGCCAATGTCGATTACCGCGTCATCTCCTCCGCCCCCGGCCGCACGGCGGCGATCCTGTCGGGCGATGTGGATGTGATCGACACCGTCCCCTCCTCCGACATTCCGAAGCTGGAGAAGGACGGCAAGGTCCAGCTCTCCTCCATCCAGGGCCTGCGGCTGATCTACGCTTCCTTCGACCGCAGCCGCACCGACAACCCCGTCTTCGTCACCGACAATGACGGCAAGCCCCTGGCCACCAATCCCTTCAACGACCTTCGGGTGCGGCGCGCGCTCTCCATCGCCATCAACCGCGAGGCCCTGGCCGAGCGCGTGATGGAGAATACCGCCAAGCCGGCCGGCCAGTGGCTGCCGCCCGGTGCCTATTCCTACAATCCGGAGGTGAAGCCTCTGGCGCAGGATATCGACGGCGCGAAGAAGCTGCTGGCCGAGGCCGGCTTCCCGCAGGGCTTCAAGATGACCCTGCACACGCCGAACGACCGCTATCCCAACGACGCCAAGACCGCCCAGGCCGTGGCGCAGATGTGGACGCGCGCCGGCGTGCAGACCACCGTCGAGGCCCTGCCCTGGTCCGCCTATTCCATGCGCGCCAACCGCCAGGAATTCGGCATGCGGATCACCGGCTGGAGCAGCTCCAGCGGCGAGGCTTCCTCCGCCCTGGTGAACATCATCGGCACCTATGATCCGGAGAAGCGCTTCGGCGCCAGCAACGGCTCCCGCTATTCCAACCCGGAACTGGACGCGCTGACCCTGAAGGCCGGCTCGACCATGGATGACGCGGAGCGCGAGAAGCTGCTGCAGCAGGCCGTGAAAATGGCGATCGACGACCTCGCCCTGGTCCCGCTGCATCAGCTGGTGAATACCTGGGCGGTCAAGAAGGGCCTTCAGCACAGCCCGCGCATGGATGAGCGCACCCGCGCCATGGACGTGAAGCCCGCCAAGGGCTGAAACTGACGGCTGGGCGGGGCGCGTGACCTGCCCAGCCGCCATGCCGGCATTCGCGCCTTGCATGGCCGCCATGGTTCCTGCACAGCTTCCGCTCATGCTTCATGAGAGGATTCGCCTGATGCCGACCCTGATGCCAAGGCTGAAGATCACCCTGTCAGTGGGGGTCGCCGCTCTGGGCCTCATGGTCGCGCAGCCGGCAATGGCGCAGAAGCTCACCATCGCCATCGGCGGTTCCGTCACCTCGCTGGACCCGCATTTCTACAATGCCTCGCCCAATAGCAGCGTCACCTCGCATTTCTTCGAGGGGCTGGCCCAGCTCGACAGCAACGCGCAGATCCGGCCATTGCTGGCGGAATCCTGGAAAGCGATCGAGCCCACAGTGTGGGAATACAAGCTGCGCCCGGGCGTGAAGTGGCATGACGGCCGCGACTTCACCGCCGAGGATGTCGCCTTCACCATCGAGCGGACGCCCAATGTGCCGAACAGCCCCGGTGGCTTCGGCGCTTATGTGCGCGGCGTGCAGAGGATCGAGATCGTCGACCCGCTGACCATCCGCTTCCACACCGCGACGCCCTACCCGATGCTGCCGACCGACCTCGCGCAGTTGCTGGTGATCTCGCGCCATATCGGCCAGGGCGCGGCCACCGAGGATTACAACAGCGGCAAGGCCGCCATCGGCACCGGCCCCTATAGGTTCGGCGCCTATACGCCGGGCAGCCGGACGAGCATGGTGCGGAACGACGGCTACTGGGGCGGCAAGCCCGACTGGGCCGAGGTCGATTTCCGCGTCATCTCCTCCGCCCCTGCCCGCGCCGCCGCGCTGATCTCGGGCGATGTGGATGTGATCGACACGGTCCCCTCCTCCGACATCCCGCGGCTGGCGAAGGAGAGCAAGATCGAGCTGACTTCCATCCAGGGCCTGCGCGTGATCTATCTCTCCTTCGACCGTCGCGGGGATGAGGCGCTCTTCGCCACCGACAATGACGGCAAGCCGCTGGCGAGGAACCCGTTCAACGACCTGCGCGTGCGCCGCGCATTGTCCATGGCCATCAACCGCGAGGCGCTGGCCGAGCGCGTGATGGAGAATACCGCCAAGCCGGCCGGCCAGTGGCTGCCGCCGGGCACCTATTCCTACAACCCGGAGGTGAAGCCTCTGGTGCAGAATACCGAGGGGGCGAAGAAGCTGCTGGCCGAGGCCGGCTTCCCGCAGGGCTTCAGGCTGACCCTGCACACGCCGAACGACCGCTACCCCAACGACGCCAAGACCGCCCAGGCCGTCGCGCAGATGTGGACGCGCGCCGGCGTGCAGACCACCGTCGAGGCCCTGCCCTGGACCACCTATTCGACACGCGCAAGCCGAGGCGAGTTCGGCGCCCGCCTGACCGGCTGGAGCAGTTCCAGCGGCGAGGCCTCCTCAGTGCTGGTGAATGTCATCGGCACCTACAGCCACGAGATGCGCTTCGGCGCCAATAATTCCGGCCGCTATTCCAACCCGGCGATGGACGCGCTGACCCTCAAGGCCGGCTCCACGCTCGATGACAAGGAGCGGGAAGAGGTGCTGCGGCAGGCCATCAAGCTCGCGATCGACGATGTCGCCATGGTCCCGCTGCACCAGCTGGTGAATACCTGGGCGGTCAGGAAGGGCCTGCAGCACAGCCCGCGCATGGATGAGCGCACCCGCGCCATGGACCTGAAGCCCGCCAAGGGCTGAACCTGCCTGCCGGGCGGGCCCTATGGCCCACCCGGCGTCATCCGCAGTCAGGCCGGCTCGCCCGGCACCGGCGTGAAGCCGAGGCTGGCGACGAAATCGGCGATCTCGGTGATGACGCCGTCCAGCATCGCCTCATCCGTACCCTTGGCGACCAGGGCCACGCCGCCACCATTCTCCCGGTAATAGGGGTAGGAGCCGATATCGACTTCCGGGTGGCGCGCCTGGATGGCGCCCAGGCCCTCGGCGATCCGCCCCTCCTGCATCCCCCAGGCATGCACCGCACGGCTCTTCACCGGCGCGCCGCCGCGCAGGCTGGGCGCCAGTTCCTCGAACATCGCCTGCATGATGCGCGGCACGCCGGCCATCACATGCACATTGCCGATGATGAAGCCCGGCGCGACGGAAACCGGATTGCGGATCAGCCTGGCGCCGCGCGGCATGGTCGCCATGCGCTGGCGGGCGGCATTGAACTCGGCTGGCGGCTCCCGGCTGGCGTAATGGGCCGCCATCAGTGCCCAGGCTTCCGGATGCGGCTCCCACGGCAGGCCGAAAGCCTGGGCGATGCATTCGGCGGTGATGTCGTCATGCGTCGGGCCGATGCCGCCCGTGGTGAAGATGTAAGTGTATTTCGCCCGCACCTCGTTGACGGTGGCGACGATCACCTCCGGCACATCCGGGATCACCCGCGCCTCGCGCAGCGGAATGCCGATCTCGCCCAGGCGGGTGGCGATGAACTTCAGGTTGGCATCCTGCGTGCGGCCCGAAAGGACTTCATTGCCGATGATCAGCAGGCAGGCGGTGGGGTTCGTCATGGTGCTTCCTTGGGCGAGGCGGCCATCGGGAGATGCGCGGCCGCCTGCTTGCGGCCGTGGCCGAGGTTCAAAGCATCGTCAAAGTCCGGCGCCGCCTTCCACCCGGCCGGCAACTCCCGATGGTCGCGCCAGAAGCCTAGAGAAAGTCCCGCAGCATGGCGACCAGCGGCTTGTCCGCCGGGGGCATGGCATAGTCGGACAGCTTGGTGGGCCGCACCCAGGCCAGCGCCTGCCCTTCCCGTGCCGTCAGCGTGCCCTGCCAGCGGCGGCAGAGATAGAGCGGCATCAGCAAATTGAACTTGCCGGCATCATGGCTGGCGAAGGTGAAGGGTGCGAGGCAGGCAGCGGAGACATCGATATCCAGCTCCTCCTTCAGCTCACGGATCAGCGCATCCTCCGGCGTCTCGCCGGGTTCCATCTTGCCGCCCGGGAACTCCCAGAGCCCCGCCAGCGGCTTGCCCTCCGGCCGGCGGGCCAGCAGAACGCGGCCATCGGCATCCACCAGGGCACAGGCGGCCACCAACAGCAGCGGCTTGCCCGGCGGGGCGGCGATGGCCGTCTCGGCCGTGACGGTCAGCGGCGGCGGCGGCTCCAGTTCCGGCTCGGTGAAGGGGCCGGTGATCTCCTCCCGCCCACCTTCGAAGAGACGCACCGGAAGGCGGCTGCCGCGCGCGAGGAAATGCTCCTCCCCCCTGCCGGTTTCCCGCAGGCCAACGCGGCGCAGCACGCCGGCGGAGCGTTCATTCTCCTCCAGCACACTGGCGACGATGCGGTCGATATCCAGATTGGCCAGGCCCCAGCGGGCGAGGCGCCCGGCGGCCTCGGCGGCAACGCCATGGCCCCAGTAGCGGCGGCCGACCCAATAGCCCAGTTCCGCGTCCCGGCTATCGGGCCGGCGCATCAGGCCGACGGAGCCGACCAGCATCTCCTTCTCCCCTTCCTGGCCGACAATGGCCAGATGCCAGGCCTCCCCCGCCAGCCGCTGCCGGTGGGTGGATTCGATCCACTCATCCGCCAGTTCCCGCGGATAGGGAAAGGGCACGCGGGAGAGCCAGCGCACCACGTCCCAGTCGTTGATCAGGCGGTGGAGCTCGGCGGCATCCCCCGCGCCCAGCGGGCGCAGCGTCAGCCGCTCGGTGCGAAGAGGAGGAAAGTCGGACTGGATCATCGAGGCAGCCTGAAGCACCCCGCGGCGGACGAATCCGCCGCGGGGCTGGATGGACTTAGCGGCGCCACCAGCCGCGCTTCTTGGGCGCGGCGTCGTCCGTGGCATCCACGATCACCGGCTGCACCGGCGGCGCGGCCACCGGTTCCGAGGAGACGGCCTCGGGCGCAGCGGTCGGCACGGGCTCCGGCGCAGCCGGCGGCGTCGCCGCTTCCGGCGCGGCCTCGACCGGCGCGGCGGCGCGCTTGGGGGCGCGGCGGCGGCTGGGCTTGGCCGGGACCAGTTCCGCCTCGGCCATCACCGCTTCGGCGGCGGCCGGCGCGGCCGCGGCAGCCGCGGGCGGAACCTCGGGGGCCGGAGCCGCCTCGGCCGCCGCAGCCTTGCGGCCACGCGGAGCACGCGGCGCCTTGGCCTTGGGTTCGGCCTTCGGCTTGGCGGCACGGCGGGCACGCGGCTTGGCGGGAGCTTCGGCTTCCTCGGCCTGCACCGCCTCGACCACGGCTTCCGGGGCCAGGAAGGCTTCCTGAGCCGTCTCGGCCGTCACCGCAGGCGCGGAGGCTTCCGCTGCCGCAGAGACTTCCGCCGCCTCGGGCGCGGCCGCCGCCGGTTCAGGCGCCGCCTGGACCGGAGCTGCCGGCACCGGGGCCGCAACCTCGGGCTTCGGCGCCACCGCCGCAGGCAGAGCCTCGGCCACCGGCGTCACCGGCGGCACGGGGGCCTGCGTCGTGGCGGGGCGCAGGGCTGCTTCCTCGGCCGCCGCCATGGCGTCGAAGATGTCCTCCAGCGAGCCACCGGCGAAGGGGTCCGCCGGGGTCGGGCCGACATAGCGCGGCTGCGGCTGTTCCGGCGTCTGGCGGGGTGCCTCGACACCCTCCTCGCGGCGGAAGCGGCTGCCGCTGCGGCGGCCACGGCGACGCAGACCACCCTCGTCATTCCGGCGCTGGCCATCCTCGAAGCGGCGCGGGGCACGTTCCTCCTGACGGGGGGCGCGCTCCTCCGGACTGGGCACGGCGGCCTCGGCGGCGGCTTCCGGCGCGGTGGCCTCGGCCTGCGGGGCCTCTTCCTCGCCTTCCTCGTCACCCTCGGCCTCCGCCTCGGCGGCGGCTTCCTGCGGCGTCATCGGGCTGCCATCCTCGCGGCGGCCGCTCCGGCGGCGGCGGCGGCGGCGGCGCTTGCGGCCCTCGCCCTCGGCTCCGTTCTCGGCCTGCGCGGCGACGGGCGCCTCAGCCTGCTGCGCCGGCTCCGACACCACGGGCTCGGCCTCCTCCTCCGGCGCCGGCAGCGGCTCGGGGGCATAGTCCATCCGCAGGGCGGTGGGGGCGGAGACGGGTTCGGATACCAGCTGCTGCCTGGTCCGCTCGATCCTCACGGCGGGCGGCAGCAGCTTGGCATCGGGCTCGAACAGCACGGTCATGCCGAAGCGGGCCTCGATCTGCGTCAGCCGGTCGCGCTTGCGGTTGAGCAGGTGCAGCGCCAGTTCCGGCGCCACATGGACGCAGATCTCGGCGGCCTTGCGCTTGGCGCCCTCTTCCTCGATCGCGCGCAGCACCTGCAGGGCGGCGCTGTCCGCGCTGCGGACGATGCCCAGGCCCTGGCAATGCGGGCAGGTGATGAAGGAGTGCTCGGTCACGCTGGGGCGCAGCCGCTGGCGGCTCATCTCCAGCAGGCCGAAATGGCTGATGCGGCCGACCTGGATGCGGGCGCGGTCGTTCTTCAGCGCCTCCTTCAGGCGGCGCTCCACCTGCGCGTCGTTGCGGCTCGCCTCCATGTCGATGAAGTCGATGACGATCAGGCCGGCCAGGTCACGCAGCCGCAGCTGGCGGGCGATCTCCTCCGCCGCTTCGCAATTGGTGCGCAGCGCCGTGTCCTCGATATGCCGGTCGCGCGTGGCGCGGCCCGAGTTCACGTCGATGGCAACCAGCGCCTCGGTCTGGTTGATGACGATATAGCCGCCGGACTTCAGCTGGACGATGGGCGACATCATCGCGTCGAGCTGCGCATCCACCCCCTGCCGGGCGAAGAGCGGAATGCCGCTATCGCGATAGAGGCGGATCTTGCGCTCATGCTGCGGCATCAGCATCCGCATGAAATCGCGGGCCTGGCGATAGGCGTCCTCGCCCTCGATCTGGATTTCCTCGATGCCGGTGTTGAAGACATCGCGGATGGAGCGCTTGATGAGGTCGGCTTCCTCATAGACCAGCGCGGGCGCCACGGATTCCAGCGTGCGGCTGCGGATCTCGTCCCAGAGGCGCAGCAGGTAGTCGCCGTCGCGCACGATCTCCGGCTTCGGGCGGGAGGCGCCGGCCGTGCGGACAATCAGGCTCATGCCCTTGGGCAGGCCGACTTCCTGGATGGCCTCGCGCAGGCGCTTGCGGTCGCCGGCGGAGGTGATCTTGCGGGAGATGCCGCCGCCGCGCGGGCTGTTCGGCATGAGCACGGAGAAGCGGCCGGCCAGGCTGATATAGGTGGTCAGCGCCGCGCCCTTATTGCCGCGCTCCTCCTTCACCACCTGCACCAGCATGATCTGCCGGCGGCGGATCACTTCCTGGATCTTGTAGTGCCGCATGAAGCGGGAGGGGATGCGGCGCTCGCGCGAGACGTCCTCGCTGTCGCTCTCATCCTTGCCGCGGCCGCCCAGGGTCTCGGGCGGGGTCTCGTCCTCCTCGTCCTCCGGCGACGGCACATCCTCGTGCGGAACCGGCGCCTCGGCGGCGGCGGCCTCGATGGCGACCAGCTCCTCAGGCGTGGCGGAGCGGGTCTCGCTCTGCATCGTCATGGGCTGGGCGCGGCCGGCGGGGGGCTGCTGCTTTTCGGCGTCGGGGTTGTCGGAGGGCTCCTCCGGCGGCAGGGCCTGGACCGGGTGGACATCCTCGGGCGCCACATGGCGCGGATTCTCGCCGCCAGGCTCGGCGGATTCGGTGAAGACGGAGGGATTGGCGGCGGCGCCCTCGGCCGCGGCGGCCTGCTCCTCGGCCCGGTCGGCCTCGTCGGCATCGGCGATAGCCTCGATCTCCGCCACCATGGCGTCGACCTCGGCCTCATTCACCTCCTCGCCGTCCTCGTCCTCATCCTCATCGGCCTCGGCGGCCTGCATCTCCAGCAGGCGCTGACGGTCGGCGACGGGGATCTGGTAATAGTCCGGGTGAATCTCGCCGAAGGCGAGGAAGCCGTGGCGGTTGCCACCGTATTCGACGAAGGCCGCCTGGAGACTGGGCTCCACCCGGACCACCTTGGCCAGGTAGATATTTCCCTTCAGGGGCTTCTTGTGCTCGGTCTCGACGTCGAATTCCTCGAGCCGGTTGCCGTCCAGCACCACCACACGGGTTTCTTCCGGGTGGGATGCATCGATCAGCATGCGCTTGGTCATGAACCGGGATGCTCCGAGCCGCCAGCGCTCATGGGCGTAGGGCGGCAGCAATGGGTGGGCATGCCCGAGGGAGCAGGATGGATCAGGCGGCGCGGCGATACACAGGCCATGCGGCTGCGATCCGACCTCTCTCTCGGCGGGCCGATGCCCCTTGCTAAGGGGTTTGGCCCTGTTGTCGCGCGCCACGCGCGGGCCCCGTGCAGCCTGGGCGGCCGCAAAGGCGGCACCGGCAGGCGCGGGCGGGCCAGCGGACAGGCGCGGGAGCTGGACGGCGTGCCATAGGGGCCAGGCCGCCCGTACCTCGCCATGCAACAGCCGGTGGAGCGGAGGACAGGATGTCCGGCAGTGCGGGGAACGGGACTCCGCGATCGGCGGAGGCACAGCCCGGTACCGGAGGCATCCATCGGGCCACCCTTGCCGGTGCTGCCGCCGCGTGGCGGGAGGGGACCGGAAAGGCCGGGCGGCCGCGCCCAAAACCTCCACCGACAGCACTGACCGCCGGGGCAATGCACCATAGGCGTCATGCCATCCTTCCACAAGGCTGAGCCGCGCTCAGGTGTTACATTCGGTAAAGCCACGATGTTGCTGTATTATCGTATAGACAGCGGCGTCTGCGGCAGCGTCGGGGGGCGAAGCCGCAACATTCTGGCCGCAGGAGACATTGGGGGAGCACCACGTCATGCCGCTTTCATCCACCCGCAGGCACCTGTTGCAGCTGGCTTTCGGCATGGCCGCGGCAGGGCTTGCCGGCACCGCCGAGGCCGCGGCACCCAGGCGGCGCGCCCCGGCCCTCCCCCTGGTGGTGCTGGACCCCGGGCATGGCGGGAAGGACCCCGGCACCATCGGCGTGACCGGCACCCATGAGAAGCGCATCACCCTGGCCACGGCGCAGGAGCTGAAGAAGCGCCTGGAAGCCACCGGCAAGTGCCGCGTCGCCCTGACCCGCTCACGCGACGTCTTCATCCCGCTGGACGGCCGGGTGGACTTCGCCCGCAAGCGCCAGGCCGCTCTCTTTATATCCTTGCATGCCGACAGCGCGCCCGGGGCGCGCGGCGCCAGTGTCTATACCCTCTCCGATCGCGCCACCGATTCGCTCTCGGCCGGACTCGCGAGGCGGGAGAACCGGGCCGACCTGCGCGGCGGGCTGCGCCTGCCGGAGGTTTCGCCGGAGGTGGAGCGCATCCTCTTCAGCCTGGTCCGGCAGGAGACGCGCGCGGGCTCCGACCGCATGGCGGCAGCGGTGGTCCGCAACCTCGGCGGCCAGGTTCCGCTGCTGCCCAATACCCACCGCCAGGCGGCCTTCGCCGTGCTGAAGGCGCCGGATGTGCCGAGCGTGCTGGTGGAGCTGGGCTTCCTCTCCGATCGCAGGGACGAGGCGGATCTGAAGCGGCCGGCGCACCGCACCAAGCTGGCGCGCGCCCTGGCCAGCGGGGTGCAGAGCTGGCTGCTCCAGCACCAGGCCGGGATGATCAGCGCGGGCTGAACAGCAAAAAGGGCGGGTTTCCCCGCCCTTTCTCCGCCTCAGCCGTTACGGCCGTGGCAGTGCTTGTATTTCTTGCCCGAGCCGCAGGGACAGGGCGCGTTACGCGGCGTGCGGTACCAGGTGGCGGGGTCGGCGGGGTCGATCTCCTCGCCGCCCTGGGCCAGCGGTGCCGGCGCATGCTCCCAGGCCGTGCCATCGGCGCCGGCGGTCGCCATGGCGGCGGCATCGGCCAGCGCCGGGTCGGGGTGGCGCATATCCGTGACCATCACCGGCGCCGGCATCGGCGGCGGCGCGTTCGGCGCCAGTTCGATCCGCATCAGCAGCGAGGTCACGCGCTGACGCAGCTCATCCAGCAGCCCGTTGAAGAGGTTGAAGGCCTCGCTCTTGTATTCGTTCAGAGGGTCCCGCTGCGCGAAGGCCCGCAGCCCGATGCCCTGGCGCAGATGGTCCAGGTTCAGCAGGTGCTCCTTCCAGACGGCGTCGAAGACCTGCAGCAGCAGGGACTTCTCGACCATCCGCATCAGGTCCGGGCCGATATTGGCGGCGCGGGCGGCGGCGGCCTGGTCGACCGCCTGCTGCAGCCGCTCACGCATCACCACCTCGTCGATACCCTCTTCCCGGCCCCATTCCTGGATCGGCAGGGCCAGGCCCAGCTGCTCGCGCACCTGACGCTCCAGCCCCTCCAGGTCCCACTGGTCGGGATAGGCATTCTCGGGGATGGCGCGGGCGACCAGGTCGGACACCGTGTCGCGCCGCATCTCCTCGATGGTTTCCGAGACATCCTGCGCCTGCATGAAGGCCCGCCGCTGGGCATAGACCTCCTTGCGCTGGTCGTTCATGACGTCGTCGTATTTCAGCAGGTTCTTGCGCGTGTCGAAGTTGCGCGCCTCGACCTTCTTCTGTGCCTTCTCCAGCGCCCGGTTGATCCAGGGGTGGATGATGGCCTCGCCTTCCTTCAGCCCCAGCTTCTCCAGCATCCCGCCCATGCGGTCGGAGCCGAAGATCCGCATCAGGTCGTCTTCCAGGCTCAGGAAGAAGCGGCTGGCGCCCGGGTCGCCCTGGCGGCCGGAGCGGCCGCGCAGCTGGTTGTCGATGCGCCGGCTCTCATGCCGCTCGGTGCCGATGACGAAGAGGCCGCCGGCCTCCTTCACCACCGCCTCGTCCCGCTTCACCTGGGCCACGGCCTCGGCCAGATGGGCCTCCCATTCCGGGCCTTCCTGCGGGCCCTGGAAGGTGGACTCGGCCATCAGCAGGGCGTTGCCGCCCAGTTTGATGTCGGTGCCGCGGCCGGCCATGTTGGTGGCGATGGTCACCGCGCCCGGGCGACCCGCCTGGGCGACGATGCCGGCCTCCTGCTCGTGGTAGCGGGCATTCAGCACCTTGTGCGGCACGCCCTGCTTCTTCAGCAGCTCCGAGATCAGCTCGGACTTCTCGATGCTGGTGGTGCCGACCAGCACGGGCTGCTGCCGGGCCTGGGCTTCCTTCACCAGTTCCGCCACCGCCTCGTACTTCTCGCGGGCGGAGCGATAGACCTCGTCGTCGCTGTCCTTGCGGATGACGGGCAGGTTGGTCGGGATCTCGACCACTTCCAGCTTGTAGATCTCGGCGAACTCATCCGCCTCGGTCGCCGCCGTGCCGGTCATGCCGGCCAGCTTCGGATACATGCGGAAGTAGTTCTGGAAGGTGATGGAGGCCAGCGTCTGGTTCTCGGGCTGGACCTCGACGCCTTCCTTGGCCTCCAGCGCCTGGTGCAGCCCGTCCGAGTAGCGGCGGCCTTCCATCATGCGGCCGGTGAATTCGTCGATGATGACGAGCTTGTTGTCGCGGGAGACGATGTAGTCCACGTCGCGCGCGAAGAGCACATGCGCGCGCAGCGCCTGGTTCACGTGGTGGACCAGGGCGATGTTGTGGCTGTCGTAGAGGTTGCCCTCGGTCAGCAGCCCGTTATCGCGCAGCATCTGCTCGACGACCTCGCCACCCTTCTCGGTCAGGGAGGCGGAGCGGAGCTTCTCGTCCTTGTCGTAGGTCTCCTTGTCCTCCACCAGCTGGCGCACCACCGTGTCCATGCGGCGGTAGAGGTCGGAACTGTCCTCGGAGGGGCCGGAGATGATCAGCGGCGTGCGCGCCTCGTCCACCAGGATCGAGTCCACCTCATCCACGATGGCATAGGCGAAGTCGCGCTGGACCATCTCGTCCAGCCGGTACTTCATGTTGTCGCGCAGGTAGTCGAAGCCGAATTCGTTGTTGGTGCCGTAGGTGACGTCGGCGGCATAGGCCGCGCGGCGTTCCTCGTCGGTCAGGCCATGCACCACGCAGCCGGTGGTCAGGCCCAGCCAGCCATAGAGCCGGCCCATCTGCTCGCTGTCGCGCTTCGCCAGATAGTCGTTGACGGTGACGACATGCACGCCCTTGGCGGCCAGCGCGTTCAGGTAGACGGCGAGCGTCGCGACCAGCGTCTTGCCCTCGCCGGTCTTCATCTCGGCGATGCGGCCGGAATGCAGCACCATGCCGCCGACCATCTGCACGTCGAAATGACGCATGCCCAGCACACGCTTGGAAGCCTCCCGCACCGTGGCGAAGGCTTCCGGCAAGAGGTCGTCCAGCGTCTCGCCCTGGGCCAGGCGTTCGCGGAAGCGGGCTGTCTGGGCCTGCAGCTCGGCATCCGGCATCGCGGCCAGCTTCGCCTCGAAGCCGGCGATGGCGGGCAGGCGGGCGTTGAACTGCTTCAGCACGCGGTCATTGGCGGTGCCGAAGACGGCGCGGGCAAGGCGGGCAAACATGTGCTTCAAGTCTCTCCGAGAGCCGCCCCCACCCCCGGCCCCCTCGCGCTGCGAGAAGTCACCAAGGCGCGCCGGGGCCGCAAGGGGTCCCGCCAGACATCCTTTGACCCATGGGGACGGGCGACAGGCTGCGTCACGCGCACAGATAGGCTTGGGGCGGGCCAGGGTCAACGAAGGGCTGGGCCGCAGAAGGGCACGACGTGCTGAGCCCTGGCATTATTTCATGGAACGACATTTCTTTCCGCCCCGGCCCCTCCGGTGCCAGGTGATTTGCGGCCCGCCACATGCTGCGTCATCTTGCAGGCCCCTGGCCGCGAAGGCACACCTGCGACATGCGCTCAACCGCCCTGATCCTCCCCCTCGTCCTTCTCGCCGCGCAGCCGGCCCTGGCCCAGGCACCCGCCCCGGCCCAGCCACCCGCCGCCGCGGCACCGGCCACCCCCGCCACCGACCCCGTGCTGGCGCGTGTGGACGGGGCGGAGATCCGCCGCAGCGACGTGCAGGCCGCCATTGCCGAGCTGCCGCCTGAGTTGCGCTCGGCCCCCGAGAATGTGCTCACCCCCCTGGTGATGGACCAGCTCATCACCCAGCAGGCCATCGTCACCGCCGCCCGTGCCCGGAAGCTCGACGAGCAGCCGGAGGTGCAGGCGCGCATCCGCCGCGCCGAGGAGCAGGAGCTGCAGCAGGCCCTGCTGCGGCAGGAGATCACGCCCAAGCTGACCGAGGAGGCGCTGCGCGCCCGCTATAACCGCGACATCGCCGGCAAGCCGGGCGAGGAGGAGGTGCATGCGCGCCATATCCTGGTGCCCAGCGAGGAGGAGGCGAAGAAGGTGGAGGCCGAGGCGCGCAAGCCCGGCGCCGATTTCGCCGCCCTCGCCCGCGCCCGCTCCACCGGCCCCGGCACCGATCAGGGCGGCGATCTCGGCTTCTTCAAGAAGGGCGACATGGTGCCGGAATTCGCCGATGCCGCCTTCGCCATGAAGCCGGGCGAGATCAGCAAGCCCGTGCGCAGCCCCTTCGGCTGGCATGTCATCAAGGTGGAGGGGCGTCGCACGGCGGAGGCGCCGAGCTACGAGGACAGCCTGGAATCGCTGCGCCAGACCGCCTTCGAGGAGGCGGTGCAGGAGACCGTCACCCGCCTGCGCGCCAATGCCAAGGTCGAGCGTTTCGCCGAGGATGGCACGCCGATGCCGGACAAGCCCGCGCCCTCCCTGCTGGACAGCGCGACGCCCCCGCCGCCCGCGCAGCGCCGCTAAGGCCCCGCGCCACCCGCTTCCCGGGTGGGGGCCGCGCGCCCCTGCCCTTTTCCCGCTCCGCGACCTGACTGAGGACTTGGCCCATGGCCGGTAAGGACCTGCCCGTCTCCCCTCTCGCCGTGCCGATGCCGGCGGTGCCGCCGATCGCCGGCGTGCGCCTGGGCACCGCCGCCGCCGGTATCCGATACAAGGGCCGCCCGGACCTGACTTTCTTCGAATTCGCGCCGGGCACCACGGTCGCCGGCGTCTTCACCCGCAACAAGTGCCCCGGCGCGCCGGTGGACTGGTGCCGGGCGGCGCTGAAGTCGGGCAAGGCCCGGGCGCTGGTGGTCAATGCCGGCAATGCCAATGTCTTCACCGGCAAGGCCGGGCGCGATGCCGTGCAGGCCACCGCCGATGCTGCCGCCGCCCTGGTGGGCTGCAAGCCGAAGGAGGTCTTCCTGGCCTCGACCGGCGTGATCGGCGAGCCGCTGCCGCATGAGAAGCTGACCGCCGCCCTGCCCGCGCTCTTCGGCAAGCTGCGCGAGGACAATTGGGAGGATGCCGCCCGCGGCATCATGACCACCGACACCTTCCCCAAGGCCTGCGTGCGGAAAGCCATGATCGGCGAGACGGAAGTCACCATCGCCGGCATCGCCAAGGGCAGCGGCATGGTGGCGCCGGACATGGCCACGATGCTCTGCTTCATCGCGACGGATGCCAAGATCCCGGCGGCGGCGCTCCAGGCGGCGCTCAGGAAGGGCACCGACGCCAGCTTCAACCGCACCACGGTCGATTCCGACACCTCCACCAGCGACACCGTGCTGGTCTTCGCCACCGGCCAGGCGAAGCATCCGCGCGTGCCGGCCGAGGGCGGGCCGATGCTGAAGGGCTTCGTGAAGGCACTGCACGCGCTGCTGCTGGACCTCGCCCTGCAGGTGGTGCGGGATGGCGAGGGCGCGCAGAAATTCATCCGCATCGACGTGACGGGCGCGACCACCGCCCGCTCCGCCCAGCGCATCGCCATGGCCATCGCCAATTCCCCCCTGGTCAAGACCGCCATCGCGGGCGAGGACGCCAATTGGGGCCGTATCGTCATGGCGGTCGGCAAGGCGGGCGAGCCGGCGGACCGCGACAGGCTTTCGGTGGCGGTCGGCGGCACCTGGATGGCGCGGGATGGCGGCGTGGTGCCGGGCTATGACGAGACGCCGGTCGTGGCGCACATGAAGGGCCGGGAGATCGAGATCACCGTCGATCTCGGCCTGGGCCGCGGCAAGGGCACCGCCTGGACCTGCGACCTGACGCATGGGTACATCGACATCAACGGGTCGTACCGGTCGTAACGGCTCCGGCCGGGCGCGGAGGCGTTCCGCCTCCCGCGCCCGGCCCGGCACATATCCCCAGATTACGGGGACAGGGCTGTGGATGACCGCGTGGACAGCCTGTTCGGGGTTCTGAACGGGACGGAAGGGCACCAATGACGAAGGGCGGCGCGGTCATCCCGCGCCGCCCTTCGTCGTTGGAATATGGCGGCTCACACCACGCCGTGCTTGCCCATCTCCAGGAACTTCTCGCGCCGGCGGGCGCGCAGCGTGGCCGCGTCCAGGTCCAGCAGCGGCTCCAGGCTGGCCCAGACCCTGTCGGCCACCGCCTGCACCGTCGCCCCGGGGTCGCGGTGGGCACCGCCCAGCGGCTCCGGCACCACGCTGTCGATCAGCGCAAGGCGGGAGAGGTCCTGCGCCGTCAGCTTCAGCGCATCGGCCGCCGTGCTGGCCTGGGCGGCGTCGCGCCACAGGATGCTGGCGCAGCCTTCCGGGCTGATGACGGAATAGATGGAGTGCTCCAGCATCAGCACGCGGTCGGCGGCGGCGAGCGCGATGGCGCCGCCCGAGCCGCCCTCGCCGATGATGGTGGCGACGAAGGGCACCGGCGCGTCCAGCCCGGCCTCGATGGCGCGGGCGATGGCCTCGGCCTGGCCGCGTGCCTCGGCCTCGATGCCCGGAAAGGCGCCGGAGGTATCGACGAAGGAAAGGATCGGCAGGCCGAAGCGGCCGGCCAGCTCCATCAGGCGCCGCGCCTTGCGGTAGCCCTCGGGCTTGGCCATGCCGAAATTATGCTTCACGCGGCTTTCGGTGTCGGTGCCCTTCTCGGTGCCCAGCACCATCACGGAATGGCCCCGGAAGCGCCCCATGCCGCCGATGACGGCCGCATCGTCGCCAAAGGCGCGGTCGCCTGCGAGCGGCGTGAAATCCTCGATCAGCGCCTCGACATAGGTGAGGCATTTGGGGCGGTCGGGGTGGCGGGCCACCTGCGCCTTCTGCCAGGGCGTCAGCTTGGCGTAGGTGCTGGCCAGCAGCTTGTCGGCCTTGGCCTGCAGGTTTCCCACTTCCTCGGCCACGTCGATGCCGCCGGCGTCCGTGGTGCGACGCAGTTCGTCGATTTTGCCCTCAAGCTCGGCCAGGGGCTTTTCGAAGTCCAGGAAGTGACGCATTTCGGTCCCAACTCGTGCCATGCCGCGATCGTGGCGCGGGCGCGCCTGCCCTAGCCCAGCACGCGCCGCAATGCCAGCCCAAGGCGCCGGTTCGGCCTCAGCCGGGGCTGTCCTGAGCCAGGGGATGATGCTCCTCCACCAGGGCTTTCAGCCGCTCCTCCAGCACCCGCGTATAGATCTGCACCGTGGCGATATCGGAATGGCCGAGCAGGATCTGCAGGCTCCGCAGGTCTGCCCCGCCTTCCAGCAGGTGGGTGGCGAAGGAATGGCGGAGCACATGCGGGCTGACCCGTGCCGGATCGATTCCCGCCGCCAGCGCCGCCTGATGCACCAGCCCGTGCAGGCTCTGCCGCGTCAGGTGACCGGCGGCCCCGCGTGAGGGGAACAGCCATTTGGAGGGCTTCTTCGGGTCCCGCAGCGCCAGGGCGGCGGCGCGGGCGCGGGCGGAGATGGGCACCAGCCGCTCCTTGCCGCCCTTGCCCCGCACCATCACCAGCGGCGCCTCGGCCGAGAGGGCGACGGCGGGCAGCGAGACCAGCTCGCTGGCCCGCAGCCCGGCGCAGTAGAGCAGTTCCAGTGCCGCCACCGCCACCGGCCCGCGCTTGCCCGGCAGGGTCGCCGCGGCATCCAGCAGGGCCGTCACCTCCTCCCGCCGCAGGGCCTTGGGCAGGGGCGCCGGCAGGCGCGGGCTGTCCAGCAGGGCGGTGGGGTCGTCGCTCCGCACGCCCTCCCGCACCAGGAAGCGGTAGAACTGCCGCAGGGCGGAAAGGCGGCGGGCCGCCGTACGGGGGGAGAGGCCCTGGTCCGTCAGGCCGGCGATATAGCGCTGCAAGGCCTCCGGACCGGCGGCGACCAGCGCCAGTCCTTCCCGCCGCCGTGCGAAGCCCGCGAAATCCGACAGGTCGGCCTCATAGGCCGCCAGCGTGTTGCGGGCGGCACCACGCTCCGCCGCCAGCATCTCCAGGAAGGCTTCCAGGTGCCGGTCCATCGCGGGCGGCGCCGGCCGGGATCAGCGCGTGTTGAACCGCTCGTTGGGCAGGGTGCGCTCCACCGGCTGCTGTGTCGCAGGCGGGGGGAAGGCGCCGATGGCCAGCAGGCCACCCAGCGCGGCGATGACCAGGATGAGGATCAGAAGCAGCAGAGGGCGGCGGAACATGACGGACAGAGATATCCTCGCGCATGGGGCGGGCTGCGCTACGCGCATCGGGCCCGTTGTGCTACCGTCGGTCCCTGTGTCACGCAACCTCAGCTTCGCCATCATTCCGTCCCCCGCATCGTCGCCACCCGGTTCCGCCAGCCCGGGCAGCGACACGGTGGTGACCGCGCCCGCCGGTGGGCGCCCTGTTTCGGTCGTGCTGGTGGGGATGCCGGGGGCGGGCAAAACTTCGGTCGGCCGCCGTCTGGCGCAGCGCCTCGGCCTGCCCTTCCTGGACGCCGATGCCGAGATCGAGGCCGCGGCCGGGCAGCCGGTGACGGAAATCTTCGCCCGCTACGGCGAGCCGCATTTCCGCGAGGGCGAGCGCCGCGTCATCGCCCGCCTGCTGGACGGCCCGCCCATCGTGCTGGCCACCGGCGGCGGCGCCTTCAACGACCCGGAGACGCGGGCGGCGGTGCGGGCTTCCGGCGCCGTTTCCGTCTGGCTGCGCGCCACCCTGCCGACCCTGCTGGACCGGGTCTCCGGCCGCACCACCAGGCCGCTGTTCCTGAACGCCGACCCGCTGGAACTGCTGACGCGCCTGATGAAAACCCGCCACCCCTACTATGCCGAGGCCGATCTCGTGACCGACTGCCTGGATACCGATACCCCCGAAGCCACCGCCGAGAAGGTGGCCGCCGCCCTGGCCGGCTGGCGCGCGCCCGCCCGTCTGCCCGTGGCCCTCGGCCAGCGCAGCTACGATGTGGTGGTGGGCGAGGACCTGCTGGCCCGCGCCGGGATGCTGATGGCCCCGGTGCTGCCGGCCCGGCGCGTCGCCATCGTCAGCGATGCCCATGTCGCCCCCCTGCACCTGGCGACGCTGCGCGAGGGACTGGAAGCGGCGGAGTTCGAGATCCGCGCCACCATCGGCGTGCCGCCCGGCGAGGGCAGCAAGAGCCTGGAGAGCTTTGGGCAGGTGCTGGAGACGCTGCTGGCCGCGGGTATCGACCGGCGGACGACCGTCATCGCCCTGGGCGGCGGCGTGGTGGGGGACCTGGCCGGCTTCGTCGCCGCCAGCGCCCTGCGCGGCCTGCCCTTCGTGCAGATTCCCACCACCCTGCTGGCGCAGGTGGACAGTTCCGTCGGCGGCAAGACCGGCATCAACCTGAAGGCGGGCAAGAACCTGGCCGGCGCCTTCCACCAGCCCGCCGTGGTGCTGGCCGATACCGGCACGCTCGCAACCCTTCCCGCGCGCGAGTTGCGCGCCGGCTATGCCGAGGTAGCCAAGCACGGGCTGCTGCAAGGCCCACTCTGGGACTGGTGCGAGGCGCATGGCGCGCGCGCCGTGGCCGGCGAGGCCGATGCGCTGCGCCATGCCGTGCTGGAGAGCTGCCGGCTGAAATCCGCCGTGGTGGCGGCCGATGAGCGGGAGGAAAGCGCCGAGGGCGGCCGCGCCCTGCTGAATCTCGGCCATACCTTCGGCCACGCGCTGGAGGCCGAATGCGGCTATGACGGCACCCTGCTGCATGGCGAGGCGGTGGCCATCGGCCTGGGTCTGGCGGCCCGGCTCTCGGCCCGGCTGGGGCATTGCGATGCCGGCCTGCCGGGGCGGGTGGAGGCGCATATCGCCGCCGTCGGCCTGCCCGCCCGCATCCGCGACCTGCCGCGCGGCTTCACGGTGGAGGCGCTGATGGGCCGGATGCGGAAGGACAAGAAGGTGCGGGACGGCGCCCTGCGCTTCGTGCTGCTGCGCGCGCCGGGCGAGGTCTTCACCGCCGGCGACGTGCCGGCGGCGGAGGTCGAGGCCCTGCTGCGGGAGGAAGGCTGCGCCGGCTGAGCCGGCCGGCCTAGCGCCCGAACAGCGCCCCCAGCAGGCGGCGGAAGCCGGAGGGGCGCTCCTCCTCCTCTTTCTCGGTCACTGCCGCCACCGGCTTGGGCTCGTTGGGCGGGCCCATGCGCCGGTGGATGGCCTGGACACGGGTGTCGTTGGGCAGCGCGGCGGCGGCATCGGCCGCGACATGGCGCGCCTCCTCCAGCCGCCCGGTCCGCTCCAGCGAACGGGCTAGGCCGATATGCGCGGCGCCGATCTGCGGCGCGTGTTCCAGCGCCACACGGAAATGCGGCTCGGCCTCCGCCGGCTCCCCCACCACCAGCAGCAGCTGGCCCAGCCAGACGCGCATGCCCGCGTCCTCCGGTGCCAGCGGCACAGCCTGCTGCATCAGCTCGATCGCCTCGGCCTGGCGGCCATAGGCGGCCAGCACGTTGCTCTTGCCGGTCAGGGCGCCTGTATGGTTGGGCACCTGGCTGAGCACGATGTCGAACTGGCCCTGCGCCTCCTCCAGCTTGGCGGCGTTCAACAGCAGGTAGCCGAGGTGGATATGCAGCCCGGCATCGCCCGGTGCTTCCCGGATGCCATCCATCGCGATGGCGATGGCCTCGTCCAGCCGGCCCTTGGAGGCCACGACCATGCTGAGGCCCTGGTAGACGTGGCTGACATCCCGCCGCAGCGCGAGCGCCGCGCGGAAGGGCTCCTCGGCCGCCTCGCCCTCCCCCATGCCGATCAGGATATGGCCGATCTGCGCCAGCACCACCGCATCGCCGGCGCATTCCTGCGCGCGCCGCAGGGCCAGGGCGCGTGCCTCGGCCCGGCGGCCCTTGTCGATCAGGCGGCGCATGGCATCGCCCAGCAGGCGCATGACCTCCTGCTCGCGGATGTTGCGGTCCAGCCCCAGCTCTTCGGCGCGGTTCCAGAGGCGGTTGGCGAGGGCGGGCTTGTTCCGCAGGAAGGCGTGGTGCGCGACCCAGAAGAACCAGTGGACGTTCTGGTGCCGTCGCTCCCGCAGCCGGGTGGAGAGCCTCGGCAGGTCGGCATCCTGGATCAGCCCGAGCACCTCCCGCAGGAAGGCCGTATCGGTCAGCAGCCAGATGGCGGCATGGCCCACGAAGGGGGTGCGGACCCAGTGGATACCGCCATCCTGCTGCAGCATCCGGGCGTTCACCAGATCGTCCGGATGGTAGGGATCGGCCATCATCACGCCGAATTCAGGCGCTTCGTCCCGCGTCAGGCGCATGCCCGCATGCGCTGCCCGCTCATGAAACTTATGGAAACGCTTGTCGTCCGGCAGGTCGGCCGGGCTGATGCTGGCCTGCGGGCAGACGCCGAGCGCCCGAGTCACGCCCAGCAGCCGGGCGTATTTCAGGGCCGCGTAGCCGCCCATGCTGTAGCCGTAGCACAGCGCGGGGCCCAGCAGCGCCGCGTGCACCGCCGGCGCCGCCCGCCGGATGGAGGCCGCCGGGAACCAGTTTTCCCGCTTGGCCACGAAGCCGATGGCCGGCAGGCCCAGCTTGGTCGCGGGCTCCTGCCCCCAGATCGCGTAGCCGTCCGGGCGGAAGGTCAGGTCGGCGAAGGTGACGAGCGTCAGCGGCGGCTCGCCCGCCTCCGCCGCCGGCGCGGGACGGTGGATGACGACGATCTCGTCATCCTCGTAGAGGATACTGTTGGCGATCATGGCTTCAGGCGCGGGGAGATCCGGCATCTAGCGCCCGGTCCCGGTTTCGCCAGGGGCCAGCAGACGCAGCGAGAGGGCATGCAGCCCGCTGCCGAACTCGCCCTCCAGCACCTCGTGCACGGCGCGCGCGCGGGCGACGCGGGACAGGCCCTGGAACGCCGGGCTCACCACGCGCACGGTGTAGTGCGTCTGGCCGCCAGGGGCCGCCCCGGCATGGCCGGCATGGCGGTGGCTGTCGTCCTGGATCGTGATCTCGGCGGAGGCAAAGGCAGTTGCCAGCAAATCTCTGATACGGTCGGCTCGGGGCATCATGCGCTTTCCTTTTCCACGCCGGCGCGAGGCTGCCAAGCGAAAGCTGCGGCACCTGGCGCCTTGCGGTGGCCTGCTTCCGAGATCATAAGACGTCGGATGGCCCGACGCGGCGAACGTCTCCGTTCCGACAAATCCTCTCCTCCCTCGGGCCCGCCCTGCGATGCGCCGGGCTGCGAGGCCATAGGCGAATATCGTGCGCCGCGCGACCGCAGCCGGCTGCGCGACTACTATCATTTCTGCCTGGAGCATGTCCGCGCCTATAATCAGGCCTGGGACTACTACAAGGGCATGTCGGCGGCCGAGATCGAGAACAACCTGCGAAGCGATTCCGGCTGGCAGCGGCCCACCTGGCCGCTGGGAAGGCTTGGCAACACGAAGATCGATCCCGATATCTTCCACGACCCGATGGGGTTGTTCGGCCAGGCACCACCGACACCACGCAAGAGCGCCAGGGAAGCACCGCCGGAACTGCGCGCCGCGCTGGACCTGCTTGGCCTCGGCTGGCCGTTGGAAGATTCCGTCCTGCGTGCCCGCTACAAGGAGCTGGCCAAGCGTTACCACCCCGACAGCAATGGTGGGGACCGGTCCTTCGAGGAACGGATGAAGGACATCAACCGCGCCTACAGCCTGCTGCGGAAGCGGCTGGCGATCATGCAGTCCAGTGGACAGGCGGAAGCTTCCGACAAGTCCGCCGCCCCTTCCCAAGAGGCGCCGAGCAGGGCAGCCTGAACCACGCGCCCCACGTCCACGCGACACGAGACCGACGAGAGCAAAGCCCGATGAGCCAGGTCGCCACCCTTACCGAAACCCGCACCCCCGCGATCAACCTGCCCGATATCACGGTCAAGGTCCGCGAGGTCTTCGGCATCGACAGCGATCTGGAAGTGCCGGCCTTCTCCGTGGCGACCGAGCATGTGCCGGAGCGGGACCCCACCTACCAGTTCGACCGCGAGACGACGCTCGCCATCCTGGCCGGCTTCGCCTTCAACCGGCGCGTCATGGTCCAGGGCTATCACGGCACCGGCAAGTCCACGCATATCGAGCAGGTGGCCGCGCGCCTCAACTGGCCCTGCGTCCGCGTCAACCTGGACAGCCACATCAGCCGCATCGACCTGATCGGCAAGGACGCCATCGTCCTGAAGGACGGAAAGCAGATCACCGAATTCCGCGAGGGCATCCTGCCCTGGGCGCTGCAGCGTCCCTGCGCCATGGTCTTCGACGAATACGACGCCGGCCGCCCGGACGTGATGTTCGTCATCCAGCGCGTGCTGGAGGTCGAGGGCAAGCTGACGCTGCTGGACCAGAACAAGGTCATCCGCCCGCACCCGGCCTTCCGCATCTTCGCCACGGCCAATACCGTGGGCCTGGGCGACACCACCGGCCTCTATCACGGCACGCAGCAGATCAACCAGGGTCAGATGGACCGCTGGAACATCGTGGCCACGCTGAACTACCTGCCCCACGCGCAGGAAAGCGCGATCGTGGCCGCCAAGCTGGGCATCAAGCCCAATGACACCGCGGCCAAGAAGCGCATCGACGCCATGGTGGCGCTGGCCGACCTGACGCGCGCGGGCTTCATCGCCGGCGACATCTCCACCGTCATGTCCCCGCGCACGGTCATCACCTGGGCCGAGAATACCCGCATCTTCGGCGATATCGGCTTCGCCTTCCGTGTCACCTTCCTCAACAAATGCGACGAGGCGGAGCGCGCGACGGTGGCCGAGTATTACCAGCGCTGCTTCAACGAGGAGATCCCGACCGGCCTCCTCGTCCGCAAGGGCTGACCGGCGCCGGGGCTGAAGCCCCGGTTCCATCCAGACGGCAGCGGGAGAGAGAGCGATGAGCGGCAGCAAGGATCAGACGCGCCAGGAAGAGTTCAAGCGCGCGACAGCGGGCGCGCTGCGCGCCATCGCCCGCAATGCCGAGGTGCAGGTGGCCTATCAGCCCGGCCCCTCCGGCCTGGCGGGCAAGCGGGCGCGGCTGCCATTGCCCACGCGCTCCCTCCCCCCCGCCGAGATGGCGCGGCTGCGCGGTGCTGCGGATGCCATCGCGCTGCGCCTGCGCCACCATGACGAAGCCGCCCATGCCGCCCGCACCCCTCCCCGCCGCGAGGCGAAGGAGGTGTTCGACGCGCTGGAACAGGCGCGGGTGGAGGTGGTGGGCAGCCGCCACATGCCCGGCGTCGCCGCCAATTTGGACGCCCGCCTCGCCGAGACCTGCGAGGCCGAGGGCTATGACCGCATGACCCGCAAGGACCAGCTGCCGCTGACGGCGGCGCTGTCCCTGCTGGCGCGGGAGCGTCTCTCCGGCCATCCGGCGCCCCCGGCGGCGCAGCGCATCCTGGACCTCTGGCGTGACACGCTGGGCGAGAAGGCGGATGCCGCGCTGGCCGAGATGGCGGAATCCAGCGAGAGCCAGGAGGACTTCGCCAAGGCGGCCCGCAAGCTGCTCACGGCCCTGGACCTGGCCGAGGCCGAGGTCGAGGCGGAATCGGAGGAGGAATCCGAGGGCGACGAGGCCGGCGAATCCTCCCCGCAGCAGGACAGCTCCACCGAGGGCGAGAGCCAGACCAAGGAAAGCGAATCGACGCTCGGCGCCCAGCCTGAAGCCATGCAGGGCGAGGCGGCTGAGGAAGAGGGCGAGAGCGAGGAAGAGGAAGGCACCGCCGCCGAGGGCGAGGACCGCCCGGGCGGCCCGCAGCAGCGCAAGGAGGTCGCGCCCTCCGAGGATGTCTCCGCCTATCGCGCCTATACCAAGCAGTTCGACGAGGAGATCGAGGCGGAGGATCTGTGCGACGCCGAGGAGCTGTCGCGCCTGCGCCAGCAGCTCGACCAGCAGCTCTCGCATCTCCAGGGCGTCGTCTCCAAGCTGGCCAACCGGTTGCAGCGCCGCCTGCTGGCGCAACAGCAGCGAGCCTGGGAATTCGACCTGGAGGAGGGGATGCTCGATGCCGCGCGGCTCGCGCGCATCGTCGTCAACCCGATGCTCTCCCTCTCCTACAAGCGGGAGCGGGAGGCGGATTTCCGCGATACCGTCGTGACGCTGCTGATCGACAATTCCGGCTCCATGCGCGGGCGGCCCATCTCGGTCGCCGCCATGTGCTCCGACATCCTGGCGCGCACGCTGGAACGGTGCAGCGTGAAGGTCGAGATCCTGGGCTTCACCACCCGCGCCTGGAAGGGCGGCCAGAGCCGCGAGCGCTGGGTGCAGGATGGCAAGCCGCGCAACCCGGGCCGCCTGAACGACCTGCGCCACGTCATCTACAAATCCGCCGATGCCCCCTGGCGCCGGGCCCGCAAGAACCTGGGCCTGATGCTGCGCGAGGGGCTGCTGAAGGAGAATATCGACGGCGAGGCGCTGGAATGGGCCTATCGCCGCCTGCTCTCCCGCCCGGAGAAGCGGCGCATCCTGATGGTCATCAGCGATGGCGCGCCGGTCGATGACAGCACACTGTCGGTGAATCCCGGCAATTACCTGGAGCGTCACCTGCGCAAGGTGATCCAGGATATCGAGCACCGCGACATCGTGGAACTGATCGCCATCGGTATCGGCCATGACGTCACGCGCTACTACCGCCGCGCCGTGACCATCGTGGATGCCGAGGAGCTTGGCGGCACCATGATGAAGAAGCTGGCCGAACTCTTCGACGAGGACGCCGCCATGGCCTATCAGCGTGCCGCCGCCGAGCGCGCCCCGGCCATGATCTGACGGTGCCGCTCGGCCGGCGTCGCCTGCTGGCGGCGCTGGGGGGGCTTGGCCTGCTGGCGGCCTGCGGCACCGATACGCCGCCGGCCACCCCCCTCCCGCCGCTGACCCTGCCCGCCGATGCACCGCTGGTCTCGTTGGGAGGCCTGCTGCTGAACCGGGGCGTCATGGGCTTCGGCGGGCTCTCCGGCCTGCATGTGGAACCGGACCTCGGCCTGACCGCCGTCAGCGACAACGGCCGCTGGCTGCGCGCGCGGCTGGTGCTGGACGAGGCCGGGCAGCCCGAGGGGCTGGCGGAACTCCGCAGCGGGCGGCTCTCCGACGGACGGATCTTCAGCCTGCCAGCGAAGCTCTCGCGCGATGCCGAATCCCTGGCGCGTACGCCGGAAGGCACCTGGCTGGTGGGCTTCGAGCGCTGGCACCACATCCGCGCCTATGATGGCGATATCGCCGGCTGGGGCCGGATGGTCCAGGGCCCGCCCGGCCTGGGGCGGGCACCGCTGAACGCGGGTCTGGAGAGCCTGACCGTGCTGGCCGATGGCCGCTGGCTGGCGATCACCGAGGGGTTCGAGGAAAGCGGCGGCGACCTGTTGCGCGGCTGGATCGGCCACCCCGGCGCCTGGACCCCCATCTCCTACCGCCCCACACCCGGCTTCCTGCCGACCGACCTGGCCGCCCTGCCGGATGGCGGTGCCCTGCTGACCGAGCGGCGCTTCAGCCTGCTGGGCGGCTTCCAGGGGCAGCTTCTGCGCCTGCCCGCCGCCGCCCTGGCCCGCCCGTCCCCCGGCACCATCCTGGCGGGCGAGGTCCTGCTGGACGCCGCCGCGCTGCCGGCCGAGAACTGGGAGGGTGTCACCAGCTTCCCCTGGCGCGGCCGGCAGCTGGTTGCGCTGATCGCCGACGACAACGAGTTCTTCCTGCAGCAGGGGATGCTGCTGCTCTTCGCCTTCCGCTAGGCCTCTCCCGGCGGCTCAGGCTTCGGCCAGCGCATCCTCAAATCGCTGGCGGGGGAAGATCTCCATCAGCCCGCCACGGCTGGCATTGCGGATGAAGCCGCCTTCCGATTCCATCAGCCGCCGCGCGATATGGAAGCTGGCGGCGATGTCCCGCAGGCTGGGCGGGCACCAGGGCCGGCCGCCGCGATAGCCGGGGATGAAGTGGTTGCCCTCGCCGCGGGCGATGCGGAAGGCATCGCCGCCGCGCTCCGTCTCGAAGACGAAGCGGAAATCGGCGCCGTAGAGGTAGAAGCGCCGCACCCCCATCCAGTAGCCCAGCTGCATTGCGACATAGAGGGAAGATCCGCCGGGCGAGACCAGCCGGTCCGGCTGCCGGCAGAAGAGCGGCGGATAGACCGCCAGTTGCCGCAGCCAGATATAGTCGCCCTCGACCGCCGGATGCTCCTCATGGGCGAGGAAGACGGTATTGCCGCTCTCCGCCACGATCTGCTCGCCGAAATCCTCGATCATCTGCCGGTCACCCGTCACCGTGTAGGTGGGGCGCAGCCGGGTGCGCGGATAGGCGAGGTGGAAGCGGTTGAAGCTGAAGGTCAGACGGCCCCGGAGCGCGTCGAGATCCTCGGTCCGTACGGAAGGGCCGTTGCCGATCAGCCAGGCGGCCTGCCCGCGGTGCCTGTCCTTCATCGCTGCCAGCTCGGGACTGGTAGAGGGGCGCGGCAGCAGCCACTCGGCTGGTTGCGGCAGGCTCTGGCCCAGCCCGCTGGCGGGCTGGATGCCCAGCGCCGTGGCGTGGCCGAAACGCTCCAGCCGCCCTTGCAGGATGGCCGGCCCCTGCGGCAGCGGCTGCCGCAGGGTATCGGCAGGGGGCGAGAAGCGGGCGGAGGACGCATCGCTCCAGCCCGTGACGGCGATGCCATCGGCATCCTGCTCCAGCAGCATCAGCCCCGCCGTCTCCTGCGGGATATCGTCCGGCGGCATGCGGCGCAGCACCACCTGGCCCCAGGCGCGGATGCGCAGCGCCAGCTGCTGCGGCGCCAGCCCCGGCGGCAGCACGGCAACGAGGTCGATGCCCACCGCCTCCTGCGGACGTTTCCGCACCGCCGCGACCGCATTGGGCAACTCCGGGACATCGGCGGCCTCGGCCTCCGCCGAGACCGCCTCGGGCCCCGCCGGCAGGCGCAGGTCGAAGGACCAGTGCAGCAGCCGCGTATGCGGGTTGAAGCGGATCTGCTCCTGGCCGACCCCGATACGGAGATTGGCGGCGAAGACGCCGTCCTCCGGCCCGCCG
Source organism: Roseomonas marmotae (assembly GCF_017654485.1). Taxonomy (NCBI): domain Bacteria; kingdom Pseudomonadati; phylum Pseudomonadota; class Alphaproteobacteria; order Acetobacterales; family Roseomonadaceae; genus Roseomonas; species Roseomonas marmotae. The sequence continues at coordinate 1,545,685 of NZ_CP061091.1, read as the reverse complement.
GCGGCGAGGCCGAGATCCTTCAGCGCCTCCCCCACCGCCTCGAGCAAAGCGGGATGATCCGCCGGCAGCAGGCGGATGCGCCGGTGCGGGACATCGGCCGGCTCTCGCAGCCAGAGCTGGTCGATACAGGGCGCAGAGAGCTGCTCGGCATCCGCATGGGCCAGGCTGGCCGTTTCATGCCAGGCACGCAGGGCCCGGCCGGCCGCTGTCCGCGCCAGGGTGGCATGACGGCTGCTGTCATGCTGCTCCGCCACAACCACGACAGGCACGCCCAGCCCGCGAAGCTGCTGCGCCAGTGGGCCGAGGGCGGCGCCGTGGAGCAGGATCAAGTCCGGCCGCCATGCCCGCAGGCGCTGCTCAAGACGGGCGGCGCGGCGGGGGTTGAGGAAGTGGCGCGTCAGGCTCGCCGCGTCCCCCAGCCTCTGCCACAGCCAGTCCGGCAGGTCGGCGCCGCGGATTTCCTCCAGCGCGGGCAGGGCGACATCGCGCCGCCCCTGGGCCAGGGCCTGTTCCAGCAGCGGGCGCCGGTAATCGCGGCGAGGCCAGTATTCGGCGCCAGCGCGGCGCGACAGGCCACGCCAGGGCGGCGGCGCGACATCGCCGAGGATGATGGGCAGGACCTCCCCATGGGTGGCCAGGGCCCGCCAGAGCTGCTGCGCGTCCTGCCGCCCTGGCCGGTCCGCGGGCAGGATGGCATGGGGCGTGAGGCAGGCGATGCGTGGCCGCTTCCTCACAGACACAGCGCCCGGGCGCGATGGATCAGGATCATGGCTTCCCTGGCGGAATACCCCAGGCTGATGCCATGCCCCGCGTATTTCTGTAAAGCGCGGCGGGGAGCCACATGGCGGGCGTGAAACAGGCTTGGAACGGCAACCCGGCCATGGCATCTCGGCAACCGATCATGCCGCAACGCTCATCTCGACCCCGTCCCGACCGGAGCTGCACGCGGTGAGAGTCGCCATATTTGTGACGAATGCGTCTGGGACGTATGGGGGTGGTCGTCTGGCGGCGTTCCTGCTGGCGCAGTGCCTGGCGCGGGCGGGGGCGGAAGTGGCCTTCGTCACCAATGCCAAGCCGGTCTTCTATGAGGACCTGAAGCATTTCGGCCATCCCGGCCGCGTCGCCTTCCACCAGACCAAGGATTTCCACGCCGGACTGCCGGCGGGCGGCTTCGACATCGTCATCATCATCCCCGGCCAGTCGCAGGACCGCCAGTTCTACATCGGCGCCCGCGGCTTCGCCCGCCGCCGCGGCGCCCGCCTGGTGCTGTTCAACTTCGAGACGCCCAACTGGTTCAACAGCCAGGCCCCCACCACCCGCAGCGAGGATATGTGGCTGGAGTGGCGCCGCTGCATCGAGGACGGCTGCCTCGTCCTCTCCAATTCCGAGCAGTCCATGCGCTTCGCCCAGGACTATTACTGCTCGCATCCCGAGACCACCTTCTTCGACTACTGGCACCAGCCGATCAACCTGCAGGCGCTGGCCCGCGTCGCGCCGCAGTATCGCGAGAACCGCGCCGTCTGCTTCGTCCGCGCCCGCGACCCGCACAAGGGCGGACAGGACCTGATCGACGCCCTCTCCGAGGACCTGCGCGGCTGGACCCTCTCGCTGATCGTCGGCTCCGCCAAGCTCGACGAGGAATACCACGAGGCCATCGCCGCCGCCGCGCGCCGCCACCAGATCGCCATCGAGGTCAAGCCGCTGCTGTCGGACACCGACAAGTTCGTCGAACTCAAGCGCGCCCGCATGCTGATCTACCCCTCCCGCTTCGAGGGCTACGGCATCCCCCCCATCGAGGCCCTCTCCGCCGGCACACCCTGCGTCTGCTACGACCTGCCGGTCTTCCGCGAGGTCTGCGGCGACGCCCTCATCGCCGTGCCCTCCGGCGATATCGAGGGCCTGCGCGCCGGCATCCGACAGGTCATCGCCTCCTCCCCCGCAGACTGGAACCACCTGCCCCAACAGGTCGCCTCCGTCTCCTCCATCCTCCAGTGCGGCCAGGCCGCCCTCGCAGCTCTCCAGACGTATCTGCGACAGGAGATCCGCGAAACCGGGCACGCACTGCCCGCGCCGCGCCGGGCTTCGGAGCGCCAGGTCTGGGTCGACACGCTGCGGGTGGATCCCGGCGGCTTCCTGGAGATCCGTGGCGGGACCGGGCTGGAGGAGCCGGGCCGGCTGCTGCTCACCCTGAATGGCGCGCGGGCCGCCGAGGCCGTGCCCCGCGGCGGCCGTTACCTCCTGCTGCATCCCCTCCCCCGTGAGGCGCACGCGGAGGAAGCGGAACTCTCCGTCCTGGCGCTGGGCCACAACGGCCAGGTGCTGGACAGTGCATCCAGCAGCCTGATGCCCTCCCGCCTGCAAGCCAGTTCCGAGGCCGCGGCGCTACGGCATGGCGGATGGCGCTGGCTGCGGGAGGGGGATACTGCCTGCGTCATCGGCTGGATCACGGCCGATGCGCCGATCCTGGGCCTGCAAGCCCATGCCGGCGGCCGACGGCTCTGGCTGCAGAGCGGCATCAACCGCCCGGACCTGCGCGGCCGGGGGGCGGGAGCCGGGTTGTCCATCCATCTCAGTGCCGAGGATCTGGCGGCGCTGGATGCTGTCGGGGAATTGCTGCTGCTGGCCGGCACCGATGCCGGGGCGCGGGCGCTGCATCTGGCGCCTTCCTGGGAGCCCGCCCAGCCCGGAGAGCCGGAATGGCCGCCTGAACTGCCCGGGGACGCGGACCCTTTTCCGCTGCCGGTGCAGGCGCATCTGCATCGCGCCACCTATGACGAGTATGGCGTGGCCGAGTTCGATGGCTGGGTGCAGGCCCGCCCACGCGTGGACGTCATCAAGTTCTGGCTGGCCGGCGCCTTCCTGGGCGAGACCGCGCCCGACCGGCTGCAACTGCATATCCACGAGCGCCACCGCGCCTATGGCGATGCCTATTGCGGCTTCCATCTGGCGGGGCGCCTGACGGGGCTGACAGCGGACCGGCTACAGTACCGCGTCGAGTTCTGCCAGGGCGATGCGCCCGTGCATGTGCTGGAAGGCATGGCCGCGCCACAGCGGCGGGCCCAGGGGCCTCTCGGCAGCGACGCCGCGCTGCTGCCCCCTGGCCTGCTGGACAGCGAAGACGAGGTGGTGGTGCTGGTGGTCGAGGATGCCCGGCTGCTGGAACCCCTGGCCGGCGCGGCGCAGCGCGCGACGCTGCGCTATCTGCGCGACAGCGGGCGCCGCGTGGTGCTGGTGCTGCATGGCAACCCGCACCGCTTCGCCGACGACCTGCCACGGTGGCAGGCCCTGGCGGATGGCGTGGTCCTGGTGAATGCCATGACCCCACGCCATAGCGCCCGGCTGCCCCCGGCGGGCTGAGCCCGCGGGGGCGGAGCGTCAGCTGGCGGCCAGGGCGGCCTGTTTCCGCTGCGTGATTCGGTCGATCTGGCGGCGGATGGAGGTCACGTCGCCGGTATTGAGGCGCAGGGCTTCCAGAGCCGCCTGCTCCGCCCCATCCAGGTCGCCCCGCTGCAGCAGCAGGCCGGCGAGGTGGTTGTAGGAGACAGCATCCACCGGATCGGCCTCGATCGCCTGCCGTGCCCAGGCGACGGCGTCCTCCATCATATTCCGGCGGCTGGCGATGGTGCTCCGCTGCCGCAGTACCAGCGCCGACAAGGTGGCAGGGCTGAGCGCCAGCGCCCGTTCCGCCACCTGATCCGCGTCTTCCAGATCGCCGGCGACCGTCAACTGGCGACAGAGGTGCAACTGGATGATCGCATCCTCCGGATCGGCCTTGGCTGCCTGCCTAGCCCAATCGAGCGCCGCCGCGATATCCTTGCGGTGGCCGGCGACGATGCTGAGCTGGCGCAGAGCCATGGCCGGCGAATCCGGCCTCAGATCCAGCGCCTCGCGCGCCGCCTGCTCCGCTTCCTCAGGATGCCCGGCCCGCAGCAGCACATTGGAAAGGTGTATCCGTCCCCCGAGGTCTTGCGGGTTTGCCTCGACAGCCTGGCGCACCCAGCTGACGGCGGCATCCCAATTGCCCCGCTGCCCCTCGATGGTGGCGACACGGCGCATGATGGGCGCGGGGTTCACATGCGGCATGGCGGCGGCCCGGCGCGCTGCCTGCTGCGCATCGACAAGGTCGCTGGCGAGCTGGCGCTCGCGGATCTCGTGGAAGGGCAGCTGAATGGTCTGCTCCATGAGAGCATCGGGCGAGATGGCACCCAGGATCTCCGCCATCCGGCGACGCGCGACATCCAGCAGCGGCGCGTAGTCATCGGCGGCGAGGCTGAGGCTTTCCGGCGATTGCACGCGCTCCACCTCCTCCGGCCGCCAGCCGAGTGCCCGCTTGCCAAGGCTGTAGATCACGGCACGGGAGATCTTGCGGGTGATGGCCCATTCCGTCAGCCGCGCAGCCGCTTCGGCCTTCCCGGCGCCTGGAGCGGCCGCGAATTCCTGCTCCAGCTGCATCGCCATGGCGGCGAAGGCGGAATAGCTGAGATTGACGAAGATCTGGTGCGCTTCAGGATAGAACTTGGCTGCCCTGCCCTGCAATCCCTTCTCGTCGATCTGCTCCGGCTCCCGCAGGCCGATGATCTCCGGCGGCACCTCGAATTTCGGCTGCGGCCTGGGGCGCGGCGCCGCTGGCTGCTCACGCGGCGCCGGGGGAGCCGCCGGCGGCCGGGCGAGCGGCTTCGGCCCGCGCGGCCGCGCGGTGATGCCGAGTTGCACCAGCAGGTCCTGCAACTCGCCTTCCAGCTCGCTCATGTAGTCGGGCTGGGCGGGGCCGTAGGAGGCGATGATATCGCGCAGCCAGGCCGGGATGGCATCCCGCACGAGGGCCGCGAAATCCGCCAGGAAGACCTGGCGCTGGCCCCCGTGCTGAAAGCGCAGAAACTGGCGATACAGGTCGGGCCGCAGCGGATAGTCGTCCGGCAGTTCGACGAAGACACTGAAATGTGCTGCACCGAAGGGCATGCCGAAACTCGGCGCGTCGAGCACCCAGTCATGGCCCTGACGCAGGGCGTAGATCTCGCCCCGATGGATGACACCCGCCTGGCCGGACAGAACGACGCCGTCGGCTTCCCGCACCGTGCCGGCATCCTCACGCGCGTCATAGGCGAAGTGGATGCGGATATCCTCGATCGAGCGCAGGCTCTCGAAACGCGTCAGGCCCGGAAGGCGCGCCGCCAGCGGGCGGAAGATCTGCTGCTCCGACCCGGCAACTCCGGCTTTCAGGAGAAGCGTCACGCCTTCCGGCAAGGCATGGAAGCGGTGGCTGAGATAATCGCTGATCCAGGAGGCCGTGACCCGCGGATCACCGTCATAGGGATCGCGCAGCGTGTCCTGCCTGGCATGGTTTCCGAACAGCACCACCTCGGTCCAGTCGGAGGACAGATCGTATCCCTCGCCGGCACAGCGGGTAGTAACGTCATCCACCTCCGCCTCAATCGCCGTCTCCGCCGCCCGGTAGGGCAGGCGCCCATAGACGCCGTCGCGCTGGCCCATCGTCACTTCGCTGACGATGCCGCCACGGCAGGAACGGTAGCGCAGGGCATGTTTGTTGGATGGGAGCGATGCCACCTTCGCACCCATGCCGAAATTGCGATCCAGCGCGTTCTGCTTGTGCAGGGAGGAAGCGAGATCGCAAATTCCATGCAGTTCGGCGGCCGACATGCCCGGACCTGTGTTCCAGATGCAAAGCTTGTCGATACCATCGACGGACCTGGCCCCGATCTCGACCCGCCGCTGCCCCTCGGGCGCCGAGCCGGCGGATTCCACCGCGTTCATCACCAGCTCACGCAGCATCATCGTCTTGGGACAACGCTCGATGGTGCTGGCAACCAGGAACGCCTCATTGGCGATACGCAGGGCGGTGACAGGCAGTGGATTGGGCACGGGCTCTCCTGATACTTAACGGATAGGCCAACCACCGGCCGCCCACCTCTCTCCCGGAGGGGCGGGCGTTAGGGATCGCGACGGCATTTATGCGAAATGGCGCAAAAGACTAATAGTCTCAGCACCTACAGAAACCGCAAAATCTGGAATTGCCAAACGGAAGTCAAGCCCCGCGGCCAGTGCGCTCTTCCAAAGCACGCAGGACAGGAACGGAATGTCACCCTCACATTCCCAGGGCATGATTTTACTATGACAGGCAGCTGCAGGACAACGTCCCATAAATTCCGCCATCAAGAACCAAATGCCAAATTTCAGTCCGTTCCGACATCATCATGAAGAACTCTTCAAACTTCCCCGTGATGAAGGAGCGTAAAATTTGCGAACCTCCAGCTAACGGTTGTGGGAATTTTCTTCTTAATATATTCCGCCCATGCCGGCACGCCGCCGCGGCACGCCAGAGGACAAAAGCTTTTCATGACTGCCCGCTCCCGAGAATTTCGAGTTGCGTTTGCGCGCAAGCAGAATGAGCGTGCGGTCCTGTCGCTGCGCTCGTCAGCCAAGGGCGGCGGCCAGGAAATCGTGGAGAAGACCCTGACCCAGCAGGGTTGGGTAATACACCGCGCCGTCAGTCAGGCGTATCAGCGCGCAGGCCTTCTGGATGCGGCGCTGGACTGGGCGGAGGCGGCGATCAGGGCCCTCGGCGAGGGAACACAGGACCATGGCCTGCTGGCCTCTCTGCTCGGCCACCTCGGCAATATCCATATGCAGCGCGGCGACACCGCCGCCGCCCGCGACGCCGCCAGGCGTGGATTGAGCGTGGCGCCACAGGCGCCATCTCTGCTGCGGCTGATGAGCCAGACCCTGCGCCAAGAAGGCGATCTGCAAGGCGCGCTGGACTGGGCACAGCAGGCCACAAAAGCCGCGCCCTACGACATCGCAATCCTGAACCATCTCGGCGACCTGCAGTTGCTGGCAGGCGCTTTCGAGGAGGCCGAGGCCACCGCGCAGCGCGGCCTTGAAATTGCCCCCACTTCCGCGCCGATGATGCGCCTGATGACACGCCTGCGGCAGCAGCAGAATGACCATGTCGGCGCCCTGGAATGGGCACGCAGGCTGGCGGCGGCACTGCCGCAGGATCCAGCCGTGATGAATCAGCTCGCTCACTTGCTTCTGCGGGTGGGTGATGTCGAGCAGGCAGAACTGGTCGTGAGTGATGCCCTGAAGATGGCGCCTGGCTTCGCGCCCTTGATGCGCATGATGAGCATGCTGCAGCAACGGAAGGGCGACATGGAAGGCGCATTGGGCTGGGCCAGGAATGCCGTGTCGGCGGCGCCGGCGGATGCAGCTATCCGCGCTCATCTCAGCGCGATCCACCTGCATCGCAGAGAGTACGAAGAAGCCCGCCTGACGGCAGAGCAGGGGCTGCCGCTGGTAACAATGAAGCTACCTCTGTTGCTCGCGCTGAGCCGCGCGGCGCAGGCCATGAACGATCTCGATGCAGCGCGCGAATGGGCGAGGCGTGCGGCTGACGCTTACCCGCAGGATCCAGGCACGCAGCGCCAGCTACAGGCCTGCGAGGCAGCCGCGGCCTGAAACCCGCTCCCTCATCTGGCCGGTGAAAAACTCAGGCACAGACGGCGGATGCCTTGTGAAGATAGCCAGGGCGCCGTTAGTCTGTGCTCCCCCCTTCGCGGCCTGCAAATCTGATCCTGAGGATCGGGCGCAGCTTGGCAGGAGATCATAGTCCCTCACGATGCGACAGCCGAAGCAAGAAGCGAAGCGCAGGACATACGACGCGCTCTACGCGGCGCTGGATCCCAGGAGCGTGAACGGGCTTTACGACACTATCGTGAAGCGTATCTTCACCTCGCATCTGGCGAATGGCGACAGGGTGGCGGATCTCGGCGCCTTCCACGGCCGGCAGACCCTGCTGATGGCCGCGGCCGTTGGTCCGCTTGGCCGCGTCTTCGCCTTCGAGCCGCTGGATACCGCCTTCGCCACGCTGTGTCAGCAGATTGAGCGCCATGGCCTTCAGTCGGTGATCGAGCCGCGCCAGGTGGCGCTCATGGACCGTCACGCCGAGGTCGATTTCTATCTCGTGAACGAGGCCCCAGGCCGCTCCGGCCTGGTCTGGACCGGCAGCCCTTCGGAGAAGGCCGGGAGCTTCACCGCTACGCGAATGCGCGTGCAGGGCACGCAGTTGGACGACGCGCTGCAGGCATCCGGCCCGCTCCGGCTGCTGCATCTTGACCTGGAAGGAGCCGAGCTCACGGCGCTGCGTGGCGCCACGGATCTGCTGATGCGGCACCGCCCACTATTGGTCTTCCGCAACTCGAGGGCTGCGGCGGCGGCCATGCATCATTATACAGCTGAAGAGTTCTGCGGCTTCTTTGATGCCGCTGGCTATGAGATCTTCAATATCCTCAGCTTCCGCTTCCAGGCGCAGGATTGGACCACCGGAAGGCAGCCCAGCTGGTATATCGGCATTCCGGCCGAGGACGAGACCAGCAAGGGAAGCCTGCACGGCATGATCGACGACGTGATCGGCCAGAAAGCCCTGTCGTCGATCTTTGACTGAACGTCGCGCCAAGGCCTTTTAGGGGTGCACGATAGATGGATTTCGCGATGGATTTTCAGGAGTCCGCCTCTCAGGACATGAGCCGACGGACCGCTGAGATCGCGGAAGACCCGCTGCGGATCGAGGAAGCCACCCTCAGCGACCGCAGCGTGGTGCGGATCCGCGCGGTCTGGGCCGGGCCGGCCGAGACCGCGCCAAGGTCCCTCATCGTCAGCCTGGCCGGGCGACGGCTGGGCGAAGCGTCGCGCAGCCTGTCAGGCGGTCGGATCCTTTATCTGCTCCAGCAGGAATTGGGCGAGGACATCCCCATCCATGACCCGGTCCGGGTGATCGTGGAGGCAGATGAAGCCTGGGCCCAGGCGATGCTGGGCGGCAGGCTGGGCCCTGCACGGGGCTGGTTCGCGGATGCGACCTGGACCGCGCACCCTGACGTAATCTCAACGCTCTCCGACCCCGCGCCCAGCATCCTGCTGGTGGGCGAGGCGCTGCCGCAGCAGGGCGCGGCGGAATGGCTGCCGGTGGCCAATCTGGCGGCGGCGCTGCGGCAGGCCGGCTACCGCCCCGTCCTGCTGCATTTCGGCGAGGTGGCGGACTGCGCCGCAAATGCCGCGCAAATGCTGCTGGACTTCGATGTGGTGCATCACCACACCACCATGCTGTCGCAGCGGGGCTGGGACCGTTCGGCGCCCGGTGCCTTGCCGCCTGTGGATCGCAGGCTGGTGCAGAGCATCGCGGCCATTGCCCGGGCCTGCGGCGCCTCCATGGTCATGGCGGTCTCGCCGGCAGGGCTGAACCTGCTGAGCAAGCTGCCGGAGGATCTGCGCCGCGGCGCCCTGATGGCGCGCGATTTCGTGCTGGCACCGCGCATGATCTTCTCCCCCGTGCCCCGGGAAAAGGCCATCGCGACGCTACGGAGCATCCTCTCCGGCGTCACCGCCGTGGTCGAGGATGAGGGGCTGCGGCTGGAACTGCTGAAGTGGCTGCCAGGCGCGCAGGCTGCGGTGCTGCCGCCGGCCGGCGCGCTCCCCCTTCCGCAGCCAGGCCGCGACGATACGCCGGCAACGGTCGCCATCGGGCCGACCGCGGCCCAGGCCGTGGCCGAGGCTCTGCCCGCGACGGAACCTGTGGTCCTGATCAATTCCACGACCCAGCCGGACCTGCTGCTGGCAGGCTTGCGGCGGGCCCGCTGCATCGTGACTTGGTCGGATTCCGGGCTGCCCGGCATGCTGGCGCAGCGGCAGGCTGCCCTCTGGCACCTGCCGCTGGTCGGCCTGCCGGCCTCCCCTCTCCCCCGCATGGTCAGCGAGGAGGCCGGAAAGGCCGCGCTGGTCGCCATGCTGACGGAGTTCCGCCGCTCCGGCGCCACCCAGCCCGCGGCGGGGACGCCGCCCTGGACCGCCACAGGCTTCGCAGCAGAGCTGGGCCTTGCGCCCATTGGCGGGGAGAAGACGGAAGCGGCGCCGATCTTCATCTCGCGGTTGCTGTCCCTGCGGCTCGGCAGCCTGCCGGAGCGCGAGCGGACGGGAATGCTGGTGGACCCCCAGCAGCCGGGAGCCACCTTCCTGGCCGCCGCCTGCCGTGCCGTGCTGGGGAAAGGGCACGTCTTCGCCCAGAACCCGGTGCCGGGCAGCGGCCTGGCGCCTCTGACCAGCGCCCTGGAAGCGGGCATCGAGAACATGCTGGTGGATCTGGGGCCCGACCGGGCGGCGGGCATGGCGCTGATGGAACGCGTCCTGGATTGCGGCGTATTGCCCCTCCCGCTGACGCCGCAGGCATCCTGGGCGGACCATCGCGCCCTGGTGGACTGGCAACACGCGCGGCGGGGCCAGACGGCCTATATCGGCGGCGGCCTCGTACCGGATGATGCCGACCTGGTCCTGACCCCCGGCACGGCGGAACTGCCGGCCGATGTCGTGGAACTGGCCGGCCCTGCCGATCCGCGCCGGGGGCGGCTGCTGACGCTGTTCGCTGCCAGCGAGGACGCTTTCTGGCAACGCCCGCCCTCCCCCGCCATCGGCTATGACAGGGACCCTCGGGCGACGGGCCTCGATATCCTCTCCGGCCTCGCAGGACGGCACGAGGCGATTTCGATGCTGGCGATGGCCCTGCATCTGGGTTGCTCCAGGGTTCTGCTGGCAGAGGAACTGGCGGGGCATCCCCTCCTCGCGGACTCCCTCGCGGCGCTGGCGCGCGCGGGCGTTCAGGTGATGCCAGTGGCCGCAGGAGCCTGATGATGAGCGTGCCACCGGTGAAAGCTGAGATGCGTGTTGCCATATTTGTGACGAATGCGTCTGGGACGTATGGGGGTGGTCGTCTGGCGGCGTTCCTGCTGGCGCAGTGCCTGGCGCGGGCGGGGGCGGAAGTGGCCTTCGTCACCAATGCCAAGCCGGTCTTCTATGAGGACCTGAAGCATTTCGGCCATCCCGGCCGCGTCGCCTTCCACCAGACCAAGGATTTCCACGCCGGACTGCCGGCGGGCGGCTTCGACATCGTCATCATCATCCCCGGCCAGTCGCAGGACCGCCAGTTCTACATCGGCGCCCGCGGCTTCGCCCGCCGCCGCGGCGCCCGCCTGGTGCTGTTCAACTTCGAGACGCCCAACTGGTTCAACAGCCAGGCCCCCACCACCCGCAGCGAGGATATGTGGCTGGAGTGGCGCCGCTGCATCGAGGACGGCTGCCTCGTCCTCTCCAATTCCGAGCAGTCCATGCGCTTCGCCCAGGACTATTACTGCTCGCATCCCGAGACCACCTTCTTCGACTACTGGCACCAGCCGATCAACCTGCAGGCGCTGGCCCGCGTCGCGCCGCAGTATCGCGAGAACCGCGCCGTCTGCTTCGTCCGCGCCCGCGACCCGCACAAGGGCGGACAGGACCTGATCGACGCCCTCTCCGAGGACCTGCGCGGCTGGACCCTCTCGCTGATCGTCGGCTCCGCCAAGCTCGACGAGGAATACCACGAGGCCATCGCCGCCGCCGCGCGCCGCCACCAGATCGCCATCGAGGTCAAGCCGCTGCTGTCGGACACCGACAAGTTCGTCGAACTCAAGCGCGCCCGCATGCTGATCTACCCCTCCCGCTTCGAGGGCTACGGCATCCCCCCCATCGAGGCCCTCTCCGCCGGCACACCCTGCGTCTGCTACGACCTGCCGGTCTTCCGCGAGGTCTGCGGCGACGCCCTCATCGCCGTGCCCTCCGGCGATATCGAGGGCCTGCGCGCCGGCATCCGACAGGTCATCGCCTCCTCCCCCGCAGACTGGAACCACCTGCCCCAACAGGTCGCCTCCGTCTCCTCCATCCTCCAGTGCGGCCAGGCCGCCCTCGCAGCTCTCCAGACGTATCTGCGACAGGAGATCCGCGAAACCGGGCACGCACTGCCCGCGCCGCGTCCGCAGCGGCCTACGCCGCATCTCGTCTATATCAGCGGCGCCCGCCTTGACCCTGCCGGCTTCATCGAGTTGCGCGGATGGTCGCCGCTACGCCAGCGCTCCCGCCTCATGGCCTCAGTGAACGGGGTGGTGCTGGGCGAGGTCACGCGCGGCCTCGCGCGGCAGGATGTGCTGGAGAAGCACCCCTGGCTGGGCACGGCGGATTGCGGCTTCGTGCTGTGCCATCCCCTCCGCGCGGAAACGGAGGAAATTTCCGTGACCGTGACGGCGCTGGGCCGGGATGGCACGCAGTTCGACAGCATCCGCCGTGACTTCGCCGTGGCGGATATCCGCAAACCCGCCGGCAAGCCGGACCCGGCATTGTATCAGCGCGGCGGCGTCAAATTCGTGCGGGAGGGCGAGACCGGTTACATCACCGGCTGGGTGGCCACGACCAAGCCGCTGATGAAGCTGGAAGCCTTCGCCGGCAATCGCACGCTCTGGCTGCAATACGGCCGCACGCGGCCCGATGTCATGGCGAAGCTGGAAGGCTTCCCGCCGCAGGCTCCCGGTTTTGCCATTCATCTGAGCAGCGAGGACATGGCGGCGCTCGATGAAGCGAAGGAAGTGGCGCTGGTCACTACCGCTCCGACGGGCGTCTTCATCGAACGGCTGAAGGTGAAATGGGAGGAGATGGCGCCCGGCGTGGCGGAGCTGCCGCCGGAGCTGCCGAGCGAAGCCCAGCCCCACGCCCTCCCGCTGACGGCCAATATTCGCAAGGTCACCTACGACGAATACGGTGTGGCGGAATTCGAGGGTTATGTGCTCTCGGTGCCGCGCGTCGATGTCATCAAGTTCTGGCTGGGGGATGTCTTCCTGGGCGAGGGGATGCCCGACCGCCTCTACATGAACATCTTCGAGAAGAACCGCGTCTATGGCGATGCCTTCTGCGGCTTCCAGTTCACCGGCCGCGCCATCGGCCTGCCACCGGCCGAGGCCCGCTACCGGGTCGAGTTCTGTTATGGCGAGGATACGGCGCATGTCGTGGAAGGCATCGCCACCCCCAGCCGGCGTGCCGCGGCGGCGCTGCAGACCGATGCCGCGCTTTGGCCGCAGGATTTCCTGACATCCCCCACGCGGCCCGCCGTGGCCGCGCTGGTGGTGGAGGATGCCCGCCTGCTGGACAATGCCATGGGCGCGGCGCACCGGGCCCTGCTCACGCATCTGCGGCACACGGGGCAGGAGATCCTCATCATCCTGCACGGCAATCCGCACCGCTTCTCCGACGAGTTGCCGCGCTGGCGTGCCCTGGCGGATGCGGTGTTGCTGGTCAATCCGGTGACGCCGGTGCCGGGCGCTGCGCCCCTGCCCTTCGCGGATTGGAACCGTTCCTCCGCGGCCTTGCAGGCAGTCCTGGCCTCCCTGGCCGGTCAGATGCCGCGCCTGGCCGCCGTGCTGGTGCAGCGTCCGGCACTGGCCCCCGCACTCGCGGCCCTGCCCGAACATGGCCCCCTGGCGCTGGTGCTGGAGGAGGCGGCCGAAGCCCATCTGCCCTGGAGGGAAGCGGCGCCCCTGGCGCGCCAGCTCGGGCCTACGCCGGGCGAAGGAATGCTGCATCTGGGCCTGGATCCGGCCGGCATCGCCGCGCAGGTCATGCCCATGGACGGTGGCCCGGCGCCGGATGGGAGGCCCTGGCTGGTGCTCAATGGCACCAGCATCGGGGAGGATGCTTATGCCACGCTGCTGTCCACCGCCGCCGATGCCGGGCTGCGTCTGGGCGCCGTGATCGATGCACCACCGCTGGAAACAGCCGGAGCCATCCAGGCGCGGCTGGGACTGCCGCCGCAGGTCGAGCCGCTCTGGCTGCCCTGGCTGGCCGCTATGCCGCGGGATTCGGTGCGGGCGGTGCTGGATCTCGGCGGCGGCCATCCTGGAGCTTTGGAGGCCGTGGCGCTGCAACGCGGCTTTCCGCTCGGCCTCTGGAAGGAGGTGGCGCCGGAGGCTCCGCGGCGCCCCTGGCCGGCGCTGCACCTGACCGAGATCCTCGCCGGGCACGGTGCGGCGCACGGGCCCAGCGGCAGCAGCCCCTACGCGGCCCTGGACGAAGTTCTGGCCGGGCATGCGCGCCGGGTCCTGTTGATGGCCGCGGAGTGATCTGGTCGTGGTGAATGCAGCGAATTCCCCTGCCCTGCCGCAGCTTGGACGCCCCTGGCGGGACCGCTTCCCCGGGCCGGATCCGCAGCCGGTGGATGTGGGCCACAAGCTGGAATTGCATGAGGGTATGCGGGTGCTGGGCTTCTGGCCGACGGAACGGCAGGCACGGCTCTCCTGCCGCCGGATCGGGCCTGAGCCCGAGGCCGTGATCTTTATCGGCGCCCTGGCGCCGGAAGTGCAGACGCTGCGGCTGACCTTCCTCGCCCCGGCGGACCCGGCGCCTTTCGGCCTGCTGCGCCTGTTCTACGAGGACCAGCCGCTGCCGCAGCGGCCGACCCTGGTGCCGGAGACAGTCGCGGCGCTGGTGCCGCAGGCCTGGGCCGTCCAGGCATCGCTACCAGCGGTGGAAGATCAGCCACGGCCTGCCTGGGCACGGCTCGAGATCCGCATTAGCCGCACGCTGCCCGATGCCGCCCATGCCCGCTGGGTCGGGCCGGCGCTACACGCTGTCGAGTTCCTGGGGTAATGGTGATGTTGACGCTTGCCTATGTCGCCGCGAGCGATGTCGATCTGGCGACAGCCTGGCTGCAGCAGACCGTGGCGCAGGGGCAGAAGCCCGTGCTGGTGTCCGACGCTGCGGATCGGCCGGTGCTGCGCGCGCTGGCGCTGCGCTTCGGGCTGGAGCATCACCTGCTGCCCGGCGCGCCGGACTGGCCCGAGGCCCTGGCGCTGCGGCCGCTGCTGGGGCGCATCGCCCAGGGCCAGGCCGAAGCCGTTTTCCTGTGCGATCCCGTGCCCTTCAACATGGTGTTCCGCAACAACGAGGTCGTGCCCTCCTGGGCGGACCGCTTCCCGGCCGTGCGGGTGCTGCACCAGCTGGGCGTGAGGGACTTCCGCTTCATCGGCCGACAGGGCGAGTACAAGGCGCATATCCCCTGGCTGCTGGATAGCCTGGTGGGCCGCCACAGGAACCAGCGCGCCTTCATCGTCGGCAATGGACCCTCGCTGCGGCAGACCGACATGACGAAGCTGAAGGACGAGATCACCTTCGGCTCCAACCGCAGCTTCCTCGGCTACGAGGACTGGGGTTACGCCTTCAAATACTGGGGCATTTCCGACCGCCTGCAGATCGAGATGTATCGGGAGGAATACGAGCAGGGGATCGACCGGGATTCGGTCAAGTTCTTTCCCTTCGAGTATCTGCCCTTCTTCCGCGTGGAGAATGCCTGCCCGATCCCGGTGGCATCCGAAATCTTCTTCGGTGACACTACGCCGCTGCGCTTCCCCTATTTCGCCGAACGCCCGAGCATGGTGTTCATGGCCTTCACCGTGACCATCACGCTGATCCAGATCGCGGCCATGATGGGCTGCAACCCGATCATCCTGATCGGCGTGGACCACAGCTATCCCATTGCCCGCGTCAAGCGCCGCGGCCAGGGTGAGACCGGGCTTAACCCCACCGCGCTGGCGCCGCCTGAGGAGCTTGCCCGCAACAGCAAGCTGGGCTGGGACTTCTGGGAAGGAAATGCCGCGACCGGCGCCACGCATTTCACCGACAAATACACCAGCAACAAGGTCTTCGTGCCGCCACGTACCGCCTGGTCCGAGAGCGCCTACGACTATTGCCGGCTCTGGGGCGAGCGCTATGGCGTGGAAATCCTGAACGCGACCGTCGGCACCCACCTGGAGAGCTTTCCGAAGGTGGATTACGCCAGCCTGTTCTGAAGCCGCCCTCCCTGCCAGTGGCACATAAACCCTTTGTTGTTCGGCTTGTTCCGCGTGCCGTGGCACAATGGGTTCCATGAATGCGCGATCTTTCCAGGCCGCGATCCGCTTCGGGCTGGGACCACGACCGGACCAGCCCGTACCTGCGGATGCCGAACGGTGGCTACTGGACCAACTTGAAGGTCCGGCCCCGGAGCCACCACCTCCCGCCGGCTTCGACCATCCGCCCACCGTAGCCGATGGCTTCCGCATCTGGCGGGAGCGTGATGCCGCCCCGCCGCCGGAGCCCGGCCAAAGAACGCCCGTCGACACCTACTTCCTGGCCGAGAGCATCGCCGCCCACGCCTGGCGCCTGGATACACCGGCCCCCTACCGGGAAAGGCTGGTCGATTTCTGGAGTAACCATTTCACCATCAGCCGCCGTGCCGGAACGCAGGTGTCAGTCACCGTCCCCTCCTTCGTGCGGGACGTCATTCGCCCGGGCGCGACCGGGCGCTTCGCCGATATGCTGGTCGCCGCCTTCAAGCATCCGGCGATGCTGGGCTATCTGGACCAGGCATCCTCCGTCGGTCCCAACAGCCGCTTCGGCCGCCGGACCGGCCGCGGGCTGAACGAGAATCTGGCGCGCGAGATCCTGGAGCTCCACACCGTCTCCCCCGCCGCCGGCTATACCCAGCAGGATGTGACGGAGTTCGCCCGCCTGCTGACCGGCTGGCGCACCGAGCGGGACCGCGAGCCCTTCGGCACCGTTTTCACGGAGGCGGCCCACGAGCCAGGGGAAAAGACCGTGATGGGCCGCCGCTTTGGCGAGGGCGAGCTGGCTGCGGAGCAGGCCCTGCGCTTCCTGGCCGCGCATCCGGCCACGCATCGCCATCTCGCCACCAAGCTGGCGCGCCACTTCGTGGCCGATGATCCACCGGTTTCCGCTGTGGCGCGGCTAGAGGCCGTGTTGAGGGACACCAATGGCGACCTTGGCGCCGTATCTCGTGCTCTGGTGCAATTGCCACAGGCCTGGGATCCGCCCTTCAGCAAGCTGCGTGCGCCCTCCGACTATGTCACCGCCGTCTATCGTGCCTGCGGTGCCGGCGGCGACCGCTTTGGCGAGGCGGCCTTCAAAGCCACAGCCGGCTTCGGACAGCCGGTCTGGAGCGCTCTTCAACCCAATGGCTGGCCGGATCTTGCCCAAGACTGGGCAACACCGGAGGCCGTGATGCAGCGGCTGGACTGGGCTTTTCGCCTGGGCGGGCAGTTTGCCCGACTGCGGCCCCTGGAGGTGCTGGAGACCACGCTCGGTCCCCTGGCGCCGCTTGAGACGCGGCAGGCCCTCATGGGTGCCGGATCGCCCCAGGAGGCACTTGCCCTGCTCTTCGCCAGCGCGGAGTTCCAACGCCGATGAGCCATCTTCCGAAAATCGGCCGCCGCGGCTTCCTGCTGGGACTCAGTGCCTTCGCCGCGAGTTCAGGCGCCAGGCTGGCCCTGGCCAATCCTCCACCCGGCACGCTGGTCACGGAAGCCCGGCTGGTGGTCGTGATCCTGCGGGGGGCGATGGACGGCATGGCGGCGCTCGCGCCCTATGGCGATGCCAGTTACCGCGCCATCCGCGGCGGCCTGGCCCTGCCAGAGCCCGGGCAGGAGAACGGGCTGCTGGACTGCGGCGGCTTCTTCGGCCTCAACCCGCGGCTGACATCGCTGCATACCATGTTCCGCGAGGGATCGCTGCTGCCGGTGCATGCGGTGGCCGGCCCCTACCGCAACCGCAGCCACTTTGAGGCGCAGGACATGCTGGAAAGCGGCGCCCTCGAGCGGGGCGGGCTGACCTCAGGCTGGCTGAACCGTGCGCTGTCGGGTCTTCCGCCGCGGGCACCGGGGCAGCCGGATGC
Source organism: Roseomonas marmotae (assembly GCF_017654485.1). Taxonomy (NCBI): domain Bacteria; kingdom Pseudomonadati; phylum Pseudomonadota; class Alphaproteobacteria; order Acetobacterales; family Roseomonadaceae; genus Roseomonas; species Roseomonas marmotae. The sequence goes on along the minus strand of NZ_CP061091.1, from coordinate 1,528,101 downwards.
CGGGCTGGCCGTCGGACTGGCCCTGCCACTGCTGATGCGCGGGCCACAGAACGTAGGTATGTGGGCGCCGCCGAGCACGGTACTCCCCCCACCGGATCTTTATGCCCGCATGGCGGACCTGCTGCATACCGACCCGGTGTTGGGACGGGCGGTGACGGATGGGCTGCGGGGGCGCGGCTTCGCGGCGGAGACGCTGATGGACGGATCCCGCCCGTCCGGCGGCTTTCTGGCCTTAGCCGGCGTGGCAGGCAAGCTGCTGAGGTCGCCGGATGGGCCACGTGTCGCGGCCATGGAACTGGCGGGCTGGGATACCCACGCGGCGCAAACCCAGCGCATGGGGCCGGTGCTCGGGCAACTCGACGCCGGGCTGAATGCTCTGCGGGCGCAACTGGGCGAAGCCTGGCGCAATACGGCCGTGCTGGTGATGACGGAATTTGGCCGCACGGCACGCGTGAATGGCAATAACGGCACCGACCACGGGACCGGGGGCGTGGCCTTCGTGCTGGGCGGCGCCGTGGCAGGTGGGCGGGTGCTGGCGGATTGGCCGGGGCTGGCGGAGAATCAGCTATTCGAGAAGCGTGACCTGCAGCCCACGCGGGATCTGCGGGCCGTCGCCAAGGGCCTGCTGCGGTACCACCTGCGGCTGCCGCCGGCAGCCGTGGCCGCGGCCTTCCCGGACAGCGAGAATGTCGATGCCGAAAAGGGGCTGGTTGACGCTTAGAAGCAATCGCCCCGCCCTCAGCGTGAGGTGTCGCATCATGTGCCGGCCCCTGATCCAGCACATTGCAGGCCAGTTCATTAGGACATTACTGAAATCAAAGAAGGCTGCTTAGTTCGTAGCGACGCAGTAATAATATTTACATGTAAATACGTTATTTAAGTCGATATTGCATATTGTTAAATTATTAGTCGCCAGGATCAGAAAATCCTAAAATATCTATCCACCGTTATCTGCGCCAATCTGGAAAACCATAGGTACATCTCTTATGGTTCCGTCAGCAGTTGGATGTGGCCATGAAGGTTTCAGGCGACCTCGCGGAAAATACGATCACCGGTGAATTCGCTGACGGGAGTGCCGTGCACGTCGCTTTTCGAGGAAAGGGCAACCGACTGGAAATTGGCCCGAACGTGCTGTTCAAGGGCGGCACCATCAATTTCCGGGGCAGCGGGCAGAGCGTCAGGATTGCCGGCGATAACGTCATCATGGGCGAAATCCATCTCTCTGGAAACGGCAGCCAGGTCGAGATCGGCCACGGGACCAAAACGAACTCCGGACTGTGGATGAATCTTGGCGAAGCTGATGATCGCGTGCAAATCGGTAACGATTGTCTCTTTGCCAATGTCCGCTTTCGCACCTCTGATTCCCATCCGATTTATGACGATGAAACGGGCGAGCGGATTAACCACTCCAAGCCGATCAGAGTAGGAAACCGGGTTTGGATCGCGGAGGACGTGCTGATCCTCAAAGGCAGCGTGATACATGACGGCGCTGCCATCGGTGCTCGTTCTTTGGTGGCGGGAGAGATTCCAGCCAAATGTATCGCAGTCGGTGTGCCTGCCCGGGTGGTGCGGAAAAATATCCGCTGGGAAGAAAAATTCTCCTCGCCCGCCCGGATTTAGTTTCAACCTTACTCTAAGGGGAATTCTCTCCCCCAAGCCCCGTCCCGGGCGTTCATCCTCTCAGATGCATTCTTCGTCGTAAGCCAGTTAGGAATAACATGGTCACAGATACGGACAGCGCCGCGCTCCCGCGAAAGAAGTCCAGCGTGGTGCTCATGGGGCGAGCGAAGGATGAGGCCCTGCATCTTCTCGAATGGATCAGCTACCACAAGGCCGTAGGCTTCGATGAAATCGTCATCTTCTCGAACGAGAGCAGTGACGGCACCAATGCCCTGCTGGATGCCCTCGCGAATGCCGGGATCATCCACCACCAGATTTGCCACCTTGCCGAGGGGGAAACCCCCGACAAGGATATGAACAAGAGGCTCATCGAATACAGCAGATTGCTTCCTGTCGAATGGGCCGCTCTTCTGGATATCGATGAATATCTCCTCCTGGAGAAGCACAACAATATCCATGATTTCCTGGACGACCACGCCCACGCGGATGCCATAGCATTCAACTGGCGGAGCTTTGGATCGTCCGGCCACAGGGAGCGCACTCCAGGCCTGACAATCGAGCGTTTCACCCGTTGCGCTCCACCCCAGTCGCCGCTCAATAGATGGGTCAAGAGTATTGGCAAGCTAGAAAAAATTACCGGCGGCGGCCCGCATTACTTCCATTTGCGTGATGGCAATAAATTTTATTACCACGCCAGCGGAAACAAATACACGAACTACGCCGATCAGGAGGCGATAAACCATGATATCGCCTCCATCCACCATTACGCCATACGCTCAAAGCTTGAATTCTTGTTGAAGGAGGCGCGCGGAGATGCCCTGCATCCAGTCGAGAAGCAAGGCGAACTGAATCGGTACAACCTGAAGTTCTTCGAATCCCGCGATACGAACCATTGCAGTAACACATCCATCTTCAGGTTCATCAGCGCCACGAAGGAAAACATGGCGGACTTCGCCAGGAGGGCCGGGATCAACGGCCTTCTTCAGGAAATAGAAGACCGCCAGAACCGGATGATGCGCCAGCTTTCCACAACCACGCCGGCATGAGCCAAACGCTTGAAGCAAGCATCATGAAAGGCTGAGCTTCCCATGCGCCATGATCTGCCCGGCTTTCCTCCATTGGGCCAGCCGGGATTCACCCTGCCCGATCTCGACTCCATGAGCTGCATCGAGCTTCGTTCAGCCGCTGATGCGGAAAGCCTGAAGGCGCTGGGCATCGATATTGATTTCGGCTCTCAGGGGCCAGCCACGGACGAGGTCAGGGCAAAGGTGTTTCTTAGCCGGGATATGAGGAAGCGGAGGCTCTCGGTGTCCCTCTCCCCGAGAAGCCGCGGCGCAGTGCTTGTTCTCGGGAGTCCGTTCGGCCTGTCTGGCAAGTTGCATATCGATGGCGCGACCTGCTTCTTGCTGGACATGGGATCATCCCGGAAGAGTTCGACCGGTTCAGTGCATCTCATGTCCAATGGGTGCACCTTCTATTTTGGTCGCGAGGCCTCGGCCAACCATTTCTCGACGACATGCAAGGGCGAGGGAAATGCGACCATCATTGGCAGCGATTGCATGCTGGCTACCGAGATCCTTCTTTACGCCACCGACTTCCACGGGATCTTCGACCTGAAAAGCGGCGCTCTGATCAACGAGCATCCAGAAAATACCAAGACCATCGTCCTCCACCCCCATGTCTGGCTTGGCAGCAGGGTCATCGTGAACAAAGGCGTCAGCATCGGCCCAGGCAGCGCCGTCGGCGCCGCGAGTGTGGTGACGCGGGATATCCCGCGACATGCCCTCGCGGTTGGCAATCCGGCGCGCGTCATCCGGGAAGGCGTTTCCTGGACACGCGAGTTGCAGCCCGGTCAATCCGGCATTCAGGCCGTGACGGATTTCCTGGCGATGATCCCGTGACACGGCACTCGTTCGAGAGGGACATTGGCGCTTTGCCCGGAGCTATGGGCGGAGAGTATTACTCTTCGTGACGGCATGACGCACCGCGACAACCGAAGGACGGCCCAGTAGAGACTATGGACAAAGGACCTCCCTTGCCTTCTTCCGGCGTCGCCCCCGCGGCCTCCCCTGAGGGCCTGGACCTCCCCTCCGCAGGGCTGATCTCCGCCACTCGCAGCACAGCCGGGGAAGTCCTGCTGACGGGCCGCGCCTATTGGTCCTCCGTGCCAGAGCGGGTAACCGCCTTCAGCCCCGACGGCCCGATCCTGCCGGTTCTCTGGCAGGCGGAGCCTGCGGACTCCGGCGTGACGCCGGTGTTGTTCCGGGTTCTGGCACCAGCAGGCATCATCGGCCACCAGCTGGCACTCACGGCCTTCGCCGGGGGCATGGCGTTGCCTCCCTGCCCCGCGATGCCGGTCGAAGCAGCTGAGGCCCCCCCATGCGCGCGCCCGGCGCTTTGCGGTATCGAGCAGGACGAGACGGAAGGGCGCTGGCGGGCATTGCGCGGCTGGGTGCTGGCGCGGGAGCCGATCACTGAGATCCGCTACAGCCCTGACGGCCTCCAGTGGTTTGGCGCCCCTGCCACGCCTGACCCGGATGACGATCCCTCTGTCCATCCGGACTACCCCTTCCGCCGCTCCACCTTCTCCCTGGAATTCCCGCTGACTGGACGCGCGGAGGGGCAGGACCGGCTGCTCTGCCTCGCAAGCGACCATGCCGTCGATCTCCTGAGCGGCTGGCCGCTGAAGGCCGGGCGACATTTCCCGCGGCCTCCGGCGTTCGGCATCCGCAACGCCCTGCAGGAAGTGCTGGCAGGACTGTCCGAGCGCATGCCCGGGCTGCGGGCCATCATGGCGACGGACCCTCGCCTGCTGCCTGAACTTTCGATCCTGCCGGAGGACGCGGGAATAGCGCGCATCCTGCTGCCGGATCTCGGCACGCCCCGCCCCGTCGAGGCGACCGGGGCGGAATGGATCATGCCGAGCCTCGATCCCGCCGGCATCGCGGCAGAACTATCGCCGGTGCCGGAGCCGGCGCTGCTGCAACCGGATATCCGGTTCCTCGCTCTGGATGGCACAGCCATGGCGCCGGCGGCCCTGGGCCATGCCGCCGAAATCCTGTTGGGGATCGCCAAGGCAACCGGGCTGCGCCTGGCGGTGGTCGTGGATGCTCCTCCGCTGGAAGACAGCATGCGGATCGTCCGGCGTCTCGGCCTGCCGACGGAGGCCGTGCTGCTCTGGCCGCAATCCCTGCTTGCTGCCACACCCCGGCAGATCCAGGTCCTGGTGGACCCCGGAAGCCTTCCGGTACCCGGGCCCGTGGCCGCGCTCGCCCTGTCCCGCCGCATCCCGGTCGTGCTCTGGGACGAACTGGCGCCCGCCGGCCTGGACCGCCCCTGGCCGAGATTGCCGCTGGCGCGCATCCTGTCGGTGCCGCCGCCAGATCCGCCGACCTATCCGGCAGAGCCATATGCGCAGCTGGAAGCACTGTTATCCCGGTCGGGCACAGGCCGATCCAGCCTGGATACCGCCTGTTAAAACAGAAGACGGCGGGAACCGGTTCCCGCCGTCTCACATTCATGCCTTGGCGGGCAGCCGTCGTCAGGCGACGGCGTATTCGGCCTTGCCCACCAGCATGTCGACCACGGTGGTCAGCCAGATGTTGTGCATGCCCTCGACAACGTTATAGGCGCGCGAACCCAGCCAGAAGTCGATGTCGGAAAGTCCGCGCAGCGGATTATCCGACGCGCTGCCGGTGAAGCTGACGACCTTGAGGCCGCGCGAGCGCGCGTATTCCGCCGCCGCCACCGCGTTGGGCGACTTGCCGGAAACGGAGATCAGCACCAGCACGTCGCCATCATCGGCGTAGAATTCCACAGCCTTGGCCATGAAGTTCTCGAAGCCGAAGTCATTGGACAGGCAGGTGATCAGGTTGGGCTCGTTGAAGTCCATCGCCCGCACCCGGCCCTGCTTGGTGAAGTCGACGGCGCCATGCGAGGCGATGGAAGCGCTGGCGCCGTTGCCGGCGAACATGAGCTTGCCCTTCCGCTCCCGCACCTGCAGGCAGAGGTCATGGAAGGCGACCAGCTTCTCGTTGATGTTCTCCGTCGCCAACGCGCTGCGATAGAGATCAAAATACTGGCCCAGCCAGCTATTCCATTCGCTCATCACCATCTCCTTAGACAGTCGGATCAATCATGCCGCGTGCGCGCCTTGTATGCGCGGCTTCAACGTTCCTGGCGCACCATCTGCAGGTTTTCATGCAACACCGGGGAGACGGTGTGGTCATTGGCATAGATGCGGTCGATCAGGCTCATCACTTCCAGCGCCTGGCTGGAATTACCGTAGGTCACCGGCATGCCCAGCGTCACAGCATCCATGAAATGCTCGGCCTCGCGGTCCCAGGAGGTGTCGGTCGCATAGTGCAGCCGTTCCTCGCTGGCGAAGTTGGCGGCCGGCGCCGTCGCCCGGTTCTTGGCGATCGTCAGTTCCTCCTCGCCATAGCTGCCGGAGGAGGTCTTGAGCCCGTTCAGCACGAGGTAGCCGCGCTCCAGGAAGACCTCGAGCGAGAAGAGATGCCGCCACTGCGTCATGGTCGAGTGGAAGGAGACCTCCACCCCCGTCTTGCTGGACCGCATGATCGAGAAGACGTTGTCCTCGATGCCGGGGATCTTCCAGTAGCGCGAAGAGACCAGTGCATGCACCTGATCGAAGGGCGCGCCATTGATGTGCAGGAACAGGTCCAGCATGTGGATGCCCTGGTCCAGCAGGATGCCGCCGCCGGCCCGGGCACGGTCGGCCCGCCAGGTCTTCAGGTAGTCGCCGTCCACACTCTTGCCGTAGCGGCCACGCATCCAGAGCACCCGGCCATAGGCGCCGCTGTCCACCACCTGCTTCATCTTGATGACGCCGCCGTGATGGCGGTGATTGAAGCCATACATCAGCACGCGGCCGCTGGCCCGCTCGGCCTCGATGATGTCGTGCACATCCTCGGCCGTGAAGGCCGGCGGCTTCTCGCAGAAGACGTGCTTGCCGGCCCGTAGCGCGGCGATGGTCAGCGGCTTGTTCACCTCGTTCGTGGCGCAGATGAAGACACTGCCGATCGCCGGATTATCGATGATCTCCTGCGCCGAGGCCGCCACGGGGTGGCCCGCAGCGGGCTGCACGGCCACGTCGTAGACCTGCACGATCTGCGCGCGGCCGTCCCGCAGCAGGCTCTCGGCACGGGTCTGCCCCATTTTGCCAAAGCCGATAATTCCGACCTTCTCCGCCACAACAGCCTCCTTCAAACAGCCGCCCGGTCCCGTCAGCGCGAGACAAGGATATCAACCGCGTTTTCGTCCAATGCCGTAAAGGTGATCTCGGTCAGGCCAGCGCCCCGGGCCAAAGCCAGGCCGGCGGCGACATCCCACCACATGATATTGGTTTCCGCGTAGCCGTCGAGCCGCCCCATCGCCACCCAGGCCAGTGAGAGCGCGGCGGATCCGAGCATGCGGATCTTTTTCCAGTCCCGTGTCTGTCCCGCCAGGCGGGCACAGACGACGTCGGGATCGGCATAGCTGGGGAAACCGGTCGCCAGGATCTGACGTGGCGCCTGCGGCGGCGCCAGCGGCGCGCCATTCAGGAAAAGGCCAAGTCCCGGGCCGCCTGTCATCAATTCGTCGCGCTCAGGGTCATAAATGGCGCCGAGCACCGGCTCACGGCCACGACAGAGCGCGATGGAAACGGCATAGAGCGGAATGCCGCGGTAGAAGTTGAAGGAGCCGTCTAGAGGATCGACGACCCAGTGCAGCCCTTCCGCTTCGCCACCGCTGCCCCAGCCCTGTTCCTCACCCAGCACGGGAAGGTCCGCACGCTCGGCCAGCAGGCTCCGGATGCGTGCTTCCGAGGCGCCATCCTCGGCCAGCTTGATGTCACGTCCCAATTGCGTGAGCGGCGCACTCTCCCGATCTCGGGAAGCCACCAGGATGTCGCGGGTACAACGAGCTGCGTCACCTGCCAGCGTCAGCAGGAACTCTGGAGTGTATTCGGTTGTCTTCTGCACGGGGGCCCTCATGCTCGCCCGGTGCCGGCTTTACAGATGAGACTGGGGCATGGCAATCAGTTTCATACAAATTGGTTAGGACGTCATGAGCCCGCAACCCAAACTGGCGCGGCTGATCGCCGAAGCCTTTGACACGGCGCAGATCGTTATCCCGGAACCGCAGGATCTGCCTGCCGATATGGCCGCGGCAGCCCGGGTCAAGGATACGCTGGCGCGTCAGCTGGGACCGATTGCCGCCTTCAAGCTGGGTGCGACGATCGCCGGCGTGCGCACGAGTCTCGGCCTGTCCCGGCCTTTCTTTGGCGTCTTGCCGGAGTCACGTGTTTTCCAGGACGGCGCCACCGTTTCCGGCCCCGGTGCCCGGCAGACAGGCGTGGAAAGCGAATACGGCTTCCGCCTGGCCCGCGACATCACGGCCGACGACCTGCCGAAGGATGCGACCGGCGTTGCCGCGTTGATCGATGCCGTGCATCCGGCGCTGGAGATTCCGGGCACCCGCTTTGCCTCGCTGGGCATTCACGGCGGGCTGGCCCTGATGGCGGATGGCGGCGCCGCCGGCGCGCTGGTGCTCGGTCCCGCCCGTCCCTTCGACCCCCTGGCCGATTATGCCACCGCCCCCGTGACGCTGGAGATCGGCGGCAAGACCGCGGCCGAGGGCCGTGGTGACATTATCGACAATGGCCCCCTCGGTCCGTTGCTGGGCTTCTTTCAGGATGCGCTGGCGGCCGGCTACACGCTGAAGGCCGGACAGGTCATCGTGACCGGCAGCTGCACCGGCTATATCGAGGCGCCACGCGGCGCCAAGGTCGTCGCCCGCTTCGCCGCATTGGGCGACGCCTCCGTTTCCATGTCCTTTGGTGCCGGGCCTGCCGCATGACCACCTCTCCGCGCAGCGTGGCGGTCCTGTCCCGCTCCTTTTCCAAACACCCCGTGCTGCGCGCCGAATTGCAGGCGAAGTACCCGCAGGCCCTCTTCAACGATACTGGCCGCACCCTGGCGGGCGAGGAACTCATCGCCTTCCTGCGCGGCCATGACGCCGCCGTGGTGGCGCTCGAGAAGATCGACGACGCCACCCTGGCCGCCCTGCCGGATCTGCGGATCATCAGTAAATACGGCGTGGGCCTGGATAATGTGGACCTCGCCGCCGCCGCGCGCCGGGGCATCCGCGTCGGCTGGGAAGGTGGCGTGAACCGCCGCTCCGTGGCCGAGCTGGCCATCGGCTTCATGATCGCAGGCCTGCGCGGCGTCATCACCTCGCATGAGGAGATCAAGGCCGGCACCTGGCGGCAGTATCGTGGCCGCCAGCTCGGCGCCGTCACGGTCGGCCTGCTGGGCTTCGGCCATGTCGGGCGCGATGTCGCGGGACTGCTGCGCGCCTTCGGCACCCGGGTACTGACGCATGACATCCGCGATGTCTCAGCCCCCGCCGCCGAACTTGGCGTCGAGGTCACGGACCTCGATACGCTCGTGGCACAATCCGACGTGATCTCGCTGCACATTCCCAACACCACTGCCACCCGCAACATCTTCGGCGCCGACCGTCTGGCTGCCATGAAGCCCGGTGCCGTGCTGGTGAACACCGCGCGCGGCGGGCTGGTGGATGAGGATGCGCTCAAGGCCAGCCTGGCCTCCGGCCATCTCTCGGCCGCCTGCTTCGACGTCTTCGCCTTCGAGCCGCCGCAGGACATGGAGCTGTTCAATACGACGGGCTTCATCGGCACCGGCCATATCGGCGGCAGCGCCGAGGAAGCGGTCGTCGCCATGGGCCGCGCCGCCATCGCGGGGCTGGATAAGGCCACGGACCCGCTTTCCTTCATTCCTTCCTGGGCAGCCTGAGGCAGCGAGAGCATGTCGAATATCGCGATGATCCCGGCGCGGCTTGGCAGCCAGCGCCTGAAGCAGAAGAACCTCCTGCCGCTGAAGGGCGCGCCGCTGATCGCCCATGCGATCCGCAAGTGCCTGTCCTCCGGCGTCTTCGACGAGGTCTGGGTGAATTCCGAGGCCGATGAGATCGCCCGCATCGCCGAGGCCGAGGGCGCGAAGTTCCACCGCCGCCCGGCGGAACTCGCCAACAACGTCGCCACCAGCGAGCAGTTCGTGGCCGAGTTCCTGGACAAGCATCCCTGCGAGCGGGTCTTCCAGGTGCATTCCATCGCGCCGCTGCTGACGATCGAGGACATCGCCGGCTTCGTCCGCGCCATGGAGCAGACCAGCGCCGATGTGATGCTGAGCGTGGTGGATGAGCCGCTGGAGGCCCTCTGCCGTGGCGAGCCGGTGAACTTCACCTTCGCCGAAAAGACCAACAGCCAGGACCTGCCGCCGGTGCGCCGCATCACCTGGTCCGTCACAGGCTGGCGCCGGCAGACCTATCTGGACGCGGTGAAGTCCGGCGGCTGCGCCACCTATGCCGGCAAGGTCGAGCTCTTCAGCGTCGACCGCCTGGCCGGGCATGTCATCAAGCACGCCGAGGATCTGGCCATCGCCGAGGCGCTGTTCGACCTCGTGCATCAGCCCGCCACGGCCTGATGCCCATGTGGCCGGGCGAGGCAGCCCGGCCACCATTCCCCGGCCTGCCCCACGGCGGCATCCTGACGGGAGCGTGCCATGGCACCTGAACGACTGGACGAGATCGCCACCGGGCTGGCCCGTGCTCTAGCCGGCCATACGCCGGGGGCGGAGGACGGCGGCGGCCCGGGTGAGCGGGCCATGCAGGCGCGCATCCTCGACCTCTACGCGCGGGAGCTGAAGGGGCTGGAGGGTGACGAGGCCCTGAGCTGGCTGCTGCGCCGCATGGCCATGATCGAGGCGCGGCTGCACAACCTGCGGCCTGATGACGGCGACCCGCTGGAGGAAGCGGATGCCCCTCCCCGCCTCCTGCGGCTGGCCTGCGATGCGGAGCTGGTCCAGGGCGGCTTCTACCCCGCTGAACGCTCGGCAGAAGGTGTGGAGTTCCGCTGGATCGGCCCCTCACCCCAGGCCAATGTCTTCCTGCCACGCATGCGCCTGCCGCTGGAGGTGCGGCTGCATGTCCATTCCGCCTTCGTGCCGGAGGTGGTGCCGGAGGTGCGCCTCTCGCTGGATGGCGGCCCCTGGAAGCCGGTGATGGTGCGGGAGGGCAGGGACGGGCTGGTGCTCTCCGCCGTGCTGGAGGCCGGGCCCATGGGCCATGGCGGGCTGCTGCGGCTGGATATCGACACGATCCGCACCGACAGCCCCGGCAGGCGGGGCGGCACCGATGGGCGCCACCTCTCCCTCGCCCTCTCCGCCATCGAGGCCGAGAGCGCCTGAAGCAGGCTACCGGGTGGTGCGGGAGGGCAGCAGCGCCTGCACGCCGCGCGCCAGCGGCGCGAGGACCAGTTGCACCAGTGGGACGACCAGTGCCCCCAGCAACAGCCCCAGCACGCCGGAGATGGCGGCCGTGACGAACCACTCGGTCGCCGCACCGAGGGCCGGCAAGGCCCCTGCGGCGCCGAGGGCGGCGTCATGCACCAGATGGCCAGGGCCAGTGACGCCGAATTCCTCCAGGCCGTGCAGGATGATGCCGCCGCCGACCCAGAGCATGGCGGCCGTGCCGACGATGCCGAGGACCCGCAGGAAATGCGGCATCCCCACCACCAGCCCGCGTCCCAGGGCCTGCGTCAATGGCCGCAGCGCCCGATCGGCGCCCGATGGCGCGCCCGCCGCCATGGCGCTCCGCAGGCCCAGCAGGGTCGAGGCCGGGCAGGTGTTCCGGGCCAGCGCCACGCCGGCGTCATCGGCCTTCACGATCAGCGCCACGCTGCCATAGACCAGCAGCGTGATGCCGATGCCCACCAGCGCCAGGATGGCGGCCTTCGTCACGGTGGAGCCGCTGGTCAGCGTGGCCAGGGTCAGCGCCATGATCTCGGCCGAGAGGATGAAATCCGTCTGGATGGCGCTCCGGACCCGCTGCTCCTCCAGCACCGCCGGGTCGCGCGGGGCGGCGCCGATCTTCTCCTCATGCACATGCGCCTCATGCGGGCGGAGGGCGTGCAGGATCTTCTCGGCCCCCTCGTAGCAGAGGTAGAGCCCGCCTAGCATCAGCAGCGGCGTGATGACCCAGGGCGCGAAGTAGCTGAGCAGCAGCGCGCCCGGCAGCAGGAAGAGCAGCTTGTTTTTCATCGAGCCCAGTGCGATCCGCCCGACGATGGGCAGCTCCCGAGCGGCGGCGAAGCCCACGACGTAACGAGGCGTGACGGCCGCGTCGTCGATCACCACGCCCACGGCCTTGGTGCCCGCCTTGGCCGCCTGCGCCGCCACGTCATCCAGGGAGACGGCGGCCATTTTCGCCAGGGCCGCCACGTCATCCAGCAATGCGATCAACCCGAGGCTCACGCCGCTCTCCCGCTTTGTAGCATTCCCGGAATGACGCAGCGGCAGGGCCGGTTTCATGGGCTGTCAGAGTTGGGCTCCAGCACCCGCTCACGCGGCAGGGTCAGCCAGACGCGGGTGCCGATGCCGGGCACGGCCTCGATGCTCAACCCTCCGCCATGGGCGCGTAGCAGGTCATCCGCCACGAGCACCCCGAGGCCCAGCCCACGGGTACCCTGGCCGATGGTCAGGCCGTTCAGATCCTCCCCCGCATGGCCGCTGCCGTCATCCTCCACCAGGATGGCGACGCTCTCATCCGCCCGCACCAGCCGGATCTGAACGGAGTCGCCATCCCGTGTATGCCGCACCGCGCGCGTCAGGACCTGCCGTAGCGTGGCCGAGAGAGCCCTCCGATCGGCGGCCAGGGTCAGGCGGCGCAGTTCCGGGGCCACCTGCCAATGCCGCCGCCCCGGTGCCAGGGACTGCGTGATCTGGCCGATCGCCTCCTCCAGCAGCGGCCCCAGGGGCAGATCGGCCTCCCACAGCACGCGTGGGCCGGCATCGCGCGCCAGGATGTCGGAGACATCAGCGGCCAGCCCCATCAGCGCCCGCGCCCGTCCCGCCAGGCAGGCGTCCGGCGCGGCCTCCCCGGGCCGGGAGGCGGTGGCATAGCCCAGCAGCGTCAGCCCATGGCCCTGCATCTCCTGCGACAGCAGGCCCAGGTAGCGGCCGCGCGCTTCCAGGTCCCGCTCCACTTGCCGGAGCCGCGCCTCGACCCGGTGACGCTCCAGCCGGGCAGAACGGGTGATCAGGCCAGCGACGAGAACGGCGCAGCCCAACACCGCGGGGAGAATGGCATCCATACGCCTCATGCTGTGCGAAGGCGCTTAACAGGGGGTGAATGCCGCCTGGAAAATGAGACGGCGTCGGAACACGAAAAAGGGCGCTCCCGTCAGGCGGGAGCGCCCTTTTCCTTATCCGTTCCGAGCGGGTCGGTTCAGGCGGCGGCCGTCGCGGCGGCCTTCTTGGCCTGGGCGCGCAGGATGCGGCGCTTCAGGGTCTGGGCCTCGGCCGGCAGGTTGCGGTTCGGCGTGCCGATCAGGAAAGCGTCCAGGCCACCATTGTGCTCCACCGTGCGGATGCCGTTGGTGGAGAGGCGGATCTGGATCGAGGTGCCCAGCACGTCGGAGAAGAAAGACGACTCCTGCAGGTTCGGCAGGAAGCGGCGGCGCGTCTTGTTATTGGCGTGGCTGACGTTGTTGCCAGCCTGGACGCCCTTACCGGTGATCGCGCAACGGCGAGCCATGGCAATACCCTCTAGATTCAGCAGGCTGGGCACGCACGGCACCACTCGCCCGTCGGTGACAGGAAATCAGGAGGCGGCGTAATGGCCTGCCGCCCCGCCTGAGTCAAGGATTCGCGCGGGTCGGCTCAGTTGTTTCCGGCCGCCGGCGGGCTGGACTGGCGCATCTCCTCCAGCTCCCCCGATTCGACCGAGGCCAGGGCGCTGCGGAGAACATTGGCGATGGCCTGGTCCTTCATGCTGCGGGCCATCAGCCCCAGGGCCCCACCGAGCAGCGCCGAGGCCACGGAGATCGGCGCGATGTTCTGGCCAATCATATATTCGATGGCCTTATCCACGACCGAACCGGCGTGGCTGAGGTCCTCGGGGGCCATTCCCTGCGGATCAAGTTGCATGTGATGCCCTCCTGGATACGGTTCGGTCACATAGTCAGTGTCAGGCGTCGGCGGAAGCCCCAGGCCCCGCCTTCTTGCCCGCGGCCCGGCCAAAGCTCGCTCAGGGCGCCACGCCGGCCTCCCGCGCCGCCTCCTGCGCGGCGGCGGCGGCCTCGGCGGCAGCCACCGCCTCGGACTGCCGGCGCCACATCTGGGCATAGAGCCCGCCGCGCGCCATGAGCGAGATGTGGTTCCCGCGCTCGGCGATCTGGCCGTCCTGCAGCACCATGATCTCGTCCGCCTCCACCACGGTGGAGAGGCGGTGGGCGATGACCAGCGTGGTCCGTCCGGCCGAGACCCCGCGCAGCGCCGTCTGGATCTCCTGCTCCGTGCGGGTATCCAGCGCGCTGGTGGCCTCGTCGAGGATGAGGATGCGCGGGTTCTTCAGGATGGTGCGGGCGATGGCCACGCGCTGCTTCTCGCCGCCCGAGAGCTTCAGCCCGCGCTCGCCCACCCGGGTATTGTAGCCGTCGGGCAGGCGCATCACGAAGTCATGCACCTGGGCGAGCCGTGCCGCCTCCTCCACCTCCGCATCCGTGGCGCCGGGGCGGCCATAGGCGATGTTGTAGCCGATGGTGTCGTTGAACAGCACGGTGTCCTGCGGCACCACGCCGATGGCCGCCCGCAGGCTCTCCTGCGTCACCCCGCGGATATCGTGGCCATCGATGCGGATGGCGCCGCCCTGGACGTCGTAGAAGCGGAACAGCAGGCGGGAGATGGTGGACTTGCCCGCCCCCGTCGGCCCGACGATGGCCAGCGTCCTGCCCGGCGGCACGCTGACGGTGACGCCCTTGAGGATGATGCGGTCGGGACGGTAGCCGAAGCGGACATTCTCCAGCTCCAGCGCGCCTGGGCCGGGCGGCAGCGGGATGGCATCGGGGGCATCGGCCACCTCCTGCGGCTCCCGCATCAGGGTGAACATGGCCTCCATGTCCGTCAGGCCCTGCTTCAACTCGCGGTAGACAAAGCCCAGGAAGTTCAGCGGCAGGTAGAGCTGGATGAGGTAGGTGTTCACCAGGACGAAATCGCCCACCGTCATGCTGCCAGCCTGCACCCCCCGCGCCGCCATCAGCATCACCGCCGTCAGGCCGATGGCGATGATCGCCGCCTGCCCCATGTTCAGGTAGTTCAGCGTCACCTCGGAACGGACATAGGCGCCCTCGTAGCGCGCGAGCGAGCTGTCATAGCGCCGCTCCTCATGCCGCTCATTGCCGAAATACTTGACGGTCTCGTAGTTCAGCAGGCTGTCGATCGCCTTGGTATTGGCGTCCTGGTCCATTTCGTTCATGGCGCGGCGGAAGCGCAGGCGCCAGTCGGTGAAGACCAGGGTGAAGGCCACGTAGAGGCCGATCGTGATCAGCGTCACCACGGCGAAGGACCAGTCGAACATCCCCCAGAGGATGGCAGCCACCAGCAGCACCTCGAGCAGCGTCGGGACGATGCTGAAGACCATGAAGTCCAGCACGAAGTTGATGCCCTTCGTGCCGCGCTCGATGACACGGGAGAGGCCGCCGGTCTGCCGGTCCAGGTGGAAGCGCAACGAGAGCGCGTGCAGGTGCCGGAAGACCTGCAGGGCGATCACCCGGGCCGCCCGCGCCTGCACGCGAACGAACACCGCGTCCCGCAGTTCCGCGAACCAGGAGGAGGCGATGCGGAGCAGCCCGTAGCCCACCACCAGCGCCACGGGGATGGCCAGGATGGCGGCCACGCCTTCCTTCGGCGTCAGCGCATCCACGGCGCGGGCATAGACGATGGGCACCAGCACATTGGCGCCCTTGGCCACGACCATCAGGACCAGGGCGATGACGACCCGCGCCCGCAGGCCTGGCTCACCCCGCGGCCAGAGATAAGGGGCGAGGGTACGTAAGGTGGAAGCATCGCCGCGGCCCCGGCTGGGCGCGGCTTTGGTCTCGGCGGGCAAGGGAAATACTCCGGCGGTCTGGGACCGTTACATGGAGATACCTGCCGGGGCTGACAATGCGTCGCCGGGCTCAGCCAGGCCGTCGCCGCGCCGCCCATTGCCCGAGGCGCCATCAGGGGCCAGAAACCGGGACATGGAACACGCTGCCCTGGATGGCTTCGCGCGGCACATCGCCGCCTGCAACAACCTGGCCTCGCCGGCCGGGCTGGTCCCCTTCCGCATCCTGGGGCAGCAGGTCGGCTGGCTGCAGCCGGAACTGGCGCGCTGGCTGACCTACCGGCCGCAGCATTTCCATTTCGATGCCTCGGGCGCCGCGCTCGCGGCCAACCTGCGCGGCATGGCCCGGCGGGATGCCGCCCTGGCCGATGCGGTGAAGGGCATGGCCCGTGCCGGCTATGGCTCGGAACGCGGCGAGTTGTTCGACGTGCGCTCGACACCGGACGGGCCGGTGCTGGCCCGGCTGGACCGCGGCGCCGTGCCGGCCTTCGGCGTGATGGCCCAGGGAGTGCATCTGAACGGGCTGGTGCGCCGTGCCGACGGGCTGCACATGTGGCTGGGCCTGCGCGCGCGCGACAAGGCGGTGGCGCCGGGCCAATGGGACAATATCGTCGCCGGCGGCATCCCGGCTGGATTGAACGCGCTGGAGACCCTGGTGAAGGAAGGTGCCGAGGAAGCGGGCCTGCCGCCGGAGATGCTGGGCGCGGCGCGGCCGGTGGCCCGCATCTCCTACAACATGCAGCAGGATGAGGGCCTGCGCCGGGACATCCTGCATGTCTTCGACCTGGAACTGCCGGAGGACTTCACCCCCACCCCGCATGATGACGAGGTGGAGCGCTTCGAGCTCTGGCCGGCCTGGAAGGTGCTGGAGCTGGTAAGGGACACCGACAGCGTGAAGTTCAACGTCAACCTGGCGCTGATCGACCTCTTCCTGCGGGAAGGGATGATCGACGCGGGAGGGACGGAGGGCCGGGCATTGGCGGCGGCCCTGCGGGACTGAGCCTTGGGCCGGGAGCGGGAAGCGACAGCTTTCCCGCATCTGGTTTATTAGCGGCCTGGACGCGAATTAACCTTACGTTGTCTCACATTACTTACTAAAAATAGTACATGCCGTATGCTGTCTTACATGATTAAAGCGAAGATAGAGTTAAGCGAGTCGATTTACTTTACGCTACACAATATTTTCAGTTTTAATTTTGCGTAACAAACTGATTTTGCTTCGCATTTTCGTCTGGCATTCCACTTGCAATATGATCGCGGGGACTTGCCCCAGGCATGCTGTAGTGTGGAGATTACCGATGAAAACATCCGGATGGCTGGGCACGGCGGTCTTCGCCAGCCTCGCCTATCTCAGTGTCTCGGTCGCGCAGGCCGCGCCCGTTACCTCCAATCCCAGCTTCACGACCGGCGGGATCACCTTCAACAACTTCACGATCGCGCTGTCAGGTGAAGGCAACAGCTTCCCTACAATCGCCAAGAACGTCGATGTCAGCCTGATTCCCGAAGGCGTAGGGCTTCAGTTCAGCAGCAGCTTCAGCGTGCTCACTGATCCCAAAGCCGAGATCCCCAGCGGCTCGGTCCTGGATGCGGCGATCAGCTACATCGCCAGCGGCACTTCCGGCGTCACCTCCATCGGCCTCTCCTTCGACGCCTCCTTCTTCGGCCTTGCCGTCGCCTCCGTCACGGAAACAGCATGGGCCGATGCCAACCGGACGCAGATTGCTGGCCAGGTCAAAGTCACCTGCGGCTTCCTGGAGGGGTGCACTCCCAGCGACTCAGCCAAGGTCGTGGCGTTGAACGGTTCCTACGACAAGCTCTACATCACCAAGGACATCCTCCTGCGGGCCTTACCTAGCGGGGGGAGCGCGGAGACGTCCTTCATCAACCAGACCTACAATCCCAAGCCGACCCCGGTTCCGGAGCCCGCGACACTCGCGCTCTTCGGCACGGGCCTGGCGGCCCTGGGTCTGATCCGCCTTCGGCGCAAGGCGGCCTGAGCCTCCAGCCACGGCGAAACATGAAAGGGCCGGACCCCTGAAGGTCCGGCCCTTTTCTTATGAGCGGCAACCGGCGGCAGCCTACGCGGTGCCTCAGCGAAGAGGCGTGGCCTGCACGCCCTGGGGATAGCTGGGCGGCTGGTAGTTCCCCATGGGCTGCTGCCCGGCCGGGGTCTGCGGCGTCGCGGCGGCGGGCTGGCTGGTGGCGCCGAAGCGGATCAGCATACCGCGCAGCGGGTCGGCCCCGGGATTATGCGCGGCCATGTCGATGACGATCTGCCGCGCCGAATAGTTCTGGCCGTAATAGGCCCGGTTGGCCTCGCTGTTGCTGCCCATGATCGAGCCGTCCAGCGAGATGCCGGCATAGAGGCCGCGGGCCCGCGCCACCGTCACGATATCCGCGCCCACCGCTGCCGTGGTGGCCCCGGCGATGCCGCCGCCGATGGTGGCGACGGCGACCGAGGCATCCGCGCCGATCTTGAACTGGCTGTCCAGCAGCGCGCCCAGGCCCTTGTTGGTCAGGATCATCATCATGACCTGCGCGTCCTGCACGCCGATCTGGAAGCCGATGCTGCCGGCGCCAAGATTGTAGAAGGCTGGCGAGGACCAGGACCCCGCTCCGTCCCGCGCCAGCAGCACGCAGGAGCCGCCCTGCCCGCCGACGATGAAGCCGGCCCGGAAGATGCGCGGGCAGACCATGACGGCCCTCGCCTTCTGCAGCAGGGCCACCGCATCGGCCTGCGCGCCACCGCCATTGATCGGGCCCAGCATCTCCTGCACCGTCAGGGTTGACCGGTCGACCAGGGCCTGCTCCTCGCCCTGCGCGGAACCGGTGCAGGCCGGCAGCAGCACGGCCAGGGCGGCAACCGCGCCACGAGCCTTCCGCGAGATGGAGTGCCGCATCAAAAACCTCCTCCAAACCTTTGGTGGGACATGACCTTCTAACGCAGGCGTGGCAAGCCAAACTTGCGCCAGCCTGCCTCAGGGCACGGTCAGCGGCGGCTCCTCGTTGATCGAGGCCACACGCCAGTCCGCGCCGTGCCGCTCCAGCCGCGTCAGGGAGAGGTTCTTGACGGAGAGCTGGAAGGCCTGGTGCGGGTCCAGCCGCATGGCATGCGCCACCGCCGCGCGGATCGAGCCGCCATGGGCGATGATGACGATGTCCTGCCCGGGCATCTGCTCCGCCATATCCTCCAGCGCCGGGCCGACGCGGCCGATCACATCGGCCAGGCTCTCCCCGCCGGGCGGGCGCTCCCCGGCGGAATGGGGCCAGAAGGGATGCGGCGGCTCGGTCAGGAGGGCGGTGAACTCCTCATGCGTCATGCCCTGCCATTCGCCCAGATGCTGCTCGACGAAGCGCGGCTCCACCTCCAGCCCCACCGGCGGCAGGCCGGCCGCGAAGATCGCGGCGGCGGTGGCCTGGGTGCGGGAGAGCGGGGTAGTGAACCAGCGCGCCCCGGCCGGCAGCCGCGTGGCCAGCCAGCGATAGGCGGCGACATCCTGCGCCAGGGAGATGGCGCAGATGGAGACATCCATGTCGCCATACATCACGGCCCTCGCCGAGGGTTCGACGATGGCGTGGCGGATCAGGAAGAAGCGGGTCTTATGCACCCGCGCTCTCTAGAACGGATCGGTGCCGACGGAAACCGGCCAGAGGCACCCTGTCTCTGCCCGGCCCGCGCATCGCGGAGGGCGTGCGGGCGGGCGGCGAATCTGCTCTGCTGCGCGCCATGTCCTCCCTGTCCCTCCCCTGCGCGGCACCGGGCCGCCTGCCCCCGGGCCTGCGCGTCTACGCCATTGGCGACGTGCATGGCTGCGCCGGCCAGCTGGCCCGGCTGCACGATCTTATCGCCGCGGACTGGGCGGCCATGCCGGCGCGGAAGGCTGCCGTGGTGCATCTGGGTGACTACGTGGACAGGGGGCCGGACAGTCCGGGCGTGCTGCGGCGTATCGCCGGGCCAGCGCCGATCCCCGGCGCCGAATCGGTCGCGCTGCGCGGCAATCATGAAGCGATGATGCTGGATGCCCTGGCGCCCAGCGCCTCGCCGGAGGCCCGGGCGCTCTGGCAGATCAATGGAGGCCGCGCCACCCTTGCCGCCTATGGCGGCACGGTGCCGGATCGGGACCTGGAGATCCTGCGCGGCCTCGCCCTCTCCTGGCGGGCCGGGGATTATCTTTTCGTCCATGCCGGCATTGTCCCCGGCAAACCCCTGGATGAGCAGGCGGAGATGGATCTTCTCTGGATCCGTGAGCCCTTCCTCTCCTGGACCGGGCCGCTCGGCATGGTGGTGGTGCATGGGCATACGCCCGTGCCGGCCCCGGTGATACGGCCGAATCGGATCGGCATCGACACCGGCGCGGTGGGGGGCGGCCCCCTGACCTGCCTGGTGCTGGAGGATGACAGGCTCCGCTTCCTCCAGGCCCGCTGACCACCTTAAATGGAGATTGAAACGCTTCTCCTCGCCGCCCCGGCGTGACGTTGTCTTGCGCCTTGGGCCAGGGCTGCGCTAGGCCGTTGCCGATGCAAGGCACCTTGCCCCCTGCGGACCCGGCAAGCCCGGCGGATCGCGCGCCCTTCCCCGCAGCCGACACCCCTGGCCCAGACCTGGCCGAAGCGGTGCGGCAGCTTAAGCGCGCCTCCGTTCTGGTGGTCGGCGACGCCATGCTCGACCGCTACGTCTACGGTCAGGTGAAGCGTATCAGCCCCGAGGCCCCCGTGCCTATCCTGGGGGTGGAGCGCGAGGTCGCCATGCCCGGCGGCGCCGGCAATGTGGTACGCAACCTGACAGCCCTGGGCGCGGCGGTGGCCTTCCTCTCCGTGGTGGGCGACGACCAGGCCGGCAGCGACCTGACCGGGCTGATCGGCGGCCAGCCGGGGGTGGAGCCCTGGCTGCTGGTGCAGGGTGGCCGCGCCACCACCAGCAAAACCCGCTTCATCGCCAATGGCCAGCAGATCATGCGGGCCGACCACGAGATCGCCCGCCCGATCCATGAGCGGCTGGCCGACCGGCTGGTGCGTATCGCCGCCGACACCGTCGCGGCCACCAGCGTCATGGTGCTGTCCGACTACAACAAAGGCGTGCTCTGCACCGATGTGCCGGCGCGGCTGATCGCCGCCGCCCGCGCCGCCGGCCGGCGCGTGGTGGTTGACCCGAAGGGGCTGGATTACGGCCGCTATGCCGGCGCCGACATCATCACCCCCAACCGCGCCGAGCTGGCCCAGGCCACCGGCATGCCGGTGGATACGGAGGAGGAGATCGTCGCCGCCGCCCGCCACCTGCGCGATGCCCATGGCTTCGGCGCCGTGCTGGTGACGCGCAGCGAGGACGGCATGACGCTGCTGGAAGGGGATGAGCTGCATCATTTCCCCGCCGAGGCGCCGGAAGTGCATGACGTCTCCGGCGCGGGCGATACCGTGGTGGCCGTGCTGGCGGCCGGCGTCGCGGCCGGGCTGGCGCTGCCGGTGGCCGCGCGGCTGGCGAATATCGCCGGCGGACTGGTAGTCGGGAAGGTCGGCACCGCCGTGGCGCGGGAGAACGACCTGCTGGAAGCCCTGACGCCCGAGCGCGGCACGCTGCGGAAGGTGATGCGCCGCGCCTCCGCCGCCGAGCAGGTGGAGCGCTGGCGCCAGCGCGGCTGGCGTGTCGGCTTCACCAATGGCTGCTTCGACCTGCTGCATCCCGGCCATGTGCATCTGCTGGAACAGGCGCGCAGCTGGTGCGACCGGCTGGTGGTGGGGCTGAACGCCGATTCCTCGGTCAAGCGCCTGAAGGGCCCGAGCCGACCGATCCAGCAGGAGGCGGCGCGCGCCGCCGTGCTGGCCTCCCTCTCCACCGTCGACCTCGTGACCATCTTCGAGGAGGACACGCCGGTCGAGCTGATCCGCCTGCTGCGGCCGGATGTGCTGGTGAAGGGCGCCGATTATACCGTCGATCAGGTAGTGGGCGGCGATCTCGTGCAGGAATGGGGCGGGGTGGTGAAGCTGGCGGAGTTGCTGCCGGGCAATTCCACCACCGCCACCGTGGCCCGTATCCGCGGCTAGGGCGGCATGGACTGGGGCGCGCTGTTCAATACCGGGCGCTTCCCGGACCGGCCGGCACGGGACGACCCCGCGCGCAACCCCTTCCAGATCGACCAGGACCGCATCGTCTTCAGCCGCCCCTTCCGGCGCCTGCAGCAGAAGACGCAGGTCCATACCATGATCGGCAACGCCCATGTGCGGAACCGGCTGGTGCATACGCTGGAAGTCGCCTCGATCGGCCGTTCCATCGGCTTCGGCGTCGGTGCCGCGCTGCGGGAGGAGCTGGCCGCGGCCGGCCGCACGCCGGACGATCTCGGCTATCTCGTGCAGGCCGTCTGCCTCGCGCATGACATCGGCAACCCGCCCTTCGGCCATGCGGGCGAGGAGGTGATCGCCACCTTCATGACTGAATGGCTGGAGGGGACAGGGCGCAAGGCCGGCCTGCTGCTGGACGAGGACCTGCGCTTCTTCGACGGCAATGCCCAGGGCTTCCGCATCCTGACGCGCTCGGACGGCTACCGGGAGCGGGGCGGGCTGCGGCTGACCTTCGCCAGCCTGGGCGCCTTCGTGAAGTATCCCTGGGCCGCCACCGACCCGCGCGCCGCCCGGCGCGGCACGGCCGGCGTCAAGTTCAACCGCTTCGAGACGGAGGCCGGGGGCTTCGATGCCGTGCTGCGCGAATGCGGCATGGCCGGCCCCCTGCCCCGCCACCCTGCCGTCTGGCTGATGGAGGCGGCGGACGACATCACCTATGGCCTCGCGGATATGGAGGATGCGGTCGAGCTGGAGATCGTGCCCTTCCGCACCTACCGCGACCTCGTCATGCCGCTGACCGACATCACCGCCGCGAGGCTGGAGGAGGAGGACGGCATCCCGCAGAAGATCGCCCTGCTGCGCTCGGCCGCCGCCGGGCGATTGATCGGCGCGGTGCGGGATGCCTTCTGTGCGCGGCAGGCCGGGTTCCTGGCCGGCACTATCTCCGCCGGGCAGGGGCTGACGGACATGCTGCCGCCGGAGCTGGACGAACCCTTCCGGGCCCTGGCCAGCGCCAATAGCGACACGCTCTACATGCATCCGCGCAAGGTGCAGTTCGAGATCGGTGCGCGGGACGTGCTGGAGAAGACGCTGGGCGTCTTCCTGGAGGCCAGCCTCGCCTTCGTGCAGGCGGGGGGAGAACCGGAGAGGCTGCCGCTGCGCGCCCGGCAGGCGCTAACGCTGATGCAGGACTACCACCCCCGCCCCGGCTTCTCCGCCAGCGAGACCATCCGCTGCGCCATCGATTTCGTCGCGGGCATGACGGACAACTACGCCGCCAATCTGGCGGCGCGGCTGCGCGGGCTCTGACGGGCCGGGCCTAATTCCCGATCGGCTCCATGGTCATAGGCAGGCTGTCGGTGGGGACCCGCGCAGGCACCGGTTGGCGCAGGCAGCCGCGCACGATCGGCGCGCAGACACCGTTCTCCCCGCCCACATCGTCGTTGTCGCCAGTATAGTTCAGGCCGATCACGCGGTTGTCCGCCACGCGGAACAGCGCGTGGCAATAGCTGCCGCTGCCGGCCAGGTTGAAGCCGCCCAGCAGCGGCAGGCTGACATTCAGCCCGCCGACATTGGCGTTCTTCTCCTCGTAGGACAGCAACCGGGTTCCGTCCGCCAGTTCCTTGCTGCGAGTGGGGATGCCGGCGCAGGCCTGCAGGTCATCCACCCGCATGCCCACCAACCTCTGCTGCGCTTCTTCGGCCACCCGTGCACCAGGTGAGGTGCAGGCGGCCAGGGCCAGGAACAACATCGGCAGCGGGCAGGCAGGGCGCATGAAGTCTCCTTCTCGACAGGGTAGCGGGCGGGAGGTGGGTCCTGCGGCGCCGGTCTTGAACCCCTGGCCGCTGCCGGCTGACGGCCACGTGGCCAGGGCCGCGCCCGGCATGGAGGTGGGTGATCCAGGTCAATGACGCCATGCCGGGACGAGGGCATGCTGCCTCAGGCGCGGCGCCCTCCCCTGGAGGGACGGTCCTCGACCGCCCCTTCGCCCGGCTTGTGTCATGCTGCCGCGCATCGGTCTGGAGGCTTTCATGCGCGGTTACCTCCTCCTCGGCTGGGTGCTCGCGGGGCTGGCCGCCGGCGGCGTGCTGGCCTTCCTGGGCAATCCCCTGGCAGCCTGGATCTGGTCCGCCGCCGCCGCCCCGGTGGCGCTGCATGTCGGCCTCAATGTCGTCCGCGCCCTGATCGGTGGCCGGCTGGGCGTCGATGTCATCGCCCTCGCCGCCATCCTGGGCGCCCTGGCACTGGAAGAAGCCGCGGCGGCAGCCGTCATCGCCCTGATGGTCTCCGGCGGCGAGGCGCTGGAAGCCTGGGCCGAGGGCCGCGCGACGCGGGCCCTGACGGACCTGGTGGCGCGCGCCCCGCGCCGCGCCGCGCGCATCCAGGGCGAGGCTATCGAGGAGATCGATGTCTCGGCCATCCGCCCTGGCGACCTGCTGCTGGTCCGGCCGGGCGACACCGTGCCAACGGACGGCCTGCTGGCGGACGCCCTCGCCGTGCTGGATGAGAGCATGCTGACCGGCGAATCGCGCCCGGTGGAAATCCCGCAGGGCGGCGCGCTCCGCAGCGGCGCGGTCAATGCGGGCGGCGCCTTCAGGCTGCGGGCCGGGCGGGACGCGGCATCCAGCTCCTACGCCGCCATCCTGCGCCTGACGCAGCAGGCGGCGGCGGCCCGCGCGCCGCTGACCCGGCTGGCGGACCAATGGGCGCTGGGCTTCGTCGCCTTCACCGCCGTCTTCTCCCTCGCGGCCTGGGCCCTGACCGGGGACCCCGTGCGGGCGCTGTCGGTTCTGGTGGTGGCCACCCCCTGCCCGCTGATCCTGGCCGCCCCCGTGGCGCTGGTGGCGGGTATCGGGCGGGCGGCGCGGCGCGGCATCGTGGTGAAGGGCGGTGGCGCGCTGGAGCGGCTGGCGCGCGTCCGCACCGTGCTGTTCGACAAGACCGGCACCCTGACCCCGGGCCAGCCGCGCCTGGCGGCCGAGGATGCCGACCCGCGCATCGGCCGCGATGCGGCCCTGCGCCTGGCGGCCGCGCTGGCGCAGGGCTCCACCCATCCCGTCTCCGCCGCCCTGGTGGCGGCAGCGGCATCGCGCGGCATCGGGCTGCCGGTGCCCGAGGCCGTCACAGAGGTGGCAGGCGGCGGCGTCTCCGGCGTGGTCGAGGGCCGCAGGCTGCTGCTCGGGTCCGAAGGCTTCCTGCGCAGGTCGGGGGTGGAGCCGCAGGCCGGCTTCGGCATCAATGCGCAGGTGGCGACGGCAGCGGCCTCGGTTGCCTGGCTGGCCGTGGATGGCCAGGCGGCGGCCGCCTTCGTCATGGCGGACGGCGTGCGCCCGGAGGCGCCGCGCACCATCCGGCAACTGCGCGCGCTGGGCGTGCGGCGGATCGTCATGCTCACCGGCGACCGCGTGGCGGCGGCGGCGCCGATCGGGCGCGTGCTGCGCCTCGACGAGGTGCGGGCGGGGCAGGAGCCGGCCGACAAGATTGCCAATGTGCGGGCCGAGGCGGCGAAGGCACCGACGGCAATGGTGGGCGACGGAGTCAACGACGCACCCGCGCTGGCCGCCGCCGATGTGGGCATCGCCATGGGCGCCACCGGCACCGCCGCGGCATCGGAGGCGGGGGATGCCGTACTGCTGGTCGACCGCGTTGACCGGGTGCCGGAGGCCATCGCCATCGCCATGCGCTCACGCCGCATCGCCTTGCAGGCGATCGCGCTCGGCATGGGCTTCTCCGGCCTGGCGATGGGCGCGGCCGCCGCCGGCTGGCTGACGCCGCTGGCCGGGGCGGTGGTTCAGGAAGCCATCGACGTCTTCGCCATCCTCTATGCCCTCACGGCGCTGCGGCCAGGGGCGGGGGAAGTGGCGCCGGCCGCCTTTCCGGCCGGCACCGGCCTGGCGGAGCGGCTGCGGGAACATGCCGGTCTTCGGCAACTGACCAGCAGCCTGCGGGAAGCGGCCGAGGCCGTCGGCACGCGCCCGGACATCCTGCCGGCGCTCACGGCGCTGGAACAGAAGCTGCGGCAGGAATTGCTGCCGCACCAGGATGCAGAGGAGCGGACCCTCTTCCCCGAGGCCGCGCAGCGGCTGGGCGGGCGCGACCCGATGGCGCCGCTGATCCGCATGCATGCGGAGATCGAGGGGCTGGTGGATCAGCTGGGGATGCTGCTGCGGATAGCCGCTCGGGATCATGGGGGGCAGGCCCTGCCTGAGTTGCGCCGCACCCTCTTCGCCCTGGAGGCGCTTCTGAGCCTGCACCTGGTGCTGGAGGAAGGGATGCTGGAGGGGCTGTCGGACGACAGCATGGCGGCATAGCGGGCTGCGCCCACCAGCGCCGCCTGGACAGGCCGCCCAGCAGCGGCGAGCCTGCCACGCCGCCGGAGCCCTTCTTCCAATGTTCCTTGTCGACCTGCCGCCCCTCCCCGCCCTGCTGGCCACGCTGGGGGCCGCGCTGATGGCCGGGCTGGCGCGCGGCTTCTCGGGCTTCGGCTCGGCGCTGATCTTCATCCCGCTGGCCAGCGCGGCGCTGGGGCCGAAGCTGGCGGCGCCGCTGCTGCTGCTGGTGGACAATGTCACCACCCTTCCCCTGCTGCCCTCCGCCTGGCGCCGGGCGGACCGTGCGCAGGTGGCGGCCCTGGCCGGCGGCGCCGTCCTCGGCGCCCCCTTCGGCACCTGGCTGCTGCTCCAGGCCGACCCGGTGCTGCTGCGCTGGGGTATCTGCCTCCTGGCGCTGGGCATGCTCGGGCTGCTGGCCTCCGGCTGGCGCTACCACGGGCGCCCGGCGCTGCCGCTCTCGCTGATGGTGGGGGCGGGCTCCGGGCTCTGCTCGGGCGCGTCGCAATTGGGCGGGCCGCCGGTGGTGGCCTATTGGCTGGGCGGTGCCATCCCTGCGGCGCAGGTACGCGCCAACCTCGTGCTCTTCTTCGCGGCCAGCGGTGTGATCAGCGCCGCCGCCTATCTGCTGGGCGGGCTGCTGGGGGCGGAGGCCGCCTTGCTCGCCCTGATGGTGTCACCGCTCTACGCCCTGGGCGTGTGGGGCGGCAGCAGAATGTTCGGCCGCGCCAGCGAGGCCGGCTTCCGCCGCGCCTGCTTCTGGCTGATCGGGCTCGCGGCGGTGCTGGGGCTGCCGCTCTGGGACCGGCTGCGCTAGGCGAGAAGCCGGTCAGAAGTCCTTGCTGCCGTGGGAGGCGGGTTTCCGCACCATGATGGACCCGCCCGCTCCGTGCGGATGGCCTTCACCCGCTCTCGTCAGCCCCTGGTTTTCAGCAGGCCGGATGCGAGATGCCGGAAGGCTTCGGTAGCCTTGGGGAGAACGGCCCCGGGGTCATCGGCGGCGGCGATCCAGAGCGCGGCGTTCAGCGCTGCCCCGTTGATCAGGCGGGCGGCGGCCTCGGCATCCACCGGCCACACCGTTCCGGCATCGATCAGCGCCTGGATCGTCTCCGTCGTCGTTCGGAGGCAGGCGTTCTGGCCCGGCCATTGCGAGGGATCGCCCAACACGGCCGGCCCGTCCAGCAGCATGATCCGCTGGATCTCCGGCTCCAGCGCTAGCTCGATGTAAGCCACGCCCTCCGCCAGGAAGCCGAGCCACGGCGTCTCAGCCTGATCCCGCGCCGCCCGTGCCTTTGCCACCATCTCCGCGTCGAGCTGGTCGATGACGGCGCGCAGCAGGCCCTTCTTGTCGCCGAAGTTGTGATAGAGCGCCCCCCGTGTCAGCCCGGCCGCAGCGGTCAGGTCATCCATGGATGCCGCCGCGTAGCCCTTTTCCGCAAAGGCCTGCCGCGCAGCCCGGATCAACTTGGCCCGGGTCTCTTCCATCATGCGCGCGCGTTGTCCCACAGCCACTAGCAGCCCCTCCAGCCTTCAACATACGTCCTGCACGTCAATTGACATACGAACCGTATGTCGGCATGTGTCATCATACGAGGCGTATATGAATGCGCTCTCGCTGCCGGGAAAGGGTTCCCGGCTCAAAGAGAAAGGGGGCCGCAATGGCCAAGCGTGACGCGATCTTCCCACCCGGTCGTCAGGCGCTTTACGAGAAGCACCGCTATTCCGCGGCGATCCGCTCGGGCGACCTGCTTTTCGTCTCCGGTCAGGTCGGCAGCCGCGAGGACGGCTCGCCCGAGCCTGATTTCGCCAAGCAGGTGCAGTTGGCCTTTGACCGGCTGGACACCGTACTGAAGGCCGCGGGTTGCAGCTTCGATGACGTGGTCGATGTGACGACCTTCCATACCGACCCAGAGGCACAATTCGAGACCGTGATGGCCGTGCGTGACAAGGTGATCGGCGCACCCCCCTATCCCAACTGGACCGCGCTGGGCGTGAACTGGCTCGCCGGCTTCGACTTCGAGATCAAGGTGATCGCGCGCATACCACAGGCCGCCTGATCCGGCTGAAGGCGCAGCGCGGGCGACGGGCCGGCCAATGGGCCGGCATATCGCCCAACGTTGGAGCAAACCAGATGCGAGGGTCGGTTCACACCCCGGACCCGGCGCCAGCGAAGGCCGCGGTCCGCCCAGCCTGTCAGCGATCATGCGGGCGGCAAAGGAAGCTCAATTTCGAAGCGGGGCTTCCTGATCCGGTTCTCACCCTGGCGGCCTGCGCGATTCCTGGCCTAGCCTTCCCCGGCAGCAAGGAGATCGCGCATGCCTGAGATCATGGTCTTTGCCGCCGAAGGGCGGACGGTGGAGCAGAAGCGTGGGCTGGTCCGCGACCTGACCGATGCCATGGTGAAGAATTTCGGTGTCCCGGCGGATTCCGTGACCGTGCAGATCGTGGAATCCCCGAAGGACTCCAAGGCCAAGGGCGGCGTGCTCTTCAGCGACCGCTGAAGCAGGCCGGGGGGCGCCATGGCGGGCGCCCCCTACCATCTTACGTCCTTACCGCTTCAGCAGCAGCTCGGCGATCTGCACGGCATTCAGCGCCGCACCCTTCAGCAGCTGGTCGCCGGCGACAAACAGCGCCAGCGAGCGGCCGGAGGGGTCGCCGAGATCGGTGCGGATGCGGCCCACCAGAACATCGTCGGTGCCGCTCGCCTCGGATGGCATCGGGAAGTGGTTCTTCTCCCGGTCGTCCACCAGCCGCAGGCCGGGGGCCTGGGCCAACAGGGCGCGGGCCGCTTCCGGCGTCACCACCTCGTCGAATTCTACCGTCAGCGCCATGGCATGGGCGCGCAGTACCGGCACGCGGATGCAGGTGATGCCGATGGGCAGTGCCTCCGCGCCCAGGATGCGGCGGGTCTCCGCCACCACCTTGGTCTCCTCCCCGTTGTAGCCGCTCCCGACATCCATGTCGGCGTTGTGGCTGAAGAGGTTGAAGGCATAGGGGTGCGGCAGCACCTTCGGCTCGAAGCTCTCACCGCGCAGATAGGCGGCGGTGGATTCCCGCAGCTCTTCCATCGCGGCCGCGCCGGCGCCGGAGGCCGCCTGATAGGTGGCGGCGGTCAGGCGGCGGATCGGGTGGGCGCGGTGCAGCGGCGCCAGGGCCACGGTGGCGATGGCGGCGACGCAGTTGGGGTTGGCAATGATGCCACGATGGCCCGCCAGCGCCCCCGCGTTCACCTCGGGCACCACCAGCGGCACGCCGGGCTCCATGCGGAAGGCGGAGGAATTGTCCACCACCACCGCGCCCGCCTTCACCGCCACCGCCGCATAACGCTTGGAGATGCCGGAACCGGCGGAGAAGAGCGCGATATCCACGCCCTCGAAGCTCGCCTCGTCCAGCGCCTCGACCACCAGCTCCTGGCCCCGGAAGGACAGCGTCTTGCCGGCTGAGCGCGGCGAGGCCAGCAGCTTCAGGCGGGAAAGCGGGAAGCCGCGCGCTTCCAGGCAATGCAGCAGCTCGACGCCCACGGCGCCGGTGGCCCCGACGATGGCGACGACGGGGTTGGCGACTTCCACCTGGCGGAAGGTCGCCTCGGCGGCGGGTTCAAGGGTGGTGCTCATGTCAGTCTCTCATCCGTTATGCCGGGAGAGACGGGGCGCCTGTCCGGCGCTGGCCCCGTCCGTCTCCGGCGGGGCCTTCTGGTGCTTATGCCGTGGCGATCACCGCGCAAGCACCGAAGGACGCCCCGCCGGAGCGGTCGTCTTGGTAATGCGCTTAATGATGATCGGGGTCGCGAACATGGCCGGATGCTTAGGCGTGGCGAGGGTGTGCCGTCAACTCATTCCACCCGTAGGGCCGCGCGCATCTCGGCCGCGCCCGCCGGGTCCGCCAGCATCTGCAACCGCCCGGCTGCTAGCCGCGCGTAGCGCAGCAGCAGCGCGCGGCGCCGCGCCGGGGCCAGCTTGTGCTCGGCCGGGTGGCGCAGGATCGCGGCCTCCCCGTCATCGGCCACGATCAGGCCTACATCCTCGGGGATCAGCGCCTGCGGAAAATCCAGATCCACGGCAAAGTAAAGCCGGTCGCACCAGTCGCGGTATTCCCACCATTTGCTGTCGGTCAAGAAGTCGCGGGCGCAGCTTTTCACCTCGATGGCGGTGAAGCCGCCGTCATTGTCGAGCGCCAGCAGGTCCATGCGCCGGCCATTCGGCAGCGGCACCTCGGGCACCGCCGTCCAGCCCCGCTGCGCGCAGAGGCGGGAGGCCGCGCGGCAGACGCGCAGCGTGCGTTCGGGAGGGAGCAGTTCGGACATGGCGGGGTAGTTCGCACTCTGTTCCCTGGCCGGTCAAGGTTTAAGAGGCTAGGGAAGGCCCATGGCGGACGACCCCCCCTTCTGGAAGACCAAGCCTCTGGCACGGATGAGCCGGTCGGAGTGGGAAAGCCTCTGCGACGGCTGCGGCCGCTGCTGCCTGCATAAGCTGCGGGACGAGGATACCGAGGAACTGGCCTGGACCACCGTGGCCTGCCGCCTGCTGGATACCCGGACCTGCCAGTGCCGCGACTATCCCAACCGCCGCGACCATGTGCCGGACTGCGTGAAGCTGACGCCGAAGAAGCTGGCGAAGATCGACTGGCTGCCCCCGTCCTGCGCCTACCGGCTGGTGGCGGAGGGCAAGGACCTGCCGGACTGGCACCCGCTGGTCTCCGGCGACCCGGAGACGGTGCATACATCCGGCGCCTCGGTCCGTGACCGCGCGATACCGGAGCGGCAGGCGCGGGACCTGGAGGACCACCTGGCCGAATGGCCGGGCACCTGGCCCAGCCCGCCCGGCCGCCGCTAGCCTGCTTCCCCAAGCCAGAGAGGATCGTCCATGAAGGAACCCTTGCGCTGCCGTCCCCCCGCCACCGGGACGGTGCAGATCGACAGCGAGGATGTGCGCGTGATGCGCTGGGACTTCCCGCCCGGCGCCGAGACAGGCTGGCACCGCCACGGCTTCGCCTATGTCGTCGTGCCGCTGCATCCGGGGCGGATGCTGATCGAGCTGCCCGATGGCGGAACGATGGATGTGACCCTCACCCCCGGCCAGAGCTATGAACGTGTGGCCGGCACCGAGCACAACGTGGTCAATGCCGGCACCGAGGCCTTCAGCTTCGTTGAAATCGAGATGAAATCGCGGCCGGGTTGAGGGGCGACCGCCGGCGGTGGGTGACAAGCCCACCCACCCCGGCCATATCGGTGCTGCTGCCCTGACCGCCCCGAGGTGCCCGACCGTGCCCATCGCCGCGCTGGATGTCGATTTCGAACGCCTCATGGCCCTGGCGCCGCACCCCTACGTGCTGATGGACCGCGCGTTTAACCTGCTCTGGATGAACGAGGCCTATCTGCGGGCCACCGGGCGGGCGCGGGAGGAGCTGATCGGGCGCAATATGTTCGAGGCCTTCCCGAAAGGTCCCCACGACCCGGAGGGCGAGAGCATCAAGATGCTCCGCGCCTCGCTGGAGCGGGTGCTGGAGACCGGGCAGAAGGATGTGCTGGCGCTGATCCGCTATGCCATCGCCCGCCATACCGGAGCCGGGGCCGTCTTCGAGGACCGTTACTGGAGCGCCAGCCATACCCCGATCCTGAACGACCAGGGCGAGGTCACGCTGATCCTGCAGCAGACCGACGACGTGACGGAATTGCAATCGCTGCGGCTGGGCCAGGCCGGGCAGGCCGGGGCCTCGCAGCTGGCAGGCGGCTTCTTCCGCCGCGCCCAGGAAGTGCAGCACGAGAAGGAGGCGCTGGGGGCCGAGCAGGCGCGCCTGCGCCGCCTGCTGGACCAGGCCAGCGTCTTCGCCGCCTTCTTGCATGGCCCGGACCATGTCTATGAACTCGCCAACCAGGCCTATCTGCGGCTGATCGGGCGGCAGGACATCCTGGGCAGGCCGGTGCGGGAGGTGCTGCCCGAACTGAAGGACCAGGGCTTCCTGGAGACACTGGACCAGGTCTTCACCACCGGCACCACCTATCACGGCCGATCCGCCCTGGTGAAGCTGCTGGACGAGGATGGCGCCACCGTCAACGACCGGGTGCTGGATTTCGTCTTCCAGCCCATCCTGGAGCCGGATGGCACCATCTCCGGCATCTTCGTCCTCGGCAGCGACGTGACGGAGGGTAAGCGCGCCGCCGACGAGCTGGAGCGCTACAGGAACCACCTGGAAGAGATGGTGGCCGAGCGTACCCGGGAGCTGGAGGAGAGCGAGGCCGAGCGCCGCAGCACCGAGGCCGCCCTGCGCCAGAGCCAGAAGATGGAAGCCATCGGCCAGCTCACCGGCGGCGTGGCGCATGACTTCAACAACCTGCTGCAGATCCTCAGCGGCAATCTCCAGCTGCTGCAGCGCCGGTTGCATGAGCGGGAGGACCAGAAGCGGGTCTCTGCCTCGCTCGCCGCTGTGGAGCGGGGCGCCAAGCTGGCCTCGCAGCTTCTCGCCTTCGCCCGGCGGCAGCCGCTGGAGCCACGGGCCATCAATCTCGGCCGCATCATCCGCGACATGGACGAGCTGCTGCGCCGCGCCCTGGGCGAGGCGATCGAGGTGGAGACGGTGATCGCCGGCGGCCTGTGGAACACGCTGACCGACCCTGACCAGGTGCAGAACGCCATCCTGAATCTGGCGGTGAATGCACGGGATGCGATGGGCGGCAGCGGGCGCCTGACCATCGAGGCGGGGAATGCCATGCTGGACGACCTCTATACCGGCCAGCATGATGATGTCCGGCCCGGGCAGTATGTGATGCTCGCCATTTCCGACACCGGCAGCGGCATGTCGCCGGAGGTGCTGGAAAAGGCCTTCGATCCCTTCTTCACCACCAAGCGCGAGGGGCAGGGCACCGGGCTCGGTCTTTCCATGGTCTATGGCTTCGTCAAGCAGAGCCACGGGCACATCAAGATCTATTCCGAGCCCGGCCAGGGCACGACCATCCGCATCTACCTGCCCCGCACCTTCTCGGCCGAGGAGGTGGTTCCGGACATCTCCTCGGCCCCGATCGAGAGCGGCAATGAGACGATCCTGGTGGTGGAGGATGACCCGGTGGTGCAGTCCACCGTCGTCGATCTGCTGAAGGATCTCGGCTACACGGTGCTGAAGGCTTCCGACGGGCAGGGCGCGCTGACCCTGGCGCGCAGCGGCATCGCCATCGACCTGCTCTTCACGGATGTGGTGATGCCCGGACCGGTGCGGGCGCCAGATCTGGCGCGGCAGGTGCAGCAGTTGCAGCCGGGCGTCGGCGTGCTCTTCACCTCCGGCTATACCGAGAACGCCATCGTGCATGGCGGCCGGCTGGACCCTGGCGTCAACCTGCTGAGCAAGCCCTACCGGCGGGAGGATCTGGCGCGGAAGGTGCGCCACATCCTCAACAACCGCCAGCAGGCCCTGGCCGCCGCCGCGCGCCTGGAGCCCTCGCCGCCCGCGCGCCCGGCCGTGGCGCAGCCGCCGGAACCTGTCCCGGAACGGCCGTTGCGGGTGCTGCTGGTGGAGGACGACCCGCTGATCCAGATGGATAGCGAGGACATGCTGGCCGGCCTCGGCTGCCATGTCCGCGCCGTACGGGAGGGGCGCAGCGCGCTGCGGGAACTCGAGCGTGCCACCTATGACGTGCTCTTCACCGATATCGGCCTGCCCGGCATTTCCGGCGTCGAACTGGCGCGGCAGGCGGTGCAGCAGCAGCCGGAGCTGAAGGTGATCTTCGCCAGCGGCTTCGGCCAGCAGGAGGAGGCGCGGGAGGCGGTGCCCGGCGCCCTCTTCGTCACCAAGCCCTATGGGCTGAACAAGCTGGAAGCCGCGTTGCAAAGCGCCATGGTCCCGCGAAGCTGAACATGACGCGGATCGAGGAAGTGCCACTCGGCCGGCGCTCCTGCCCGGTGCAGTGGCGCATCTCGGCGCGTGCCCGGCGGGTTTCGCTCAAGATCGATGTGGCGCTGGGGGTAGTGGTCATCACCCTGCCGCAGCATGCACCGCGCCAGGCCGGGCTGACCCTGCTGCATCTCCATGCCGCCTGGGCGCTGGCCGGGCTGGACGCCCTGGCCCCCGCCGTGCCGCTGGAGGATGGGGCGGTGGTGCGGCTGGGCGACGTGCCCCATGCCATCCGCCATGAGCCCGGCGCCGGCAACCACCTGGAGGATGGCGAGATCGTCGTGGGCGGCCCGACGCCGCAGCTCCGCCGCCGCGTGCTGGCCCTGCTGCGCGGCGAGGCGGCGCGGCGCATCCCCCCGCGCGCGGCGCGGCATGCCCAGGTGCTGGGCGTCTCGCCCCGCATCGTGCGGTTGAAGGATACCCGCAGCCGCTGGGGCAGCTGCGCGCCGGATGGCACTCTCGCCTTTTCCTGGCGGCTGGTGATGGCCCCGGAATGGGTGATGGACTACGTGGTCGCACATGAGGTGGCGCATCTGCGGGAGATGAACCATTCCCCCCGCTTCTGGGCGCAGGTGAAGCGGCTGAGCCCGCACCGGCAGCAGGCGCATGACTGGCTGCGGCGCCATGGCTCGGGCCTGCTGCGCGTCGGCTGAGCGCCGGCCGGCGCTGCGGGAGACAGCGCGGGGGTGACGGCGCGGCGCGGCCTGCCTACCCTGCCAGCTTCCAGGAACCGCCTGCCAAGGAAGACCGTCCATGATCGTGCTCATCACCGGCGCCACCGCCGGCTTCGGCGCCGCCATCGCCCGCCTTTTCGCCAGCGAATCCGGCGCGCGGATCATCGCCGTAGGCCGCCGGGCCGAGCGGCTGGAGAAGCTGGCGGAGGAGCTGGGGCGGGAGAAGGTGCTGCCCCTGCGGCTGGATGTGCGGGACAGCGCCGCCATCGCCGCCGCCATCGAGGGCCTGCCGGCCGACTGGGCGGCGATCGACCTGCTGGTGAACAATGCCGGCCTGGCCCTGGGGCTGGAGCCCGCCCAAAGGGCCAGTCTCTCGGACTGGGAGACGATGATCGACACCAATACCAAGGGGCTGGTGGCGATGACCCGCGCCGTGCTGCCGGGGATGGTGGAGCGAGACCGCGGGCATATCATCAATATCGGCTCCACCGCCGGCGAGTGGCCCTATCCCGGCGGCAATGTCTATGGCGCCACCAAGGCCTTCGTGCGCCAGTTCAGCCTGAACCTGCGCGCCGACCTCTTCGGCACCCAGGTGCGGGTGACGGATATCGAGCCAGGGCTGGTGGGCGGCACCGAATTCTCCAACGTGCGCTTCGGTGACGACGCCAAGGCCGCCGCCGTCTATCAGGGCGCCGATGCGCTGACGCCGGAGGATATCGCCGATGCGGTGCACTGGGTGGCCACCCGCCCGGCGCGGGTGAACGTCAATACGCTGCAGGTGATGCCGGTCTGCCAGAGCTTCGGGCCGCTGCGCGTGCACAAGGGCTGAGGTCTGCCCCCTTCCCTTCGGCCCCGGCGGCTCAGGCCGCCAGGGTATCGCCGGAGGAGATGGACGGGTCCCGGCGCCCCGGCACCGGGCCGGGGCGGCCGAACAGGTAGCCCTGCGCCTCGTCGCAGCCTTCCCGCCGCAGCAGGTCCAGCTGCGCCTGGCTCTCCACCCCCTCGGCCAGCACCGGGATCTCCAGCGCCCTGCCGATGCCGATGACGGCGCGCAGGATGGCCACCGCCTGCGGCGAGGTATCCAGCTCCGTCATGAAGGTACGGTCCAGCTTGATCTTGTCGAAGGGGAAGGACCGCAGCGTGCCCAGCGAGGAATAGCCGGTGCCGAAATCATCCATCGCCACCCGCACGCCCAGCGCCTTGATGCGCTCCAGCAGCGGCAGGGTGCGGCTGCGGTCCTGCATCAGCATCGTCTCGGTGATCTCCAGCTCCAGCCGCTCGGCCGGCAGGCCGCTGGCGGAGAGGGCCTGAGCCACTACCCGCGGCAGGTCCGGCTGGCTGAACTGCACCGGGGAGAGATTGACCGCCACCTTGCCCAGGGCGGGATGGGCGGCGGCGATGGCGCAGGCCTCGCGCAGGACCCAGTCGCCAATCGGCAGGATCAGTCCCGTCTCCTCGGCCAGCGGGATGAATTCAGAGGGCGGGACCATGCCGCGCTCAGGGTGATGCCAGCGCAGCAACATCTCATGGCCGCAGGGGGCGCCGGTCAGCAGATTGACCTGCACCTGACAGACCAGGCGAAGCTGGTCGCAGCCGATGGCGATCCGCAGGTCTTCCTTCATGCGGCGGCGGTGCCGCTCGGCCGCGTCCATCTCGGCATGGTAGAAGCACAGGCCACGGCCGGGCGAGGCCTTGGCGCGGCGCATGGCAAGATCGGCATTGGCACGCAGATCCTCGCCGCCACGGCCATCGGCCGGGTAGAGGGAAACGCCCATGGCCGCCGTGACCGAGAGTTCGGCGCCGCTGATATGGCTCGGCTCGGCCAGGCTGCCCTCCAGCCTGGTGATCAGGTCGAAGACCTCCACCGGCTCCTGGAAGGGCATCAGCACGCCGAATTCGTCGCTGCCGAGGCGGGCGGCGAAAGCCTGGCGGGGCAGCGCCTGGGTGATGCGGCGGCCCAGGCCATGCAGCAGCGCGTCCCCCCCCGCATGGCCATGCAGGTCGTTGATGTCCTTGAACCGGTCCAGGCCGAGATGCAGCATCGCGAGCGAGGGCGGCGCCTCCTGCCGCTCGGCCAGGCGCAGCATCTGGTCCATCCGCTGGGCGAAGCGGGCACGGGTGGGCAGGCCCGTCAGCGGGTCATGCACCGCCAGATGGCGGATACGCCGCTCCTGCTCCCGCCGCTCCCGCAGGTCGCGGAAGGCGAAGATGGTCATGCCAGGGCCTGGCGCGTCTTCCCGTATCGCGACCTCGACCTCCAGCACCGAGCCATCGGCATGGTGCAGCCAGCCCTCGCGCGGCTCGCCCTCCCCCGCATGCTTCAGCCGGTCGCGCAGCGACAGGAGACCGCCGGGCAGCGACATCTCCAGCACTTCCTCCCGTCCACGGCCGAGCATGCGGACAAGGATGTCGTTGGCTTCGACGATGCGGCCATCCTCGACCACCGCCAGCCCCTCCAGTGTCGAATTGGCGAGGCCGCGCAGCCGATGGCCGGATTCGGCGCGGTTGCGGCGGTCGATCATCCAGGCGGCGGCGGCGGCGGCCATCACCAGCAGCCCCACCGCCGCCACCGCCACCGCCAGTTCCGGATGCCTGGACGGCGGGATGGCCGGGCCCAGCGGGATGACGGTGGCGGCGGCCATGCCGCTGAAATGCAGGCTGGCCACGGCCAGCGCCAGCCAGAGGGTGCCCAGCAGACGGTCGCGCCAGGGGCGGTCGCGGCCAAGCGCGGCGCGCAGGGCCATCACGCCGCAACCCATGCCCAGCAGCAGCGAGACCGTGACCAGAAGGGGTTCGAAGCTGACGACGCCACCCTGCTCGATCGCCGCCATGCCGGTGTAATGCATCAGCCCGATGGTCAGGCCCATGCCCATGCCCCCCGCCAGGGCTGCCCGGCGCCAAACCGCCAGGGTGGAGGCGAGCCCCCAGCCCAGGATGGCCAGCAGCAGCGAGCCGATGGTCGGCAGCAGCCCGAAGCCCAGGGGGAAGCCCGGCTCATAAGCCAGCATGGCGATGAAATGCGTGCACCAGACGAAGGTGCCGCCGGCCACGCCCCCCAGCAGCAGCCAGCCCGCCCGCGATAGCCCCCCACTTCCCGCCGCGCGCCGCAGCAGGGCCAGGGAAATGCCCGCCCCGATCAGGCAGACAGCCACTGCGAGGATGACCAGCAGTGGATCATGCTGCTCGGTCAGGCAGGTGTATACACGCAGCAAGACCATTCCCTTCGGCTGACATCCCAAGCCGGATCGTGGCCAGTCCTGGCCGCCTGTCTCCAGTCAAGGACAGGCTAGCCGGTCGTTACGGGAAAGTCTCGCATTTGCGTGATGGCGCCGGAGGCTCCGCGCGCGGCGGGGCTCAGGCCCGGGCCGGCGGAGGGGCGGCGATGAGGCCTGCGAGTTCCGAGAGTACCGAGGCCGCCTCATCCTCCAGGACGCCCACGGAGTCGGGCGCGGCCGCCGAATCGGGCAGCATGGCCCGCCGGGCCAGTTCTTCCAGCCTGCGGGCGCCGATGGACCCGGCCGCGCCGGCCAGGCCATGCGCGCCGCGCCGGTAAGCCTCCATCTCTCCCGCCGCCGAGGAGGCCACCATCTGCTGCACCAGCCGGGCCAGATCCGCCTGGAAGGTCCTGACAACGCCGATGAAGGCATCGCGGGGGAGCTCGCTGGCGAGCTGGCGGACAAACGCGGGATCGATGGCTTTCACATCGCCAGGGTTGCAAAACCCGGGGGCCCGGTCAACGCGGAGAGACATGCATATAGTTTCGATATGATATCTTTTTTGTGCCATGCGTCAGGCCTCGCCCAGACGCTGGGCCCAGGCCAGGCCGAGTTGGGACAGGATGGCGCAGGCGGCCATCACGAGGGCGGTGCCGAAGCCGGTGCCGATCTCCAGGACTCCCGTCATCAGGGTCATCAGCGCCCCCACCCCCATCTGCGCCGCCCCCACCACGCCCGAGGCAGTGCCAGCCAGCTTGGGCTGCACGCTGATGGCCGCGGCCAGGGAATTGGGCTGGGAGATGCCGTTGCCCACGCCCATCAGCAGCATCGGCAGGAAGAACATCACCAGCGAAAGCGGCAGCAGCCAGAGCGTGAACAGGGACAGCATGGCGCCGATGGTGGTCAGGATCAGCCCGATCTGCAGCATGAGCCGCACGCCCAGCCGCCCGGAGAAGCGCCCCGCCAGGAAGGAGCCGAGGGCGAAGGAGAGCGAGACCACCATGAAGGCAATCGCATAGGTGCGGGGCGTATGGCCCAGCCCTTCCACCAGCACCAGCGGCGCCCCGGCCATGAAGGCGAAGAAGACGCCGGAGGAAAAGGCGGTGACGAGGGTGTAGCAGCAGAAGACCGGGTTGGCGAAAAGCCGCGCATAGGCGCCGAGGATGCCGAAGATGCCCGGCAGCGGCTGCGGTTCCCGCAGCGTCTCCCCCAGGTAGCGGAGCACCAGCAGCGGCAGGACCAGGCCAATGACGACACAGGCCAGCATGGAGGCACGCCAGCCGGCCAGGACCTGCAGTTCCGCACCCACCAGCGGCGCCATCATCGGCGCCACAGTCATGCCCATCATGATGAAGCCGATCTTGCTGGCCGCCTGGTTGGCGGGGAAGACATCGCGCACCATGGCGCGGGTCATCACCATGCCGGCGCAGGCCCCGGCGGCCTGGGCGGCGCGCGCCACCACCAGCAGCCCCATGGACGGCGCCAGCGTGGCCGCCACCGAGCCCACCAGGTAGATGGCCAGCCCGCCCAGCAGCAGCGGCCGCCGCCCGAAGCGGTCGGAAAGCGGGCCATAGATCAGCTGCCCCACCGCGATACCGATCAGATAGACCGTGAGGCTGAGCTGCGCCGCGCTGTAGGGCACGGCGAAGGACTGGGCCAGCAGCGGCAGCGACGGCATCAGCACCTGCAGGGTGAAGGGTCCCGCGCCGGTCAGCAGCGTCAGCAGCCAGATGGACGGCAGGCGCGGCGGCGCATGCGGTGGCTGTAGGATCGTGGAGTCGTCACGGGCGATGTCACGGGGGCTCATGCCGCCATTCTCGCCCGCCGGCCCCGTCCCGGCCAGCCCGCTTGCGCCAGCCCGCTCGCGTCAGGCCGCCCAGCGCAGGCTGCGAAGCGCGGCGATGGGCCTGACGTGCTGGCGGGCGGCCTCGGCCTCCAGCAGCGCGTCGGAGGGGTCGGGGCCCATATTGTCGGCGGCCAGGCCCGTCATCGCCCAAACCGCGTCGATGCCGGCGTTCTGCGCGCCCAGCAGGTCGGTATGCGGGGTGTCGCCGATGGCCACCACCCTCTCCCGCGGCACGGCCAGGGTGGCCAGCACGGTCTCGTAGATCTTCGGGTCCGGCTTGCCGATCTCCATCACATCCCCGCCCAGTTCCTGATAGCGGTCGGAGAAGGCGCCGGCGCAGATCAGCCGCTTACCGCCGAACATCACCGCGCGGTCGGGATTGACGCAGAGCATCGGCAGCCCGTGCCGGGCACATTCCTCCAGGATCGGCTGGTAGGGCTCGACGCTGGCGGCGCCCAGTTCGAAATCGGGGCCGGTGTTCAGCAGCCATTCGGCCTCGGCCGGGCTGGAGACCAGGGGGAGGTCCAGTTCCTCGACCACCGATAGGTCGCGCTCCGGCCCGATATGGAAGGCGCGGCGGCCGAGCTTCGCGAACCAGGGGTCCTGGCGGTCGCGCAGCATGGTCCAGGCGACCTCGCCCGAGGTCACGATGCCGTCGAAGAGTTCGGCGCCCAGGCCCATGCCGGCCAGCTGCCTCGCCACGAACCAGGAGCGGCGCGGGGCATTGGAGAGCAGCACGATGCGCTTGCCCTGCGCGCGCATCCCGGCCAGCGCCTCCGGCACGCCGGGATAGGGCGTCTGCCCGTCATGCAGCACGCCCCAGATATCCAGCACGAAGCCGTCATGGCTGCCGAGCAGTTCGTTGACGCTTTCCAGCATACGCATCAGGCATCGACTCCCACGGCATCGGCGAGGCTGGAAAAGCCATCGCGTTTCAGCAGCGCGGCCAGTCCGCGCTTCAGTTCCGGCACCAGGGCGGGGCCGGCATAGGCGAAGCCGGCATAGAGCTGCACCAGCGCGGCGCCGGCGCGGATCTTGGCATATGCCTGCTCCGGGGTGGCGATGCCACCGCAGCCGATCAGGACGAGGCGCCCGGCGGCCAGGCGATGGACCCGCCGCAGCAGCGCGGTCGAGGGCTCGAAGAGCGGCGCGCCGGACAGCCCGCCCGCCTCGACGCGGTGGGGACTGGTCAGGCTGGCCGGGCGGGCGATGGTGGTATTGGAGACGATCAGCCCCGCCACGCCATGCGCCACGCAGGTTTCCACCAGGGCCGGCACGGCGTCTTCGGCCAGGTCGGGGGCGATCTTCACCAGCACGGGCGGCTGGCGCGGCGCATGGGCGCGGGCGTCAGCGATGGCCTGCAGGATAGCGGCCAGCCGCGCCTCCCCCTGCAGGTCCCGCAGGCCCGGCGTATTGGGGGAAGAGATGTTGACGGTGACATAGTCGGCCTGCGTCGCGACGCCGAGATAGAGGGCGGGGTAGTCCCGCTCCGGCTCCGCGCCATCCTTGTTGATGCCGATATTGGCGCCGAGCACCGCCGGCAGCGGGCGCGGCAGGGCGGCGAGCCGGGTGGCGAAGGGCTGCAGCCCGAGGTTGTTCATGCCCATGCGGTTGATGACCGCCGCGTCCTGCTCCAGCCGGAACAGGCGGGGCCGGGGATTGCCGTCCTGCGGGCGCGGCGTGGTGGTGCCAGGCTCGACGAAGCCGAAGCCCAGGCGCATCAGCGGCAGCACCGCCTGCGCGTTCTTGTCGAAGCCTGCCGCCAGCCCGATGGGATTGCGGAAGGAGAGGCCCAGCGCGGTGGTGGCCAGGACGGGGTCATCCACCCCGCGGTCGGAGCCCGCGAGCCCGAGGGCAAGCGCCTTCAAGGCCAGGTTATGGGCGCGTTCGGGGTCCATGCCGCGCATCAGCGGCATCAGGGCGGAGGCAAGTGCGGGGGTCATGACGCGGGCGCTTGTGCACCGCCGTGAGCCTGAAGGGAAGAGCCGCGCCCCTTCATCGCCCCAGCGGGGATTGCGCGGCCGGCCGGGCTGTGCCTCTTGCGGGCGCCTGGACAAGGGAAAGATGCCGTGACTGGCCCGTTGCTGATGATGGCCGCCCTGGGCCTTTTCGCTGTGCTGGATGCCAACAGCAAAATCCTCTCGGGCGCCTATCCCTTCGCGCAGGTGGTGGTGATCCGGCATCTGACGATGCTGTTGCTGCTCCTCGGCGGGCGCCTGCTGCGCCCTGGGCTGGGCGGGCCGCTGGGCACGGCGCATCCCGTCCTGCACCTGCTGCGGGCGGCGGGCATGCTGGGCTCGGCCGCCGGCTTCTTCCTGGCGCTGCGCGAGATGCCGATGGCAGAAGCCTATCTGGTCTATTTCACCGCACCCTTCATGACCATGGCACTGGCCGCGCTGGTGCTGGGCGAGGTGCCGCCGCGCGCCGCCTGGCTGTGGTGCGGGGTGGGGTTCCTGGGCGTGGCGGTGGCGATGGCGCCAGGGGTGCAGGCGGGCGGCAGCCTGCGTGCCTATGGATTCGTGCTGATGGGCACGGTCAGCTACGCGATGGTGATGACCATCAACCGGCGCCTGCGGAATGAAAGCGGCGTGGCCCGGCTGATCCTGTGGTCGGCCCTGCCGGGAGGGCTGGCGATGCTGCCCCTGGCCCTGCTGGACTGGCGCCCGCCGAGCGGCATCGACTGGCTGGCCATGGCGGCCAATGGCGTGCTGGCGGGGGCGGCGACCATCTTCCTGGCCCTGGCCTTCCGGGTAGCCACCGCGGCGCGGCTGGCGCCGCTGGAATTCTCGGCCCTGGTCTGGGCCGTGGGGCTGGACGTGGCGATCTGGGGCCACTGGCCATCCGCCACCGCCATGGCCGGCGCCGCCATCGTGATCATCGCCTGCATCATGAGCCAGCGCGTGACGCGGGATTAGGGGATTTCGGGCGGGAAGATGTGCTGCCCGTCCGGCCCCAGCGGCAGCGGCGTGGCCGCGCGGAGCGCCGAAAGCGGCAGCGGCGCATAGAGATGCGGGAAGAGGCCGGGGCGCCTGCCGCCGGCGGCGGGTTCCCATTTCAGCGCCTCCCCCAGCACCGCCGCATCAGCGGCCAGCAGCCAGAGGTCCTTCTGGCCGGCGCGGTGCCTGGCGGCGCTGGCACGTAGCTGCGCGGCGGTCGAGAAATGCAGGAAGCCATCCCGCCGGTCATCCGCGCTGCCGTGATAGGCGCCGTCCCGCTGCGCCGCGCGCCAGTCGGCATCATGGACCATGGTGTAGATAACGGGTTCCATGGCCCCGGTTTAGCGCGGTATCCGGGACCGCGCCACCGCCGTATGTTTCGTATTTGTTCTAATTCTGGGTCACAGCCTCCGCCTTGTAGAAGAGGAAGCCGCCCAGTTCGGCGCAGGGCGTCCGCGCCACCGCCCAGGCGGGCAGTTCTTCCTCCCCATGATGATGGGTGGCGCCGGAGGTGGGGTCGGACAAGAGCCCGGCCATGGCGCGGACGGCGATGCGGCGGCACATGGCCAGCGCCGGGGCGCCGGCCGGCGCGGCCATCATCAGCAGGTGGCGCGGGTGGCGCGGGTTCCAGCAGGAATACTGGAAGGGCGCGCGGCAGACCCCGGCCACTCCCCTGCCCCAGCGCGCGGCCTCGCCCTGCTCGGCACGCCGCACGCGGTTCATGACCACCGCCGCCAGCGCCTCGATGGCACGGACGGAGCGGGTGCCGGCCTCGGCCCAGAGGGTGAGCGCGAGGATATCGACCGGCGCCAGGACGGGGCTCGCCTGGTGCCTGTGGGGAAGAATGCTCATACCCTGTCCTCCGGCCGCCAGCCGCGCTGGGGCTGTTGCGCCGCCACCGCCGCGGCCGCCACGGTGGCGGCGCGGGTCGCGACATCCAGTTTTTCCTCGATCCGCAGCAATTGCTGCGTCAGCCGCTGGTCCACGTCGCGGATCAGCGAGAGCGGCACGTAGGTCCGCGCCACTTCCAGCTTGAAGGCCGCCAGCTCGTCGCGCGTGCGGGCCAGGGCATCGGGCCCGCGCGGCTGGGGCAGCGAATCCTCCGGCGCGGGGAAGCGCTCGGAAAGGCCGCGGCGCAACCCGTGCATCATCCAGAACAGCGCGGCCATCATCGGGGCCTGCACCGCCGTGGCCAGCATCTGCGGCTCCATCTCTGCGGAAATCATGCGGCCCTCCTCGGCCTGCTTGAACAGCGAAGGCGCCGGGGCCACCCTGCACAGCAGGGGGCCACCGGCGCCTCCGGCAACCAGTTGCGTTGGGAATGATGTGGAACGAGCCCTATCTTGAGACCTGCTGCCGATCGGCACTGCACCGTCTGACCCTGGTGGGACAGCTGGGACGGCCCGACGGGCTGAAGGACGGCCCCTGCCTGCACCGACTGGCCGGCATGGGCTTGGCGGAACAGGGCGTGGACAGCCGTTTCCGCATCACCGCCCCTGGGCGGGTGCGGCATGCGGATGAAATCCTGAAAGTGAAGAAGGTGGCCTGAGGACCGCGCGGCGGACGCAGTTCACCCGCTGGCGGAACGATACTGAAACGGAATTCTATCCTAGCGCAAGAAAAAAAGCTGGGCCTCGGCCGTTAATTCGGGCGCCGATATGCCACCGTCCCCGGCGGCAGGGTGAGCCTTGCCGCCGGCGGCGCCAGCAGCATCTGCGTGCGAAGCTGGCAGCAGCCGATGAAGTCGGCCCAGACCTCCAGTTCCACGGCGAAGACCCGCTCCTCATCCTCCCGGGTCGGAGGGCGGTCGAAGACGGGGTGCAGGATCGCGCCATGACCTCGCATGTCCAGCCTCGTCAGGAACAACATGAGGCGCCGGGGCGTCTGCCCCCGCAGCGCCCGCCGGACGGACCAG
Source organism: Roseomonas marmotae (assembly GCF_017654485.1). Taxonomy (NCBI): domain Bacteria; kingdom Pseudomonadati; phylum Pseudomonadota; class Alphaproteobacteria; order Acetobacterales; family Roseomonadaceae; genus Roseomonas; species Roseomonas marmotae. The sequence goes on along the minus strand of NZ_CP061091.1, from coordinate 1,483,664 downwards.
GCGAGGTCCGCCTGCCAGGCGTACCAGGCATCGGCCTGCCAGGGCGGCGCCACAAGGCCAACAGGGCGGGCGGGAATGAAGCGCCGCCCCTCCGGCGATTCATGCACCAGTGCGCGGGTGGTCGGCACTGCCAGCCCTCCGCGGAAGCGGAAGATGCCGACAGGCTTGTCGCCGGTGTCGAACCAGTCCTTCACCGGCGTGGCGGTAGCGGGCGAACAAGGCATCACCTGTGCCATGGGCCTTCTGCTCCATTGTGCAGGTGCAGCATGACATAGGCTGGCTTGCCGAACGGTAAAGCGTCCGTGCCTTCATGTGGCATCTGAAAGACCGAGGCTGGCGCTTGTGGAAATGCCAGGCTCAGGATTGCTGCATGCCGCGCCAGCCCGCTCCGCGCGGCGCGGGGGGCGCGCCGGGAAGCCGCACCGGCTCGGCCAGCAGGCAGCCGGAGAGGGCGTCCAGCGCATCGTCGCGAAGACCCGGGGTATCCGGCTTCCACTCCGCCATCTCGGTCGGGAAGGGCGTGCGGAACACCCGCTCATGCGCGTGCAGTCTGCGCGCCGCCAGCACCGGGTCCAGCGCGGAGAGGATGCGCTCCTGCTTCGCGTGGCGGCTGTGCTGCTCCACCACGGCACAGGCGGCCCCAGCCCGCGCCATCTCCCGCCTCAGCAGCGCCGGCAGGAAGCGGCCGATGCCGTTGGTTTCCACCCGCAGCACCGGCAGCAGCAATTCCCGGGCGATCTGCGCCACCTGTCGGCATTGCTGCGTCGCCGGATCGTCCCGTGCATCGGGGTCATGCGTGAGATAGGCCAGGCGATGCAGATAGTGGTTGCCCTCGGCGTCGCTGTAGGTGGCGGCGAGGACGGATCCATCGCCGCTGCCGGGGCGGCCATAGGCCGGGTCCCAGAACCCCCCGCCCGAAACCATCCGCCGCCCCAGCAGCGTCAGCACGGGGCGCCCAGCGGCCTCGTGGTAGTCAGTATCCTCGGCGTAGCGGATGATCAGCCGGGGATCGAGCCGCGCGGCGCCGCCGGCCACCGGCCGCAGGAGCATCTGCCGGCCGAAATGCACCGGCCCCACCTGCTCCCGCATCCGCGCGACGGCGCAGGCCGAGAAACGTTCAGGCCAGACGCTGCGCCCTGCCCCATCCAGCAGTGGAATCCGCAGGCGACGGTAGCTGCCGAGGAAGGCCGTGCCCTCATCCGGGTGCAGATAGAGGCTTTCCGCGCAATGCGGCGTGCCGACATAGAGGATGGTGCCGCCGGGGGTCAGGATGAACTCCGTCTCCGCCAGGCGCTCCCGAAGTTCGGCGCGTTTGCCTGGCGAGTCACAGTTTCCGGCCACTTCCACGTCATCGCAGATAATGACATCGGCGCGGGTTCCCGTGATATTGCCGCCCAGGCCCGCAGCCAGCATCGAAGGATCTCGCGGCGCGCCCTGGCGGTTGACGATGAAGCGGTCCGATGCCCAGGCCTCCGCCTGCTGCGGCACCAGATGCGCGCAGAGCGGATGCCGCTCGATGATGCGTCGGACGGCGGCGACCATCTTGGTGGCGAGCGCATGGTCCGCCGCCAGCACCAGGATCCGTGTCTCAGGCCACCGCGCCAGCAGCCAGGCGCAGTAGAGCCCAACCAGCGTGGACTTGCCGCAGCCGCGGAAGGCCATCAGCAGAAGCCGCCCCTCCTCCGCCCGCCGCCGCGCGTCCAGCCAGCGCAGGACGCGGCGGTGGACCGGCGGCGTGCCCTGGCCGAGATGCGTGTTCCAGACCCAGACGAATTCCAGAAGGTCAGCCGGGGCTTCCGTCATCGGCGCCATCCTCCTCATCCTCCCGCGGCTCGACGGCCAGCGCGCCGCGGGCCTGCCGCAGCAGCGCATGGGCCTGGGCGATGCCGGCCACCTCCTCCCCCGCGCCGGCGGCACGGGCGAGCTTCAGAAGATGCTCCAGATGGGCCAGCGCCGATTTCGCGGCGGCGTGATGCGCGGCGAAGGCCTTGGCATCGTCATGCATGCCCGGCGCGGGGCCGCGCGCGATGAAGGCGCCATAATCCTCCACCACGCGCATCACCGCTGCCTCCAGTTCGGCGGCCAGCGCCGGGGGAATGCCCTTCATGGTCAGATCCTCGGCTTGGTGGCGCGCAGATGGAGCGTTCCCGCGCCGATGGTGATATTCGCGCCGCTGATATTCTGCGCGGTGACCCGCACCTCGTCAGTACTACCGGCGCCGCCGACGCTGGCATGGAAGATCACGCCGCCGTTCTGGAAGCCCGAGGCCTTGGCGAACGAGGCCTGCACGAAGTCGCCCTGCCGCACACCTGTGAGCCGGACATCCCGCGTGGCCGTCTGGCCTGCCTCCAGCTGCCCCAGGGTCCAGTCTCCGTCGGAAGTCGTGTATTCCCGCACGCCCCATTTACGGCTGCCGCCATAGACCAGTGCCGGCGCATGCATGGGCGAGCAGTAAAGGCGCAGCGACTTCGCCAGCGCATCGGCGGTGCCGCCGCGCACGCCAATGGCGGCGAAGCGCGCATTCGCGTGCAAGGTCACGCGCTGAAGCTTGTTGATCGCCAGACCACCGACCAGGCCGTCCAGATTGGCATTGCCTTCCCAGAAGAAGGAAGGAGCACCAGCATAGACGGCGTTCATGTTGGAGAAGAGAACCGGGCTCGTCTCCGTCAGCAGGTTCTCGTTGCCGTCGAACTGCATCACCACCGGGCGAAGTTCGGTGCCCTCGGCCGCGATGAAGAACTCCTTGCACTCGCCGCAATCCACGACGAAGGCCAGTCCGCGGCTGGTGGGGATGCCCACGGCATCGGGATGAAGGTTGAACAAGGCCAGGCCGGCGAAGGCGGCCGCCGTCAGGTTGCCGGGTGGGCTGACGGGATTGCCGGCGAGCACGGCCATCTGCTCGAAGCCCACCCCGTCGGCGGTATCCACGGTCTGGCGGAAAGCGCGCTGCCGCAGGTTCTCCGCCGCCGCGACCAGCCGGGGCGTGCCATGCGCCGCCGCCGCCTGATGCAGCGGAATGACGGTGCCACCGGCGCGCGTGGCCGTGGAGGCATAGAGGATCCCCGTGCCGGTGAAGGCATAGGTGCCGGTATAGGCGACCTCATACAGGCAGTCATTCGCGCCGCCCGTATGCGCGGCCACGAAGGTACTGCACTGCTCCATGCGGATGCCACGCGCGACGATGCCACGTTCATCCCCCGCCGCCAGCAGGAAGGGGATGGCGGTGACGGTGGCAGGCGTGCCCTGGCGCTGCAACTCGAAAGCGGGACCCAGGAAGAGATGTGCGTTGTGGCGAGGATAGGCATCCGTGGCGCAGGAGAAGCGCACGCCGAAGCGGTCCATGCTCCGATGCGTGGCAGAGGAATTGGCGAAATGACCGCCGATATAGCGGATGCTGTTGTTCCAGCCGGCAGCCGTCTCGCAGCGGATATCGAGCCCGATGCGGTTGTCGACGAGACGGCCCAGGTGGATCGTGCTGTCCTCGAAGCCGCGCTCCACGCCCAGGGTGCGCACGCCGATGGTGAAGCCCTCGGCCTGCCGGATCTCGACGGTGGAGGCATCGAGGTTGCGGAGAAGAATGCCGATATCGCCCTCGTCCAGCCAGCTGGAGAGGGTGGCGCGCGTGACACGCAGGCCCTGGTAGAGCTTGCTCGCATTGCGCGCCGCCGCGCCGTCGCCCAGCGTCAGCGCCACCTGCCCGTCCGGTCCGGCATAGACGATGGTGCCGCGCATGGTCAGCCCCGTCGCGGCCCCCGGCAGCAGCAACGGCATGGTGGTGCGGTAACTGCCCTCGCCGATCAGCAGGTGCCTGGACGATGCCGCGGCGGCGTTCATCGCCGCCTGCAACGCCGGGCCGTCATCGTTGATGCCGTCGCCCATCGCACCGAAGTCGCGGGCCGAGAGAGCCTCGCCCATCTTGTCGGCGATGGTGCGGGGAATGGCGCCGCGATGCGGCACCTTCAGCGTCCCCTCCTCCCGCACGAAGGCCGTCGCATTGCCCAGGCTGTCGAAGCCCAGCACGCGATTGGCGCGGGCGCTGCGGTCCGGCAGCACCAGCCCGCTCGGCACCTCGCCGGGATTGGCGCGCAGCGTGTTGCCGAGATCGTCGCGGAATTCCTGCAAGGCCGCCACCTGGCGGTCCAGGTCGTCGTTCAGCGTATTGGCGCGCAGCACGCCATTGGGCTGGAAATCCGTGTTGCGGGAGATGACCAGCCGGCGCCGCAGCGCCAGCCTGCTCCCCGCCGCCGGGGGGGCCGGGAAGACGACGCGGCCACCGTCGGAGGCGCCCGCCCCCAGCACCGTGTAGCCGCCGGCCAGCAACAGCCCGTCCAGCCGCACCTCCAGATCAGCGGGCTGGAATATCGGAAAGGGGTAGATGAAGACTGTCTGCGCGCCATCCGCCGCGTAGTGCACACGCGGCGCGACGTCGCCGATGCGGATATGCTCGGCCATTCGGATCTCTCATGCGGAAGGGGGTGAGGAAGGGCGGGCCGGCCAGCGGGCGCAGCCTCAGTCGAGCAGGTTGCGCACCGCGTTACCGAAGCTGCTGCCGGCGCGCAGCCAGGTGGTCAGCGAGCCATCGGCGTACAGCAGGCTGCTGCGTCCACTGGCCATGCGGGCGGCGTAGCTCTCGTTGCTGTCCGCCGCCGCTTCCGCCGCATCCCGCGCGAGACCGGAGGTGACGGCACCGGCCGAGCCCTGGTCGGGGCTGATGCCGGAGGCGCCGAGGCGCGCGCGGGTGGAGGCGACGGCACGCTCCAGCCGGTCCTGCCGGCCGCGCGTCTCGGCGGCCTGGGTTGCGGCCAGCTGCTGCGCGCGCGCATCCAGCGACTGCTGCTGCGCCTGCGCCTGCGCCTTCGCGCTGGCAGCCTGCTGCTGCCCCTGCCGCACCGTGCCGTAAAGCGAGGCGCCGGTGCCGACGAGCGTGGCGATGGGAGCGAGTTGTGCCATCAGTCGGTCATCCTGGTCTCGGTGGTGACGGAAAGCAGCGTCATCGGCAGCGGCGTATCGCCCTCGATGCGCCAGAGCGGCTTGATGGTGTCGCGACGCCAGCCCAGGCCCCGCAACGTGACATCGCCGGTGAAGCTTGGCGGTGCCGCATCGAGCAGCGGCGTATCCAGCCGCCGGAAGGACACGGGCGCCGGACCCCGGCCAAGATCGACGGAGAGCGCCGCCGTCTCCAGCAAACGGAAGGTGGCCGCCACCAGCCGCAGCGGCCCCGCGCGGGAACCGGCGGCGGAGAAGAGCAGCGGCGGCAGCGGCTCCACCAGGTGCTTGAAGGCGAGCCCGGCCTGGATCGAACGGGCCGGCGCATCCAGCGTGATGGCGCCCGCGGCAACCGGAAACTCGCCACGCGGCGCGCCGTCGGCTACCACTTGCAGGCTGGTGCCGGGCAGATGCCCCAGCCCGCTCCAGACCCGGCGCTCGCTGTCGCTTTCGCCGCTCAGCCCGGCATCGACGGCCAGCATGTCGTCGAAACGCTCCAGCCGCCAGCCACCCAGGCGCTGGACGGCGCACCAGACGGTGCCATCAATCTCCGCGAGAGAGCCGAAAACGCCAGCGGTGTCCTGGCGTGTCCAGGCCGTCACCTGCTCCGTCCGGTAGAGCGTCAGCGTGGCCAGCCAGCCGCCTTCCATCGCGACATGCAGCAGCCGCCTGGTCTGGTCATAGGCCATGGCCAGGGGCGTCCGCACCAGATGCCGCGCCACCAGTGCCAGGTCGCTGGCCTGATAGGCCTGCTGCACCTCCGTATAGGCATATTCATGCACCGCCTGGCCGGAGCGGGAGACGAAGATGGTGCTGCCATCGACATCCACCGGCTGGATCAGCCGCGCGACGGGCGAGCCTATGCGCGTCTGCCGGTGCAACTGGATGGAGGCCGGGGTCATCGGGTCGCCCGTCACCATCCATTCGGCGCCGGAGGTGAATATCTGCAGGTGCCGGCCCGAAAAGACGGCGCGGATGGCGTTCACCTGATCCGACAGCAGGCCGAATTCGATCGCCTGGTCATCGAGCCCGGTGCCGAGGTCGAAGTTGAACAGGTCGCCCGAGCGGGAGAGCCAGAGACGGTTCGGCAGGTCCCGCGAGCCGCCCAGCACCAGGCGGTCCTGGTGGAAGCAGGCCGTCACCGGCCAACCGCGCGCGCCGCTGAAGGCGGCCTCGTCCCAGTCCTCGGTCGGCGCGGTGCCGTCCAGCGTCTCATGCACCAGGGCAGTGGCCGTCACCGGCGATGTCACCGCCGTCACGATTACCGGCTTCATACCGATCCGCAGCCGCGCATTGACATGGCCTGGCTGGAAGAACGGCGCGCCAGCGGTCAGCGTCACCTCTCCGCTGCTGCCGCTGCTGGCCATGGTGACCCCAGGCGGCGCGAAGCGGTGGAAAGGCTCGCTGATGAATTCCCAGCCCGAGAGCGTCCAGTCCATGTGGCTGCTGCGGGTGACGCGCTGCGGACCAAGCTCGGGGTGCAGGATCAGCAGCGTGTCGGCGCTCTGGGTATAGGCGATCTGCTCCAGCATCGCCTCGGTCCAAGGTGCCGGCAGCTGCGCCACCGGCACGTCGCCCATGAAGACCTGCAGGGAATGCGCGGTCAGTACCAGCAGGTAGGTCTGCTCGGTATTGAACTCGAAGGCAATCAGCCGCGCCTTGCCCGGCAGCAGCGCCACATGGCGCAGGCCCGGCCGGCGCGTGATGCCGCCGGTGGGCTGAATGAAGACATTGCGGAGGCGCCGCGCGCCATTCTCGAAGGCGCGCAGATCCCCGCGGCCCAGAAGCTGGTCGCCGAGTTCGCCTGCGGTGAAGCTGGTTTTGACGCTGCGTGCCAGGGCCATGGCCTCACCCCCGCGCCATGATGAGCGGGAAATCCTCCAGCGCCCGCACCGTGTCCTGCTGGCTGTCCGTCAGCCTGGCACTGCGGAATTCGCTGTCGGCCAGCCGGTGCAGCATTTCGGCACGGGAACTGCTCTCGGTCAGCGGAATACAGAATTCGGCGGCCAGCCGCGTGACCAGCGCGGCGGCGAAGAAGGGCGGAAAGGTGCTTTCCTCCGGCCGGAAGACATAGGTCAGCGCCACCCGTCCGACATCCGCATGCAGCCGGCGCTCGTGCAGCCGGTAGCGCACCCCACGCCCTGCCCCGCCGCTGCCGGCGGAGAGCACGCGCAGGAAATCAGCTGGAAGCTGGAAGGCATGGCGGTAATCCGCATGCGGCACCTCGGCCAGCCGCGGCAGTTCCATCTGCCCCGTCGCGAAGGACCAGGGGTGGGAGGAGAGCATGGCATCGCGCACGGAAGGATAGAGATGGGCCGCCACCTCCGCCTCGGCGGTGCCTTCGTCGAAGGAGGCGACGGGCTGCGCACCGATCTTCAGCATGGCGCGCGAGCAGAGGACGAGGGCGGAGAGCGCCATCGGCAAAGACTCCTGTTCGGCGGTATCGGAAATGGAAGCCGGCCGGAGGTTCCGCACCTCCGGCCGTGCCGCGCTCACGCCTGGAAGGCGCGCATCCGCGGCTATGCCTCGAAGGCGCGCATCCGCACGACGCCGGTCTCATCGACCAGCACCGCGCCCTGGCTCATCATGTTGTTGACGAAATAGGCCGCGCGGTCGCCGTGCCAGGTGATATCCGTGGTGACTTCCTGCGCCACGCCATGGCCGATGGCGGTCTTGTGGTAGAAGTAGCAGAAGCGCAGGTTGCCGCTCTTGGTCAGGCCGGAATGCGGCATCCAGGTCGCGCCGAGCCAGCGCTTGGCCTGCGTGCCTTTCCAGGGCAGATCGGCATCGCCCACATACTGCGTATTGGCGAATTCCTCGATCTGCAGCAGCTCGCTCCACTGCTTCCAGCCGACGATGGCGAAGCGGTTGCCGTCATCCGCCACATCGGCCGCGCCCAGCATCTCGAAGGCCAGCAGCACCTTGGCCTTGGTCAGGCCATCGGTGTCGGTGGTGCCGGCGGCGGTGCCGGTCGCCTCGCGCGTGCCCGCATCCATGGCGGCGATGATCAGCTCATCCGTCTTGCGGCCCAGCGCATAGGCACCGGCATTGGCCACCACGGCGCGCTCGTCGATATTGGTCTTCAGCTCATCCAGGCGGTCGATCCACTCGCCGGCATAATAGTCCTGCAGGAAGCACTCCACGTTGGAATGTGACAGGTTCATCACCGGCACGGCACCGTTGCGCGCCTTCGCCGCCGCCGTGCCGCGGCCGACGATGGGGAAGACGGTGGAGGCGCCGCGCACGCCGTTCTTGCTCCGCACCGTCGGGCGCAGCTTGCTGCCCTGGCGCTGGTAGGCCTCATGCACCTCGGACTCGAACTGCTTCGCGAAAACCTGATCGATCGTGGCGGACATCGGATGTTCCTTGAAGGAGATTTCGGGTTTGGTGCCCGCACCGCGCGGTTGGTCCCGTCAACGGGGCCGGCGATGCGCGCGCGCCATCGCGCCCGCCATTGCGGGTTGGGCGAGGCGAATTTCGGGAAATCGGGCCGCCAGGATGCGATGCACCGAACCGGCGGCCCGTCGCGGCAGGGCGAGCGAGGCTGCGGAACCCTGCCGCTATCAGCTCAGCTGTTGCCGAACAGCCGCTTGAAGCCTTCGGTCACGCGCTTGACGTATTCCGGCTCGCGGGTGCGCCAGTAGCGCGGGTCGCGCATCATCTTGCGAAGCGCCTGCTCGTCCACCCCCCCGGCGGGCTCGGCCTCGCGCGCCAGGCTGGGCTCGGTCCGGGCCATCATGCCATGCAGCGCCAGCACGCCCTCAGCGGTGGTGGAGAGCGCCTCGAAAGCGCCTGGCGGCAGATTGGCGCGGCCCCAGGCGGCGATCTGCGGCGCCAGGCGCCTGAACTGCGCCTCGCCGCCCAGCGCTTCCGCCAGCTTGCCGCGCTGCTTGTCGGCCTCGTAATCGGCGGCGGCCTCGGCGATCAGCGGCAGCAGCCGCTCAGCGGCCAGGTCATAGACCAGCTGCACCTGGGTGCAGGTGAAACCCGCCTCATGCAGCCGCCTGTTGATGCCCTCATCCGGGCCACAGAGCTCATGCTTCGCTTCGACACTGTATTCCTCATGGGAATCCGGCACGCCGATGGCGCGGCGGAAGCGCTGCTTCTCCTCCTCCGGCGCATCGGGCGCGGGCGGGGCGAAGCGCTGGGACATGCGCTTCTCCAGCTCCCTGTACGATTTCAGCAGCGCATCCACGCGCAGCGCGCCGTGCTCGTCCCGGAACTTCTCCGGCACATCCTCGGGGGTGTCCGTCGCGGCGGCTTCAAGCAGGTTCTCGGACATGCGGGCCTTCACTCCTCGGTGGGGGCGATGGGGGTCAGAATCCCGGCCGGCGCGGCCAGCGCGCGGGCCAGGTGTCTCGTGGCGGCGGCAACGTCGATCTGCGCGGTGGCCTCGGCCCCCAGCGCCGACGCGGCCTGCAGGAAGAGCAGCGTATTCGCCGCGTCGGCGCGGCCCTGAACGCGGGCCAGAGGCGACTGGTAGGTCAGCCGCACCTCCCGCCCATCCAACAGCATGGGCGGCACCTCGCCCCTGCGCCGCAGGATGGCCAGGCACCGGGCCACCAGCGGCGTCAGCAGCTCCGCCTGCAAACGGCCATAGGTGGCGCCCAGCAGCCGGGCGGTCTGGGCGCTGCGTTCCAGCACCTCGGTCGCGGTCATCCGGGCATCCTGCGGGGCGGAGAGCCGGTCCGCGAGCATCGCCGAACGGATGCGCTTCCGCAGATCCTCCAGCACCAGCTCGGAGACATCGAAATTTCCTGGTGCCGCCAGCGGCGTCAGGCCGGAGGAACCGGGCGCCTTGGGGATGATGGCCCCCGGCGTCAGCCGCACCGTGGCAGGGTTCAGCACGCCGTCATCCTCGGCCTGCCAGATGCCCGTCGCGGCGATGGAGGCGTTCTTCAGCACCAGCTCCACCACCTTGTTGGCGGTGCGGATATCCGGCAGCGTCTTCATCACGGGGCCGCGGCCATAGGTCTCGCCGGGTGCCTTGAGCCAGCGGAAGGCGATGAAGGGGCTGTCCGCGAAGCGTCCGGTGGCCAGTGGCACGGCGCGGCCGTCATGGTCCAGCACGGCCTGGTATCCGCAGCCGCCTTGCCCGTCCGGCCAGACCGCCTCCACCACCCGGAAGCGCCCGGGCGCCTCTCCCTCCGCCTCCGGCTTCAGCCCGGCCGGCAGGATGGCGCGGGGGTAGCGGCGGGCGATGGCCGCCGCATCCAGTACCATGGCGCGGTAGATGGTATCCAGCCGCCCGCCGGCGCCTTCCTCCAGCACCGCCTGGGTCAGCGGCACGGCGGTGAAGCGCAGCGCGCTGCTCTCGCCTGGCGGTGCCTCCTCCACCAGCAGCACGCCGGTGCCGGCCACCACCAGGTCCAGGAAGGACTGATGCATCTCCAGCACGAAGTTGGAGCGATCGAGATGCCCTTGCAGCACCTCCGCCGCCTCTTCCAGCGTGGCGGCGGCGGCGGCGGCATCCGGCCCCTGCTCGAGCGCCCGGCTCGGCGCCAGGCCGAACCAGCGGGACCAGGGGGGCGTCAACTCGGCCAGCAGGCTGGCGGAAAGCTGTTCGGCCGCGTCGGCGGCCGTGGCGTCATAGAGCATCGGCCCGCCGCTGCCAGGCGTGGCGGAGAGCACGTGGTCGTAGCATTCGCGCCAGACGCTCTCCCACGGCCGCCGCCGCTCCAGCGCGGCGGCGTGCCGTGCCAGCACGGCCTCCGGCGTCATCTCATTCCCGGCCATGCCTTATTCCCCCAGCAGGGTCTTGCGGGCGCTGGCGGCCGGGCGCGGCGCCTCCGTCAGCACACCCCGTTCGGAGGTGACGATGGTGCCGGCCAGGCCGCGCCGCGCGCGATCCTGGTTCTGCCCGCGTGCCGCCTGGGCAGCGGCGGCCACATCGGCCTGGCTGGCGGCGGGGGCGGCGGGGGGTTCGGACGCGGTCACCACCACCGGCTTCGGGGCTTTCATCAGGCCACCCATGCGCGTGCGGACTCCTCTGGTTGCGGTCAGGGAACCCACCCAAAAAGACACGGGCCCGGCCGATGTGGATCGGCCGGGCCCGTGCGAGTTAGGGGGATCGGAGGAAGATCAGCGGGCGCAGCTCGCCCGGTGACAAGACTGCATCTAGCGGAATAAATTCCTTTCGTCAAGATTTTTCTCCTGTCTCAGGAGAGTCCTTTCCAAAGCCCGGAACAGCCCCCGGGGCGTCACGGCGAAAGGCGCCCCCTGCCCCAGCAGCGCCCGGCACACCGCCACGCAGGAATAGGGGGAGAGCGTCGGCAGCGCCCGGCACCGCGGGGCGCCGGGCGTGAAGGGCCCCAGCACCACCAGCCCGGCCCGGCGGTAGAAGCCCGGCAGGTCGAAGTCCGGCACCAGCATGGGGCGCGCCACCAGCAGGCGGCCCGACAGCGGCTCCACCACCGTCCAGCCCTGTCTATCCTCCACCGCCGCGAAGCAGTGGCGGAAACCCGGCTTCAGCAGCCGCAGCCAGAGCCGGTCCGCCCGCCCGCCAAAACCGATCCAGATCCGCTGCGCGCCCTCTGCCAGAGCATGACGGTGGGAGGCCCGAAGCGGCGCGGCCGCACCTTCCTCTTCCACCGCGACCCGGCCTGGTGCGATGGATGCCCCCACTCGGCCCGGCTGACGGACAGGCGGCGCCTGCCGCGCCAGCGCACCGCGCCTCACGCCTCGCCGCCCATCGGCCAGCGCGCCAGTTCCACCACCTCCGCCATGCCGCCACCGCGCGCCGCCCCAGCGACGATGCCCTTCATACGCAACGGCCAGTCCAGCCGCTGCATCGCCTCGTTCCAGATCCGCCAGTCGTTCTTCTCGCTCAGGTGTCGCGGGTCCGGCGCCACGCCCCGCTCGCCCCAGATCCGCAGGATGCGCGCATGCACCAGGTCGATGCGCCGCTGCCGGTAAAGGCGGTCCAGGCATTTCACCACGTCATCCGGCTCACAGGGGCGCAGCCTGCTACCAGCGCCAGCGACAATGCGCGCCCCTTCACGGCGAGCGATGAGGCCGGACATCGTCCAGATCCAGGCTTCCTCGGCAGAATGGAAAGGCTCGGCCTTGGCCATGGAAGAGAGCACCGGCATGGCATTGGTACGAAGGGCAGAGGGCATAGGGGCTGTGTCCTTTCTTATCTAAACGTGAACACAACAGAAACATCGATCATTTCGGTTGTAGGCGTCAACACCTATTTGTGATGATGTTCCTAGGATTAACGTCTTGCTTGAGCGCAAAGGCGTTAGGATGATGCGCCCATGCGTCATGACGATATCTGGCGGGCCATCGATGCCCTGGCTGCAGAGCACGGCCTCTCCGCCTCGGGCCTCGCGCGCCGCGCCAAGCTGGACCCGACCGCCTTCAACCCCTCCAAGCGCGTGGGTGCCGATGGCCGCCCCCGATGGCCCTCGACCGAGAGCATCGCCAAGATCCTGGAGGCCACGGGCACGGAGATGGAGGTCTTCGCCGGGCTGGTGACCGGCGCCCCCACCCTGCACAACAGCAGCCGCCCGAATCCGGGCCGGCGCATCCCGCTGCTGGGCCTGGCGCAGGCGGGAAGCGAGGGTTTCTTCGGGGATGGCGGCTACCCCGTGGGCGGCGGCTGGGACGAGATCAGCACGCCTGAACTTTCCGATCCCAATGCCTATGCGCTGGAAATCTCGGGCGACAGCATGGAGCCGGTATTCCGGGACGGGGATACGATCATCGTCTCCCCCAATTCACCGGTGCGGCGCGGTGACCGCGTCGTGGTCCGCACCATAAAGGGCGAGGTGATGGCCAAGGAGCTGCTGCGGCAATCCGCCCGGCGGATCGAGCTGGCCAGCCTGAACCCGGCCCATCCCAATTACAGCTTCGATCTTTCCGAGATCGCCTGGATGCACCGCATCCTCTGGGCCAGCCAGTAAGGCTGGCCCGCCGCCCGCGCGGTCAGGCCTGCTGCATCTGCTCCAGCAGCCCGCGCGGGTCGCCTTCGGCATTGGAGACGAGATAGCCGCCATCCGGCAGCATCACCGCCGCCAGCCCGCTATCCTCATAGGCGCGCAGCATCCCCGGCCCCACATGCCAGAAGGCGTGGCTGACGCCGTTGCGCTCGCAGATATCGCGGAAGCGCCAGAGGGCGGTGATGCGCGCCTGCTCCTCCTGCCCCGCCGGGTCGCCCAGGCCGACCCAGACGCCGTCCAGCTTGCGGAAGGCGAAGCCGGCGCCATCGACCAGGATGGCGCCGTCCGCCAGCTCCGGCACCTCGGCGCCCAGTTCCGCCAGCCGGGCCCGCGCCGCCTCGTCATACGGTGCGGCCACCAGGCGGGAGGGGCGCAGCAGCCGCAGCACCGCCACCAGCAGCAGCACCCCTGCCACTCCGACCGCCAGACGCAGCGAGGCCGGCGCGTCGGAGGAGAAGGGCACAATCCACCAGGGCATATCCGTCACGGGCCCGGTCCCGGCCACGCTGGCCAGCAGCAGGGCGCAGAAGATGCAGGCCGTCAGGGAGATGACCGTGCTGGCCGAAAGCGGCTCCCCGGTCAGGCGGGCATCGCGGTAGAAGGCGGTCCGCATGCTCGCCAGCAGGCCGGCGGGCACCAGGAAGACCACCACCAGCCACCAGGGCTTGCCCTTCAATACCACTGCCGCGGCACCCAGCAGCAGCAGCATGATGCCGCTGTTGCGGGCGATCCGCAGGCGCCGCAGCATGCCATAGGATACCACCAGCAGCAGGGAACCGATGACGGAGGCCGCGAAATGGCTCGCCAGCGCCGCCCATTCCCCCGCCCATAACGCCAGCCGGGTGCCATAGGAGGGCAGCGCGCCGATGAAGAGCAGGGCGATGCCCATCAGGGCCGTCAGGCCGGAGAGGGCCGGCACTTCCAGCGCATCGGCCACCCGCGCCTCGGTGCCGAGATTCGTCAGCAGGTGGCGCCGCTGGCTCAGCTCGAATCCCGCGAAGAGCAGACCGGCGATGAAGAGCGGCACGATGTAGTAGTAGAGCCGGAAGAGGAACAGTGCCCCGATCACCTGCGGCGCCGGCACGAAGGGCTGCAACGAGACCAGGACCACGGTGTCGAAGACGCCCAGCCCCCCCGGCACATTCGCCGCCAGCCCGGCCGAATAGGCCGCCAGATAGATGCCGAGGAACAGGGTGAAGCTCAGCCCCTCCGCCGGCGGCAGCAGCACGTAGAAGATCATGGTGGTGACGACCACGTCCACCACCGCCAGCAGCGTCTGCCCCAGCGCCATGCGGAAGCCGGGCAGATCGATCTTGTGCCCGAAGGCGGTGAAATGCGGCAGCACGCGGGAGAGGACCAGGTAGCAGGCCACCACCAGCAGCAGCAGCACGCCCAGGCCCCGCATGGCCCAGAAAGGCAGATGGTCGCGGAACCAGGGCAGGATGTCCGGCTCCAGGATGAGCACCAACCCGCCCAGTGCCATGCCGCCCAGCCCGAAGGTCAGGCTGGTGAAAGCGATGACCTTGGCGATCTCGACCGGCGTCAGCCCCCAGGCGGCATAGAAGCGGTAGCGCACCGCAGCGCCGGAGACGGCCGCGACCCCCAGGTTATGTGCCAGGGTATAGGCGCAGAAGGAGGCCAGGGAGGTACGCAGATAGCTGACAGGCTTGCCGGCATAGACCGAGCCCAGCCGGTCATAGACCGTCAGCACCGCATAGGCGAGCAGCGTCCAGCCGCCGGCGATCCAGAGGGTGCGGGCCGGCACCGCCTCCACCGCCGCGGTGATATCGGCGATGGAGAGGTGGCGGAACTCCTTCTGGACCACATAGATGGCGCCGGCCAGCAGCAGCAGGCCGAAGGCCGTTGGCCCATGCCGCCGCAGCAGGGCCAGCACCGGCTTCACGCCTGACCGGCCCCGGATGCCGTGTCAGGTTCGGATGGCCGGGCCAGCGCTTCCTCCACCAGCCGGATGGTCTCGGGGATGCCATAGGCGGCGGCCACCGAGCCGAAGCGCGGCCCCTGGTCGGTGCCCACCAGCACCTGGTAGAGCGCGCTGAACCAGCCGCGCGAGACACCCGGCCGCCCACCATCCTTGGCCGGCACCAGGAAGGGGTCCCGGCGGCCGGCGTCATAGACCAGGGTCTGGATGAACTCGGCCTGGGTCAGGCCGGGCGGCATCGCCTCGATCTCCGCCTGGTGCTGCTTCAACAGGTCCACCAGCGCCTCGAAGGAGGGCCGCTCTTCCGGCGTCGGCGCACGCGGGCGCAGGCTGGGCAGGATGAAGTCGCGGGAATAGGCAACGGCATAATTCACCAACTGCCCAAGCAGCGGTTGGTTCTCCGGGGTCGCCTCCGGCGCGTAGTTGCGCACGAATTTCCACAGCCGCTCCGGCGTATCGGCGGCCGAGACGGTGACGAGATTCAGCAGCATGCCGAAGGTCAGCGGCGGCTCTGGCGTATTCGGCACCTCGCCGCCATGGATATGCCAGTCCGGGTTGGCCGGGTCCGGGCTGGCCCGCAGCTTCTCCCGCTGCTGCAGATATTCATCCGTGGCGCGGGGGATCACGTCGAAATGCAGCCGCTTGGCGCGCCCGGGCTGCTGATACATGAAATAGGCGAGGCTCTCGGGCGGCGCGTAGCGCAGCCATTCCTCGATGGTCAGGCCATTGCCCTTGGACTTCGAGATCTTCTGGCCATTGGCATCCAGGAAGAGCTCATAGGTCAGGGTGGCCGGCGGCTCCGCCCCCAGCACCCGGCAGATGGCGGAGGAGAGCTTGACGCTGTCGATCAGGTCCTTGCCCGACATCTCGTAATCGACGCCGAGGGCGAACCAGCGCATCGCCCAGTCCGCCTTCCACTGCGCCTTGACGTGCCCCCCCGTCACCGGCGTCTCGAAACGCTCGCCCGTCTCGGGGTCGCGCCAGACCACGGTGCCGTCCTGCGGCCGCGTCTCCTCCATCGGCACCTGCATGACCACGCCCGTCCTGGGGTGGATCGGCAGGAAGGGGGAATAGGTGGCGCGGCGGTCGGGGCCGAGCGTCGGCAGGATCACCTGCCGCACCTCCTCATGCGCCTCCAGCATCCGCTGCAGGGCGGCATCGAAGCGGCCGGACCTATAATAATCGGTGGAGGAGGCGAATTCGTATTCGAAGCCGAATTCGTCCAGGAAGCTGCGCAGCCGGGCGTTGTTGTGGTGCCCGAAGCTCTCATGCGTGCCGAAGGGGTCGGGGATGGCGGTCAGCGACTTGCCGAGGTGCTGGCGCAGCATGTCGCCATTCGGGACATTGTCCGGCACCTTGCGGAGCCCGTCCATGTCATCGCTGAAGGCGATCAGCCGGCTCTCCAGCCCGGTCATGCGGGTGAAGGCGTTCCGCACCCAGGTCGTGCGGGCCACTTCGCCGAAGGTGCCGATATGCGGCAGGCCCGAGGGGCCATAGCCCGTCTCGAACAGCGCCGATTTTTTGCCGGTGGCCGCCATGCGATCGGCGACCTTGGCGGCTTCCTCGAAGGGCCAAGCCTTGACAGTACGGAGGGTGGGATCGGCGCTCATGCCCCGCCCCATGCCAGCGCCAGGGCGCATGGTCAACGCACGCATTCCGCAGAGCGGCTCATCATGGCCTCGTTCGCCTTTTGCCCCTAGGATAGCGCGTGCCTCCGCCGCCCCAGCCCCCCCGCCTGCTGCTGCCCGCCGCGCCCGCGCTGATCGCCGCCACCCATGGCGCCGCCGTTCTGCTGACGCCGGATGGCGAACTCTCCACCCTGCCCGCCCGCCAGGCGGTGGAGGCCCTGGAGGAACTCGGCCCGCCGATGCTGGTGCATGCGCCGGCCATGGCCAAGCGCCTGGGCATCGCCTCCATCCCCGGCGCCTATGACCTGCTGGAGCTCTTCGCCTTCGCCCTGCCGGCCCAGCCGGCGGCGCCCACGCCGCGCGGCCTGGCCATCGCGCTCGACCTGCCGCCACCGGAGGATGCCGAAGCCGCCGCCGCCCTGCTGCCGGAGATCGCCACCGAAATCCTCCGCCGCCTGGCCCGCGCCCGTGGCGCCCAG
Organism: Roseomonas marmotae; assembly: GCF_017654485.1. Classification (NCBI taxonomy): domain Bacteria; kingdom Pseudomonadati; phylum Pseudomonadota; class Alphaproteobacteria; order Acetobacterales; family Roseomonadaceae; genus Roseomonas; species Roseomonas marmotae. The sequence goes on along the minus strand of NZ_CP061091.1, from coordinate 1,466,689 downwards.
CCCAACCGCGATGCGGCCATGCTGGCGGCGCGGCTGCGGGATGCCGCCCATTGGCCCTGGGCGGATTCGGTGCTGGCGGCCCTGGGCCAGCCGCAGGCGCGCGGCAGCAATGACGGGCTGAAGGTCTGGCGCACCCTGGCGGAATGGGAGGAAGTCGCCCCGCCCCCGCCCCCTGCCAACCTGCCCGTCACCGCCGCCGAAGCCCGCGCCAGGCTCGCGGAAATCCTGGGCGAAGGCGCCGAGCAGCGCCCCAGCCAGGGCGATTTCGCCAGTGCCGCCAGCATGGCCTTCGCGCCGCGCGAAGTGCCGGGCGAGCCGCAGCTGGTGCTGGCCGAGGCCGGCACGGGCACCGGCAAGACCCTGGGCTATGTGGCGCCGGCCAGCCTCTGGGCCGAGCGCAACGGCGCGCCGGTCTGGATCGCCACCTATACCCGCAACCTGCAACGGCAGCTGGACCAGGAGCTGGCCCGCCTCTACCCGGACCCGGAGGAGCGGCGCCGCAAGGTCGTCATCCGCAAGGGGCGCGAGAACTACCTCTGCCTGCTGAACTTCGACGAGGCCGTCAGCGGCGCCATGCCCGCCCGCATCGTCGCCCTGGCCCTGGTGGCGCGCTGGGCCGGCGCCACGCGCGATGGCGACCTGATGGGCGGCGACTTCCCCGGCTGGATCGCCGAGCTGTTTCCCGCCGGCTCCATCTCCCTGCTGGCGGACCGGCGGGGGGAATGCATCCATTCCGCCTGCCCGCACTGGAAGCGCTGCTTCGTCGAGAATTCCATCCGCCGCGCCCAGACCGCCAATCTGGTGGTGGCCAACCATGCCCTGGTCATGGTGCAGGCCGCGCTGGGCCCGCGCGGCGGCGATGGCGAGAGCGGCCCCGCCCTGCGCTATGTCTTCGACGAAGGGCACCACCTGTTCGATGCGGCGGATGGCGCCTTCGCCGCCGCCCTCTCCGGCGCCGAGATGGCGGAGCTGCGCCGCTGGCTGCTGGGCAATGAGGGCGGCCGGGGGCGCGCCCGCGGGCTGCGCCGCCGCCTGGAGGAGCTGCTGCCCCAGCATCCCAGCCTGATCCCGCCGCTGGACCATGCCGAGCAGATGGCACGCTCCCTGCCCGCCGCCGGCTGGTGGGACCGCTGGGAGGACCTGCCCGGCGACACCCCCCGCCCCGGCGAGGAATTCCTGCGCGCCGCCCGCGTCCAGGTCCTGGCCCGCGCCACCGAGGCGGATTCGCTCTATGACGCCGAGGCCGATCTCCACCCCCTGCATGAGGGCCTGCCCGGCGCCGCCGCCAGGCTGGAGGAGGCGCTGGAAAAGCTCCAGGCGCCTCTGAAGCATCTCTCAAAGCTCCTGACCGATATCCTGGAGGACCCGGACCAGGAGCTGGAGACCGGCGACCGCATCCGCCTGGACGTGGCCGCCCGCAGCATCGAGCGGCGCGCGCTGATCCCGCTGGCCGCCTGGCTCTCCATGCTCCGGCAGCTGCGGGAACCCGCGCCAGAGCCCGGCACCCGCCCCCTGTATGTGGACTGGCTGGAACTGAACAGGCGGGATGGCCGCGACTTCGATGCGGGGCTGCACCGCCACTGGCTGGACCCCACCGTGCCCTTCGCGACGCAGGTGGCGGCGCCGGCGCATGGCGTGCTGATCGCCTCCGCCACTCTGCGTGACGCGGCGGACAGGCGCGACCCGGAAGCCGCCTGGCGGGAGGCCGAGGCGCGCACCGGCGTGCAGCATCTGCCCAACCCCGCCATCCGCGCCGCCCTACCCTCCCCCTTCGACTACGCGACCCAGACCCTGGCCATCGTGGTGGAGGATATGAACCGCGACAGCCCGGGACAGGTGGCCGCGGCCATGCAGCAGCTTTTCCTTGCGGCGGGCGGCGGCGCGCTGGGCCTGTTCACGGCCATCCGCCGGCTGCGGGACGTGCATGCCCGCATCGCCCCCGCCCTGGCCGAGGCCGGCATCCCCCTCTACGCCCAGCATGTCGATGCGATGGACAGTTCCACCCTGGTGGACATCTTCCGGGCGGAGGAGGATTCCTGCCTGCTGGGCACGGATGCGCTGCGGGACGGGGTGGACGTGCCGGGGCGCGCCCTGCGGCTGCTGGTCTTCGACCGCGTGCCCTGGCCACGCCCTTCGATTCTGCACCGGGAGCGGCGGATTCATCTCTCCGGCGGCCGCCCGACGGCCTATGATGACGGCATCGCCCGCCACCGGCTGCGCCAGGCTTTCGGCCGGCTGATCCGCCGCGCCGACGACCGGGGTGTTTTCGTGATGCTGGACCCCCGCACGCCCTCCCGCCTGCTGGGCGGATTGCCGCAGGGTGTGGTGCCGCGGCGGCTGGGGCTGGCGGAAGCCGTGCGTCAAACCGCCGCTTTTCTTGCATCTCCGGCGCTCCCGCCGGGTTGAAGCTGTATCGTGGCCTATGATCGAGCCGGACTGAACAAGGAAGACGCCTCCCGATGCCGCAGACCAAGACCCATTTCACCGTCCATGAAGGACTGATCTGCGCCATGGTGCTGATGTCCGCCGCCGACCAGCACATGTCGGACGCCGAACTGGGCATGATGTCGCGGCTGGTGCAGGAACTGCCGGTCTTCGCCGGCTTCCAGGCGCGCGAGATCGAGCCTGTGACCGAGACCTGCCTGGCCCTGCTTGGCCAGACCGACGGCCTGGACCGTGCCTTCACCATGATGCGCGACGCCCTGCCCCCGCGCCTGCGGGAGACGGCCTATCTGCTGGCCTGCGAGGTCGCCGCCGCCGATGGCGAGGCGACACAGGGAGAGCTGCAGTTCCTGCAGGATTTCCGTATCGGCATGGATATCGACCGGCTGATCGCGGGCGCCATCGAGCGTGCCGCCAAGGCCCGTTACCAAATGGCCTGAGGTACCTCGCTGTGACCATCGCCCCAGACGCTCGCCCGACCCTCGACCACCCGGATGACGATCCCTTCCTGTGGCTGGAGGAGATCGAGGGGGCGGAAGCCCTGGCCTGGGTCGAGGCGCAGAACGGGAAGACCCTCGCCCGCCTGTCCGATTCCCGCACCGCCGCCGACGCCGCCGCGCTGAAGGCGATGATGGACCGGCCGGACAAGATCCCGCACATCACCCGGCGGGGCGGCCTGCTCTATAACTACTGGCAGGATGCCCAGCATCCGCGCGGCCTCTGGCGCCGCACCACACTCGCCTCCTACCGCAGCGACAGCCCGGACTGGGAATTGCTGCTGGACCTCGATGCCCTGGCGGCCGAGGAAGGCGAGGACTGGATCTGGAAGGGCGCCACCACCCTGCCGCCGGCGCATGACCGCGCGCTGCTGCGCCTCTCCCGCGGCGGTGGCGATGCGGTGGTGCTGCGGGAATTCGACCTGGGCAGCCGAAGCTTCGTGCCCGGCGGCTTCGACCTGCCGGAGGGCAAAAGCAACGCCGCCTGGCTGGACCGCGACACGCTGATCCTCTCCTCCGCCCTGGGTGACGGGATGGCGACGCAATCGGGCTATGCCCGTGCCATCCGCCGCTGGTCACGCGGCCAGGACCCCATGGCCGCCCCCGTCCTCTTCGAGGTGCCGGCGGAACATATGGGCGCCTGGGCCGGCATCGACCGCTCCAGCGCCGAGGAGCGCGTGGTCTTCCTCGACCAGATCGGCTTCTTCGACGTGGCCGTGCATCTGGGCGACCGCGAGGGCCCGCGCCTGCGGATCGACCTGCCGACCGACCTGCGCCTGAACTGGGAAGGCGACCAGGTGGTGCTGCAGCCCCGCACTCCCTGGGCCGTGGACGGCACCACCTACCCCCCGGACATGCTGCTGGGCACCCGCCTCTCCGCCCTGCTGGACGGGCAGCGCAGCTTCACCCGCCTCTTCGAGCCGGCGGAGCGCCGGGCGCTGGAAGGCTTCTTCTGGTGCGATGGCCGGGTGGTGGTCTCGGTGCTGGACGACCTGCGGCCGGATCATACCATCTGGACCCCGGCCGAAAGCGGCTGGACCTGCCGCCGGCTGGAAGGCCTGCCGGAAATCGGCGTGGTCAGCGTCTGGCCGATGGATGCCGAGGCAGAGGAATCGGACGGCACCCTGCTGGCCATGACCCAGGACCCGCTGACCCCGCCCACCCTGCTGCAAACCGCCACCACCCCGGCCGCCCCACTGGTGCTGCGGCAGGCGCCACGCCTGTTCAATGCCCAGGGCCTGCGGGTGACACGGCACGAGGCCATCTCCTCCGACGGCGAACGCATCCCCTATGTGCAGACCGGGCCGGAGCAGGAGACAGGCGACGCCCCCGTGCACATGACCGGCTATGGCGGCTTCCAGGTGACAATGTCGCCCACCTATCGCGGCAGCACCGGGCAGCTCTGGCTGGAACGCGGCGGCACCGCCGTCCTGGCCCATATACGGGGCGGCGGTGAATTTGGCACCCGCTGGCACGAGGCCGGCCGGCGGGAGAAAAAGCATCTCTCCCACGACGATTTCGCCGCCGTGGCGGCCGACCTGGTCCGCCGGGGCGTGACGGTGCCTGGGCGCATCGCGGCCGAGGGCGGTTCCAATGGCGGGCTGCTGATCGCCAATATGCTGACGCGCTACCCGGAGCGGTTCGGCGCGCTCTTCTGCACCATCCCGCTGATCGATATGCGCCGCTACACCAAGCTGCTGGCGGGCGCGAGCTGGATCGCCGAATACGGCGACCCCGACAAGCCGGAGGACTGGGCCTTCATGCGCCAGTTCGCCGCATATCACGCGGCCGAGCCGGGGCGGCCCTATCCGCCGATCCTGCTCGCGACGACGCGGCGGGATGACCGGGTGCATCCCGGCCATGCCCGCAAGATGGCGGCGAAGCTGCAGAAGCTGGGATATGACGCCCGCTTCTACGAACCCACCGCCGGCGGCCATGGCTATGGCAAGGACAATGCCGAGGCCGCCCAGTTCATGGCGCTTGGCGCGGCCTTCCTGCGGCGCGCCATCGGCTGGGAATCAGAATAAGACGGTCAGGCCGGCGATCCCGACAATCGAGCGCGTGCCTTCCGGGCGGTTCATGCCGGCGCTGACCAGGACACGCAGCGCCAGCTTGGCGCCGCCCGGACCCTCACCCAGGACATAGCGCCCGCCCAGCCCGATCTGCGGCCTGACATCGAAGGCGTTCCGCAGATCGCGCCCGAAAGGCGACTGCCCCGTCAGGTTGATCGGGCGGCCATTGTGGCCCGGGCTGATCAGCCGCGTCACCAGATAGCTGCCTTTGCCGGTGGAATAAGGCAGAGCACCGCCGACGACGGCACTCAGGCTCAGATCGCCCTGCTGCTCACCCCGCGCCATCGCGCCGGGAGACCAGAGGAGAATAAGCAAGGCGAGCACAGCAGAGATTCTGCGCATTGCCATGGTGGAACCCCTTTCTGCTGTAGTAGCGACCGGGGGCTCACTAACCTGTGAGGTTGCGCCGCAGCAATCTTTTTTGCCTCGGTTCTGCCATTTTCCCGCCTTATTTGATGGGCGGAGACAGAAGTTCTTCCTTATTGACGAAAAAGCACAAAAAACGGCCCATGCCGGAAAGGCACAGGCCGTTCAGTCGGGGCCATGCTGGCCCCACCGCTGAAGCTCTTTGGCTTACAGCGGCTTCAGGTTGGTGGCTGCGGCCTTGCCGCGCTCCTGCACCACCTCAAAGCTGACCTTCTGATTCTCCTGCAACCCCTGCAGGCCGGCGCGCTGCACAGCGGTAATGTGCACGAAGACGTCCTTGCCACCGTCTTGCGGGACAATGAAGCCAAAGCCCTTGGTGGCGTTGAACCACTTCACGGTACCGATCGCCATGTCCGAGGCTCTCCTTCTCTCTGGCGGACCCGGCGGACATCGCCAGGTTCAAGATCCCATCCGGTTCACGGCTCTTGATGGGCGCCCGGAAGATTCCGGAGGCACGGCAAGGCGATCAGCAGCGGTGGCGTAGCGAAGTGGGCCAGATCGTTTCGCTCGTGTCAACGCAAACACGTTATCTTCATGCAACATCTTTTCGTAAGGAAAAGGGGCGGTCCTTGCGGACCGCCCCTCCCCCGAACAGCCGTTCCGAACGGGGCCGGATACCGGCCCCGGAGGGATCAGAAGTCCATGTCACCCATGCCGCCCATGCCGCCCGGGCCACCGGCCGGAGCAGAAGCCTTGGCCGGCTTCTCGGCGATCATCGCCTCGGTGGTGATCAGCAGGGCCGCGATGGAGGCCGCGTCCTGCAGAGCCGTGCGGACGACCTTGGTCGGGTCGATGATGCCGGCGGCCACCAGGTCCTTGTACTCGTCGAGCTGGGCGTCGTAGCCATACTCGTAGGTGTCGTCGCGCAGGACTTCACCGGCGATCACGGCGCCGTCCTTGCCCGCGTTCTCAGCGATCTGCTTCAGCGGCGTCTGGATCGCGCGGCGCACGATCTCGATGCCGACCTGCTCGTCGTTGTTCAGGCCCTTGAGGTCGGACAGCTTCAGGGAAGCGCGCAGCAGGGCCACGCCACCACCGGGAACGATGCCTTCCTCGACCGCGGCGCGGGTCGCATGCAGCGCGTCGTCGACGCGGTCCTTGCGCTCCTTCACCTCGACCTCGGTGGAGCCGCCGACGCGGATGACGGCCACGCCGCCAGCCAGCTTCGCCAGGCGCTCCTGCAGCTTCTCACGGTCGTAGTCCGAGGTGGTCTCCTCGATCTGCGCCTTGATCTGCTCCACGCGGCCCTGGATGTCGGCCTTCTCGCCGGCACCGTCGACGATCGTGGTGTTCTCCTTCTCGATCCGGACCATCTTGGCCTGGCCGAGCATGGCGAGCGTCACGGTCTCGAGCTTGATGCCGAGATCCTCGCTGATGACCTGGCCACCGGTCAGGATCGCGATGTCTTCCAGCATCGCCTTGCGGCGGTCACCGAAGCCCGGGGCCTTCACGGCGGCGATCTTCAGGCCACCGCGCAGCTTGTTGACCACCAGGGTGGCCAGCGCCTCACCTTCCACGTCCTCGGCCACGATGATCAGCGGGCGGCCCGACTGAACCACCGTCTCCAGCAGCGGCAGCATCGGCTGCAGCTGGGACAGCTTCTTCTCGTGGATCAGGATGTAGGGGTTCTCGAGCTCGGCGATCATCTTCTCCGCATTCGTGATGAAATACGGGGAGACGTAGCCGCGGTCGAACTGCATGCCCTCGACGACGTCCAGCTCGGTCTGGATGCCCTTGGCTTCCTCGACCGTGATGACGCCCTCGTTGCCGACCTTCTCCATCGCTTCCGCGATCATCTGGCCGATCTCGGACTCGCCATTGGCGGACAGCGTGCCGACCTGCGCCACTTCGGCGGAGGTGGTGATCTTGCGGGACTTCGCCTGCAGCTCAGCGACGATCTGCGTCACGGCCTTGTCGACGCCGCGCTTCAGATCCATCGGGTTCATGCCGGCGGCCACGGCCTTGGCACCCTCGCGCACGATGGCCTGGGCCAGCACGGTCGCGGTGGTGGTGCCGTCGCCGGCCAGGTCGTTCTGCTTCGAGGCCACTTCGCGCACCATCTGCGCGCCCATGTTCTCGAACTTGTCGGACAGCTCGATTTCCTTGGCGACCGTCACACCGTCCTTGGTGATGCGGGGCGCGCCGAAGGACTTGTCGATCACGACGTTGCGGCCCTTGGGGCCCAGGGTCACCTTCACGGCGTCGGCCAGGATGTCCACGCCGCGCAGCATGCGCTCACGGGCGGGGGCGCCGAACTTCACGTCCTTAGCAGCCATTGTCTTCTACCTCGTCTGTTCTGTTGGAATCGTCGGGCAGCGGGGCCGGTTCAGGCCGCCAGGATGCCCAGGATGTCGGATTCCTTCATGATCAACAGGTCTTCGCCCTTGATCTTGACCTCGGTGCCCGACCACTTGCCGAACAGGACACGGTCGCCCGCCTTCACGTCGAGCGCGACCAGCTGGCCCGCCTCGTTGCGCGCGCCGGAGCCGACGGCGACAACTTCGCCTTCCTGCGGCTTTTCCTTGGCGGTGTCGGGAATGATGATGCCACCGGCGGTCTTCTCTTCGGCGGTCAGCCGGCGAACGACAACGCGGTCATGCAGTGGACGGAAGCTCATGGCCCTCTCCTCGACGCCCTAAATCTGGCGCATCCAGCGACGGTTTACTCTCCCGGACCGGCAAGCCCTGTCAGCACTCACCCCGGGAGAGTGCTAAGCGATCTAAGGGGCTCCGCCGCTTACGTCAAGCGTTTGTCAGCACTCTCCATACTTGAGTGCTAATATCCTGATAAAAAAGGATTTTTCTTCCAGCCGCCGCTTCGGGCATGCGATGATGCCCGCATTGGGCGGAAAAGGCCGACGGCTGAACAGGACGCGGAGACATCCGAATCATGCTGCTGCGTGACATCGATTCCTTCGTACGCATTCCCGACTGGCGGCTGACCACCGCGCATATCCTCTACCACCTGCCGGACCACCCCGGCCTGTTGCAGAGCTTCATCTGGCAGAAGCTGGACCAAGCCCCCGGCTTCCCCGAGCTGCACCGATTCCTGGAATTCTGGCGGCGCGACATCCACGGTCCGCTGCATTCGGTGCGAGTCGCCTCGGCTGCCCTCAGCCGCCCGGCGGAGTTCCGCTACGCCGATGGCGAGTTCCGCCTGCACTGAATCCGAATCGGGCGCAGCCCTTCAGCCTGCCTCCAGCAGGACCAGCAGCGCCGTGACCGTGGCCATCGACAACAGGGTCGAGAGCAGCACCGTGGCGCCCGAGCGTTCCGCCCCCGCGGCATAGCGGCGGGAGAGGAAGAAGGCATTGGCCCCGGTCGGCATGGCGGCGGCGATCAACGCCACCGCCATCTGCAGCGGCGGGAGGCCGATGGCCAGCCCCGCCAGCCAGACCAGCAGCGGCATCAGCAGCAGCTTCAGCCCGGAGCAGAGCAGCGCCGAGGGCCAGTCCCGCCGCGCGTCGAAGGCCACCAGCGTCGCGCCCAGGCAGAAGAGCGCCGCCGGGACGGCCGCATCCCCCACCATCTTCAGGAAGTAGCGCAGCATCTCCGGCACGGGGATACCGCCCTGATAGACGATGAAGCCCGCGAGCACCGAGATGACGATGGGGTTCCGCAGCACCGAGACGATGGTGGCGCGCAGGATCTTCAGGACCGGCGCCCGTCCGCCATGGGCGACCTCGCCGATGACGGTGCCGATCGGCAGCAGGATCAGCGAATGCAGCCCGATGATGGCCAGCAGCTGCGCCAGCCCCGCGTGCCCAAAGGCCACCAGCACCAGCGGCACGCCGATCATGCCGGTATTGCCGAAGGAGGCGTTCAGGCCGAAGGTCCCGGCCTCCCCGAGCTTCATGCCCAGCACCCCCCGCGCGAGCAGCATGGCCAGGGCATAGGTGGCCAGGCAGCCGGCGAAGAAGGCCAGGGCGGTGCCGCCGCCGCCGGCATGCGGCGTGGTGGCGCCGTTGAAGAGCAGGCAGGGCAGCGCCAGGGTGAAGACGAAGCCGCTCATCCCCCGCAGCCCCTCCTCCGAGATCCAGCGCCGCCTCGCTGAAAGATATCCGATGCCGATCAGCGCGAAGATCGGCACGACGATCTGCAGCAGCACGCTCATGCGGCGGGCACCGCCGCCCTCACTCCCCCAGCAGTCCGGAGACGAAACCCGAAAGCCATGGCTGCCGCGCGCGGGCGCTGCGGCCGGCATGCAGGATGGCGCGCACCTCCTCCACCGTCCGGTGGAAGTCGTGGTTCACCAGCACATGGTCGAAATCGCCGTAATGGCTGATCTCGTCCCGGGCGGCGCTCATCCGGCGGGCGATTTCCTCGGCCGAATCCTGGCCGCGCCCATGCAGCCGCCGCTCCAGCTCCACCAGGCTTGGTGGCAGCAGGAAGATGCCGAGCACATCTCCCGGCAGCGCCTGGCGCAGCAGCCGGTGCCCCTGCCAGTCGATGTCGAAGAGCACGTCCCGCCCCGCCGCCAGGGCCTGCTCCACCGGCGCGCGCGGCGTGCCGTAGAAGCGGCCGAAGACCTCGGCATGCTCCAGCAGCTCATCTGCCGCGATCATGCGCTGGAACGCCTCCCGCTCGTGGAAGAAGTAGTGCACCCCTTCCTGCTCGCCGGGCCGGGGCTTGCGGGTGGTGGCGCTGACGGAGAGCCGCAGTTCCGGCTCCTGCTCCAGCAGCGCGCGGCTGACCGAGGATTTGCCGGCGCCCGAGGGAGCCGAGAGCACGAGGCAGAGCCCGCGCCGGGAATTCTGGTTCATTCGACGTTCGCCGCCTGCTCGCGCAGCCGCTCGATCGCGGCCTTCAGGTCCAGGGAAAGGCTGGTCAGCCCCAGGCTGGCCGATTTGGCGCCCAGGGTATTCACTTCGCGCCCGAATTCCTGCGTCAGGAATTCCAGGCGCCGCCCCGCCGGCTCGCCACCCGCCAGCAGGGCGCGGGCGGCGGCGATATGGGCTCCCAGCCGGTCCAGCTCCTCCCGCACATCGGATTTCTGCGCCAGCAGCGCCACCTCGATCGCCAGCCGCTCCTCCGGCACGCGGCGCTCGCCCTCCAGCAGCTCGGCCAGGGCGGCGCTCAACCGGGCGCGATGGGCGGCGGGCTGCTCGGCAGCCAGGGCCACCGCCCGTTCCCGCAGCTCGGCGATCTCATCCAGCAGGGCATGCAGGATGCCCGAGAGCTTCTCCCCCTCCTGCTGCCGCGCCGTGGCCAGGTCGTCCAGGGCCTGCTGGAAGCCGGCGGTGATGGCGGCGTTGCGCGCCTCGGCCTCCTCCTCCCGCGCCTCCGGCACCTCGCTCCGCAGCACGCCCGGCATGGCCAGGATCGACTCGGCGCGCGGCGGCGGGCAGCCTGGGATGCGCGCCGCCACTTCCAGCGCCAGGGCCAGGGCCTGCTCCAGCGCCACGGGGTCCGGTGTCAGGCGCGGCGCCGGCCGGTCCTCCCGCTTCATGCTGAGAGTGGCGGAGATATTGCCGCGCCGGAAGCGCGCGACCGCGGCCTCCCGCAGCCGGGGTTCCAGCATGTCGGGGCCGGGCGGCAGGCGCAGGCGCACATCCAGCCCGCGCCCATTGACGCTGCGCAGTTCCCACACGAAACCCGTGCCATCCGGCAAGGTGCCAGCCTGCCGGGCGAAGCCGGTCATCGAAGAAAGGGCCATGCGCGGCCTTCTCTATCCCCCCGCGACAGGATGCAAGACGTGACGGAACATCGCAGCCCCTCTCCCTGGCGGGATGTCGCCGTCACGGGTGCCTCCTCGGGCCTCGGCCGGGCCCTCGCGCTGGCCTGCGCAAGCCCCGGGGCGCGCCTGCACCTGGCCGCCCGCAACGCCGCCAGGCTGGAGGAAACCGCCGCCGCCTGCCGCGCCGCCGGCGCCGAGGTCACGGCCACCCGGCTGGACGTGCGTGACGCCGATGCCTGCGAGGCCTGGATCGCGGGGATGGAGCGGATCGACCTGCTCCTGGCCAATGCCGGCGTCTCCGGCGGCACCGGCGGCGGCACGGAACCCGCCGCGCAGACGCGCGCCGTCTTCGAGACCAATGTGAACGGCGTGCTGAACACCGCCCTGCCCGCCATGGCCCGCATGGCCGCCCAGGCGCCAGGGCCGGGCGGCATCCGCGGACGGATCGGCGTCATCGCCTCCATCGCCGCCTTCGTGCCGGCGCCGAGCGCTCCCGCCTATGCCGCCAGCAAGGCCGCCGTGCAGCGCTGGGCGGAAGCCACGGATATCGGCCAGCGGGGCCAGGGCGTGCGGCTGCATGCCATCTGCCCCGGCTTCATCCGCACGCCCATGACCGATGTGAACCGCTTCCCCATGCCCTTCATGCTCTCGCCCGAGGAAGCCGCGCGCCGCGCCCTGGCGGGCATCCGCGCCGGGCGGAGCCGGGTGGCCTATCCGCGCCGGACCTATGTCCTGGCGCGGCTGGCGGCGCTGCTGCCGATGGGGCTGATGGCGCGGGCCGCGCGCGGCGTCCCGCCCAAGGATGTCAGCGCCGGGTAGCCAGCCAGACGCCGCCCAGCACCACCACGCCGCCCGCCAGCACCTGCGGCGCCGGCCATTCCCCCAGCCACAAGGCCCCCACCAGCGCCGCCGAGACCGGCTGCAGGTAGCTGACCAGCGAGGCCTTGGCCGCCGGCGCCCGCCCCAGCAGGGCGATGAAGAGGGAGAGCGGCACCGCCGAGCCCGCCACGCCCAGCAGCACCAGCGCGATCCAGATCTCCCGCGGCTGGTCCAGGAAGGCCAGCCCCTCGACGGCCAGGGCCGCCGGGGCGCAGACCAGCAGCGCCACCACCTGCTGGCCGACCACCAGATGCTCCGGCACCGCCGGCCGCACCCGGCGCACATAGAGCGTGCCCAGGGCATAGGAGACGGCGACCACCGCCATCATCCCGGCAGCCCAGAGATCGGCCTCCCCGCTCAGCGCACCAGGGCCGAGGATGACGGCGATACCCAGCAGCCCCAGCGCCAGCCCCAGGAACATGCCGGCGCCCGGGCGCTCGTCCCGCAGCAGCAGCAGGCTCAATCCGCCGACCACCAGCGGGGAGATGGACTGGATCAGCGCCGCCGGGGCGCTCTCGATCCCCGTCATGGCGCTGGCGGTCAGGATATTGGGCACCCAGCCATTCAGCGTGCCCACCACCAGGATATGCCCCCAGGTGGCGCCGCTGGGCCAGGAGAGGCTGCCGCGCAGGGTCAGGAACAGCGTCACGGCGGCGGCGGAGAAGAGCGCCCGGATGGCGGCCACCGCCATGGGCGACATGGCCGGCGCCACGTAGCGCAACAGCGGGAAGGCCGCGCCCCAGAGCCCGGCGATGACGATCAGCCGCAGCCAGAGTCCGGAGCGGGACAGAGGCGCCGCGGCGGCGGCGCTCAACGCGAATTCGCCCGCTGACGCTCCAGTTGCCGCCAGCGGGCGACGTTGCGGTTATGCTCGTCCAGCGTGCGCGCGAAGGCATGGCCGCCCGTGCCATCGGCGACGAAATAGAGTTCGTCGGTCTCGGCCGGGTGCAGCACCGCTTCCAGCGACTTCTCGCCAGGGCTGGCGATCGGTCCGGGCGGCAGGCCGCGGATACGGTAGGTGTTGAAGGGATGGTCGCGGTCCAGGTCGGCACGCGTCAGGGGCCGGTCCAGCGGCATGCCGTCGGCGGCGGCATAGGCCACGGTGGGGTCGGATTGCAGCGGCATGCCGCGCCGCAGCCGGTTGATGAAGACAGCGGCCACGCGCGGCCGCTCCTCCGGCATCCCCGTCTCCCGCTCGACGATCGAGGCCAGGACCAGCGCCTCGCGCGGCGTCTCCAGGGGCAGGCCCTCGCTGCGCCCCTTCCACAGCCGCTCCAGTGTCGCCGTCATGGCCTGGGTGGCGCGGCGGATCAGGACAGCGCGGGCATCGCCATATTCGTAGGAATAGGTCTCCGGCAGCAGGGCGCCTTCATCGAAGGCGGGGGTCTCGCCGGTCAGGCCCGGGGCCGCCTCGATGAGCGCCGCGATCTGCCGCGCCGTCAGCCCTTCCGGCAGGGTCAGGCGGCGCTGCACGGGCCGCGCGTTACGCAGCACGTCCAGCACCTGCGCCAGGGAGGCATGGGCCGGGAAGAGGTATTCACCCGCCCGCAGCGGCCCTTCGGACCGGGTCAGCCGTGCGGCCAGGGTGAAGATGCGGGGGTCGCGGATGGCGGACTGCTCCAGCAGCACCTCGCCGATCGCCTGGGAACTGCCGCGCGGCACCACGATGGCGGTGGGCTGTGGCAGCGGTCCGGGTGAGCGCCATTGCTCCCGCGCCCACCAGGCGCCCCCGGCCAGCCCGACACCCGCCAGCAGGACCAGCACCAACAGGGCTTTCAGCACCTTGCGCATAGGGCCTCGCTGCTCGTCAGACCGGGAGGGCAGGAAGTCTGCCGGGGATCACGGCTCCCCGGCCGGCCGTTTTCCTGAGGTCAGGAGACCTTGCGGAACAGGATGCTCGCATTGGTGCCGCCGAAGCCGAAGCTGTTGGACAGCGCCATGTCGATCTTCCGCTCCTGCGGCTGCAGGGCCACGCGGTCGATCACGCTCTCACGCGAGGGCTTCTCCAGGTTCAGCGTCGGCGGCGCCACGCTGTCCCGGATGGCCAGGATCGAGAAGATTCCTTCCACCGCGCCCGCCGCGCCGAGCAGATGCCCGATGGCCGACTTGGTCGAGGACATGGCCAGCCCCTTGGCGGAATCGCCGAACATCCGCTCCACCGCCTCCAGTTCCAGGTCGTCGCCCAGCGGCGTGGAGGTGCCGTGCGCGTTGACATACTGGACCTGCTCGGGGCTGACCCGGGCATTCCTGAAGGCCGCCTTCATGGCGCGGTAGGCGCCGTCATGGCCCTCGGCGGGCGCGGTGATGTGGTAGGCGTCACCGGACATGCCGTAGCCGATCACCTCGCCATAGATCTTGGCGCCGCGCTTCTTGGCGTGCTCGTATTCCTCGAGCACCATCACGCCCGCGCCCTCGCCCATGACGAAGCCATCGCGGCCCTCGTCCCAGGGGCGGGAAGCCTTCTGCGGCGTGTCGTTATAGGCGGTGGAGAGCGCGCGGGCCGAGCAGAAGCCGGCGATGCCGATCTCGCAGACCGCCGCTTCCGTGCCACCCGCCACCATCACGTCGGCATCGCCGAGCGCGATCAGGCGCGCGGCGTCGCCCAGCGCATGCACGCCGGTGGCGCAGGCCGTGACCACCGCGTGGTTCGGGCCCTTGAAGCCATACTTGATGGAGACATGGCCGGAGGCGAGGTTGATCAGCGCCGCCGGGATGAAGAAGGGCGACAGCCGCCGCGCCTTGCCGGCACCGACCAGCTGCGAGGCATTGTAAATCTCGGGCAGGCCGCCGATGCCGGAGCCGATCATCACGCCGGTGGCGCAGCGATCTTCTTCCGACTCGGGCACCCAGCCAGAATCCTCGACCGCTTCCGTCGCCGCCACGAGGGCGAGCTGGATGAAGCGGTCCATCTTCTTCTGGTCTTTGATCGGGATGAACTCGTTGAGATCGAGTTTTCCCTCAGCCCTGGACCCGGCAGGCACCTCGCCGGCGATCTTCGCCGGCAGGTCCTTCGGATCGAAGAGGCCGATCGGGCCGATGCCGCTTTCGCAGGCAAGCATCCGCTGCCACACATGTGCGACGCCGACGCCGAGAGGGCAGGCAATGCCCATCCCGGTGACGACGACACGGCGCGGCGTCGTCAGAGAACCGAACACGCGTGCAACCTCCCGACCTCTTATCCTCTTGAAGCGCGAACTCGAAGGGGCCTCAGGCCGCCTTCTGCGCCTCGATGTAGTCGATCGCGTCCTTGACGGTCGTGATCTTCTCGGCGGCGTCGTCCGGGATCTCGACCCCGAAGGCCTCCTCGAACGCCATCACCAGCTCGACGGTGTCGAGGCTGTCGGCGCCCAGGTCATCGATGAAAGACGCCTCAGACGTCACCTTGGCCTCTTCGACGCCGAGATGCTCGACAACGATCTTCTTCACCTTGTCGGCGGTATCGCTCATGGCGCGATGTCTCCTGCTGGAACGCTGCCTGCGGCGGCGGAAGGGAACAGCCCCTCCCATGGCCCGCGCGGGCTTAACACGGAAGCTTCACGGGGAACAATTCCCCCCGGAAGGAAGGAAATACCCGCGGAAGCGGGTTCAGATCATCGCCATCCCGCCATTGACGTGCAGGGTGGCGCCGGTGACCCAGCCGGCTTCTTCGGAAGACAGATAGGCGACGGCCGCCGCAATATCAGCGGCCTCCCCCATCCGTCCCATCGGAATCCGTTCCATCAGCCGCGCCTTCTGCTGCTCGTTGAGCGCATCGGTCATCGGTGTGGCGATAAAGCCCGGGGCCACCACGTTCACCGTGATGCCGCGGGAAGCGACCTCCTGAGCCAGCGCCTTGCTCATGCCGATCAGGCCGGCCTTGGCGGCGGCGTAGTTCGCCTGCCCGGGATTGCCGGTGACGCCGACGATGGAGGCGATGGAGATGATGCGGCCGGCGCGGCGCTTCATCATGCCGCGCATGGCGGCGCGGGCCAGGCGGAAGGGGGCGGCCAGGTCGACCTCCAGCACATCCGCCCAGTCCTTGTCGGACATGCGCATGGCCAGCCCGTCGCGGGTGAAGCCGGCATTGTTGACCAGGATGTCCAGCTTGCCGAAGGCGCCTTCCACCTGCTCCACCAGCGCCGCCGGCGCGGCGGGGTCGGTCAGGTTGGCCGGCGCGACCAGGGCGCCCTCGCCCAGTTCGGTGGCCAGGGCCTCCAGCACCTCGCGGCGGGTGCCGGAGAGCGCGACCTTGGCGCCCTGCCTGTGCAGCGCGCGGGCGATCTCGGCACCGATCCCACCGGTCGCACCGGTGACGAGCGCCACCTTGCCTTCAAGGCTGAACATCTGAGAGGCTTCCCCTACAGGCTTTTCAGGAAGGCTTCGATCTCGGCGGGAGTGCCCACCGTGACAGCCCGTGCATCCGGCGCCAGCCGCTTGGCCAGCCCGGTCAGCACCTTTCCAGAGCCGATCTCGGCGAAGCTGTCCACGCCCAGTTCAAGCATGGTGCCGACACATTCGCGCCAGCGCACCGTCCCCGTCACCTGGCGCACCAGCAACTCGCGGATCTCGGCCGGGTCGGTCGCCTTTGCGGCCGTCACATTGGCCACCAGCGGCACCAGCGGCGGCCGCACATCGGCAGCGGCCAGGGCCTCGGCCATCGCATCGGCGGCGGGGGCCATCAGGGCGGAATGGAAGGGCGCCGAGACAGGCAGCAGCATGGCGCGCTTGACGCCCTCGGCCTTGGCCAGCGCCACGGCGCGCTCGACGGCGCCACGGTGGCCGGAGATCACCACCTGGCCGCCGCCATTGTCATTGGCGGCCTCGACCACCTCGCCCTCCGCGGCGCGCTCGCAGATCGTGCTGGCCTGGGCCATCTCGACCCCCAGCAGCGCGGCCATGGCCCCGAGGCCGGCCGGCACCGCCTTCTGCATGGCTTCGCCGCGCAGGCGCAGCAGGCGGGCGGCCGTCGCGACATCGAAGCTCTGGGCGGCGGCCAGGGCGCTGTATTCGCCCAGGGAATGGCCGGCAACCAGCGCCACGCGGGACTTCAGGTCGAAGCCGCCTTCCTGCTCCAGCACCCGCAGCACCGCGAGGCTCATGGCCATCAGCGCCGGCTGGGCGTTGGCGGTCAGAGTCAGCTCCTCGGCCGGCCCCTCGAACATCAGGCGGGAGAGGTTCTGCTTCAGCGTCTCGTCCACCGCCTCGAAGATTTCGCGCGCGGCGGGGAAGCTGGCAGCGAGGTCGCGGCCCATGCCGACGGCCTGGCTGCCCTGGCCTGGAAATACAAAGGCGAGCGGCATGGGGCGGATTGTTTCCCACGTGTGAATGCGGCGGGCCGGGGTAGAGGCGGGGCGCGCGGGTGTCAAGAAATCCTTGTCAGCATTGTGGCAGGCGGGAGGGGTCCGACCCCGAATCCTTTGACTTCGCCCCTCCCCCATGCTTTAGGCCGCCCACCCTGCCGGGCGCGTGGCATCGCGCCCGGCTATGCCCGTTTGCGCTTCACGGCATGGTGCCGCCGGAGCCTCGGGCTGAGACAGCCACAGGGAGATCCCATGCCGCTTTATGAAACCGTGCTCATCGCGCGGAATGACCTGACTCAGCAGCAGGTCGACACCATCACCGATCAGATCTCTTCCATCATCACCGAAGCCGGTGGTGAGGTGAAGAAGCGCGAGTACTGGGGCCTGCGCGGCCTGGCGTACCGCATCAAGAAGAATCGCAAGGGGCACTACATGCTCCTCGGCCTCGACTGCCCGGCGGCCGCCGAGCAGGAGATGGCGCGCCAGCTCGGCCTCAATGAGGACGTGCTGCGCCACATGACCATCCGCGTCGACGCGATCGATGCCGAGGCGCCCTCCGCCATCCTCGCCAAGCGTGGCGACGACCGTGAGCGCGACCGTGGCTTCCGTGGCCCGCGTCCGGCTGGCCGCTTCGGCTCCGGCCGTGGCCGCGAGCGTGGCGACGACCGCGAGGAATTCCGCGCGCGTCCCCGCGACGAGATGGAGCCCGGCCAGGGCGGCGAGGAGTAAGAGAGCATGTCCGACAGCACCGACCTGAACCCCGCCGCCCGCCGCCCCGCCGTTGGCGCGCGCCGCCCGTTCTACCGCCGCCGCAAGTCCTGCCCCTTCTCCGGCCCGAACGCGCCGAAGATCGACTACAAGGACGTGCGCCTGCTCTCTCGCTTCCTGAGCGAGCGCGGCAAGATCGTGCCGAGCCGCATCACCGCGGTCTCCGGCAAGAAGCAGCGTGAGCTGGCCAACGCCATCAAGCGCGCCCGCTTCCTGGCCCTGCTGCCCTACGTCATCAACGACTGAGGCTGAGGGACGGGAAGCAGGACATCAGCACCACGCAGGAATCACCATCTTGAGCACCGGCACGCCCCGTACTGGCCTGACCAACGACCCGCGAGTCCTCGCGGGGGCGGCGGCCGGGCTCGTCTCGGCGCTGGCGGCGATCTGGACCTTCCGGGGCCTGCCGCTGGGGTCGATCCTCTTCTGGTTCGTTCCCCTGCCGCTGTTCCTGGCCGGCCTGGGCTTTGGCCTGCCATCCCTGCTGATCGCCCTGGCGGCGGCGGGGCTGGCCTTGCTGGTGGACAGTGCCAGCATGACGCCCCTGATGGTCTATCTGGGCACCTTCGGCGTGCCGGCGGTGCTGCTGCTGGGCGCGGGCCTGCGCGGGCTGACGCAAGGCGGGGGGCATGTCGCCCTCGGCCTGCCGCTGACGTTGCTCGGGCTCTGGCCGGCCGCCATCGTGCTGCTGGCGGCCATGCTGCTCTCCGGCCTCGAAGGCGGGTTGGAGCAGTGGCTGCTTGGCGCGGTGGAACTCGCCCTGACCCGCATGGGGGTGGAGGATCCCGGCACGCTGGCCGTGCAGATCGTCCGCTTGCAGGCGGCGGCCCTGGCGGTGTGGCTGGCCTTCGTGCTGGTGGCCAATGCGGCCATCGCGCAGCGGCTGCTGCAACGCCAGGGCCTGGGTCCGGTGCCGGCGATCCGCTGGCACACGGCCCGCCTGCCCCGCTGGTATCCCGCCCTGCCGGCCGTGGCCGCGCTGGGCTGGCTGCTGGCGGACCCGGCAAATGCGCTGACGCCGCTGTCGCTCTGCCTGGTGCTGACGGTTCCGCTGCTGCTGCAGGGGCTGGCCGTGCTGCATACCCGGCTGCGGCCGGCGAAGGCGCGCGCGCCTATCCTGGTGCTGGCCTACACCCTGCTTCTCGTCTTCAGCCTGCCCGGCGCCATCATTCTGGTGGTGCTGGGGCTCGTCGATCAATTCGGGCGCCGTAACCCGCCGCCCGCCAACACCTGAGATCGGGGTTCAAAACCGATGATCGAAGTCATCCTGATGCAGCGGGTCGAAAAGCTCGGCCAGATGGGGGAGCTCGTCTCCGTCCGTCCTGGCTACGCCCGCAACTATCTCCTCCCCCAGGGCAAGGCCATCCGCGCAAGCAAGGCCAACCTGGAGCGTTTCGAGAAGGAGCGCGTCCAGCTTGAGGCGCAGAACCTGAAGCGCCGTGAGGAGGCCGAGCGCGTGGCCGAGCGGATGGACGGTCTCTCCGTCATCATCATCCGCCAGGCCGGCGAATCGGGCGGCCTCTACGGTTCCGTCAGCGTCCGCGATATCGCGGATGCCGCGAAGGAAGCCGGGCTGACCATCAGCCGCAGCCAGGTCCTGCTGGAACAGCCGATCAAGACGACGGGTCTGACCGCCGTCCGCATCGAGCTGCACCCGGAAGTGCACCTGCCGCTGACGGTGAACGTCGCCCGTTCCCCGGAAGAGGCCGAGAAGCAGGCGCGCGGCGAAGACCTGCGCGCCGAGCAGCAGGCCGAGAACGAGAGCCTGGAGGCCGAGCTGGCCGCCGAGCTGTCCGAGCTGGGCGCCGCGTCGGAGGACTAATCTCCTCTCCGCAGTGTGAAAGGGGGCGCCTCCGCGAGGGGGCGCCCCTTTTCTATGCTCTCACCATCAATGTTTTCATGGATAGCGCTTAATATCTTCTGATGAAGGTTTAGTAACTTCTTCATTTACTTGACTGGACAAGATCGCCGCCTGATTGCCACGATCATTCCTCGTGGTGAAAGAGGAAGGCTCGGGCATGCTGTTCGACCGTATTCTGTCCCGCTTGATCCAGTGCGGGACCCTGACCGTCCGCTATCCGGATGGCCGAATCATTGAATACCGTGGCGCCGAGGGGCCCAGCGCCGGACTCGATATCCGCAGTCAGCGGGCGGTGTGGAGGCTGTCCACCAACCCGACCCTCGCCTTCGGCGAGGAATACATGGACGGCAATATCGTCCCCATGGCCTGCTCGATCTATGACCTGACCGAGCTGATGTCGATCAACCTGATGCGGAGCAGCTTCAGCCACCCGGCCGAGGGCGTCATGGAAAAGGTGCGCTGGGCGCGCCGGCGCTTCGACCAGCTCAATCCCGCCAGCCGCTCCCGCCGCAACGTGGCGCATCACTACGACCTCAACGGCCGCCTCTACGCCCTCTTCCTCGACCGGGACCGCCAGTATTCCTGCGCCTATTTCCCCACCGGGAACGAGACGCTGGAGGAGGCGCAGCTGCTGAAGAAACGGCACATCGCCTCCAAGCTGAAGCTCGACCAGCCGGATCTGGAGGTGCTGGACATCGGCTGCGGCTGGGGCGGCATGGCGCTGCACCTGGCGCGGGAGCACGGTGCCCGCGTCACCGGCATCACCCTCTCCACCGAGCAGCTGGAGGTGGCCCGCGGCCGCGCCGCCGAGGCCGGGCTCTCGGACCGCGTGACCTTCGAGCTGATGGACTACCGGGACTGGAAGCGGCCGGTGGACCGCATCGTCTCGGTCGGCATGTTCGAGCATGTGGGCATCGACCACTACAAGACCTTCTTCCGCACCCTGCGGGGCGCCCTGAAGGAGGATGGCGTGGCGCTGATCCATGCCATCGGCCGCTCGGACGGGCCGGGCAGCACCAATGCCTGGATTTCCAAATACATCTTCCCCGGCGGCTATTCCCCGGCCCTGTCCGAGGTGCTGCAGGCGGTGGAGAAATCCGGCCTCTGGTCCACCGATATCGAGGTGCTGCGGCTGCACTACGCCCATACCATCTCCCACTGGCGGCGCCGCTTCGCCGCCAACCGGGACGCCATCCAGAGCCTCTACGACGAGCGCTTCTGCCGGATGTTCGAGTTCTATCTGGCGGGGTCGGAGCTGTCCTTCCGCTACATGGGCCATATGAACTGGCAGTTGCAGCTGGCTCGCAGGGTCGATGCCCTGCCGCTGACCCGAGACTACATGCTGGACGCAGAGCGCCGAGTCGCGGACCGGCCGCGCGAGGACGCCTGAAGCTTTCCTGTCGCCCGCAATTCACGCCCCGGCGAGAGCGGGGCTGATTGCGGGCGTAAAGACAAGGCTCAGCAAAGCATCCCCGTTATCCACAGTCCCCCTCTCCCCCGAAGGGGGGCAGACGGGGTAATCTACCGGCCATGAACAGCGTTCCCCAGACCGATGGCCTGCTTCGCCTCTCTCAGCGTCAGCCGCCAGCGAACCTGCAGGCGGAACAGGCGTTGCTTGGCGCCCTGCTGGCCAACAACAAAGCCTATGAACGGGTGTCCGAGTTCCTGGCGGCGGAGCATTTCGCCGACCCCGTGCATGGCCGCATCTATGCCGCCATCCAGCGCCGCATCGAGGCCGGGCAACTGGCCGATGCGGTGACGCTGCGGGGCGAATTCGCCCATTCCGGCCTGCTGGACGACCTGGGCGGCCCCGAATACCTGGCACGGCTGATCTCGGCCATGGTCGGCATCATCAATGCCGGCGACTACGGCCGCATCATCCATGACGCCTGGCTGCGCCGCCAGCTGGTGGACCTGGGCGAGACGGTGGTGAACCGCGCCTTCGGCACCGATGAGGGGCTGGAAGGCCGCGAGCAGCTGGAAGCCGCCGAGCAGGCGCTTTTCGACCTCGCCAAGGACGGCGGAAACGAGGGCGGCTTCGTCCCCTTCGGCCGCGCCCTCACCGACGCCGTCGCCATGGCGGAGAAGGCCTTCACCAGCGGCGGCGGCGTCTCCGGCCTGTCCACCGGCTTGCGCGACCTCAATGCCAAGACCGGCGGGCTGCATCCGTCGGATCTGCTGATCCTCGCCGGCCGTCCCGGCATGGGCAAGACGGCACTGGCCACCAAGATTGCCTTCGGCGCGGCCCAGGAAATCCTGCGCCGGGCGGAGGACGAGCACGGCCCCGGCGCCGTGCCCAAGGGCGGCTGCGCCATCTTCTCCCTGGAAATGAGCGCGGACCAGCTCGCCACCCGCCTGCTGTCCGAAGCCGCCCGCATCTCCGGCGACCGCATCCGCCGTGGCGAGATCATGCAGCGCGACTTCGACAAATTCGTGGAAGTCTCGCGCGAGCTGGCCCGCCTGCCGCTCTATATCGACGACACGCCGGCCATCACCATCTCGGCGCTGCGTACCCGCTGCCGGCGCCTGAAGCGGACGCGCGGCCTCGACTTCATCGTGGTGGACTATCTGCAGCTGATGCGCCCCGCCGCCGGCTCCCGCCCCGAGAACCGGGTGCAGGAGATCAGCCAGATCACCCAGGGCCTCAAGGCCATCGCCAAGGAGCTGGCGGTGCCGGTGATGGCGCTGTCCCAGCTCTCCCGTCAGGTCGAAAGCCGCGAGGACAAGCGGCCGCAGCTTTCGGACCTGCGCGAATCCGGCTCGATCGAGCAGGACGCGGACATGGTGATGTTCGTCTATCGCGACGACTATTACCTGAAGATGCAGGAGCCCAAGGACGTCAACTTCACCGATGGTGAGAAGCTGCAGGACGCCATCACCAACTGGCAGGCGCGGATGGAGAAGGCGCATAACCGCGCCGATCTGATCGTGGCCAAGCAGCGCCATGGCCCCACCGGCACCATCCCACTGTTCTTCGAGGCCGAATTCACCCGCTTCGGCGACCTGGACTTCGCCCATGGCCACGATGATGGCTACTGAAGTTCCGCAGGCCGAGCTGGAGGTCGATCTCACCGCCATCACCGCCAACTGGCGGGACCTCGCCGCCCGACATGGCGCGCAGGTGGCGGGGGTGGTGAAGGCCGATGCCTACGGGCTCGGCGCCGGGCCGGTGGCGCGGGCGCTGGCCCAGGCCGGCTGCCGCCATTTCTTCGTCGCCCAGTTCCAGGAGGGGCTGGCCCTGCGGGAAGCCTTGGGCGAAGGGCCGATGATCGCCGTGCTCGGCGGCTTCCCGCCCGGCGCCGATCCCGGCGCGGGGCTGACGCCCGTGCTGAACGGCCCGGCGGATATCGCAGCCTGGCAGGCCGCGCCCCCCTGCCCCGCCGGCACCATCCTGCATCTGGATACCGGCATGGAGCGCCTGGGCCTGACCCCCGCCGAGCGCGCGGCGCTGCCGCCCGGCGCGCTGGACGGGCTGGGCCTGCGCTATGTCATGACGCATCTGGCCTGCGCCGATGAGCCGGGCCACCCGCTGAACGAGCTTCAGCCCCGGCGCTTCGCCGAGGCCGCCAGCGCCTTTCCCGGCACCGCCCGCTCCCTTGCCAATTCGGCCGGCCTCTTCCACGGCGCCGCCATGGCCTCGGACCTCGCCCGCCCCGGCTGCGCGCTCTATGGCATCAACCCGACGCCCGGGCGCCCCAATCCCATGCGGCAGGTGATGCGGCTGACCGTACCCGTGCTGCAGGTGCGGCAGGTCGCGGCCGGCACCTCGGTCGGCTATGGAGCCAGTTGGGTAGCGAAACGTGACAGCAGGATCGCAACCATTGCCGCGGGCTATGCCGATGGCTACCTTCGCGCCCTGTCCAGCCGGGGCGTCGGCATCTTCGCCGGCCGCCCTGTGCCGCTGGTAGGCCGGGTTTCCATGGATCTCATCACCCTCGACGTGACCGACATCCCTGATCTGCGCGCTGGCGACAGGGTGGAGATGATCGGTCCCGGCCAGACGCCGGATGATGTGGCGGCGCTCGCCGGCACCATCGGCTACGAGGTGCTGACCTCGCTCGGCGCACGCTACCGGCGCCATTACCGGCCGGCATGACACGGCGGCTTTAGAATTGACCTATTTCCTGAACTTCCTGGCGGGCCTCGGCCGCGCCGTGCTGGGGCTCTGCCGCAGCACCGGCGCCATCGCCCTTTTCGCGGCGGAGGGGCTCTCCCACCTACTGCGGCCACCCTTCTACCCCCGCATGTTTCTCCGCGCCTTCGTGGAGATCGCCTATTTCTCCCTGCCGGTCGTCTCGCTGACCGCGGTCTTCACCGGCATGGTGCTGGCGCTGCAATCCTATTCCGGCTTCTCCCGCTTCGGCGCGGAAAGCGCGATCGCCAATGTCGTCGTGCTCTCCATCACCCGTGAGCTCGGCCCGGTGCTGGCGGGGCTGATGGTGGCGGGACGCATCGGCGCCGCCTTCGCGGCCGAGATCGGCACCATGCGGGTGACGGACCAGGTGGACGCGCTGACCACCCTTTCCACCAACCCCATGAAATACCTGGTGGCGCCGCGCCTGCTGGCAGGCACCCTGGCCATGCCGCTGCTGGTGGTGGTGGCGGATATCCTGGGCGTGATGGGCGGCTGGCTGATCGGCACCACGAAGCTGGGCTTCGGCTCCGCCAGCTATCTCACCGCCACGCTGAACTTCATGCAGACCATGGACGTGGTCTCGGGCCTGGTGAAGGCGGCGGTCTTCGGCTTCATCGTGGCGCTGATGGGCAGCTACCACGGCTACAACAGCCGTGGCGGCGCCCAGGGCGTGGGCGCGGCGACCACGGCGGCCGTGGTCTCATCCTCCATCCTGATCCTGGCGCTGGACTACGTCATCACCGAGATGTTCTTCGCCCGATGAGCGGCAGCACCCCGAAAATCCGCCTGCGGAACCTGCGTAAGTCCTTCGGCCCCAAGGTGGTGCTGGATGGCGTGGACCTGGATGTGCAGGGGGGCCACAGCATGGTGATCCTGGGCGGATCCGGCTCCGGCAAGTCCGTCACCATCAAGTCCATCCTGGGGCTGATCCCGCCGGATTCCGGCACCATCGAGATCGACGGGCGCGACGTGCTCGCCATGCCCCGGCGGGAGCGGGAGGCGTTGAACGACCGTATCGGCATGCTCTTCCAGAATGCCGCGCTCTTCGACAGCCTGCCGGTCTGGGAGAATGTCTGCTTCAAGCTGCTGGCCCAGAAGCGCATCACGCGCGGCAAGGCGCGGGACAAGGCGGCCGAGATCCTGGCCCAGGTGGGCCTGGACGGCAGCGTCGGCGACCTCTCGCCCAGCGAGCTTTCGGGGGGCATGCAGAAGCGCGTGGGTCTGGCCCGCGCCATCGCCGGCGAGCCCGATATCATCTTCTTCGATGAGCCGACCACCGGCCTCGACCCCATCATGGGCGCGGTGATCGACGGGCTGATCGTGGATGTGGTGAAGCGCCTGGGCGCCACCGCCGTCTCCATCACCCATGACATGGCCAGCGCCCGCCGCATCGGCGACACGGCAGCCATGATCCACAAGGGCCGCATCGTCTGGACCGGCCCCGCGGCGACGCTGGGCAATACCGGCAATGCCATGGTGGACCAGTTCGCGCGCGGGGAGCGCGAGGGGCCCATCACGATGGAACTGCGGAAGTAGGACCGTGGAGCAGCGCCTCAGCCTGATCACGCTGGGCGTGCCCGACCTGACGGCGGCCACCGCCTTCTATGAGGCCCTGGGCTGGCGGCGCGGCATGCGCGCGGCCGAGGGCGTGGCCTTCTTCCAGGCCGGCGGCCTGATCCTCTCGCTCTACCCGCTGCGGGACCTGGCCGCCGATGCCGGCCTGCCGGCGGAGGGCCAAGGCTTCCGGGGCGTCGCCCTCGCCTACAACACCCGCGACCGGGCTGAAGTCGACACCGTCCTGGCCGAGGCCGCGCGGGCGGGCGGACGGATCGTGAAGCCGGCGCAGGACGCCACCTGGGGCGGCTATTCCGGCTATTTCACCGATCCGGCCGGGCATCTCTGGGAAGTGGCCTGGAACCCGGGCTTTCCCATCGGCCCGGACGGAGCGATGAGCCTGCCGGATTAGGGGTGCAGTTCCAGATTGGCGCTGTCGCCTTCGGTCTGGTCGATCACCAGCAGGCGGACCGCCTCGCTGCCCAGGGCCTCGCCGGAATGCCAGTGGTCCAGCACCTCCACCACCACGTCGCCAGGCTTGTAGTCCCAGCCCTTCCCCTCCGGCGTGACGACGCGGAGTTGCCCCGCCATCACATAGGCGACCCGCTGCTGCGGATGCCGATGCACCGGCAGGCGCGACCCGGCGGGGATCTCGTAGATGGAGACCACCAGCGTCCCATCCTTCTGCGGGAAGCGCAGCGGCTGGCCAAGCGCCGTCTCATGGCCCCGGAAGATTTCCGTCACCTTCGTCTGCTGCGGGGCCACAGGGGCCTGGGCACAGGCGACCAGCGGCAGCAACAACAAGGCTGCCGCCAGTGGGCGGGGCAGCGGGTATCGATACATTCCTGGAATCTCCTCTGAGCGTAGAGGGTAGACCTGCCAAGCCCAAGCTACCAGGGCACAGTTGCCCTAGGCTTGGCCCGGCACCGGCGCCGGCGGCATCCGGCGCAGCAGCAGCAGACCCGCCGCCGTGGTCAGCGCCCCCACCAGGAAAGGCGTGGCGGAGCCGCCGAAAGCCGAGGCCAGGCCCAGCAACGGACCGCCCAGCCCCAGGGAGAGGTCAAAGAAGGCGATGAAATTGCCGACCGCCTGCCCGCGCTGGCTGGCCGGCACGCGCCGCGTCGCCTCCACGCCCATGGCCGGAAAGATCAGCGAGAAGCCGATGCCCGTGACGACCGCCCCCAGCAGGGCCAGCCAGGGGAGCGGCGCCCACCACAGCAGCATCTGCCCCAGGAACTGCGCCGCCAGCGAGGCGGCACCGACCACCATCCCGCCCTGCCGGTCCGGCAGATGCGCCAGGAAGAGCCGCACGCCGATATAGCCGGCAACGAAGCCGGTCATGGCCAGCCCCGCCCCGGCCCAGCCCAGCGCCTGGTAATGCAGCGGCAGGAAGGTGGTGACGGCGGTGAATGCCAGGCCCGCCAGTCCCAGCACCATGCCAGGCCGCCAGATCAGCCCGACCACGCGATGGAAGGGCAGCCGCAGCCCGGCGGAACCGGCGGTGCCGCGCAGCACCAGGGCGATGCCCGTGCCCAGCAGCGGCGCCAGGATCGCCAGGACCATCACGCTGCCGAAGCCTCTGTGCTGCAGCAGCCAGAGGCCCAGCGGCGCCCCCACGCCCAGCGCCGCATACATCGCGATGCCCTGCCAGGCCATGACCTTGCCGGTGCGCGCCGGACCCATGCGGCCGATGCCCCAGGTCATGGTTCCCGTCAGGAAGAAGCTCTCCGCCATGCCCAGCGCGGCACGGGCCAGCAGCAGCAGCGGCACCACCAGCAGGTGCCCGGCCGGCAGGATGAGGGTGGCCACCAGCATGACCACCCCTGCCAGCGCCGCCAGCGGCAGGCCGATCAGCGCCGAGCGCCGGGGGCCGAAACGGTCGCAGATGGTGCCGGAGACATGGCGCGTGGCCACGGTGGCGAGCGACTGCGCGCCGATGACGGCGCCGACCATCGCGGGGCCGAAGCCCATGGCATCGTGCAGATGGAGGGCCAGCGCCGCCAGCGGCATGCCCACGGACAGGAAGCCCAGGAAGACGATGGCCACCAGCGGCGCCATGGCGCCCGCCGTGCTCATCGGTGCGGGGGGAGAGGACATGGACAACAACGCCATTCTGGCGGCCCGGCCCGTCTGGCCGGCGCCGGTTGGGATGCGTTGAATGACGTGAACGCTTACGCGCCGGATGGCGGGCCACACGGCCTCGGACCGGCTTAGGCCCGATCCCGCAACGAGTGTCAAGCCGATGGCGGCACCTACCCTCTGTGCGCGCTTTGTTCTAGTATGCGGCCATGGCCAAATCCGTCACCCGCTTCGTCTGCCAGAATTGCGGCGCCATCCATCCCAAATGGCAGGGGCGATGTGACACCTGCGGTGAATGGAACACCATCGCCGAGGAAGCTCCGGAATCCCGCCCTTCCGGCCCCACGGGCAAGAGCAGCGGCGGGCGCAGGATCGAATTCGTCGGGCTGAAGGGCCGGGCCGACCCGCCGCCGCGCACGCGCACCGGCCTCACGGAACTGGACCAGGTGCTGGGCGGCGGCTTCGTCCCCGGCTCGATCGTTCTGGTGGGCGGCGATCCCGGCATCGGCAAATCCACCATCCTGCTGCAGGCGGCGGCCAAGGTCGCGGCGGCAGGCAAGCGCACCCTCTATATCTCCGGCGAGGAGGCCATCGATCAGGTTCGCATGCGCGCCCAGCGCCTCGGCCTCGCGGAAAGTCCCCTGGCGCTGGCCGCCGCCACCAGCCTCCGCGACATCGCCGCGACCCTGGAGGAAGAGCGCGACGCCACCCTGGTCATCATGGACTCCATCCAGACCGTCTGGCTGGACAGCCTCGACTCGGCGCCCGGCACCGTCTCCCAGGTGCGGGCCTGCGCGGCGGAGCTGGGGCGGCTGGCCAAGACGCGCGGTTTCGCACTCGTGCTGGTGGGGCATGTCACCAAGGAAGGCACGCTGGCCGGGCCACGGGTGCTGGAGCACATGGTGGATGCCACCCTCTATTTCGAAGGCGACCGCGGCCACCAGTTCCGCATCCTGCGCGCGGTCAAGAACCGCTTCGGCGCCACCGACGAGATCGGCGTCTTCGAAATGACCGACCGCGGGTTGGTCGAGGTCTCCAACCCCTCCGCGCTGTTCCTGGCGGAGCGGCGCGGCAATATTTCCGGGAGTGCCGTTTTCGCCGGCATGGAGGGTTCCCGGCCCGTGCTGGTCGAGATCCAGGTCCTGCTCTCCCCTTCCGCCAATGGCGGCTCGCCGCGACGGCAGGTGGTGGGCTGGGATTCCGGGCGGCTGGCCATGCTGATGGCGGTGCTGGAATCCCGCGCCCGCGTGGGGCTCGGCCAGAACGACGTCTATCTCAACGTGGCCGGCGGGTTGCGGGTGAACGAGCCGGCGGCCGATCTCGCCGTCGCCGCCGCCCTGGTCTCGGCGGCGACGGACCGCCCCACCCCGCCGGACATGGTCTTCTTCGGCGAGGTCGGCCTCTCCGGCGAGGTGCGGCAGGTGGCGCAGAGCGATACGAGGCTGCGAGAGGCCGCCAAGCTCGGCTTCTCCGCCGCCACCCTGCCCCGGCGCGTGGCGCGCGGCGGCCGCGCGCCCTCGGCGCCGGATGGGCTGCGGCTGTCGGAGATCGGCCATCTGGCCGATCTGGTGGCCCCGCTGGCCGCCAGCCCGAAACCCAAGGGCACCCGCGAGCCGGACAAGGCCGAGCCGGCCGAAACCGAGGGCTGACACCACCGCAAGGCTTAGGTATAGGCTCGCCCCGATGACCTGGGTTGACGGCGTTGTTCTCGCGGTGCTCGCCGTCTCGGCGCTCATCGCTTATTTTCGTGGCTTCGTGCGGGAGGTGCTGGGAATCGGCGCCTGGGTCGGCGCGGTCGCCTTCGCACTCTATGCCCAGCCGGCGGTGAAGCCGGTGGTGCTGAAATACCTGACGGAAGACTGGATGGCGGAGGTCGCGGCCCTGGGTCTGGCCTTCCTGGCCGCGCTGATGGTGCTGAAGCTGCTGATCGCCTGGTTCGCCGGCATGGTGCGCCATTCCGCCCTCGGGGGGGTGGATCGCGCCCTCGGCATCGTCTTCGGCGTCGCGAGAGGTGCTTTCCTGCTCGTGCTCGCTTATATCGTCGGCGGGCTGTTCCTTCCTTCCACCGAGCTTTGGCCGGAGGCGGTTCGGAATGCCCGCAGCCTGCCGGTGGTGGCGGATGCGGCCTCAGCCGTCGTGTCCCAGCTTCCGGCCGAATACCGCCCTCGCCTGCCGGAGCTGCCGGAGCGCAGCCTGCCGAGCATGGATGAATTGCTGCGCCCCCCTGCCCGGGGGCGGACCTGACGACCCTTCCGGCCGGGCCGGGAATGAGGATGCACATGCAGTCCATGCCGACGACCAACCCCTGGGCCACCGATGCCGGGGATGACGACCATTTCAAGGAGGAATGCGGCGTCGTCGGCGTCTGGAACGCGGCCGATGCAGCGGCCATGGTGGCGCTCGGCCTGCATGCCCTGCAGCACCGGGGGCAGGAGGCGGCGGGCATCGTCGCCCTCTCCGAGAAGGGCATCTTCAATGCCCACCGCGCCCAGGGCCTGGTGGGAGATAATTTCTCCTCCGCCAAGGTGATCGCCGGCCTGCCGGGCCGCACGGCCATCGGCCACAACCGCTACGCCACCACGGGCGAGACGGCGCTCCGCAACGTCCAGCCGCTCTATGCCGACTTCGAGTTCGGCGGCCTGGCCGTGGCGCATAACGGCAACCTGACCAATGCCGCCGTGCTGAAGCGCGCCCTGGTCCGCCGGGGCTGCCTGTTCCAGAGCACGACGGATTCCGAGGTCTTCGTCCACCTCATCGCCATCAGCCTCTATTCCAACGTGGTGGACCGGCTGATCGACGCGCTGAAGCAGGTCCAGGGCGCCTATTCCCTCATCGCCCTGCATGACGGCGCCATGATCGGCGCGCGCGACCCGCTGGGCGTCCGCCCGCTGGTGCTGGGGCGCCTCGGCCCGGCCGAGGGCAATAGCTGGGTCCTGGCCAGCGAGACCTGTGGCCTCGACATCGTCGGCGCCGATTTCGTGCGCGACGTGGAGCCGGGCGAGATCGTCGTCATCGACCAGGGCGGGCTGCGGAGCATCCATCCCTTCGGGCGGCAGCAGAGCCGCTTCTGCATCTTCGAATACATCTACTTCGCCCGCCCCGATTCCATCGTCGAGGGCACGCCGGTCTACGAGACCCGCAAGCGCATCGGCGCCGAGCTGGCGCGGGAGAGCGGGGTGGATGCCGATGTGATCGTGCCCGTTCCGGATTCCGGCGTGCCGGCGGCCATGGGCTACGCGGCCGAATCCGGCATTCCCTTCGAGCTGGGCATCATCCGCAACCACTATGTCGGCCGCACCTTCATCGAGCCGACGGACCAGATCCGCCACCTCGGCGTGAAGCTGAAACATTCCGCCAACCGCCCGATGATCGCGGGCAAGCGCGTGGTGCTGGTGGACGACTCCATCGTGCGCGGCACCACCAGCCGCAAGATCGTCGAGATGGTGCGCCAGGCCGGCGCGAAGGAGGTGCATATGCGCATCTCCTCCCCGCCCACGACAAACCCCTGCTTCTACGGCATCGACACGCCGGAGCGCGCCAAGCTGCTGGCCGCCAATCACGACATCGAGGAGATGGCGCGCATCATCGGCGCCGACAGCCTCGCCTTCATCTCGCTGGATGGTCTCTATCGCGCGCTGGGCCAGGCCAAGCGCGACGGGACCAACCCCGCCTATTGCGATGCCTGCTTCACGGGAGATTACGCCATTCCCCTCACCGATCTTGACGGCCCCTCCGAGCGGGCGCCGGCGCTGCTGGCTATCAACGGCGTATGACGGCCAAGCCGCTTGAGGGCCGCGTTGCCCTGATTACCGGCGCCAGCCGCGGCATCGGCGCCGCCCTGGCGGTCGAAATGGCCCGGCAGGGCGCGCAATGCGTGCTGATCGCCCGCACCCAGGGCGGGCTGGAGGAGACCGACGACGCCATCCGCGCCGCCGGTGGCCTGCCCGCGACCCTGCTGCCCTTCGACCTCGTGAAGGCGGCCGACCAGATCGACGTCATCGGCCCCTCGATCGTCAAGCGCTTCGGCCGGCTGGACATCCTCGTGCATAACGCGGGCGAACTGGGCAAGCTCACACCGGTCGCGCATATCGACCCGAAGGACTGGGCCAATGTGGCCGGCGTCAATCTGACGGCGACCTGGCGGCTGATCCGCACCTGCGATCCGCCGCTGCGCGCCTCCGACGCCGGACGGGCGGTCTTCCTCACCACCGCGCGGGCGCGGCAGCCCAAGGCCTACTGGGGCCCCTACGGCGCCACCAAGGCGGGCATGGAGCATCTGGTGCAGACCTGGGCCCAGGAAGTCGAGAAGACGGCCCTGCGCGTCAATCTCTTCGACCCCGGCGTGGTGGCCACCCGCATGCGCGGCACGGCGATGCCGGGCGAGGATCCGAGCAGCATTCCGCAGCCGGCACATGTGGCGCCGCAGATTGCCGCGATTTGCAATCCCTCTTTTACGCAGCACGGAACAATCGTAACGGCCTCCTAACGGAGGTTGCGCTTGTGCCGCCTCATTGGGCGGCACAAAACGCGCCGTGATCTTGCCTGGCGCAACCAGGCGGGGCCTGAAGGGTTTGTGCCGCCGTAAAGGAGGACACCTCGATGGCGAATGTGCGCTACCAGATTCCCGCTGTTTCGGGCGTGCTGACCGGCACCAATGGCGCCGATACCTATCAGGGCACCGCGAATTTCGACGTCGGGCAGTTCGATGCCGGGCGTCGCAGCGCGATCGTCCTGAATGATGGCGAAGGCCCCATCAGCGTCGCCAGCGCCGCCGGCCTCGACATCGTCAACAGCGTCGAGACGCTGCTCTTCGTCGATGGGCGCGAGGTCTATAACCCCGAGGATCACGCCGCCCAGGTCGTGCGCCTCTATGAGGCGACGCTGGACCGTGAAGCGGAACAGGGCGGGCTGAATACCTTCATCCAGATGCTGGATAACGGCGCCAGCCTCTCCGACGTCGCCTCGGCCATGATTAACAGCGACGAGTTCAACAGCAAGTTCGGCGCCGGCCTGAACAACACGCAGTTCGTCGAGGCGCTGTATCAGAACATGCGCGGTGCCGCCGCCTCCCCCGCCGAGATCGCCGGCTGGACCGTGATGATCGACAATGGCGACATGTCACGCGCCGACGTGGCCGTGCAGTTCGCCGAATCCGCCGAGAACCGCGGGAACACCGCCAGCATCGTGGCCGACGGCATCTGGGACCGCGATGAAGGCGCGATCTCCATCGCCAACCTCTATGATACCGCCTTCGACCGCCTGCCGGATCTCGGCGGCTTCTCCGCCTGGGTGTCCCTGGTGAATGGCCAGGACTTCACCATGAAGGCGGTGGCCGACTCCTTCTACAACAGTGACGAGGCGGCCTCGCTGCGCGCGCTCAGCGACGCTGATTTCGTCAATGCCGTCTATAACAATGCGCTGGAACGCGATGCCGAGGCCGATGGTCTGGCCAACTGGGTGTCGCACCTGAATGACGGCATGTCGCGCGCCGAGGTGATGCTCGCCATCTCCGACAGCGCCGAGCATCAGCAGATCACCGCTGACGTGTTCCAGAGCGATAATCCGCTGAGCTACGGCGTCAGCCTGATCGGCTGAACGGGGCGCGCCGCAACTGCGAAGGGGGCCTCTCGGCCCCCTTTGTCATTCCTGGTCCACGTAGGGGTTGCTTGTGCCCCGCAGCTGCAGCCGGATCGGCACCCCCGGCATGTCGAAGGCCTCGCGGAAGCTGTTCACCAGGTAGCGGCGGTAATCCTCCGGCAGGTCCTCGGCACGGGGGCCGAAGATCACGATCGTCGGCGGCCGTGCCTTGGGCATGGTGGCGTAGCGCAGCTTGATGCGCCGGCCATCGGCCAGCGGCGGCTGGTGGCGGGACAGGGCGCCCTCGAACCAGCGATTCAGCTCTCCGGTGGGAACGCGCTTGTTCCAGCGCTCCATGGTCTCGCGCACCGCCGGCATCAGCTTATCGACGCCCCGGCCCGTCGCGGCGGACATCGCCACCACGGTGATGCCCTTCAACTGCGCCAGCGAGGTCTGCAGCGTGTCCTCGATGCCCTGCCTGGCGGCAGCGCGGTCTTCCACCGCATCCCACTTGTTCAGCGCGATCACCACCGCGCGGCCCTCGCGCTCCGCCAGCCGGGCGATGCGGAGGTCCTGCTCGTCCAGCCCCAGCAGGGCGTCGAGCACCAGCACCGCCACCTCGGCCTCCTTCAGCGCATTGATGGTGGCGCCGACGGACATCTGCTCCAGGCCCTCGACGATGCGGGCCTTCTTGCGCATGCCGGCCGTGTCCACGATCCGCACGCGGCCCACCGCGTCGCTGAACTCGCTGGTCACGGCATCCCGGGTCAGGCCGGGCTCGGGGCCGGTGATCATACGCTCCTCGCCCAGCAGGGCGTTCAGCAGCGTGGACTTACCGGCATTGGGGCGGCCGACCACGGCCATCCGCAGGGGCCGGTCCTTGCCGTCCTCCTCCTCGTCCTCCGCTTCTTCCGGCAGCATGGCGGCAATGGTGGAATGGAGGTCGGAGATGCCCTCGCCATGCTCGGCGGAGATGGCCACGGGGTCGCCGAAGCCCAGTTCATAGGCTTCCAGCGCGGCCATGCCGCCGCCACGGCCCTCGGTCTTGTTGGCCAGGACCAGCACCGGCACCTTCTGCCGGCGCAGCCAGGTGGCGAAGGCGCGGTCCGAGGCCGTCAGGCCGGTCCGGGCATCGACCACGAAGAGGATGAGGTCCGCCTGGCGGATCGCCGCCTCGGAGGAGGCGCGCATGCGGCCGGCGACGGTGTCGGGAGGCGCTTCCTCCAGCCCCGCGGTATCCAGCAGCATGACATCGCGGCCACCGATCCGCGCCTCGTATTCCTTACGGTCACGAGTGACGCCGGGGGTGTTGTCCACGATGGCGAGCTTACGCCCCACCAAACGGTTGAACAGCGTGGACTTGCCCACATTGGGGCGGCCGATGATGGCGATACGAGGCAGCATGCCCGCGCTTTACATCGGAACGGCAGGCGGGGAAATCACAGAGATGGCATGGCGGTCATGGCGAAGGGGCGCCCGGGCCCCTTCGCCACCCTTTCAGGCCCCCCGGTAGGCGACCAGACTGGCGTTGTCGCACAGTGCGACCAGCGTGCCGGAGGCCACCAGCCACGGCAGGGTGCTGCCCGCCGGCAGCCGCAGCCGGCCGGCGACGGCGCCGGAGGAAGGATCGATCTGAAGCATCTCCCCCTTGCTGGAGGGCAGCAGGATACGCTCCCCCGCGAGCAGCGGCGGGCCGAAGATGGCGGGGTCTTCCTTCTTGTCCCCGGGCGCCGCGTTCAGTTCGGTCAGCCAGCGGATGCGGCCATCCTCCCGCCCGATGGCGATCAGGTTGCCGGTGCCGCCGATGATGAAGACCCAGTCGCCCACAACCAGCGGCGTCTCGGTGCCGCCGATCTCGCGCTCCCACAGCCGGCGGCCGGAACGCAGGTCGAGGGCCATGGAAAGCCCGCCCATGCCGCTGGCATAGACGCGCCCGCGGTCGATCACCGGCAGGCCGCGGATGCCGGAGATATCGCCCAGACCGCCACGGCCGGCGGCCAGGCTCTCGGTCCAGTGCACCCGGCCATCCTCGGGCCGCAGCGCCACCAGCTCGCCCGAGGCGAAGCCGGCCACGACGAAATCCTCGGACACCGCAGGCGTGGGCAGGCCCAGCGGCAGGGCCGGCACGTTCTGGGCGCGGTAGTTCCAGAGCTCCTTGCCGTCCTCGGTCGAATAGGCGGTCAGGTAGTTGTTCAGCGTCGGGATGAAGATACGCCCATTCGCCACGGCGGGCGCGCCGCGTGCCGGCGCGGGGAGCCGGATGCGCCAGCGCGGCTGGCCGGTGGCGGGGTCCAGCGCCAGCAGCTCCGCCATGCCGGAGGCGACATAGAGCGTGCCCGAATCATAGGCGCAGCCGCCGCCGACGGCGCCCACATCATCCTTCTTGGGGCGCGTGTCGAAGCGCCAGCGGCGCCCGCCGCCCCCGAGGTCATAGGCCGAGACGACGCCAAAGGCATCGGCGGCATAGACCGTGCCCTCCGCCACCACCGGGCCGGCGGTGATGCGGCGGCGGTAGCCGCTGCCATCGCCCACGGAGGCCCGCCAGGCCTCGCGCAGCGAGCCCGGCAGCGCCAGATGGCCGGGGTCATGGCCGATATTGCCGCCCGGCACGGGCCAGTCGGCCCGCGTCTCGGCCGGCGGTAGCTGCATCGGCTCGGCAGCCAGGGCCGTGTCGGCCTCCAGGTTCCGGCGCGGCTGCAGCACCGCGCGGCGCTCGCCCAGCAGCGGCTTCTTCCGCTCACCGAAGATATCGTCCAGCGTATCGCAGCCAGCGACCAGACCGGCCGCGCCCAATAGCGCCATGCGGCGCGTCCAGACCGTTCCGTTCCGCATCGGCGTCAGCCCCCCAATTCCGCGGCCACCCGGCCAGCCCGCTCCCGCACCCCCTGGGGGGCGGTCACGTCATTGGCCAGGGCTTCCAGATTCTTCTTCGCCTCGGCCGGCTGGCCACGGCGGACCGCCACCAGCGCCTGCAATTCACGGGCGGAGGCGCCCCAGGCGCCCCCCACCAGCGGCGCCAGCCGCGAATCCAGCGCCGCCGGGTCATGGCTGTCCAGCCCATGCAGCGCCCACATCAGGCTGGCGAGGTCGCGGTAGAGCTTCGGCACGCTGCTGTCGCCCGCCACCTGGTCCCAGATGGCCAGGGCGGCATCGCGCTCGCCCGTCTCAGCCTTCAGCGCGGCCGCGCGCAGGCGGGACAGCATGCGATAGCCTTCCGGCGCGTCCTGGGCGATGGCGGCGAAGCGCTCGCCTTCCGCCTTGAGATCAGCGCCCGCCGCCTCGGTGGCACGGCTCACCTCCAGATAGGTCAGCGCGGCCTTCCCGGCCTGCTGCTGCTCATACCAACGCCAGCCCTGCCAGCCGCCGATACCGGCCACCGCCAGCAGCGCCACGCCGGTCAGGATGCCGCCGTAACGCAACCAGATCCTACGTGCCTGTTCGGCCCGCAGGTCTTCTTTCACCTCGTCGAAGATATCCGGCAATTCCGGTCCCCACAGCAGCGGCGGGAGCGTGGATCACCCCCAGGGATAGCAGGGCGGACCATAGCGGCCCGCGCCCGGAGCGTTAAGGGCGGAGCCGTCAGCCCCGCGCGAGCCCGGTGTCGAAGCGCACCGTGCGGCCCGTCGGGGCGCCCAGGACCTCATCCTCCCGCATGGCCAGCTGGCCGCGGATGATGGTCATCACCGGCCAGCCCGTGCAGGTCTGGCCCGCGAAGGGCGTCCAGCCGCAGGGAGAGGCGATCCAGCTATCCTCGATGGTACGGCTGCGCTTCAGGTCGACGATGGTGAAATCGGCGTCATAGCCGGCAGCCAGGCGGCCCTTGGCCACGGCGCCATAGACGCGGGCGGGGCCTGCGGCCATCAGGTCCACCATGCGGGTCAGGCTCAGGCGTCCGGCGTTCACATGGTCCAGCATGATCGGCACCAGGGTCTGCACGCCGGTCAGGCCGGCGGCGGTCGCCGGCCAAGGGCGCTCCTTCGCCGCGCGGGAATGAGGCGCGTGGTCGGAGCCGATGCAGTCCACCGTGCCATCCGCCACCGCCGCCCAGGCCGCCTTCATGTGCCGCTCGTCACGGATGGGCGGGTTCATGACGGCATAGCCGCCAAGGCGCTCATAGGCCTCGTCGGTCTGGGAGAGGTGGTTCACCAGCACCTCGACCGTCGCGACGTCGCGGAAGTCGCGCAGGTATTCCAGTTCCTCGGCGGTCGAGACATGCAGGATATGCGCGCCACGGCCGGTCTCGCGGGCCAGGGCCATCAGGCGGCGGGTGCCCAGGAAAGCGCATTCCACGTCGCGCCATTCGGCATGCAGCCGGTGCGGACCGCCATCAGCGAAAAGGGGCTTGCGCTCCTGCAGCCGGTACTCGTCCTCGGAGTGGTAGCAGATGCGCCGGCGGCCGGAGCGCATCACGCGTTCCAGCGTCGCGTCATCCTCCACCAGCAGGTCGCCGGTGCTGCTGCCCGCGAAAACCTTGATGGCGCAGACATCCGGCTGCAGCTCCAGCGCCGCCAGCTCCGGGATGTTGGACTTGCCGGCACCCACATAGAAGCCGATGTCGCACCAGGCCTTGCCCTCGACATAGGCCCGCTTCTCCTCCAGCGCCGCCTGGCTGGTGATGGAGGGGGTGGTGTTAGGCATGTCGAAGACCGCCGTGATGCCGCCGAGGATGGCGGCCTTCGTGCCGGTCGGGATGGTCTCCACCGCCGGGTCGCCGGGGTCGCGCAGATGCACATGCGGGTCGATCAGCCCGGGCAGCACATGCAGTCCCTGGCAGTCGATCTCCTGCGCCGCGCTGGCGGCACGCAGGTCACCGATGGCGGCGATGCGGCCGGCGCGCACGCCGACATCCGCATCCTCCTCGCCCCATGGCAGCACGCAGCGCCCACCGCGTAGGATAAGGTCGAAGCTGGTCATGCGCGGGCGCCTCCGTGACTATCGGTTCATCCAGGGCTTTAAGCCATCAGCCCTGGCCGAGATAGGCCAGGACATCACCTTCCGGCCGCCGCCCCTCGATATGGCGGCGGTGCCAGAGGGCGTAGAACAGCAGGTGCCAGGCGGCGAAACCCTCCCGCTTGCCGGCGGCGGCGCGGAAGAGGGCCACCACCTTCTCCGGCCGCGCCACCTCGGCCACGCCGGCCTGGGCGGCCACCAGCGGCCCCAGCTTCTCGGCGGCATCGGCGATCCAGGCGCCGACCGGCACGGTGAAGCCCTGCTTCGGGCGGAAGGGCTCGGCGGCCGGGAAGTTCTGCGCCAGCCATTGCCGCAGCAGCAGCTTGCCCATGCCCTTCCTTACCTTCAGCGCATCCGGGAGGCGGAAGCAGGCCTCGGCCACGGCGCTGTCGAGGAAGGGCGTGCGCCCTTCCACCCCATGCGCCATCAGGCAGCGGTCCAGCTTGATCAGCAGGTCGTTGGGCAGCCAGTCCGCCACATCCAGCGCCTGAGCCGCCATCAGCCGGGTGCGGCCCGGCAGGGCGGTGGCGGCCTCGGCGGCGATCATGCCGTCCCGCCAGCCGGTGGGGTCCTGGCGCAGCACGTCGCGCCCGCCGGGCAGGCGGTCGAAGGTGCCGTGGCTGCGCGGCGCCTTGCCGCCCAGCCACCACGGGCGCATAGCCGCGCGGTAGCGGCCATAGCCGCCCAGCATCTCGTCCCCGCCCTCACCCGAGAGCACCACCTTCACATCCTCCCGCGCCCGGCGGGCGAGGAACCAGGTGGGGATGATGGCGTAGTCGGCCGCCGGGTCGTCCATGGCGGCCACGATTTCCGGCAGGTGCCGCCAGACCTCCTGCCGCGTGACGGTGATGGTCTCGTGCTTCGCGCCGGCCGCGCGGGCCATGGTGGCGGCATGCGCCCGCTCATCCGCGGCACCCGGCACGTCGAAGCCGGCGGTGAAGGCCAGCACAGGCTGCTCGTTCAGGCGCGACATCATGGCCAGCACCGCCGCGCTGTCCGTGCCGCCGGACAGGAACATGCCATAGGGCACGTCGCTGCGCTGATGCAGCTCCACGCTGTCGCGGAAGGCGGTCTCGAAGCGGCGCAGCGCCTCGGCCTCTGTGATGTTCAGCGGCCCGCCTTCCGGCAGGGCCTCCCGCCGGCGGCGCTCCAGCACCCGGCCATCGCCGATCGCCACCGTCTCGCCCGGCAGCAGGCGGGTGATGCCCTCGAAGATCGTCTCGGCGCCGGTGGTGAACTGCATCTGCAGCAGCTCCGACCGTGCCTCGGCCCGCACGCGCGGCGTCACCAGCCCGGCCGCGATCAGCGCCTGCGCCTCGGAGGCGAAGGCCATGCCCCCCGGCACCTCGGCCAGATACATCGGCTTGATGCCGAAGGGATCGCGGCTCAGCACCACATGGCGGGAGACGCGGTCGTGGATGGCGATCGCATACATCCCGCGCAGCTTCTCGGCGAAGCCCAGCCCGGCGCGGCGGAAGAGATGCAGCGGCGGCTCGCAGTCGCTGCCGGTGGCGCAGGAGAGCGCGTTATCCGTCCGCAGCTCGCGATAATTGTAGATCTCGCCATTGGCCACCAGCGAGGCCGGCCCGGCGAAGAGCGGCTGGTCGCCGGTATCGAGGTCGATGATGGCGAGCCGCGTATGCGCCAGCGCGACGGGGCCGGCGACATGATGCCCCGCCCCATCCGGGCCGCGATGCGCCA
This sequence comes from Roseomonas marmotae, assembly GCF_017654485.1. Lineage (NCBI taxonomy): Bacteria > Pseudomonadati > Pseudomonadota > Alphaproteobacteria > Acetobacterales > Roseomonadaceae > Roseomonas > Roseomonas marmotae. The sequence continues at coordinate 1,426,793 of NZ_CP061091.1, read as the reverse complement.
ATGCACCGGTCAGGCGCTGCAACAACGCCGCATCGGGAACCTGCCCCTGCCGCAGGACAAGGCCGGCAATACCGCACATGGCCCTTCAGCCCCCCTTCCTGCCCGGTGTCGCGGCCACGCGCGTCAGCGTCTCGCGCCAGCGGGCCAGCACGGGCTCTTCGGCATATTCCGCCTCCCACCGCGCACGCCCGGCGGCGCCCAGCATGGCGGCGCGCGCGGGGTCGGCCAGCAGCCCGCGGATGGAGCTGGCCAGCGGCTCCGGCGCCTCGGGCGGCACCAGCAGGCCGGTGCGGCCATCCTCGATCAGCTCGGAAGGCCCCTGGGCGGCCAGGGCCACCACCGGCTTGCCCGCGCTCCAGGCTTCCAGCACCACATTGCCCAGCGGCTCGTGACGGGAGGAGCAGACGAAGATGTCGCAAGCCGCCAGCAGCGCCCCGGCATCCTGCCGCCAGCCCAGGAAGTGTACGCGCGGGGCCACGCCCAGTTCCTGTGCCAGCTTCTGCAATGCCGCCTTCTCCGGTCCATCGCCGCCGATCGCCAGCTCGGCGCCGGGCAGCAGGGCCAGGGCGCGCAGCAGGATATCGAAGCCCTTGTTGCTGTGCAGCCGCCCGAGCGCCAGCAGCTTCGGCGCCCCCTCCGTCGACGGCAGCTCCGCCGGCAGCAGCCCGGAGAAATTCTCGGCGAAGTTCGGCAGGTAATGGGCGCGCTCGGCGGGCCAGCCCTTCTCCACCATCCAGCGCACGAGGTCGCGGGTATTGCCGACCAGATGGTCGCAGCGCCGGTAGTATTTGAGGTCGTAATAGCCGCCGAGCCGCCCCAGCAGCGTCCAGTCGCCACTGGGCGTATGCCGGGCGGCGCGGTTCATCCAGGCAATGGCCACCTGCGGCCGGTGGTGGCGCAGCAGCAGCGAGAGGCGCGGCCGCGTCAGCACGTCCAGCGGCCCGCCGAAGCCCAGCTGCACCGGCACCAGTCCCTGCACCGCCAGCCGCGCGGCGCGGGCGGGGTCGCGGCGGATCACCGGCAGTACGTCCTCGCCCGCCTTATGCAGGCCGATGGTCAGGCGTTCGTAGAAGCCCTCGGCCCCGCCGGTCTTCGCCCCGGCCATGATCTGCGCGATTCTCATGCCGCGTCACCCGCCAGCAGGGCGCGCGCGGCGGCCAGGGCATCCTCCACCGGCAGGTCCTCCATCGGCGCGGCGCCGGGCGTGCCGCGCGCCAGCACGGCGCGGGCGGCACGCCCCACCGGCGCGTATTCGCTGGCGGGCGTCGGGCCGAAGAGGCCCAGGGTCGGCGTGCCCGCCGCGGCGGCAAGATGCATCAGCCCGGAATCATTGCCGACGAACAGGGCGCAGCGCGTCAGCGCCGCCGCCACCGCAGGCAGGTCCAGCTTGCCGACGAGATCGACGGCCTCGGGCAGCGCCGCCAGCACCGGGGCTGCCATGGCGGCCTCCTCCTGTCCCGGCCCACCCAGGACCACCGCCCGCGCCCCGGGCAACGGCCCGTCGGGGGCGGAAAGCGCCCGGAACAGTTCCACGAAGCGCTCCGCCGGCCAGACCTTGCCGGCCCAGTTCGCGCTGGGGCCGAGGGCGATCAGCGGCCTGCCATCCTCCCCCAGCAGGCGCCGCGCCCGCTGCATGTCCTCCGGCCCGAACCAGGCGACCGGCCTGGGTGCCGGCACCAGCCCCAGCGTGCCGGCGATATGCAGCAGCCGGTGGCCGGGGCGGCGGCCACCCTGCATCACCGCGCGGCGGCGCGCCGGCACCAGCCAGGCCAGGGCCGATCCGCGCAGGTCCACCACCAGATCCCAGCGCATCCGCGCGACCTTGGCCCAGAGCCCCAGCCAATGGGCGGAAAAACGCTGCTTGACCAGCACGATGGTCTCGTCCCGATTGGGCATGCGGGTGAAGACGCCCTCGGCCACGGGGCCGCAGGCCACCGTCACCCGCGCGTCGGGGTGGGTCCGCAGCAGATGGTCCAGCAGGCCGGTCGAAAGTACCGCATCGCCGATCCGGGTCGAGGTGATGAAAAGAATCCGCATGGTCGCGGGCGCCTTAGCACGACTTCGGCCCAGGCGCAGCGTGAAGCCGCTTGCGCCACCGCCTCTCCACGCCAAATCTGGCCTATGCCCCAGACATCCCTTCCCCATCGCGCCGTCATCGCCCTGGATGGCGAGGACCGCGTGACCTTCCTGCAAGGCCTTGTGTCCAACGACGTTGCCCAGGCGGCGCCGGGACGCGCGGTCTGGGCCGCGCTGCTGACGCCCCAGGGGAAATGGCTGGCTGATTTCTTCATCTTCGCCGGGGATGGCCGCCTGCTGCTGGATGTCGAAGCCGGGCAGGCGGAGATGCTGGTCCAGCGTCTCTCCCGCTTCCGGCTGCGCTCGAAGGTGACGCTCGCCCTGGCGCCGGAGCTTTCCGTTCATGCCGGCTGGGGCGGCGCCCCGCTGCCGGAGGGCTTCGCCGCGCCGGATCCAAGGCACCCGGAGGCCGGCTGGCGCGCCCTGCTGGCCGAGCCCCTGCCCGCCGATGCCACGCCGGAGGATTACGACCGCCACCGCCTCTCCCTCGGCCTGCCGGATGGCGCGCGGGACCTGGAGAGCGAGAAATCGGTGCTGCTGGAAGCTGGCTTCGACGAGCTGGACGGCATCTCCTGGAGCAAGGGCTGCTACATGGGCCAGGAACTGACGGCCCGTACCAAGTACCGCGGCCTGCTGAAGAAGCGGCTCTTCCCGGTGGCCGTGGAGGGCCCCTTGCCGCCGCGCGGGACGCCCGTGCTGCGGGAGGACGGGGCGGAACTGGGCGAGATGCGCTCCGGCCGCGATGGGCTGGGCCTGGCGCTGCTGCGCCTGCCGGTGGAACCCGGGCAGGCGCTGCGCTGTGGCGAGGCGCTGCTGCGCCCCAGCCTGCCGGACTGGATGAGCCAGCCCGGCCGCTGAATCCTGGCCGGGCCGCTTACGCGGTCCGGTCCACCCCGCCGGCCAGCGCCGCCTGCGCCGCCGCCAGCCGCGCCACCGGCACGCGGTAGGGCGAGCAGGAGACGTAATCCAGCCCGACGCTCTCGCAGAACTGGATGGAGGCGGGGTCGCCGCCATGCTCGCCGCAGATGCCGAGCTTGAGGTCGGGCTTGACCCGCCGTCCCTTCTCCTTGGCGATCCTCACCAGCGCGCCGACGCCATCGACATCGAGCGAGACGAAGGGATCCTTCGGCAGGATGCCCTTGTCCACGTAATAAGGCAGGAACTTGCCGGCATCGTCGCGGGAGAGGCCGAAAGTCGTCTGCGTCAGGTCGTTGGTGCCGAAGCTGAAGAAATCGGCCACCTCGGCGATGCTGTCCGCCGTCAGGCAGGCGCGCGGCAACTCGATCATGGTGCCGACGAAGTATTCGATGGCCTGCCCGGTCTCCGCGAAGACCTCCTTCGCCACCTTGTCCACCTGGGCGCGGGTCAGCTCCAGCTCCTTCTTGGCGGCGACCAGCGGGATCATAATCTCCGGCACAGGGGCCTTGCCGGTCTCCTTCGCCACCGCCACGGCGGCCTCGAAGATGGCGCGGGCCTGCATCTCGTAGATCTCGGGATAGGTCACGCCCAGGCGGCAGCCGCGATGGCCGAGCATGGGGTTGGCCTCCGACAGCTCGGCGGCGCGGCGGTGCATGGTGGCGAGGTCGGCACCCAGATGCTCCGCCACCTCCACCAGCTCCTCCTCCCGGTGCGGCAGGAATTCGTGCAGCGGCGGGTCCAGCAGGCGGATGGTGACCGGCAGGCCGGCCATGATGCGGAACAGCTCGCGGAAGTCGTCGCGCTGGAAGGGCAGCAGCTTCGCCAGGGCATCGCGGCGGCCGCCCTCGCTCTCGCTCATGATCATCTGCCGCACGGCGCCGATGCGCGCGGGGTCGAAGAACATATGCTCGGTGCGGCAGAGGCCGATGCCCTCGGCGCCGAATTTGCGGGCCGTATCGGCATCCAGCGGCGTCTCGGCATTGGCGCGGATATGCAGGCGGCGCACCTTGTCCGCCCAGCCCATCAGCGTCTCGAAATCGCCGGAAAGCTTCGGCTCGACCATCGCCACGGAGCCGAGGAAGATCTCACCCGTCGCGCCATCCAGGGTAATGACGTCGCCGCCGCTCACCAGCTGCCCGCCGGCCGAGAGCTGCTGGCTGTGATAATCCACCAGCACGCCGCCGGCGCCGGCCACGCAGGGACGGCCCATGCCACGCGCCACCACCGCCGCGTGGCTGGTCATGCCGCCGCGGGTGGTCAGGATGCCCTTGGCGGCATGCATGCCGTGGATATCCTCGGGGCTGGTCTCGATGCGGACCAGGATCACGCTCTCGCCCTTGGCGGCGCGCGCCTCGGCCTCATCGGCCGAGAAGACCACCACGCCGCAGGCCGCGCCCGGGGAGGCCGGCAGGCCCTTGGCGAGCAGCCGGCGCGTCGCCTTCGGGTCCAGCGTCGGGTGCAGAAGCTGGTCCAGCGAGGCCGGCGCCACGCGGCGGACCGCCTCCGCCTCGTCGATCAGCCCTTCATGCGCCATGTCCACGGCGATCTTCAGGCTGGCGGCGGCGGTGCGCTTCCCGTTGCGGGTCTGCAGCATGTACAGCTTGTTCTGCTGCACCGTGAACTCGATGTCCTGCATGTCCGCGTAGTGCTTCTCAAGCCGCTCGCGGACCTGCACCAGCTCGGCATAGGCGGCGGGCATGGCCTCTTCCATGCTGCGCTCGCCCGGCTTGGCGCGGGCCTTGGACATGGGCTGCGGCGTGCGGATGCCGGCCACGACATCCTCGCCCTGCGCGTTGATCAGGTATTCACCGTAGAAGATGTTCTCGCCGGTCGAGGGGTCACGGGTGAAGCAGACGCCGGTGGCGCAGTCCTCGCCCATATTGCCGAAGACCATGGCCTGGACGTTCACCGCCGTGCCCCATTCGGCCGGGATGTCGTGCAGGCGGCGGTAGGTGATGGCGCGCTGGTTCATCCAGGAGCCGAAAACCGCGCCCACCGCGCCCCAGAGCTGGGCCTGCGGGTCCTGCGGGAAGGGCTCGCCCAGGACCTGTTGCACCATCTCCTTGTATTCGGCGACGACGCGCTGCCAGTCCTCGGCCGTCAGCGCGGTGTCCTCGGAGACGCCCTTGGCGAGCTTGGCCTCCTCGATGATCTCCTCGAAACGGTGATGGTCGACCCCGAGGACGACCGAACCGTACATCTGGATGAAACGGCGGTAGCTGTCCCAGGCGAAGCGCGGATCGCCTGAGGCCCTGGAGAGCCCCTCCACCGTGCGGTCGTTCAGGCCGAGGTTCAGCACGGTATCCATCATGCCGGGCATGGAGACCCGGGCGCCGGAGCGGACGGAGACCAGCAGCGGCCTGGCCTCATCGCCGAACTTCAGGCCGACCGCCTCTTCGATGCGCGCCAGCGCCTCGGCCACCTGGGCCGTCAGCTCGGCCGGATACTGCTTCCCGTGCTCGTAGTAGTAAGTGCAGACCTCCGTGGTGATGGTGAAGCCTGGTGGCACCGGCAGGCCGATGGACGCCATCTCCGCCAGATTGGCACCCTTGCCACCCAGCAGGTTGCGCATCTCGGCCTTGCCGTCATTGCGGCCGGCGCCGAAGCCATACACCCACTTCTGCATCTGCTGTTCCTCTAGCTCTCGATCTTGGAAAGGTCAGCCACCTGGTCGGTCAGGGCCCTGAGACGCGCCAGCAGGCCCAGCCGGTTGCGGCGCAGCGCCGCGTCGGAATCATTGACCACGACCTTGTCAAAGAATGCGTCAACCGGATGGCGGAGCCGGGAGAGCGCCGTCATCGCCCCTGCGAAATCCTCCGCGGAAAGGGAGGCGGCCACGGCGGGCGCGGCCTCGTCCAGCGCGGCGGAAAGCGCCTGCTCCTCCTCCGCCCGCAGCAGAGCGGGGTCGGTGGAGGGGGTATGCGGGCCGTCCTTCTTGTCCTCGATCCGCAGGATATTGGCGGCGCGGCGGGAAGCCGTCAGCAGGTTGGCACCGTCCTCGCCTTCCAGGAAGAGGCGCAGCGCCTCGGTCCGGGCCAGCAGCCGCACAAGGTCGGCATCGGTGCCGGCGCCGAGCGTCGCGGCCAGCACGTCATGGCGCTGGCCCTCGGCACGCAACTGCACGCGCAGGCGCTCGGCCAGGAAGTCGATCAGCCCGGCGGCGAAGGCGGCGACCATCGGCGGATGGGCGGATTTCGGGTCCGGCTGCCAGCCGGCGTTCAGCTTCTCGCTGGCCACGGCCATGCCGAACTCCGGCTCGGCGGTGGTACCGACAGCCTGGGGATAGCCGAAGAAAGCCTCGGCCAGCACATCGGCCAGGTCCAGCCGCAGGTCGTTCTCGCGGATGATGCGGATGACGCCGAGCGCCGCGCGGCGCAGCGCATAGGGGTCGCCGGAGCCCGTCGGGCGCTCATCGGCCGCGAAGAAGCCGGCCAGCTGGTCCAACTTGTCGGCCAGGGCCACGGCGATGGCCACGGGGTCGGTCGGCACGGAATCGCCGGGGCCCATCGGGCGGTAATGGGCGGCGATGGCCTCGGCCACGCGCGCATCCTCGCCGTTATGCAGGGCGTAGTAGCGGCCGATGATGCCCTGAAGCTCGGGGAACTCGCCCACCAGCCCGGTGGCGAGGTCGGCCTTGGCCAGCCTGGCGGCGCGGGCCGCCAGGGCGGGGTCGGCGCCCAGCTTCGGCGCCAGGAAACGCGCCAGCTTCTCCAGCCGTTCCACCCGCTGGCCCTGGGTGCCGAGCTTGGCGTGGAAGACCACGGAGGCCAGCTTCGGCAGGAAACTCTCCAGCGTCTGCTTGCGGTCCTGGTCCCAGAAGAAGCGGGCGTCGGAGAGGCGGGCACGCAGCACGCGCTCATTGCCGGCGATGATCGCGCGGCCGCCATCCGTGGCCTCGATATTGGCGGCCAGGGCGAAGAAGGGCGCGGCCGAGCCGTCCGGGTTGCGAAGGGCGAAATATCGCTGGTTGACGCGCATGGTGGTGCGCATCAGCTCGGGCGGCAGGTCCATGAAGGCGTCGTCGATGCGGCCGAGCAGCGGAACGGGCCATTCGACCAGCCCCGCCACCTCCGCCAGCAGCCCTTCATCCGGCACCACCTCGACCCCCTTCGCCGCGGCCAGGGCCGCGATACCGTCACGCACAAGCCTGGCGCGCTCCGTGGGGTCGATAACAACATGCCGCGCCGCCAGTTGCGCGGCGTAGTCGGAAAAATTGTGCACCGCAAAAGCGCCTGGCGACATCAGCCGGTGGCCCTCGGTCAGCGTGTCGCTGAAGAGGCCATGGCCGTCATCCTCCCCCTGCACCAGGGAGAAGGGCACCACCGCACCCTCGAAGACGCAGAGGATGCGCTTCAGCGGCCGCACCCAGACGAAGCTGCTGGTGCCGCCCCAGCGCATCGACTTGGGCCAGGGAAAGCGGCGCAGGATCTCCGGCACGTGCCGGGCGAGCAGCACGCTGGTCGGCGTCGGGGGCCGGCGCAGGGTCGCGAAGATCTTGGCGCCCTTCTTCTCCTTGCGGATGGAGAGGGTGATCTCGCCGGACTGCCAGGTCTGGCCCTCGCCCGTGATGGCGAAGACCTCGCCGCGCCTCCGCAGCTCCGGGATCTGCGTCTCGGAGAGGCCAAGCTTTCCCAGGAAGCCGCCCAGGGCCCTCTCGGGCGCGTCCGGCGCCGGTCCGGCGATCTCCTCCTCCACCGGCGCGGTCGCCTCCGGCAGCTCCGCCACCAGGGTCAGGCGCCGGGGGCCGTAGAAGGTCCGCAGGTTCCGCGCCTCCAGGCCCGCGCCCTTCAGCGCATCCCCCAGCAGCCGCGCCAGGTCGTCGGCGGCGCGCGCCTGCATGCGGGCCGGGATTTCCTCGGAGAAGAGTTCGAGCAGGAGTTCGGGCATCGGGGGCGCCTAAGGTGCGGTCGGTGAAATCAGGTCGCGGCGGGGGCGGCGCTCAGGCGCCGGCCACCCAGGTCTCGCAGCAGCTTTTGGCGAGCGCGCGGACGCGGCCGATATAGCTGGCCCGCTCCGTCACGCTGATGGCGCCGCGCGCATCCAGCAGGTTGAAGAGGTGGCTGGCCTTGATGCACTGATCATAGGCCGGCAGCGCCAGGTTGCGCGCCACCAGGGCCGCGCATTCGGCCTCGGCATCGCGGAAATGGCGGAAGAGCAGGTCGATATCGGCATGCTCGAAGTTGAAGGCGCTGTATTCCCGCTCGGCCCGCAGGAAGACATCGCCATAGGTCACGCCCTGGCCGTTGAAATCGAGATCATAGACGTTCTCGATATTCTGCACGTACATCGCCAGGCGCTCGAGGCCGTAGGTCATCTCGAAGCTGGGGTGCACCACGGGAATGCCGCCGACCTGCTGGAAATAGGTGAACTGGCCCACTTCCATGCCGTCGCACCAGACCTCCCAGCCCAGGCCCCAGGCGCCGAGGGTGGGGCTTTCCCAGTCATCCTCGACGAAGCGGAAGTCGTGCTTCAGCGGGTCCAGCCCGATCTCGCGGTAGCTGGCCAGCAGCAGGTCCTGCGCCGTGTCCGGGCTCGGCTTCATGATGACCTGGTACTGATAATAGTGCTGCAGGCGGTTGGGGTTCTCGCCGTAGCGGCCGTCAGAAGGGCGGCGGGAGGGCTGCACATAGGCCGCCCGCCAGGGCTGCGGCCCCAGGGCGCGCAGGGTGGTGGCGGGATGGAAGGTGCCGGCGCCCATCTCGATGTCATAGGGCTGCAGGATCACGCAGCCCTGCGCCGCCCAGAAACGGTGCAGCGTCAGGATGATGTCCTGGAAGGACAGCGGCTTGGCCGTCCTGGCGATGGCGGGTGTGGCGGTGCTGGTCATCTGTGGCATCGGGCCCTCCGGCACTGTTTGAGCGGCCGTCCCGGGCTTGCGGCCGTGCCGTGCGGCGCACCATAAGGGTCGACCCACAGACCGGCAAGGAAGGCACCCCCGCGCATGTCCGCCACCAGCACTGCCCAGGCTGCGGCCGAAGAACTGATCCGCCGCTACTACGCGGCCTTCAATGCCGGCGATGCCGAGGGCATGCTGGCCCTGCTGACCGATGATGTGGCGCATGACATCAACCAGGGCACGCGCGAGACCGGCCTGCCCGCCTTCCGCGCCTTCATGGCCCGCATGAACGCCCATTACCGGGAAGAACTGCGCGACATCGTGGTGATGGTCAGCGCCGATGGCCGGCGCGGCGCGGCGGAGTTCACGGTGCACGGCACCTATCTGGCCACCGATGAAGGGCTGCCGGAGGCGCGGGGGCAGACCTACATCCTGCCCGCCGGCGCCTTCTTCGAGCTGCGGGACGGCCGTATCGCCCGCGTCACCAACTACTACAACCTGGCGGACTGGGTGGCGCAGGTCGGGGGCTGAGCGCCCCCTTCCCGGCTCAGAGCGCCCATTCGCCCTTGCGCATGACGGGCGTGGCATTCCCCGCCACGTCCAGGCCATCCACATCCACTTCGGCCGAGCCGATCATCCAGTCCACATGGATCAGGCTGGAATTGCCGCCGGCCGCCGTGAACTGCTCATCCGTCAGCGTCTTGGCGTTCACGAAGCACTTCTTATAGGCCTGGCCCAGGGCGATATGGCTGGCGGCGTTCTCGTCGAAGAGCGTGTTGAAGAAGAGCAGCCCGCTCTGCGCGATCGGCGAGGAATGCGGCACCAGCGCCACCTCGCCCAGGCGCCGGGCGCCCTCGTCGGTGCCGATCATCTTCCGCAGCACCTCCTCGCCCGCGCTGGCATGGGCCTCGACCACGCGGCCGCCCTCGAAGCGCACGCGGATATCGCGGATCAGCGTGCCGCCATGCGCCAGCGGCTTGGTGGCGGAGACGGTGCCTTCCGTCATTGCCGCATGCGGCGTGGTGAAGACCTCCTCCGTCGGGATATTCGGGTTGGAGGAAATGCCATTCTTGGCCGTGGAAATGCCGCCCATCCAGGCATGGCCATCGGCCAGCCCCACCTTCAGGTCGGTGCCCGGGCCCTGGAAGCGCAGGGCGCGGAAGTTGCGCTCCGTCAGGATCTTGCGCTTGGCCATCAGGGTGGCGTTGTGCTCGGCCCAGGCGGCCTCGGGGTCCGGGCGGTCGGCGCGCGTGGCGGCGAAGATGGCGTCCCACAGTCTGGCCACCGCCACATCCTCCGGCACATCCGGGAAGACGCTGCGCGCCCAGGCGGCATTGGCGAAGGGCACCAGCGACCAGTTGATGGCGGAGGCCGTGATCAGCTCCAGCGCCGGTCGGTAGGCCTTGGAACGCGCGCGGTTGGCGCGGGCGATCTTCTCGGGGTCCTGGCCGGCCAGCAGGTTGGGGTCGTCGCCCACGATGGCCAGCCGCGCGGCACCCGAGCGATAGGCGGCGGCCATGCCCTCGTACATCCAGACGGGTGCCACGTCGAAGCTCTCATCCCGCGCGTATTTGTAGCGGGCCAGGGCGGATTGGTCGTCCGCGAAGATGGTGGTGACCAGGGAGGCGCCGGCCTTGTAGGCGGCCTCGGTGATCTTGCGGGCCAGCGGCAGGCTGTCGAGGCCGGCGGTCATCACCAGCTCCTGGCCCTCGCCCAGGTTCAGGCCGACGCGCACCGCGATCTCGGCCAGCTTGTCGAGCCGCGTATCCGTGCCTGGAATATGGGTGTCCATGGCCTTCGCACTCCTTGGAAACTGCTGCGGGGATTGCCGCCCCAGCATGGGGCGGTGTCAAGACCGGGGCCTAGAGGCCGACACGGCTCCAGGCCGCGCGTTCCTCGGCCAGGCTGGCGGCATGGTCCAGCGCCAGCGCCGCGCCGCCGCCCAGCAGCCGCATCGGCAGCGGCGGCTTGCGGGCGCCGAAGCGCACCACCCGCACCTTCTCCCCGAACCGGCGGCGGATCTCCGAGGAGACTTCGCCCAGGCGATCCACCAGCCCCAGCGGCAGCGCCTCCCGCCCCGTCCAAAAGCGGCCGGTGAAAAGCTCATCCTCGGCCGCCGTCAGCCTGGTGCCGCGCCGGGACCGCACCCAATCCTTGAACTCGCGATGGATGGAGGAGAGCAGTTCCTCCAGCCGTGCCTGCTGCTCGGGATCCACCGGGCGGAAGGGGTCGAGGAAGGATTTCTGGCCGCCCGCCGTGGTCAGCCGCCGCTCCACGCCCCAGCGTTCCATCAGGTCCTGCAAGCCGAAGCTGGAGGAAATCACGCCGATGCTGCCGACGATGCTGGCGCCATCGGCCACGATCTCATCCGCCGCGCAGGCCAGCCAGTAGCCGCCGGAGGCCGCCGCATCCTCGACGCAGGCGATCACGGGCACCTTCTTCTCCTCCGCCAGCCGGCGGATGCGGGCGCCGATCAGTGCCGACTGCACGGGCGAGCCGCCGGGCGAGTTGATGAGCAGCACGACCCCCGCCAGCCGCTTCAGGGCGAAGGCGCGGTCCAGGATGGGACCGAGATGCTCGATATTGAGGGCGGGGCCGCCCACGGGGCCGCCCCGGGCGGCGATGACGCCCGCCAGCCGCACGATGGCGACGCGGGGCTGGCGGGAGAGAAAGGGAATGCGCATGGAGCAGAGATGTCCACCCTTCCCGCCCTGGACAAGCCATGGCAGTGATGCGGCCGACAGCCCCTGGGAGTTTCCTTGCAATGAAGACACGCGCCGCGGTTGCCTGGGAGGCGGGCCAGCCGCTTTCGATCGAGGAAGTGGACCTGGAAGGGCCGCGGGAGGGCGAGGTGCTGGTGGAGGTGAAGGCCACCGGGCTGTGCCACACTGACAAGTATACGCTCTCGGGTGCCGATCCGGAGGGGATCTTCCCGGCCATCCTCGGGCATGAGGGCGCGGGCGTGGTGGTCGATGTCGGCCCGGGGGTGAAGAGCCTGCGCAAGGGCGACCATGTCATTCCGCTCTACACGCCGGAATGCCGGGAATGCGACTACTGCCTGAGCCGCAAGACCAACCTGTGCCAGAAGATCCGTGTCACGCAGGGGCCGGGCAGATGCCGACGGCACCAGCCGCTCTCCTGCAACGGCAAGCCGCTGCACCACTACATGGGCACCAGCACCTTCTCGAACTACACGGTGCTGCCGGAGATCGCGGTGGCCAAGATCCGCGAGGACGCGCCCTTCGACAAAGTCTGCTACATCGGCTGCGGCGTCACCACCGGCATCGGCGCGGTGATCTTCACGGCCAAGGTGGAGGCTGCGCCAATGTGGTGGTGTTCGGCCTGGGCGGCATCGGCCTGAACGTCATCCAGGTGCCAGGATGGGCGCCAACATGATCGTCGGCGTCGACATCAACCCCGGGCGCGAGGCGATGGCGCAGGTTCGGCAATGACCCACTTCGTCAACCCGAAGGAGATCCAGGCGACCTGGTCGGCCATCTGGTGGAGCTGACCGGAGGCGGCGCGGATTATTCCTTCGAATGCGTCGGCAATACCACGCTGATGCGCCAGGCGCTGGAATGCTGCCACAAGGGCTGGGGCGTCTCGACCAATCATCGGCGTGGCCGAGGCGGGCAAGGAGATCACACGCGGCCCTTCCAGCTAGTGACGGGCGGCGCTGGATCGGCTCGGCCTTCGGCGGCGCGCGCGGCCGCACCGACGTGCCGAAGATCGTCGACTGGTATATGGACGGCAAGATCAACATCGACGACCTGATCACCCACACCATGCCGCTCGAGCAGATCAACGAGGGCTTCGACCTCATGACCCGCGGCGAGAGCATCCGCGGCGTCGTCATCTACTAAGACTGGGACTGACGCGGGCCAGGGCGGCGGCGGGGAACCTTCCCCGCCGCGCCAAGTTCCTACCGTGCATGAGCCGAAGCACGGAGGCGCCCTGATGAAGAACCCTATGGCCGCGGCAGGTCTCGCCCTCGCCCTTCTGGCCGTCCCCGCCCTGGTTCCCGCTGCATACGGCGCCGACCGCCGCCCCACTGAAGCCGAGGCCAGCCGCATCTCCGAAGTGCTGCGCGCCCAGGGCTACCGCGACTGGCGCGGGATCGAGATGGATGACGGCCTCTGGGAAGTGGACGATGCCGTGGCCCCTGATGGAACCCGCCGCGACGTGCGCGTGACGCCGGACGACTACGCCATCATCCCCCGGAGCACGGAGAACCGGCTGGCCAATATCGAGGAAGCCGCCCGCATCGGCGAGGTGCTGAAGCGCGAGGGTTTCGAGCGTTATGAGACGGCGAAACTGGACGACGGTTTGTGGAAGATCGAAAATGCGACGCGCGCGGATGGCAGCCGCTACGACCTGACGCTGGCACCCGAAACCCTGCGTATCCTGCATCGCGACCGGGAGGGCTGATTCACGCATGTCCGCCGATGGAATGAGTGACGAGGCCATCCGGGCCCTGCTGATGAACACGCGGCGGATCGCGGTAGTGGGGGCTTCCGCCAATCCTTCGCGTCCGTCCTTCGGCGTGGCGGCCTTCCTGGTGGACCGGGGTTTCGACGTGACGCCGGTCAATCCAGGTCTGGCGGGGCAGGTGCTGCACGGCTCGGTCGTGGCGCCTTCGCTGGCCGAGGCCACGCCGCTGGACATGGTGGATATCTTCCGCCGCAGCGAGGAAGTGGGGCCGGTGGTGGATGAGGCCATCCGCCTGGGTGCCCGCTGCGTCTGGATGCAGCTGGGCATCATTCACCCCGAGGCCGCGGCCCGTGCCCGGGATGCGGGCCTGATCGTGGTGATGGACCGCTGCCCGCTGATCGAGTGGCGGCGGCTTGGCATGGCGATGAGCGCCTAGCTTTATCTTAACAAAAGATTGCTGGGATTTAATCTCCGCTTGAAGTCAGCCACGCGCTGCGCCAAGTGCCGGGATGCGGGGCGGATACCCTGATCCGCCGCGAATCGAAATTTGCCTGGAAAGGCCCCGCGAGGGGATGGGACATGACCGAAGAAGAACGCCGCATCATTTCCGCCTTTGTCGAGCGCATGGCGGGTGTGGCCGCTCCCCAGCAGGCCGCGTCTCCCTGGGGTGGCAGCAGCGTGCCTGCCGTCCAGTCCCGCCCGCCGCTGCCGCCGGTCGATCCGGAGGCCGACCAGCTGATTGGTGACCTGTTCGCCCGTTATCCGGAAGCGCGCTACCGCCTGACCCAGACCGCCTTCGTGCAGGAGCACGCGCTGGTCCAGGCGCAGAACCGCATCCAGGAACTGGAATGGCAGCTGGAGAACACCCAGCGCCAGGCCCAGGCGTCGCAGCAGAGCCGAGGCGGGCTGTTCGGCGGGATGTTCGGCGGCGGGCAGCAGCGCCCGGCGCCGATGACGCCGCGCCCCGAGCCGATCCAGCCGCCCATGGGCTCCAGCCCCGGCATGATGCAGGCCGGGCGTGGCCCCAGCTTCCTCGGCTCCGCCCTGACCACCGCGGCCGGCGTGGCTGGCGGCATGGTGCTGGGCAATGCGCTGATGGGCATGTTCTCCGGCGGCGCGGCCGAGGCGGCGACGAGCGCCGCCGGCGCTGCCGGCGACTTCGCGCAGGAGGCGGTGCCCGCTTCCAGCCCCTGGACCGATCCGGCGCAGGATACCGGTTACCAGGATGCCGCGCCGACCGATGGCGCCGGTAACTGGGGCAATGACGCGGCCGCCGATGGTGGCTTCGACGACGCGGGCTTCGACGAGGACATCTGAAGCGGCGGCAGGCCGCCTGGCCTGCCTCATCCGCCATAGCGTCTTGTTTAGCGTGTATCCCGACCCGGCCAGGCCAGTTCCACCTGGCCGGGTTCCGTTCTAGGAGACGGCGGCGGGGGCCGCGTGCCGGCCCTGCCCGCCACCCCAGGCCGCCAGCAGGCCGCCGCCGGTCACCAGCAGCGCCGCGGCCAGCACCCGCCAGCCCGCCGTTCCCTCCCCCGCCGCCAGCAACAGCAGGGTGGAGGCCACCGGCACGGCATAGGCCAATACGCCCAGCAGGCGCGGGTCTCCCCGCTTCATCCCGGCATCCCACAGGAAGAAGGCGGCCCCCAGCGGCCCGAGCCCCAGCAGCAGCACCGCCAGGCCCTGCCGCGCATCGGGCAGCACCGTCTGCTCGAAGGCCAGATGCGCCAGTCCGGCCAGCAGCGCCGCGCCCAGGCAGAAGCCGGCCACCGCCTCGGTCGGGATACCGGACATGCGCCGGGCCGTGACGGAATAGAGTGCCCAGACCAGCGCCCCCGCCGCCGCGCAGAGGAAGCCGGGCAGCGCGCCCACCGGGAAGCCGGCGCCATTGCCCAGCAACAGCGCGCAGCCGGACAGGCCCAGCGCCACCCCTGCCAGCCGCGCCATGCCCAGGCGCATCCCCAGCAGCGGTGCCGAAAGCAGCACGATCAGCAGCGGCCAGAGATAGTTCAGGAGGTTGGCCTCCACCGCCGGCGCCAGGGCCAGGGCGGCGAAATACAGCGCGTGGTAGCCGAAGAGCCCGCCGACGCCATGCGCCCAGGCCAGCCCGCCCTGCCGCAGGCATGATAGCCGCCCCTGCGCCACCACCACGGCCAGGGCAAGCCCACCCCCCACGGCCATGCCCATCGCCGTCAGTTGCAAGGGCGGGATTCCGGCCGCCATCCGTGCCAAAACCCCCAGGAAGGCCCAGAGCAGAAGGGCACCGCAGCCGGCGATATCATGTCGTGTCATGCCGGCATGGCAACCTTACCACGAGCGGAGCATTGAGCGGAGAGCCACAAAGGGGTTTCCGCCATGGGCTTCCTCGTCCGCACCCTCATCACCGCTGTTGCCTTCTGGGTCGCCGAACTGCTGATTTCCGGCATCAGCTTCACGGGCCCTATCAATCTTTTCATCGCCGCCATCGTTTTCGGGCTGGTGAACGCGCTGATCCGCCCCGTGATCGCGCTGCTGTCGCTGCCGCTGACCGTCATCACGCTGGGGCTCTTCACCCTGGTGGTGAATGCCCTCATGTTCGCGATCACGGCCGGCCTGATGCCGGGCATGCGCGTCTCCGGCTTCTGGGCGGCCTTCATGGGCGCCATCATCGTCTGGCTGGTGTCCTGGGCCGCCAGCCGCGCCATCGGCGACCGTTCCGATCAGGCCGCGACCCGCTGAAATCGCCGGCGCGGGTGGCAGGACACCACCCGCGCCAGCCGGCCTCGTATCAATACATGTGCTGGCCGCCATTGATGGAGAGGGTGGAGCCGGTGATGAAACCGGCATCATCGGCGGTCAGGAAGCAGACACCGCGCGCGATGTCCACCGCATGTCCGAGACGCCCGACCGGGATGCGGGCGATGATCTTCTGCAGCACGTCCTCCGGCACCGCCCGCACCATCTCCGTATCCACATAGCCAGGGGCGATGGCATTGACGGTGATGTTGAAGCGCGCGCCTTCCTGAGCCAGGGCCTTGGTGAAGCCGTGGATGCCGGACTTGGCGGCGGCGTAGTTTACCTGGCCATATTGACCAGCCTGGCCGTTGATCGAGCCGATATTGACGATGCGGCCGAACTTCCGCGCGTTCATCCCATCCCAGACCAGCTTGGCCAGGTTGAAGCAGGAGCCGAGATTGGTATCGATCACGGCATCCCACATCCCGCGGTCCATCCGCTTCATGGTGCCGTCGCGCGTGATCCCGGCATTATTGACCAGGATCTCGACCGGGCCATGCTCGGCCTCGATCTTCTCCATCGCCACCTTGCAGGACTCGAAGTCAGACACGTCGAACTTGATGGTCGGGATGCCCGTGCGGCTGGTGAACTCCGCCGCCGCCGCGTCATTGCCGGCATAGGAGGCGATCACCCTGCGGCCTGCCTTCAGCAATTCCTCGCTGATAGCGGCACCGATGCCGCGCTGCCCGCCAGTAACCAGGGCCAGTCGTGCCATAGCGATAGCCTCCTTTTCAGCCTCTTGTTGTTGCCGCCACGTCCGGATCAGCGGAGCGGCAGTGCGTACATCAATCCGCCACGCGTCCAGAGGTTATTATGACCTCGTTCCAATCCGATGGCAGAACCATCGCCCAGATGGCGCGCGAAGCTCTCGCCGTAGTTACCGACCTGGCGGATCACCTGGAAAGCCCAGTCCTCCGGCAGGCCCAGCGCCTTGCCGAAGCCGGGGGTGACGCCTAGCAGCCGCTGGATATTGGGGTCGGTGCTGGCCTTCATCTCCACGACATTGGCCCGGGTGATGCCCATCTCCTCAGCCTCAATCATGGCGGAGAGGGTCCAGAAGACGATGTCGCGCCACTGCTCGTCCCCGTGCCGGACCATCGGGCCCAGCGGCTCCTTGCTGATACGCTCGGGCAGGATCACATGGTCCGCCGGCGCGCGCAGCGCCGAGACACGCAGCGCCGCGAGCTGTGAGGCATCGGTCGTCATGGAATCGCAGCGGCCTGACTGGTAGGCGGCCGTCATCTCATCCATCGAGCTGAGCACCACCGGCTGCACCTGGATCTTCTCCCGCCGCGACCAGTCTCCCAGGTTCAACTCGCTGGTGGAGCCGGGCAGGACGCAGACGGTGGCGCCGTCCAGTTGCTTCGCCGCCAGGATGCCGGAGGCCTTCGGCACCATGAAGCCCTGGCCGTCATAGAAGTTCACGCCGGCCATGTTGAAGCCCAGCGCGGTATCTCGGCTCAGCGTCTGCGTGACATTGCGTGCCAGCACGTCCACCTCGCCCGATTGCAGCGCGACGAAACGGGTCTGATAGGTCGTCGGCATGAAGCGGGCCTTGGCGGCGTCGCCCAGGGTGGCGGCGGCGATGGCGCGGCAGAAATCGGCGTCCAGCCCCTGGAATTCACCCTTCGCATCCGGCGCGGAGAAGCCGGCGACACCGGTATTGACGCCGCAGACCAGTTCGCCACGCGCCCTGACCCCTTCCAGCGTCGGCCCTGCCAGGGCCGGCTGCATAGTCGCGAGAGACGGAAGCAGAGTCAGGAGAATCGGCAGCAGGCGCATCGCGGTGGGTCCCCGGCAATTCATGTCCCAGGCTATGACCAGCCCCGCGTCCTGGCTATGCCCTTCGGGCCGGAGAATGCTCTTGCGATTCTTTGAGGCAAAGCCTAGATCACAAAAGCGTGATGTTAATTATAACCGTTTCATGATACGGCGGCACGGTCCGCCGGGGAGAGACGTCCATGGCGGACAGTTGCTTCCCTGAAGATCAGCAGCAACGCATCGACCGGAGCGCCCTGCTGCTCATGCTCGGCTATATTGAGTCGGAATGCCGCGCCATGGGCGCGAAGGATGCCGCGCGCCATGTGGCCGAGGCCCTGACCCTGCTGTCGCTCACGTTGGACGGCAGCAATTTCGGGAACCTGAGCGTGACCTTGGACAATAGCTGACAAGTTACGGATTTTGCTGGCTGTCACAGGCGGATTCGTATAATCCGCCGCCCACCCCGATATCTGTCACCGGTGAATCCCATGGACACCCCGATCGCCGCGGTCCTCTGGACCGAGCAGGCCCGTCGTGATCTTTCCTCCGTGCTGCGCCTGCTGGGCCACGCGGAACGCTGCTGCATCGAGATGGGCTCGGAAGATGCCGCGGCGCTGGTGGCCCAGGCCATCAACGCCCTGGTGCGCGACGCCGCGGCCCGCCGGATGGCGGCCTGAGGCCAGGAGCGGCGCCGGTTCAGCCGGCGCGGCGGAGCTGGAACAGCGCCTGCTCGCCGAACAGGTTGGCCAGCCACACCGACCGCTTCCACGGCGCCTTCAGCCCCCGTTCATCCACCGCCAGCCAGCGTTCGATCGTATAGCCATCGGCCTCGCAGAGGTCGAAGAAGTCCAGCATGGTGCAGGGGTGGATATTCGGCGTCTCGTGCCAGGGACGGCCCCAGGTTTCCGTCATCGGCATGCGGCCGGTCAGCAGCAGCTTCAGCCGCACTTCCCAATGCCCGAAATTGGGGAAGGAGACGATGGCATGACGGCCGATACGCAGCATCTGCCGCAGCACCTCGCGCGGCTTCTCCACCGCATGCAGCGTGCGGGAGAGCACGACATAGTCGAATGCGCCATCCGGATAGAAGGCGAGGTCGTTATCGGCATCGCCATGGATCACGGCCAGGCCCTGCGCCACGGCGGCGGTGGCCTGGGCCATGTCGATCTCGATGCCGCGGGCATCGGCGCCCTTCTCCCGCGTCAGGTGCTCCAGCAAGGCGCCGTCGCCGCAGCCGATATCCAGCACCCGCGCGCCAGGCGGAATCATCTCCGCGATCAGCCGCAGATCGAGCCGCATATTCTTGGCGACATAGCGGATGGGGCTGGTATCGGGCACGGGCGATGCAATCCGGCTGCGGAGATTCCCGTCCTATACCTGCCTGAGCGCGGCTGGGCGAGGCCCTGACGGCGGGCGTGGAAAAAGGGCGGGCCATCCGGCCCGCCCTTCCCGCCTCACTGGGAAATAACCGCCGGCCGCGTCAGCCGCCGGTCTGCTGCATCGCCGAATTCAGCGCCTGGAGCGCGCTGCTCCGGTCGCGCTTATAGGCAGCGGAGCGTGCCTCGCTCACCATGCGGAGGGTCTGGTCGGTGCCCTGCACGCCGCTGTTCAGCATCTCCGTCTCGGCCCGCTCCAGCGTCGAGGCCGCGGTGCTGTACTGGCCGCGCTGCAGCGCGGTGCGGGCACGGCTCAGCAGCGGCTGGACCTGGGCGGAAAAGCCCATGGAGCTCTGCATGGCCCCGTTCTGCATGGCCCCGTTCTGCATGGCCCCGCCCTGCATGCCGCGCTGGTTCATGGCGCCACCCTGCATGCCAGGGTTGCGGGCGCCCGTCACGCCGGTCTGCATGCCGCTGCTGTCATTGGTGTCCCCGGGGACCGGCTGGCCGCCATAGGAAATCACTGGGTCGCCCCCGCGATTATCGACGATGCGGGGTATGCCACCCTCCTGCATGCCAGGGCCTTGCGGGCCGCGGTAGCGGATCACCGGCGACCCGTCCCGATTGTCGATGATCTGCGGAATACCGTTGTTGGTAGGAGGCGCATGCGGCGACTGGCGCTCGAAATTCTCGATATTGGTATCGCCGCCGGATCCGCTATTGGCGCCACCTTGGGCGAAGGCTGGCGAGGCCACACCTACCGCCAGCACGGCAGCAGCAGCAGCCAGAGCATTCTTCATGGACATCTGATTTCTCCGTCCTTGATTCGGCTGACGCGCCGGTCCCGGAAGACGGAGGTGGCGCGTACCGTTCGTTGTGACGGTAGAACGCCGACAAGGTTACTTGGTTTTCAACAAACGGTAACGCCTGCGTTGCTTATGCCGAGGCCCGTTCCGCCGCCCCGCGCAGGAAGCCGCCCAGCGCCGCGTGGAATTCCGGCTCGTCCAGCAGGAAAGCGTCATGCCCCTTGTCCGAGGCGATCTCGACAAAGGAGACATTCGCGGCGGCGGCGTTCAGCGCCCGCACCAGGGCGCGGCTCTCGCTGGTGGGGAAGAGCCAGTCGCTGTCGAAGCTCGCGACGAAGAAGCGCGTGCGCGTGCCGCGGAAGGCCGCCGCCAGGTTGCCGCCATGCTCCGCCGCCAGGTCGAAGTAATCCATGGCGCGGGTGATGGTGAGATAGCTGTTGGCGTCGAAGCGGCGGACGAAGGTGCTGCCCTGGTGGCGAAGATAGCTCTCGACCTCGAAAACATCCTCTAGGAAGGTCAGAGCCGATGCGCCACGCAGCCGGCGGCCGAATTTCCGGCTCAGCGCCTGCTCCGAGAGGTAGGTGATATGCGCCACCATCCGCGCGACGGAGAGGCCGCGCGCGGGGATGCGCCCATCCTCCCAGTAGCGGCCGCCCTTCCAGTCCGGATCGGAATGGATGGCGGCGCGGCCGACCTCATGGAAGGCGATGTTCTGCGCGCTGTGATGCGGTGCGGTGGCGATGGGCGCGGCCGCGAAGACCATCTCCGGGAAGTCCGCCGCCCATTCCAGCACCTGCATACCGCCCATCGAACCGCCGATCACCGCCAGCAGGCGCGGGATGCCGAGGTGATCCACCAGCCGCTTCTGCGCCCGCACCATGTCGCGGATGGTGATGCTGGGGAAATCGGTGCCCCAGGGGCGGGTCCTGCCCTCGGCATCCACCATCATCTCCCGGGGTCCGCTGCTGCCCATGCAGCCCCCCAGGACATTGGCGCAGATGACGAAGAAGCGGTCGGTATCCACCGGCCTGCCCGGCCCCACCACCGCCTCCCACCAGCCGGGCTTGCCGGTCACGGGGCTGGGCTCCGCTACATACTGGTCGCCGGTCAGGGCGTGGCAGATCAGGATCGCGTTGCTCCGCGCCTCGTTCAGCGTGCCATAGGTACGGTAGGCGACCGTCAGGGGCGCGATGACGGCGCCGCAGTCCAGCGCCAACCCGTCGGGGAAGGTGACGCCCTGATGACGCAGCGCCGCCGTGGGTTCGGCGGAGAAGGCGGGCTTCTGATCGGTCTGGGACGCGGGAGAGTGGGTCATGCCTTCCTACTGAATAGGATCGCCGGGGCCGCAGGTCCATCGCCGGCTGAGCGCCAACACGCCAAGCAGCTTGGCGTGGAGGCAGGAGGGGATTATTGCTGACCTGCCGCCATGCCCGATCAGACCCAGACCGCCCCCTCCCCCCCGGCCGACCCGTCCCTCTCCCGGGACATCCCCGAGGCCGCCCCCACGGCCCCGCCGGACCTTTCCGCCCTGCGCGCGGAGATCGACCGCATCGACAGCGCGATGCACGACCTGCTGATGCAGCGCGCCGCCCTTTCGGCCCAGATGGCGGCCAGCCGGGTGAAGGGCAGCAGCTCCCGCTTCCGCCCGGCACGGGAGGCCATGATCCTGCGCCGCCTGCTGGCGCGCCATGACAGCCCCTTGCCCCGCATTGTCCTGGTGCGTCTTTGGCGTGACATCATCACATCCTCCCTGGCGCAGCAGGCCCCCCTCTCGATGGCGGTGCATGGCAGTGCGGAGGCCAATGCCACCCGGCTGGCGCGCGGCCATTTCGGCCTGCTGACGCCGATGAAGCTGAACCCCACCCCTTCCCGCGTCCTGTCCGCCGTGGCCTCAGGCGAGGCCAGCATCGGCATCCTCGCCGCGCCGGAGGAAGGCGAAGCCCCCGAGGCCGCCTGGTGGACGCAGATGGAGGCGCCCCGCCTGCAGGTGGTGGCCGGCCTGCCCTTCCTGGCCGAGCGCGACAGCCCCGAGCCCCAGGCCTTCGCCATCGCCCTAGCCGAGCCGGAGCCCAGCGGGCGTGACCGCACCCTGATCCGGCTGGAGCCGGAGGCCGAGCACAGCCGGGCGCGCATCGCCAGCGCCTTCGCCGCCATCGGCCTGCCGCCGCGCCGGGTGCTGCGGCGTGAACTGCCCGCCCCCATGGCGCTGGTGGAGGTCGAGGGCTTCGTGACCGCCGAGGACCCGCGCCTCACCAGCCTGCCCTTCCAGCATATCCAGATCCTCGGCGCCTATGCCGAGCCCGAGCCAGAAGAAATGCCCGCATGACCGTGCAGCCCCGCCCTTCCATCCTGACGATCGAGCCTTACGTCGGGGGCGAATCGAAGATCCCGGGCGTCAACCGGATCATCAAGCTCTCCTCCAACGAAGGCGCCTTCGGCCCGCCGCCCAAGGCGATCGAGGCCATCACGCAGGCGGCGCGGGAAGCGCATCGCTACCCCGATGGCGGGGCCACGGCGCTGCGGCAGGCCATCGGCGCCAGATACGGGCTGGACCCCGCCCGCATCGTCTGCGGCAACGGCTCGGACGAGCTGATCGCCCATCTCTGCCTGGCCTATGGCAGCGAGGGCACCGAGATCGTCATGTCCGCCTATGGCTTCATGATGTACGACATCGCCGCCCGCTATGCCGGCTGCCGCGTACTGAAGGTGGCCGAGAAGGACATGCGCGCGGATATCGATGGCATGATCGCCGCCGCCGCCGGCCCCCGGGTGAAGATCGTCTTCATCACCAACCCGAACAACCCGACCGGCACGCTGCTGCCCTCCTCCGAGATCGCCCGCCTGCGCGCCGGGCTGCGGGACGACGTGCTGCTGGTGCTGGACAGCGCCTATGCCGAATACGTCACCGAACCCGGTTACGACGCCGGCGCGAAGCTGGTGGATGCCGCGGGCAATACCATCATGCTCCGCACCTTCTCCAAGATCTTCGGGCTGGGCGGGATGCGCGTGGGCTGGGGCTATGCCTCGCCGGAGATCATCGACACGCTGAACCGCGTGCGCGGCCCCTTCAACGTCGCCGCCGCCTCCCAGGCCGCCGCCGTGGCGGCGCTGGCCGAGGAAGGCTGGGAGGCGAAGTCCGTTGCCCATAACAACGAGTGGCGCGGCAAGGTGGTGGCGGCGCTGGAAGCCGCCGGCATCAAGGTCTGGCCCAGCCATACCAACTTCATCCTGGTGGACTTCGGCGCGCCGGAACGTGCCAGCGCGGCTGATGCGGCATTGAAGCAGCGCGGGCTGATCGTGCGGGCCATGGGCGGCTATTCCCTGCCGCAGTGCCTGCGCATCACCATCGGCACGGCCGAGGAATGCCAGATGGTGATCGATGCCCTGACCGCCTTCGCGCATGGGTGAGGTCCAGGAGAAGGCGCCCGTCTTCCGCCGCCTCTGCATCATCGGGCTGGGACTGATCGGTTCCTCCATCGCCCGCGTGGCGCGGGAGCGCGGCGATCTCGCCGCCACCGTCGTCGCCTGCGACAGCGGTCCCGGTGTCGCCGCGCGGGTAGAGGAACTCGGCATCGCCGATGTGGTGGAGATCGACGCCGCGCGTGCTGTGGAAGGCTGCGACGCCGTCATCCTCTGCGTGCCCGTGGGGGCCTTCGCCAATGTCATGGGCGTCATCGCCCCGCATCTGGCGCCGGGGGCGGTGCTGACGGATACCGGCTCCACCAAGGGCTCCGTGCTGCGGGACCTGCTGCCGCTGCTGCCGGACCATGTCCATCTGGTGCCCGGCCACCCCATGGCGGGCACCGAGCATTCCGGCCCCGATGCCGGCTTCGCCACCCTGTTCGAGGGCCGCTACACCATCCTGACGCCCCCCGCCGGCACCGATCCGGCCGCGGTGGAGAAGGTGGCGGAGTTCTGGCGCCGCGCCGGCTCGATGCTGGAGACGATGGATGCCGCCACCCATGACAAGGTGGTCGCCATCGTCAGCCACCTGCCGCATCTGATCGCCTTCACCATCTGCTCCACGGCGGATGACCTGGCGCAGGAGACGCAGGAGCAGGTGCTGAAATTCGCCGCTTCCGGCTTCCGGGACTTCACCCGCATCGCCGCCAGCGACGTGAACATGTGGCGCGACATCTTCCTGAACAACAAGCCGGCCCTGCTGGAGATGCTGGCCCGCTTCAGCGAGGACGCCCAGGCGCTGGGCCGCGCCGTGCGCTGGGGGCAGGCCGATTTCATCGAGGACCGCATCCATCGCGGCCAGAAGGTCCGCAAGAGCCTGATCGCGCTGAAGCAGGCCTGAGCCGCCCGTAA